>JAUYRZ010000113.1 GCA_030695565.1 Archangium sp.
TGCACGCCTTCGATCACCGAGCGAAACGCCGAGCAAGAGGGACAAAACCGCGATCAGGAACTCAGCTCGCAGAGGCGATTTACAGCCTGCATCTCCGAGTGGTCGATCACGCCCGCGGGCCTCTCACCGCAGTAGTGTTAAACCGGCTCGCGGTAGTGCAGGGTGATGAGGCTCAGCTCGGGATCCGAGTTGAGGCGCGGCAGGCGGGTGCCCTTGCCGAACCCCATGCCGCGGTTCACGTAGAGCTGGTTGCCGCGCACGGTGTACGCGCCCTTGTACCAGGGCTGACCTGCGGCCTGGTACACGCCGCGGGTGAGCTTGGGCACGTCCCACTGGCCGCCGTGCGTGTGACCCGACAAGCAGAGCACGTCGTCCCACGCCGGCAGCTTCCGGGCGCAGGAGGGCGTGTGGGTGAGCACCAGGCGGGAGAGTTTGCCTGCGCCCTTGTAGGCCTTCTCGACGTCGTCGTGCTCGGTGGTGCAGTCGTCGACGCCGATGACGTTGAAGTCGACCCCGCGCAGCCGCACCGCCGTGTTCTCGTTCTGCAGCACGTTGACGCCGATGCGTTCGAGACCATCGTGGAGCTCGTCGGGGCCGCTCCAGTAGTCGTGGTTGCCGAGCACGGCGACGCGCGGGGCCTCGAGCGGCCCCAGGAGCTGCGGCACCCGGGAGAGCGGATCGCGCCGGTTGGTCACGTAGTCGCCGGTGAGCACCACCAGATCGGGCTTGAGCGCGTTCGCTTCACGCACGGCCGAGATGATGCGCCCGTCGGGCACGCCTCTGCCGATGTGAAGATCCGACAGCTGCACGATGCGCAGCCCGTCGTGCGCGGGGTCGAGGCTCGTCAGGTGCACGTGAACGTCGGCCACCTCGAAGTACTCGGTGGCGATCATCTTCCGCTCGGCGCGTGCGGTGCTCGACACGAGGCTTCCAGCGAAGGAGGCCGCGAGCCCCTGAAGAATGCGACGACGAGTCATACGGGACATGGCACCTGGGGGTGGGAAGAGGAGAGGCCACAGAAGACATGGGAGTGGTGCCCCGGCGCAAGGGCACGGCCTGCCCGAGGTTTCGGTGCGCAAATTCCCGCGCAGCGCTCACAGACCAATCGGTGGGTTACTCCGAATTGCCTGCGTCGCGCCGCCATGCATCGAAGCGGCGTTGCAGGGCGAGCTTCTCGGCGCCCGGCAGCCGGCCGATCTTTCCTTCGACGGCGCGCAGCGCGTCTTCGGCATCTTCATCCTGAGGATCGTCGAGCAGCGCGAGCTCGAGCTGCTCGCGTGCTTCTTCGAAGCGCCCGAGGCGCTGCAGGCAGACGCCGAGCAACGTGTGGCCCAAAGCGACCAGCGGATTCATCGAGAGCGCGCGCTGCAGCTCGACCACCGCGAGCTCGGTGCGACCGTTGGTGGCGAGGTAGTTGCCGAAGCCATTGAGCGCCGAGGCGGTGGGCGTGGGGCCGAGCCACTCGCGATAGACCTCGATGGCGTCGTCGACCCGGTCCTGGCGCTCGAGCAAGGCGATCAAGGTCTCGGCGGTGCTGCGTTCGTGGGTCAAGGCGAGCTGGTCACGCAGCGCCTGTTCGCGGCTGGCCTCCTTGAGGCTCAACGCGCGGCGGTGCTTTTCGAGCAGCTGCTTCACGTCGTCTTCCCGGCCGCGCGCGAAGTACTCGCGTTGCAGCGCCACCGCGAGCGACTCGCTGCCGGGGTCTGCCTCGAACTTGGCCTGCAACGACTCGAGCTTGAGCCGGGCCACCTTCATCTGCGGCGACTCGCCACTGCTCGAGCTCAAGAACCACGGCAGCGCGAGCACCGAGCTCATGAGCACCAGCTCGAAGATGACGATGCGGGTGAGCACCTTGTTGCGGTGCGCCTTCCACTCGTCGAACTCTTCCAGGTCACTGGGGGGCGGCAGCGACGGGCCCTCGACCACGAAGCTGCGCGCGAGCAGATCGGCCAGGGTGCGTTGATCAGGCCGGCCCAGCGCGATGACGTGCCCGATGGCCGAGATGCACAACGCCGCGGCGCAGGCGACGGTCATCACGCCGGCGAGCAGGGCGGGCGTGGCGCTGCCACCGATGCCGAAGGACCGCGCGATGACGCTGCTGATGATGGTGAAGAGCCACGCTGCGGGGAAGACCCCGCGGCCGACGAGCTCGCGAAAGAGCAGGTTGCCCAGGTCGATGGCGTGCCCTTCTTTGCCCACCACCTCGAGCCCCATGATGTGCAGGCCCAGGGTGCGCTTGAGGAACGCCAGCGGCACCACCGCGTACCCCACCATCACGGCCAGCACGCCCCACATCGGCAACCCGATGCCCCGGGTGAGCATGGGGACCGCGAACGAGATGCCCGAGAGCACCACGACGAACGCGGCGTCGAGCAGGCCGGCGATGACGCGCTTCGAGAGGGGCGCGGGAACGGGCACGAAGTTCATTTGCGACTTCAAACCACCATTTCCCTCTCCCGGAGCGGGAGAGGGTCAGCGAGAGGGCTTACTGCAGTTCCATCGCACCCTCGCCTGCGGTTTGAGGTGAACGAAGCGCCAGCACCCATACGAAGCTGAGCAACCCGACTGCGACGCCCGAGACTGCCCACGACATGGGAATCAGCTCGCGCATCGCAAAGCTCGCCAGCAGCGCGCTCTGCGCAAACAGCCGCGCCGACTCGAGCCGCAGCGCCCACCTCTTGCTCTCCAGGATGCCACCCCACGCGGTGGCCGCCGCCCACAGCACCACCGACAACAGCACCCGATCGAGCACGGTCAGCGGGGTGTCCTGCCGGGTGACCAGCAGCATCAGCGGGAAGCCCAGCGCGCACTGCAGCACCAGGTACGGTTTGCTGCCCTTGAACGGCGTCGACTGAAACTTCACTTCCTTGCCGTCACGCTTCCAGCCTGTCGACGGCAGCTCGGGCAGGCCCGCGGGACGCCAGCCGGTGGGCATGAACCACACGCGCGCCTTGTCGAACCAGCTCGGCGCATTCCACGCGTCCTTCACCAGCTGCTTCCACACCTGGAAGTTGATGAACGTGGGGTCCCACGTGTTGGGCGGCGAGGTGACGCCGTACGCGCACGCTTCGCCTTCGGGCTCGAACGAGCCGAACAACTTGTCCCAGATGATCAAGAAACCGCCGAAGTTCTTGTCGAGGTACACGTCGTTGCGCGCGTGGTGAACGCGGTGGTGGCTGGGCGTGTTCATCCACACCTCGATGAAGCGCGGCAACTTCGGCACCACGCGGGTGTGGGGGATCAGCTGGAGCACCAGGTGGAAGGCCACCATGGCGATGACCCACTCGGCCTTGAAGCCGAGCAGGGCGAGCGGCCAGTAGAAGAAGAACGAGAAGAAGCGCTGGGTGACCGACGCGCGCAAGGCGACCGCGTAGTTGAGCTCCTCGGTGGAGTGATGCGGCATGTGCGCGGCCCAGCCGATGTTGGTGCGGTGACCGAAGCGGTGGAACCAGTAGAAGCAGAAGTCGACGCCCAGGAAGAGCAACACGAAGGTGAGCACCGATTGCTCGATGGTGAAGATGCCGTGGTCGGACAGCCAGCCGAGCACCGGGTACCAGGCGGCCGCGACGGCGACGTTCACGCACTGGTTGATGATGGCGGTGCCCAGGCTCGCGATGGAGTCCTGGAACTCGTAGTAGCCGTTCTTGCGCCACAGGCAGAAGGCGATCTCCGCGACGATGAGCAGCAGCACGAAGGGGGTCACCACGGCGTAGACGTTGATCGACATGGGGGCCACCTTGCCAGTGAGGCATCGGTGGCCGCGTTATCCCGGGTTAAGAAGTGGAGCCGTGCACGTCAGCGAGCCAGAAGCCAAAGCGCTGCATGCGAAGCTCTCGCAGTGGGGCCCGCTGTCCGCGGCCAACTGGGAGAAGCTGCTCGCGCTGGCAGAGCCGAGATCGCTGGCAAAGCAGGAGTTCTGGTCAGAGCCCTCGAAGCCGGTCGAACATTTCGCCATCGTGCGCTCGGGCCTGGTGCGGCACTTCTACGTCGACGCGCGGGGCCGCGAATCGGTGAAGGCGTTCCGGGGGCCGGGTGAGTTCTCGGCGCCATATGCCGAGCTGATCCAGCGCAAACCCTCGCGCACCTTCATTCAGGCGCTGGCGCCCACCGAGTTGCTCACCTTCGAGGTGACCGGCTTCGACGCGCTGGCCGAGAACTCGCTCGAGCTGCAGCGCCTGGCGCGGCGGTTCGTCGAACAACACTTCGTGGCCAAGGAGCAGCGCGAGTACGAGTTCCTCCAGCTCTCCGCGGAGCAGCGTTACCAGCAGTTCTGCGCGGAGCGGCCCGAACACCTGAGCCACATTCCGCAACACCAGGTGGCCTCGTACATCGGCATCACGCCGGTCGCGTTGAGCCGCATTCGGGCGCGGGTCGCGAAGAGCTCACGGCGCACGTGAGGTCAGGTTGCTCGAGGCCTTCACCAGGCCGCGGAACCAGCGATGCGCGGGATCAGCGTGGTACTTCGCCAGCCAGGCCTGCTGCACGGTGAACGGGGCCACGTGAATCGGCGGCTCGAAGACGTGCAGCCCGGCGAAGTCGGCGAAGCGCTCCACCACCCGTTTGGGGGCGGTGAGCACCAGGTCGGACTTCGAGATGAGCAGCGGCGCCACCAGGAAGTTGGGCACGCGCACCGAGACGGTCCGCGAGAGACCGCGCGCGGCCAGCGAGTCATCGAGAGGACCGCCGGGCAGCCCTCCAGGGGCGATCTGCACGTGCTTGAGCTCGACGAACTGCCGCAGCGTGACCTTCTTGCGCGCGAGCGGATGGTCTTTGCGAATCACGGAGAGGTACGAGTCACTGAAGAGCCGCTGCACCACCAGCCCGGGGTGATCCGGCGCGTTCACCCCCAGCCACAGCTCGGCGTCCGTGCTGAGCGCCTGGAGCGGGAGAAAGTGCGGCCTGCAGCTCACCGAGACCCCGGGCGCTTCGGCGGAGAGCCGCTCGGTGAGCGGGGGCAACAAGACCAGCTCGGTGTAGTCGGCCATGCTCAGGGAGAAGTTCCTCACCAGCCGCTCGGGGCGCACGGTGTCGGGCTCGGCAAGCAGCAACGCGGCCCGGGCGAGGGTCTCTTTGACGGGGTCTTTGAGCCGTTCGGCCCGCTCGGTGAGCACCTGCGCTGAACCTGCCCTGACCAGCAGTGGATCTCCAAGTGCATCGCGGAGCCGGGCGAGGGCGTGGCTGGCCGCCGGTTGGCTGAGCCCCACCCGCTTGGCGGCGTTGGTGACGCTGCGGGTCTCCAGCAACGCGTGGAGGGTCTTGAGCAGGTTCAGGTCAAAATCCATGACGTGCATGGTGTTCATTCTCGCTATCGATTGGACGAATAGCGAGCGCGGCCGTACGGATGGTGGGTCGTTCCAACCCGAAGCGCTCGAAAGAGGTTCACCATGTTCGTCGTCGCTGGAGTCACCGGTCACACCGGGAAGGTCGTTGCCGAGACGTTGCTCGCTCAGTCCCTGCCGGTTCGCGTCATCGTGCGTGATGCGAAGAAGGGCGAGGCGTGGAAGGCGCGTGGGGCCGAAGTCGCCCTCGCAGAGGTGAAAGACGTGAAGGCGATGACCCAGGCCCTGCGCGGCGCCACCGGGGCCTACCTGCTCAGCCCGCCTGCGATGGAGGTCACCGACCTCCCGAAACATGCGACCGAGCTGGCTGCTGCGCTCAAGGCGGCCATCACCGAGAGCGGCGTGAAGCACGTGGTGTTTCTCTCGAGCATCGCGGCGCACGTGCCGTCGGGCACCGGGCCCATCGTGAGCGTGCACATCATCGAACAGGCCTTCAAAGACCTGCAGGCGCACGTCACGTTCCTGCGCGCGGGGTACTTCATGGAGAACCTGCTGGGCAGCCTGCACCCGATGAAGGAGCAGGGCGTGTTGCCCGCAATGTTCGATGCGCAGCGCAAGCTCGAGATGGTGGCGACGGCGGACATCGGTGCGGTGGCCGCTGAGCTGCTGCGCGCGGGGGCTTCGGCGCCGAAGGTGGTCGAGCTCTCAGGCCCCACCCCCAGCACGCTGACCGATGCGGCGAAGGCGTTCTCTGCGGCGCTGAAGAAGCCCATCAATCTCGCGCCGGTACCTGCGGTGGCGCAGGTCGACGTGCTCAAGGGGGTCGGTCTTCCGGAGACGTGGGCGAAGGCGTACGCCGAAATGAACGCGGCGGTTGAGGCGAACCGGCTGGTGTTCGAAGGCACGCCCCGGCGCGGTTTGATCACCCTGGAACAGTTCGTCGCGCGTTCCGTGAACTGAAAGCCCGGCGCACATCAGCGCCCACTCTGCGCCCGAAGACCCCTCTCCCCGCTTCGCAGGGCGAGGGGTAGGGTTCGGACGTGCGCATTTTCGGCTGGGTGATCCTGGGTCTCCTCGTGGGCTGTGGCGGTGGCGAACGCTCGGGTGCGGCCATCGAGGTGAGCGTCGACGCGCCCCTCGAAGCGAGCGCTGAGTGTCTCGAGGTCGTGGCGCTCACCGCCACCGGCGAAGAGCTCGACAGCACGCGCTTTCCCCGCGCCGGAAAGACCGCCTTTCGGGTGGCGGTGTTTCCCGGCGGAGTGCTCGGCGCTTCCGAAGTGTTGGTCGAGGCGCGTGGGTTCACCGGCACCGCCTGCGATCGACTCAGCGCGCGCAGCGAGCGTGCGACCGTACGTTTCGCGCCGGGCATCACCAGGGTCTCGGTCACGCTGGCCGCGCTCCCCCTCAGCGCCGACGGAGGCAGTGACGCTGGCGAGCCGCCCGACGCCGGCCTCGATGCAGGCGAACTGGACGCAGGCGTCGACGACGCGGGCGTTGATGATGCAGGTGCCGGCGATGCGGGCACTGATGATGCCGGTGTTCAAGACGCGGGCATCGATGCGGGGCCCGATGACGCGGGGTTCGACGCCGGCGTTCTGGATGCCGGGCCCCCGGACGATGGCGGGTGCGCACCCCCGAAAGACGCCGGAACACGCTGCGGCGTCGGCGGCGTGTGCGCGCTCGACTCGAGCTGCGCGGTCGATTTCCCGTACCCGCCGAGCAACTTCGACCCTCGCGCCGTGCCCAACATCTCGGGGGCGGCGGTGCTCAACTGCGACACCACCTTCAACTCGACGACGCTCACCTTCTCCCCCAACTTCTGCAACCAGCCCCAGCCGGTGCCGACGTTGATCACCCAGGACGGCGGCATCGAGGTGGTGGTGCTCGCGATGGCGGGTCTGAATGTGCAGGCCCCCCGCACCCTGACGCTCATCGGCGCTCGCCCGGTCGTCTTCGCGATCTTCGGCAACGCGACCATCTCAGGCACGGTGCTCGCTGAAGCGGGCGCTGATCAGAGCGACTGTGCCGGCAGCCATGGCACGGCGGGCATCGCGAATGCTCAGAACGCCGGCTCGGGCGGTGCGGGCGCAGGCTTCGGTGGTTTTGGCGGCGACGGCGGTGCGGGCGGCCCTCTCGGCGGCGTCGGCGGCGCCCCTCACGGCACCGCGATGCTGGTGCCGCTGACGGGCGGCTGCTCGGGCGCCAACGGCGGAGCGGGCGGCGCTGCAGGCGGGCTGGGCGGCAACGGGGGCGGCGCGGTTCAATTCTCGGTCTCCGGCACGTTGTCGGTGAACGGCCGCGTGGGTGCCCGGGGCTTCGGTGGACGCCGGGGGGCGGCGAGCACCAACAACGGCGGCGGTGGTGGCGGTGGCGCAGGGAGCGGCGGCGCCATCTTCCTCGAGGCCCAGACGCTTCTGGTGCAGGCGGCCCAGGTGACCGCCAACGGGGGCGGCGGCGGCGAAGGTGGCGGCACCACCAACGTGGGCATCGATGGCTTCTCAGGCAACCTCGACTCGGCCACGCCGGCGCTCGGTGGCAACGCGAACCCGCCTAACTTTCCCGGCTTCGGCGGCAACGGAGGCGCTGGGGTGGTCAACGCGGCGAACGGTCTGAATCAGAACACCGCCGGCGGCGGTGGTGGTGCGGGCGGCGGCAGCGTCGGGCGCATTCGTTTCAACGCGCTGAGGTCGTGTCAGGTCGACGGCGGGGTGATCAGCCCTCCCGCCACGAAGACCGGCTGTCCGTAGAACTCGCGTCAGGTTCGTGACGAGCGCGTGCGCCGTTCGCTCGCTACGCATTGAGGATGACTCGAAAGGTTCTGCTGCCGGTACTGCCGACGCTGATGCTCATGGCGGGCCTCTGGTTCGGCATCGAGAGCTGCGATCGCACGTCGGCGGCTGACCGCATTCCCTCCGCGGTGTGGGTCGCCACGCCCGAAGGTGCGCGCTTGGTGGTGCATGAGCAGATCGACCGCTCGAGTGACACCGGCTCGTGGACGGTGGATCGCATGGTGGCGATCGATCCTCAGACCGGCGTGGTGGGTGAGCCCTGGTTCGTGAAGTTCGACGGTGACGAACAAGTGGTGTTGCAGGGCGCTCGCGGCCGTTCGCTCTGGTTTCAGGCGGGCAAAGAGTTCTTCGTGGTGCCCACGGTGGGGGGCGTGCTGAGGCCGCTGCGTTCGCTGGCGGCGCAGTACCCGGTGGTGCCCGCGCCCTGGTACTCGGTCAACGTCGACAGCGAGGGCCTGGTGCGCGTGGAGGCCGATGACCGTTCTCATTGGCACATCGACGTGAGCACACAGCGCGCCGAGAAGGACGCTTCTGCGCCGGTGGGCTGGCGGCCTTCGACGCAGTGGGCAGGGGCGAGCGGAAGGCTGGGCTTCGTCGACGTGCCCACCCAACGCCACTCGGATCAGGCGCACTTCGCGCTGGCGCCCGTCGATGAATACGGAGGCCTTGCAGGTGCACCCCTCGAGAGCCGTTTCGAATCGCCCCGCTTCCTCGGGCAAGAGGTGATCGAGGTGCGCGGGTGCGCGGTGGTCGCCGAGCGTGCGTCGGTCACGTGCCTCGATCGATCGGGAGCGCGCGGCTGGTCGTGGGCGGTGCCCGAAGGCGCGGTCACCCAATGGGCCGCATGGCCCTTCGAAGAGGGCGCGCTCGTTCGCAGCGATCGCCGCTTCACCCTGCTCAGCCGCGAAGGTCAGGTGCGCTGGACTCTGCTGCGCTGACGTGCCCGCTCTCCCTCTGGAAGGGTCTTTCTTCTGACCTCCTTCACCGCCCTGGCGGCCTTCGAAGTCTTCTCGATGACCGGCTCCGCGTCGATGGCGGTCACCGCGAAGTCGGCCGGGCGGCGGCTGTGCCTCGCGCGTCTTTTCGCTCGCGGCCGCCAGACGCGTCGTTAGGACAGGGTCGTGACACCCCTTCCCAAGAGTTGCGCTGTTTGTGGCCGGACGATCGAGTGGCGCAAGAAGTGGGAACGTTCGTGGGGCGAGGTGAAGTACTGCAGTGACGGCTGCCGCAAGCGGAAGGGCAGCGTGGTGGCGGGCGGGTTCGAGGCCGACATCCTCGAGTTGCTCGCGGCGCGGGCCCGGGGCGCGACCCTCTGCCCCTCCGAGGTCGCGCGGGCGCGCAGCCCTGAGGCTGAAGAATGGCGCGCCCTGATGGAGCCGGTGCGCGAAGCCGCCCGCCGCCTCGTCGCGCAGGGCAAGGTGGTCATCACGCAGCAGGGCCATGAGGTCGATCCGTCGACCGCGAAGGGGCCGATCCGCATCCGCCTCCGGTGACCCGTTCGTCTACTGCCACCCAGTTTGCGCACCTGCGTAACGCATGAGTACTTGAGGATGGGCCCGGAGCTTCCTACGAGCGCCTCCCGTGCGTACGCAATCGACCGTCACCCCGAACAACGCCCTCCTCGACGCCGTGCAGGCCTGCATCGGTCCGCGCGGGGTCGGCATCGGCTGCAACGCCGTCTTCGCCGCGCTCACCACCGACGCGTGGCTGGAGCAGCTGCGCTCCTTGCCGCTCGGGCGCCTCGGTCACCACCTGGTGTCCCTGCGTTTCCTCATCACCAACGGCGAGACCTGGCTGCGTCACTTCGCCTGGGAGCCGCCGCTCGCGCGCAAGCACCCTGAAGCGCCCGCCCGGTTGTGGCGTCTGTGGGCGCGCGTGCAGGTCGCGCGCACCGTCATCTCGGAAGAATCAGTCTGGGCGGAGATCGTCGCCACGCGCTCGCTGGCTGCGTTCGGAGACGTGCTTCAGGGTGACGAGGGCCTGGGTGAAGAGGCGCTCAACCTGCTGGTCGCGCTGCACCGCCACCCGCACCTCGCGCAGGTGCTGCGGAAGCGCCTCGCGGCAGAAGCGGCGTCGCTCATGGCCAGCGCTCCCCAGGCTGCTGACCTGATCGAGCTGGCCACCTACGACCTGGCTCGTTTGCCCCCCACCACCGTCGGTCGAGGCGACCTCGCCTGGGTCATCGTGGCCGACAAGGGCGAGATGGGCGTGCGCGCGGTGCGGGAGGCCCTCAGGTTCGGCGCGACCCCCGTGGTGCTCTTCAGCGAGCAGGACGACGCCACCTCGTTGCAGGTGCGGCTCGCGAAAGCTTCGGGCGGTTTCACCATCGGGCTCCAGGGCAGCTTCCGCGAGAGCTACGCCAACGCGCGGCAGATCGCCGACCGCATTCACGCGGCCTACGCGGCCCGTTTCGGAGCGAAGGCCGAGGCCGAGCTCGCGCGTTCGGCGCTCTATCCGGGGTACGGGCCGCTGGCCGAGAACAGCGCGGCCATTCAGCTCTTCCGCGAAGAGGGCATCGTGTTCATCGGCCCCATGCAGGACGTGGTCGAGCGCGCGGGCGACAAGCGGAAGTTCCGTCAGCTCGCGCAGGCCATCGATCCCGCGGCGGTGACGCCGGGCATCGTGCTCGAGGAGACCGAAGCCGAGGCCATCATCGCGGCCATCGCGGCCGGTCACGCGGCGGGCCACTTCACCTTCCCCGGGCGGCTCAAGGCGGCCAACGGCGGAGGCGGGCGTGGACAGGCGGTCATCGCCGAGCCCGCGGGGGTGCCTGCCGCGGTGCAGCGGGTGCTGGGAGAGATCAAGGCCAACGGGTGGGACGCCGGCGTGATGTTCGAGCAGAACATCCCCGAGACGATTCACCTCGAGGTGCAGGTGCTGCGAGATCGGTTCGGCAATACGCGCCACTTCGGCATGCGCGACTGCACCGAGCAGCGGGCGAGCCAGAAGATTCAAGAAGAGGCGCCCCCCGCGCTGCTGCGCAACGACCCCGCGCTGACCGAGCGCATCTGCGCCATCGCCACCCGCATCGCCGACGACTGCGGCTACGTCGGCGCGTGCACGGTGGAGCTGATGTACAAGGACAACAAGTTCTACCTGCTCGAGATGAACACGCGCATTCAGGTGGAGCACCCGGTGACCGAAGAGGCGCACCGCGTGAGGCAGCCCGATGGTTCGTTGGCGCCGCTCGACTTGCCGGGGCTCCAGTTCCTCATCGCCAGCGGCCGGCCGATTCCGTTCGCGCAGGGCGACGTGATCAACACCCACGTGGCGCGCGAGTTCCGCATCAACGCCGAGTCGTGGCGGGGTGACTTGAAGGATCCGCGTGACGGGCAGAAGGGGTTGTTCCTGCCCAACGCGGGGGTGTTCGATTCGCTCGAGGTGCCCCACTCGGCCGAGGTGCTCCAGGCGATGCACGCGGCGGGCGTGAAGGGCCTGGCCGAGGTGAACGTGCGCTTCGACGTGGGCTTCGAAGCGGGTGACGTGCTGGTCAACAAAGACCCGACCTTCGGCAAGCTGATCGTGGCCGTCTCGGCGCAGCCGGGGTTCGAGGCGCAGCGCTACGAGCTGCTGCGGCTCACCTCACTCGAGGTGCTCTCGCGCATGCGCATCATCGGCCGGCAGGTGATGCCCAACGGCGCCATCATCCCGGGCTCGGTGTTCCACACCAACCTCGAGGCGCACGCGCGGGTGCTCAACAGCGACACCGTGCGTGATCACGGGCTCTCCACGGCGACCGGCCGGCACGTGGGCTGGGTGGTGTCGATGTTGCGCGGTCAGTGAGCCGGAGCCTCACGGAGGCGTGGGGCGGAAGCCGAGACCGTCGAGCGGGAACAGGAACGCCATCACGCTGCCGGGGCCCATGTGCAGGTAGATGCTCGGCGAGAGCGGGCGCACCAGGGTGTATTCGCAGCGGTAGCGCTCCTGCAGGCGGGCGGCGACGGCCTTCGCCTTTTCTGGGGCGTTGCCGTGCGCGACTGCGAGCCACACCGCCGTCTTCGGGTCGAGGCGAGAGCTCACGTAGTCGTCGATCTTCTGCACCACGTCGGCCTTTCCGCTCAGCTTCGCCACGGTGCTGACGACGCCGGCGTTGATGCTGATCATCGGGCGGATGTCGAGGAAGTTGCCCACCCAGCCCTGGAGGAAGCTGGCGCGCCCGCCTTTGATCAAGTTCTCCAGGGTGGCGACGGTGAGCACGTTGCGGTTGCGTTCAGCGAAGCTGCGAAGGAACTGAGCGACGCCGCGCAGGTTGAGACCGGCCTTGCGCGCCTGCGCGGCGGCGAGGGTGCACAAGCCCGCGCCCACGTCGGTCACCTGCGAGTCGACCACCTCGATGCGCGCTGCCTTCAGCTCGGGGTCGCTGCTCGCCTTCAACTTTGCGACAGCGGCCAGCGCAGCGTCGTGTGAGCCGATGAGCTTGCGTGAGGTCATCACGCACAAGACTTCAGGGTCCTTCTTCACCAGTCGGCTGAAGTACTCGACGAAGTCCTGCTCAGTGGTGCCCTGCACCTGGGGGTATTTGTGGGCGCGTTTCACCCAGCCATCCACCTGCGCGAAGTCGATGGTGTTGCGCGTGTCGTGCGAGATGCCATCGACCACGATCTTCTGCGGGGTGAGGTCGATGTCTTGCGCGAGCGTCATGTCTTCATCGAGGTTGCTGCCGGGGTTGGTGACGATGCGCATGGACGTCGAGTGTGGCTCAGGGAGCGCGAGCGGGGCGAGGGGCAGGCGCTCATTTCCGCTGACGAACGTTCGGCGAGCCCGCGAGGCGAAAAGATTCTGTGTAAGAAGCGGCCCGGCCTGCCGACTGATGGGGAATGCGCGCGGTCCTGTCCCCGGAGATCAGGTCAAGACCACGCATGGATCGCGACACGCTCTACCGGGAGGTCACCGAAACCCACGGCGCTTCCCTGGGGCGGCTGGCGGCTGGGTATGAGGCTGAGCCCGATCTGCTGCAGGACATTCATGCTTCCGTGTGGAGGAGCCTGGGCCTGTTCGACCGACGCTGCTCGTTGCGCACCTGGGTGTACCGGGTGGCGCACAACGTGGCGACTTCGCATCTGATCAAGCAGGCGGGCGTTCGCTTCGTCGAGCTGGAAGACGTGGTGGCCGACTTCGACGTCGAGGCCGTGGAGGCGTGTGAGAGCGTGCTGGCTTCGCAGGGTCGCCGTCGGGGGACCAGGTCACCTGAAGATTCTTGCCCGCGCCGAGAGCCCGCGCGTTCGAGCCCGGGGCTCGATCACCAATCACTCACTCTCGCCGGTGCACTGGGTAAGAAGCGGCCGTGATCACGCCGCACGACTTCCTCTACGCCCTCGCCGTCGTGCTCTGCGTCGCGGCGGTCACCACGGTCATCTCGCAGAAGCTCAAGCTTCCGGTGGTGCTCGGCTACCTGGTGGCCGGGCTGATCATCGGCCCCCATCTGCCCATTCCCCTCGTGGCCGATCCCGCGATGGTCATCGCGTTGTCCGAGCTCGGCGTCATCCTGGTGATGTTCTCGCTGGGTCTCGAGTTCAGCTTGAAGCAGCTCAAGAAGGTCGGTCCCACCGCCGGCATCACCGCGGTGATCGAGTGCGGCATCATGCTCATCACCGGCTTCCTGGTGGGGCAGGCGCTGGGTTGGACCACCACCGAGAGCGTGTTCGCCGGAGCGATCGTGGCGATCTCCAGCACCACCATCATCGTGAAGACGTTCGACGAGCAGGGCATCACCGGGCGCCTGCGCGAGCTGGTGGTCGGCGTGCTGATCGTCGAAGACCTGATCGCCATCGTGCTGCTGGCGACGCTCACCGCGATCTCCAGTGGCGCCGGGCTGTCGGCGCTCGCGTTGGCGACCACGCTGAGCAAGCTGGCCGCGTTCCTCGCCGTCTTGCTGGGCGTGGGGTTGTTGGTGGTGCCCCGGGTGACCCGCGCGGTGACGAAGCTCAACCGCCCTGAGACCACGCTCGTCGCCAGCGTCGGCTTCTGTTTCTCCATCGCCTTGTTGGCGCAGTACTTCGGGTACTCGGTCGCGCTCGGCGCCTTCATCGCGGGCTCGCTGATCTCGGAGTCGGGCGAGGGCAAGGTCGTCGAGCATCTGGTGCAGCCCGTGCGCGATCTCTTCGCGGCGATCTTCTTCGTGTCGGTGGGCATGCAGATCGATCCCGCCGAGGTGGCGCGTCACTGGGGCGCGGCGCTGTTGCTGACCGTCGTGGTGATCGGGGGCAAGGTGATCAACGTCACCATGGGCGCGTTCTTGACCGGCAACCCCGTGCGTACCTCGGTGCAGGCCGGCATGAGCCTCGCGCAGATCGGTGAGTTCTCCTTCATCATCGCGGGCCTGGGCATGACGCTGGGCGCGACCGGCTCGTTTCTGTTCCCCGTGGCCGCGGCGGTCTCGGTGGTCACCACGCTCACGACTGGATTTCTCGTGAAGGCGTCGGGGCCGGTAGCCAGCTTCCTCGATCGAAAGCTGCCGCGGCGGTTGCAGACCTTCACCACCTTGTACGCGAGCTGGTTGGAGCGGCTGCGCGAGGCGCCTCCGGTGAAGGGCCCGAAGCGGGTGGCTCGTTCGCTCATCATCGACGCGGCGTTGCTGACGGTGGTGATCGTCGTCGCCACCGTTTCACGGCGCGCGGAGCTGACGCGTGATGCGCCGTTCTGGTTGGTGCTCGGTGGGGCGGCGGTGGTCGCGTTGCCGTTGTGCGTGGGGATCGCGCGGCTCTCTCAGCGATTGGCGGCCGAGCTCGCAGAAGCGGCGTTGCCGGCGAGGGCGGTGGGCAAGGTGGATCTCGCGGCGGCTCCGCGGCGGGTGCTGATCGTGACGTTGCAGGCCGGCATCGTGTTGGCGCTGGGCGTGCCGATGGTGGCCATCACCCAGCCGCTGCTCCCTGACATTCCGGTGGGGGTGGTGTTGCTGGGGATTCTGAGTCTGTTGGCCATGGCGTTGTGGCGGAGCGCGAACAACCTCGACGGTCATGTGCGCGCGGGCGTCGACGTGATCTCCGAGGCGTTGATGTCGCATTCGCGGGAGGACGCCCTGCATGACGTCGAGAAGATCCTGCCCGGCCTGGGGTTGAGCGCGCCTTCGGTGATCGAGCTGGCGAGCGGAAGTGCCGCGGTGGGCAAGACGCTGGCTCAGCTCAATCTGCGCGGGGTCACCGGCGCGACCGTGTTGGCGATCACCCGCGGCTCGAAGGCGATCGTCGCGACGGCGACCGAAGTGCTGCAGGTGGAAGATCGCCTGGCACTCGCGGGATCGCGTGAAGCACTCGATGCAGCCCGCACCGTCTTGTCTCCCTCTCCGCCTCGGGGAGAGGGAGTCCGTGGCGCGTAGTGGAGTCCTTGTCGGTT
Source organism: Archangium sp. (assembly GCA_030695565.1). Lineage (GTDB taxonomy): Bacteria > Myxococcota > Myxococcia > Myxococcales > Myxococcaceae > Archangium_A. Next base: position 15,401 of record JAUYRZ010000113.1, read on the forward strand.
TACGCCTTCCACTCGGTGTGCACCGCGACACCGGGGCCGTCGGTGCGCTCGTACGTGTGGCTGCCGAAGTAGTCGCGCTGCGCCTGAATCAACGACGCCGTTCCCCGCGCGGTGGTGAGCGTGTCGTACCAGCTCAACGACACCGACAGACCCGGCGCTGCCAGACCGGCCCGGGCGGCACCGGCGACGACGCGTCGCCACGCTGGAAGCCGCTTCGCCAGATCCGCCACGAAGTCCGGAGTCAGCGCGAGCAGCTCCGACTTCCCGCTGAACGCCGCCATCACCCGCTTCAAGAACGACGCGCGAATGATGCAGCCCGCAGTCCAGATGCGCGCCACCTCGCTCAGGTTCGTGCCGTACCCGAACGTCTCACTCGCCGCCTGCAGCATCGCGAAGCCCTGCGTGTAGCTGGCGATCTTCGACGCATAGAGCGCGTCCGCCAGGTCGCTCACCGTCACGCCCTCCAGCTTCGCGCGCGAGGGCTGGTGCAGCGCCTCGGCCCGAACCCGGGTGTCTTTGGCCGACGACAACAACCGCGCATCGACCGCCGTCGCGATGGTGGGGATCGGCACGGCCAGCTCAGAGGCCGCGATGACCGTCCACTTGCCGGTGCCCTTCTGCCCCGCCTTGTCGAGGATCGAATCGACCAGCAGCCGCCCCGAAGGCTCCTTCACGCGGAAGATGTCGGCGGTGATCTCGATGAGGAACGACGCGAGGTCGCCGCGGTTCCACTCCGAGAACGTGTCGGCGACCACCGGAGGCGCGAGCCCGAGCCCATCGCGCAGCAACGACGCGGTCTCGGCGATCAACTGCATGTCGCCGTACTCGATGCCGTTGTGCACCATCTTCACGAAGTGTCCGGCCGAGCCCGCACCGCAATACGTCACGCACACACCTGAATCAGAACGCGCCGAGATCGCCTCGAGCACCGGCTGCAGCCGCTTCCACGACTCCACCTCACCACCGGGCATGATCGACGGCCCGAGCAGCGCCCCTTCCGCGCCACCCGAGACACCCATGCCGACGAACTTCCACGGGCGATCCTTCGCGCGCGCCGCCCGGCGATCAGTGTCGGTGTACAGGCTGTTGCCCGCATCGACGACGAGGTCACCTTCCTGAAGCATCGGGTCGAGATCATCGAGCACCGCGTCGACCGGCTTGCCCGCGTTCACCATCAAGATGATCCGCCGCGGACGCTCGAGGCGCTCCACCATCTCCTTGAGCGAGGTCACCACGTCGAGCTTCGCCTCGGGGTGCGCGGCGGCGAGCTTCTGCGCGGTCTCGACAGTGCGGTTGTAGGCGGCGACCTTGAGGCCGCGGCTCGCGAAGTTGCGGGCGAGGTTGGCGCCCATCACGCCCAGGCCAATCACTGCGACGTCATTCAGACGGTTCGTCATGGAGTCTCTCTTTTCGAAGCCAGCTGTTGATCCGTTACTACCGTCACCTTGCCCAACCTGCTCGCCGGGATCGTCTCGTCACCTGCCATCAACCGCATCAAGGCTTCGCGCTTGCCACTGCCCAGCGCCACGATGATTCGCTCGAGGCCCGGCCGTGCCAGCACCGGTAACGTCAACGTCACTCGGCCGGAAGGCGGCTTGGGTGAATCCTGCAGGGCCGCGACCACCCCCTGACTGGCGAGGAGGGCGTGGCCCGGAAAGAGCGAGGCGACGTGCCCGTCTTCTCCCAGTCCCAGGAGCGCCACATCGAGTGCACCGCCGAAGTCTTCTGCGAAACGTTGGGTGGTTCGGGCCACCGCAGAGGCTGCGTTCTCCCCATCGAGCACCAGCGGCAACTCGAGCGCCACCGGCTGCGTCTTCAGCAGCGAGCCGCCATGAAACGCGTCACCCCGGTTCGAGGCCGCGTCACTCACCGGCACCAGTCGTTCATCGACCCAGGTCAGCCGCAGGGTGCTCCACAACTCCGGAGCCAGGCTCTCGCGCACCAGTCGCAGCACACCGAGCGCAGAGCCGCCGGGAATGCCCAGGCGCGCGCCCGCACCCACGCGTTGCAGCGCTTCACTCACCAGCCCCGCGGCCACCTCGAGCGGGCGTGCGGTGACCAGCACGGTCACGTCAGCCACGCGACCAGCCTCCTTCACACCCATGGAACAGCTCGTCGGCTTCGGGCGGCCCCCACGTACCGGCGGCGTACTCGCGGGGCGGGGTGGTGTCTTCTTTCCACGCGGCGTGCAGCGCATCGGCGAAAGACCAGCTCGCTTCGATCTCGTCGCCCCGCAGGAACAAGGTCGCGTCGCCCAGCATCACGTCGAGCAACAACCGCTCGTAGGCCGCGGGTGATTGGCTCTTGAAGGTGTCCTGGTAGTCGAAGGTCAACGACGCGGGCGCCATCACCATCGACGGCCCAGGGCGCTTCACGCCGAACGAGAGACCGATGCGTTCACGCGGCTGCAACGAGAGCGAGAGCACGTTGGGCCGCGTCTGGCACAGGTCACCACTGCGCAGCTTCTCGCGGAAGTCGTCGTCGCTGATGCCGTCGGGCCGGTTGAACAACTGAATGGGCGGTGTGCGGAACTGCACCTGCACTTCGGTGAAGCGTTGCGGCATGCGTTTGCCGTGGCGCAGGAGAATCGGCACGCCCGCCCATCGCCAGGTGTCGATCTCACAGCGCACCGCCACGTAGCTCTCGGTGCTCGAGTTCGCCGCCACCCCTTCTTCCTGCAGGTAGCCGGGCACGGGCTGACCCTTGATGGTGCCGGCGGTGTAGCGGGCGCGCACGGCCTCGCGGGCCATCAACTTCCTCGACGGAGGATGCAGCGCCTCGAGCACCGCCACCTTCTGCGCGCGCACCGACTTCGCGTCGAGTGATGAAGGAGGCTCCATCGTCACCAGCGAGAGCACCTGCAGCATGTGGTTCTGCAACATGTCGGCGAGCGCGCCGGTCTCGTCGTAGTACTCGCCGCGGCCTCGCTCCATGCCGAGCTCTTCGGCGACTGTGATCTGAATCAGCTCGACGTGCTGGCGGTTCCACAGCGGCTCGAAGATCGCGTTGTGGAAGCGGAAGCCGAGGATGTTCTGAACGGTCTCCTTCCCCAGGTAGTGATCGATTCGGTAGATCTGAAACTCGCGCAGGTGGCGGTGCAGGTGCTGGTTCAGCTCCACCGCGCTCTTCAGATCGTGGCCGAAGGGTTTTTCGATCACCACGCGGCGCCAGCGCTTCTCGTCGCCTTCGATCGCCTCGAGCAGCCCCGCTTCGGAGAGCCGGGTGATGGCGTCGGCGAACAGCGCGGGCTTGAGCGAGAGGTAGAACAGCCGGCCGGTCTGATCGCCCCCGGGCAACGCGTCGAGGTGCTCGGAGAGCCGCTTCACGTCGGCCGCCACGTTCACGTCGCCGCGGCAGTAGGTGACGCTGGCCTCCATCTTCGTCCACGCCTCGAGCAGCTCGGGCGGCATCGCGGCGCGCACTTCGGCCCGGTACGCCTCGCTCGTCTTTTCCGTGCGAGACATGCCGATGATGTGAAAGCCGCTCGCCGGCTGATTCTTGGCGGCGAGGCTGGCCAACGCGGGGATGAGCTTGCGCAGGGCGAGATCACCGGCGGCTCCGAAGATGACGATATGTGCGGGCGAGTTCAGGGTGCCGCTCCGGAGCAAAGAGGAGCGCGGACGATACTCACGGCCGCGTGCTACGCCACCCGTTCGTGCATCTGGGCCAGGTCATCGGGAAGTTCAGGCTGGATCGCCGCCTCGGGCACGGCGCGATGGGCGACGTGTACCTGGGCGTGCACGTCGAGCTGGGCAGCTTCGTGGCGATCAAGATTCTCAACGCCGCCGCCTGCGCCGAGCCCAATGGCATCGCGCGCTTCCTGAATGAAGCGAAGGCGGTGGCGGAGATCGACCACGAGCAGATCGCCCGGGTGATCGATCAGGACAGGCTGCCCGATGGCACGCCGTACATCGTGATGGAGTTCGTCGAGGGCGTGACCCTGCGCGAGCTGCTCGATGAGCGGGGTGCGCTGGGCCTGCGCCTCACGGTGGAGTTGTTGCTCGACGTCCTCTCTGCGCTGCAGGTCGCGCACGCGCGCGGCATCGTTCACCGCGATCTCAAGCCCGAGAACATCAGGGTGACCCCGAGCGGGCGCGCGAAGATTCTCGATTTCGGGATCGCCAAGCGCGTTCAGGAATCGCCCACGCCGCTCACGCAGCAGGGCATGTTGATCGGCACTCCGTTCTACATGTCGCCGGAGCAGATCGATGGTCAGGCGCTCGATGGGCGCTCCGATCTCTATGCGGTCGGCGTGATCCTGTTCGAGTGCGTCACCGGCAAGCGGCCGTTCGAGGGCAGCACGGTGATGGCGCTGCTCAACCGGCACCTGCATGAGGCGCCGGTTTCTCCGCGGATGATCAGGGCGGAGATCACGCTCGCCTTGGAGTCGGTGATTCTGCGAGCGCTGGAGAAGCCGCCGGTGCTGCGCTTCGGCACGGCGGATGAGTTCGCCGCGGCGCTGCGCAAACTGTTCGATGAGCTGCCAGTGGATGGCCCGGTGGTGCGGCGCATTCGGCAGCCGCATGACATCGCGACACCGTCGGTGAAGATGGAGCAGGGCACCACGGAGGATGCCTTCGAGCAGACGGTGCGTTCACCGCGCACGCGCCAGTGGCAACGGCCGATGCCGTTCCTCGTGTTGGCTTTCCTCGTGATCGCGGTGGGGTGGTTCGTCAGGCCGTTCCTCTCGAGCGAAGTCGAGGCGGTCCGTGTCGTCGATGCAGGCTTCAGAGCAGAACTGGTCAGCGCACCGGTCCTCCCGAGCGCCGCTGAGGAACCACCGCCCGTCGATGCAGGCAGCGCCCCTTCGAATCCGCCGCAGCGCCCGAAGAAGAAGGACCGCTCGACTGGTCTGGCGGTGACCGGCGTCGCGCCCCCTTCTCCTTCAGTGTCTGGCGTCACGATGATCGAGACCGGTAGTGATCGAAAGAGCCTCCCGATCGACTTCGATCCGCGCGCCTTCGATGCGATCGCCTACATCACTCGCGCAGCGGCACTCGCCCGCGCGAACATGCCCGATGCGGTGCTGACCAACTTCAACGTCAGCGGCCTCTTCACCGGCGATCTCGTCGACCTCACGCTCAGCCGCGAATTCCACGCCGACTACTATTTCCGCTCACCCGCCAGGAGCGTCGTCGATCCCCGGCTGCGCGAAGAGGACCAAGACATCCCATGCCTGCACTACGTCGTGGTGACCGCGAAGAAGATCGAGTCGTACACCGCCGAGAGTTTCCGCAGTTGTAAGGAGAAGCCGCTCCCTCGCATCAAGTGTTCCATCGGCGCTGCGGTTCGCCAGGCGCCCAACCCAGGCAAGGCGATGAACGTGGCCTGGCTGCACGACGGCTGGTTCCTCGACTTCGGTGAAGAAGGCTCGGCGTCGGTCGAGTGTCCCTGAGTATTCTTCGCGCATGGCTGCGACTTACGACGAGGCCGTTGCCGAGCTGTTCCGCGGGCCGCACGCGACGTTCGTGGCGGAGCGGAAACGGCTCGCGGGTGAACTGAAGGCTGCGGGTGACAAGGCGGGCGCGGCGACGTTCGCGAAGTTGGGCAGGCCTCCGATTTCGGCGTGGGCCGTCAATCAGTTGTGGTGGCAGGCGCGGCCTGAGTTCGACGCGTTTCTCGAGACGGCCAGGAGGATGCGCGAGGGTGATTTGAGCGCGACCCCGGCGCACCGCGAGTCGATACAGGCGCTGCGCACTCGCGCGGCCGCGCTGCTGACTGAGGCCGGCAACGCGGCGAACGAGGCCACGCTGCGGCGGGTGGCGACCACGCTGTCGGCGATCGCGGCTCATGGTGGGTTTGCTCCTGATTTGCCCGGTGCTCTCAGTGATGACCGCGATCCGCCGGGCTTCGAGGCCGCGGGGATTCCGGCGACAGTGGTGGCTGCTGCTCCGGCTGTCGCTGAAGAGGCCGGTCCTTCTGAGGAGGAACGACTCGCCGCGCTTCGTGAACTCGAGCGCGTTGCGGCAGAGAAGCTGCGCCGGGAACTCGAGTTGAAGGGTGCTCGCGTTGAGGTCGAGCGCATTCGCGAGGTGATCTCCTCGCTGCAACGGCAGGTTTTGGATGCTGAGGGTCAGCTGGTTCAGGCTCGTGCCCGAGTGAGCGAGTTGGAGAACGGGTAGCCCTCTCCCCCGCGGGGAGAGGGAGCCACTTTGTTAAGTTTGTGGTGGCTCCTTGGTTTGGCGAGTCTGCGAGCTTGCGGGGCACTGCCCTCCCAGTTACGCGTACCGCCCATGATGGATCCGAACGCACCGCAACCGCCGCCGCAGACCCCGTACCTCCCGCCTGCGCCTCCGCCGGTGAAGAAGGGCGGCATGGGTGCAGGTCTCATCCTCGCGCTCGGCTGCTTCGGGTTCCTCGCCCTCGGCTTCGCCGGCATCGTGGTGCTCGCCGCGCTCAGCGGTGGTGACAACAACGGCGGCGGTCGGGTCGAAGATCAGTCCGTCCTCCGCATGAAGCTGTTCGGTGGCACCCCGGAATACGTGCGCTCCAGCGGCCTCGACGAGCTCTTCGGCGGCTCGCCCGTCACCGTGCGCCAGCACGTGTTCAACCTCGAGAAGGCCGCCGCCGACAAACGCATCAAGGGCGTGCTGCTCGAGATGGGCACCATGGACGGCACCGGCTGGGCGAAGATCGAAGAGCTGCGCGACGCGATCGTCGAGTTCAAGAAGAGCGGCAAGTTCGTCATCGTCTTCAGCGAGGCGCTCTCCGAACGCGAGTACGCGCTGGCCATCGCCGCCGACACCATCGTGATGCCCAGAGACTCGTGGTTCGAGTTCAACGGCCTCGCCAGCGACATCAGCCACTACCCCGGCCTGCTGGAGAAGCTCGGCGTCGAGGTGCAGTACTTCCGCTACGGAAAGTACAAGTCGGTCTCCGGTGAGCAGACCGGCTCCAAGGCGTTCACCGAGCCGGTGAAGGAGATGATCCGCTTCAACATGGACGCCACCTACAACCACCTCGTCGAGGCGGTCGCGCGGTTCCGCAAGCTCGAGCCCGAGAAGGTCAAGGCGCTCATCGAAGAAGGCCACACCAAGTCTGACTGGGCCTTCGAGCAGAAGCTCATCGATCAGCTCGGCTACCAGGACGAGGTCGAGGCGTTGATCCGCACCAAGCTGGGCCTCGACGACAAGACGAAGATTCCGTACGTCTCCGCCAGCCGCTACCGCAACATCGAACCCAGCGAAGCCGGCCTCGAAGAAGGCAAACACACCATCGCGCTCATCTACTCGGTCGGCCTCATCGTCTCGGGCAAGGGCAGCGATGATCCGTTCGGCGGCGACTCGAACCAGGGCAGCGAGCCGTTGATCAGGGCGCTGCGGAAGGCCGCTGCCGACGACGAGGTGAAGGCGATCATCATGCGCGTCGACTCGCCCGGTGGTGCGGGCCTGGGCTGCGACTACGTGCGGCGTGAGGTCGCGTTGGCGCGCGCGAAGAAGCCGGTCATCGTCTCCATGAGCGACGTGGCCGCTTCCGGTGGCTACTGGGTCTCGATGGACGCGACGGCAATCGTGGCGCAGCCGACCACCTCCACCGGCTCGATCGGCATCTACACGGTGGTTCCCAGCCTGGGCGGGCTCTACGAAAAGTTGGGCCTCAACAACGAGACCTTCAAGGTGGGTGAACACGCCGACATGTTGATCGCCGCGCGCAAGTTCAGCGACGACGAGGCCAGGCAGTGGGACACCGATCTCTTCGCCTCCTACAACCGCTTCGTCTCGCTCGCCGCCGAGGGCCGCAAGATGGACAAGGACAAGATGCAGGAGCTCGCCCAGGGCCGCACGTGGCTGGGCAGCGACGCGAAAGAGAACGGCCTCATCGACGAGCTGGGCGGTTTCCCCGCGGCCATCAAGCTCGCGCGCGAGAAGGCCAGCATCCCCGCCGGCGAGACGGTCGCCTTGAAGCTGTTCGACCGGAAGAAGACCTTCCTCGAAGAGCTGCTCAACCGGGACAACGAAGACGAAGAGTCGCCTGAGCTGGCGGTCACCTTGCTGAGCAAGACGGTGGAGGCCTCTGGCCTGCGCCCCCTGTTCAAGAAGGTGCCGGGCCTGTCGGGGCTCACCCGCGAGGTGGTGACGGGCAAGAACACCCTCTTCCCCATGGCGGAGTACCAGGTCGACTACCGCTGAGCGCAATGGACCGGGTCAGGCTTCGTCTGGGCCTGCATGCTTTCGCTGATGCAGGTCTTCAGGTGGGCGCTCTGCGTCGGGTTGATCGGCTGCGTGCACACCCGATCCCCCCGATACAGGGGCGAGGTCATCGACATGCACGCTCACTTCGTTCAGGGTGACGAGCTGGCCTCGTTCGCGGAGGGAGCGCCGCGCCTTGCCCAACTGCCCGCGCTCGACGCGGCGGCCGGCGTCACCCACAGTGCGCTGATCGTGATCGCGAAGCGGGGTGACGTGGAAGGCACGCGTGTGCAAAACGACGCGGTGATTGCCTTCGCCCGGAAGAGTGGCGGGCACTTCTTCGCCGTCTGTTCGGTGCACCCCATGGATGGCGAGGCGGCGGTGGCGGAGCTCGAGCGCGTGGCCGCGCTGGGTGTGAAAGTGGTCAAACTCCACCCGAACACGCAGCGCTTCGATGTGGGGGCGCCAGAGGTCGCGGCGTTGATCGCCGCCACCGCACAGCAGAAGCTGGTCGTGCTCTTCGACGGCTTCTCGCCGTTCGACGCCAACCAGACTGGCAAGTTCTTGATGTTGGCCGTCCAGAACCCAGAGGCGCGCATGATTCTCGCGCACGCCGGCGGGCCGAAGTTCGATGAGTTCGTTCAGTTCGGGATGCTGCGGCCCTTTCCCTGGTACCAGCGCAACGTCTGGGTTGATCTGAGCGCCACGGCGCACTTCTTCGCAGACTCACCGTACGAGGATCAGCTCGTCTGGCTGGCTCGGCAGATCGGGGTCGACCGGGTTCTCTTCGGCTCTGACTTCCCGATCGATTCGCCCGCGCACGCCGCGGAGGACTTCCGGCGGCTGGGCTTCACCGCTGAGGAGGAGCAACGAATCTTTCACGACAACGCGGTTGAGTTGCTCGGCCTCGACGCAGCGGCGCACTGAGATCTTGCGAGCGCGCAGCGCCGCGAGTTCGCCCTTCAGTTCGAGCGGTGAGGATCGCCAGAGATGAGCATCGGCTCAGCGCAGTCGTGAACTGGGGGTTCACACCTCGGTCCTGCGCTGTGACCCGCAGGTCTACACCCCGTTGCGGCAACCGCGCTTCATCACACGCGACGCCTGAGGCACATCGATTGCTCATGCGTCCCCACCATGAACGCTCTGACCCGAACCCGTCCCCGCAGCGCCCCTCATGCTCCCGCCGTCCGTCCGCCGCCCGTGCGCACCGAACGGCCCACCGCGGCGCCGCGCGCCGTGCCGTCGAGCTTCGAGGCCGCGCCGGTGCGCGCTGCGCCGGTGCGCCCCCTCGAGCCGGCCCTCACGCGAGCCGGGGTGGCAGCGCCGCTGCGCGCGCGCATCACAGGCCAGCTCGACGCGCTCCCTCCGGCAGATCGCGCGCGTGAACGGGCGCTGCTCGATCGTGCCGTGGCGGGCCCCAACGGCGCGCGCGCCGCGGCCACCTGGTCGGAGCTGGAGACGATGCGCACCCGCAGCCGCGCTGCCGCCACCCGGCTCACCCCGGAGATCCGCGAGGCCCTGGTGCGCGGTGTCTCTGAACGCCGCAGCGCCGACGATCTCGGCATCGAAGGCGTGATGGGCCAGGCGCAGGCGGTCCGTGCCGCACGAACCCTCGTCGACATGCCCCGCGCGCGCTACGACGAGGTGACCGGCTTGATGGCGAGCGCCGGCACGGGCCATCGGGTCTCCCCTTCGGCGGATCCGCAGGCCGAGCGCGCGTTGCTGCTCGACGGCGTCGCTGCCCGGAGCGAAGCCCTCACCCGTCGCGGCGCTCGCGGAACCGCAGCCATGACCGAGCTGCGCGACTTCGCGGCCGACGTCAGAGGCCTGCCGCGCAACGAGCTCATCCGCACCACCACCGCCCTCGATGTCTCGCGCGCCAACGACTCGGCCACCTCGGTCACCGCGCCGGGCACGCGCGACGTGAACGGTGACAACGATGGTCTCACGCAGCGATTTGAGACCTCCTGCGGGCCGGCCACCGCAGAGCTGGCGCGCGCCGAGCTCGACCCCGTCTACGCGCGGCAGCTGCACCGGGAAGGGTTGACCTCGGGAAGCCGCACGGGCTCCGTCGCCGACGAGCAGCGGCGCGTGCTGGAGCGGGGTGGAGGCGCTGCGCGTTCGCGTGAGTCGGTCGCCGCAGCACACCGTGCACACGACGCCATCACGGCAGCCCATCTGGCCCCGGCGAACGATGCGCGCGTGCGCACCTATCTGCGTGGTGAGCGCCAGAGCGTCGAAGACCTGATGGTCGTGAGCGGCGATCTCGAGACCATTCGGCGCGTCACCCCCGGCGCCTTGCCCCGGGCCGACGTCGACTTGATCCGGAGAGAGCACGGTGTGAGCCGCGGCATGGAGCTGCCCCCCGCCCTCGACGCCGTGGCGCGCCGGTCGGTGCACGGCCGCTACGACGTGGTGGCGCCCTCGGCTGGGATGTCGGGCACCGAGGTCGATCGCATCGCGCGGCGGCTGGAAGCGGGCGGTGATGTCCCGCTCCGGCTCACCGACGCGACCAACAGCGGCGGTCACTTCCTGTTGGTGAGCGACGTGCGCGGCACGGGCGCGGATCAGCGTTTCCTGGTGTCCGACCCCTGGTCTGGCCGCACCGCGTGGGTCGACCGCGCCGCGCTCACCACCCGGGGAACGACCGCGTTCGACCGCAACTTCGGGGTGGGCTGGGACCGGGTGAGTCACGCCTATCTGCCCCCGGAGTGAGGCCCCAACGGCAAGACGGGTCATCCGGCTTTCGCTTTGAATCCGGGGTGTCCGCAGCAGCCTTTCAGCTGCCGCTGCCGACGGCGCCGAGCTCGGTGGCCGCCGTGTCGCGGCTGGCGCCCACCCAGTCGTGGTCGGGGCCTTCACCCACGATCACCACCGGCTTGCCGTCGAAGGTGACGCGTTTGCCCGGGTAGATGAACGCCTTGAACATGTAGACCGCGAGGGAGGGCTGCTCGAGCTCGGGGTGAATGGTCGCGTGGTACCGCTCGGCGTGCGCCTGGGGGGTGAGGCTCCAGTGCAGGCCGGGCGTCTCGTGGTGAATCCCGTGGAAGCCGTTGTTCAGGGTGAACCAGTTGAAGACCTTGCCCATGAAGTTGCGGGAGTGGTTCACCTTGTGATCAGCGTCGCAGCCGTCGTGCTGCAGGAAGTTCACGGTGGTGATGCCCCACACCGCGAACAGGTGGGGAATGATCACGAAGAGGATCGCCTTCCTCCAGTCGATCAACAGCAGGGCGACCTTCACACCCCACACCATCACCATCTCGATGAGCAGCTGCCGGTTCCACTGCGGCAGGCGCTCCTTCATCATCTTCTGGTAGCGGAAGTTGCCCGCCGTGACGCCCGGGCCGACCGCGAAGAAGAAGAAGAGGAAGTTGAGCAGGTTCCAGCGGAAATTCACCTTGCTGGTGCGCATCACGTCTTCGCGCTCCTGGGTGAACTTGTGGTGCGAGAGGTTGTGGCCCGGCACGTACTCGCTGATGGGGAACCCATACGAGAGGCTCACCCAGACCTGGAAGAGGCGGTTCATCCACCGCTGCTTGAAGACGGGGCAGTGCACCGTGTTGTGGGCGGCCACCGCGCAGATCCACGAGCTGACGGCGGTCACCACCACCCAGAGCACCAACAGGGGCCCCGAGGGGTCGAGCACCCAGCCGGTGATGGACAGGGTCGCGAAGAGACACAGAAAGAAGATCGTTCGCCAGTCGGCTGCGTAGCGGAGCATCGAGCGGTCTTCTGCCCCAGCCCACCTCCCCGGTAAAGCCCCGGGCCTCCTCCGTCACCCTGCCCAACTTGTGGATTTGAACACTTGCGAAGCCGCACTCGAAGCTCACGCTGCCCCCAGCGCCGCTGACCCTCTGTTTTGAGTGAGCGGCTCCTTCAATGTGAAGGACTCGCGTTTGCAACACCGCGCAGTGACACGCGCTCTTCGACGGCCCGCTTGCTGCTCAGTGCGGCGGCGAACCTCGAAAACCCGGAGAGCGAAATGAAACTGAAACGCATCGTAGAGCTGGCCGTGTTGGCTGGGGTGGGCCTGGGCTGTGCCCACGCGTCTCACTCCGGAACGTCTGACCTGGACGACGAAGAGACCACCTCAGAGTTGCGGGCGCACCATCGGCACCACCACCGCGGCGGAGTCAATCAGTTCATCGCCATGAGCCTCGACACCCTGGGCGAAGACGACGCGCAGCGGCCGGCCATCGAGAAGATCCACGCCGAGCTCGACGCCTGCATGGTGCCCACCCGTGACGTGGCCAAACAGCTGACCCTCACGTACGCCGACGGCATCGCCACCGGCGCCATCGAGAACGCCACGCTGGAAGGCGTCATCGTCGAGCTCAACAGCACCTCGGCCAAGGCCTACGAGTGCAGCACCGACGCGCTCAACCAACTGCACGGCCTTCTCACCCCGGCCGAACGTGAGGTGGTGGCCGACAAGGTCCAGGCGCACTGGGAGATCTGGCTCCAGGTCAACGCCGACGCGGAGAAGGGCGGGCAGGAGAAGGGCGGCCGCCTGGCTGCGCTCGCTGAAGACGTCGACCTCTCCGCCGAGCAGCTCGACCAGATGTCGAAGGCACTGACCGTCGCGTTTGGCCGAGCCCACACGTGGGAGTCGAAGAAGGCCCAGGCGCACGTGCTGGCCTTCGCAGCCGCGTTCGTGTTCGAGAAGTTCGACGCCAGGACGGTGGCCCCTGACGAGAACGGCCGACTGTCGGCTCACGGCGCGCGCCGCATGGCGCTGTTCTACGAAACCATCACGCCGTTCTTGAAGGCCGAGCAGCGCAGCGAACTCGCCGAGCAGCTTCGAGAGCACGCCAACCACCCCCACATCATCACGTCGGCGAACTGAGACCCCCCATGAACCGAACTCTCGCAGTGATGTCGAAGGGCGTGCTGATGGCTGGCGCGCTGATGATGGGTCTGTCGTCGATGCCGGCTCAGGCCCAGGTGCGGGTCACCATCTATCCGCCCGCGTCGTTCCGCGCGGTGCACCGGCCCGTCTACGTCGATGGGCGCGCGGCGTATCTGTACGACGGCCGCTGGTATTATCAGGAGCGTGGCGGTTGGTATCACTACCGCGATGAGCCCCGCCAGCTGCGCGAGTACCGCAGCACCCGCGTGATCGTGGTGCCGCACTACGAGCGCCGTCATCACCGTCACCGCCGTGGTGGTGGCCGCGGCCGCTGACTGAAATGACTCTCCCTTCGGGCGAGAGGGCCTCTCGAATCAGGGCTGCAGGTCAGCTGGATCGACCTGCTGCCACTGGGGCGAGAGTGTCCACACCGGGTTGCCGCTGGCCTTCACCTCGATCGGTTGCATGGCGGCTTCCATCGACTGCCCGACGCGGAAGAAGACCACGGTCCACGGGCCGGGCAACACGTGGCGGGCGACGCCGTGGTCCATCAGGAGCGCCCCACCACCGGTCATCAGCTGCTCGAGATTGGCGATCGACTGAAGGGTGCCCGGTACCAGCACCATGTCGACGGATGCCTCGGTGAGCTTGACCTCCACGGTCACCCCATCGGTCGCTTCGCGCAGCACCAGCTCGGCCGGGGCTTCGGTCAGGGTGACCTGGGTGGGGCGAAACGTGCGCGCGTCGCCCGTCTGCGCCACCACGGTCCACACTCCGGGTGACATGTCTTTGGACTCGAAGGTGCCCGCGGTGCTCGTGGGCCTCAGCGGAACGATCCGGGTATTTCGCGCAACGACCCAGGCGCGCTGCACCGGGGTGTTGGTCGCGTCGACCACCTTCACGGTGAGGCTGATGGCGGGGTGAAGCTCGAAGTCAGATGAGTTGCCGACCAGCGGCTGCGAGCCCGAGACGTAGCGGGGCGCAGTGGCGAAGATGTAGCTCGACGACGAGTCGACCGCCGGCAACACGTACCTTCCCTGCGCGTCGGTCTTCGTCGCGCCGTACTTTTCGGCAAGCAAAAATTCTTCGGCGGGCTCGACACCCACGTCGACCAGCGCACCCGTTATGGGCGCCCTGGTTCGTGCGTCGCGCACCACACCACTGACCGCGCGGCCGCGCTGCATCACCACCTCACCGAGCGGGTTGTCTCCCGCCGTGAGATTCACCTTCCGCATCAGTTGCGCGTACCCGGGTGCATCGAAGGCGACCTTCGTGATGCGCGCGTCGACGGGCACCTTGAACTTTCCATCGGGCGCCTCGACCGGCTTGTTCAGGAGTTCGAAGGCCGTGATGGGTTTTCCGTCGGTGCTCACCAACCGGCCCGAGACGGTGGTGCCCGCGCTCAACTTGAGCACCACGTTCTCGTCGGGGGCGGAGGCCTTCAGCTGCCCCTCGAGGAGAAGGGTCTTGTGTGAGGCGCTGAGCTGCACCGGGCCGGCGTGCAGAGAACGCAGGCGAAAGTGGCCTTGTGGGCCGGTCACCGCTCGGGCCGTGCCGCCGGGTTCGTACCCTCCGTCGAGCGACTTCTGCCAGCCGAGTACCTTGACGCCTTCGACCGGCTCACCGTCTGCCGAGACCACCACGCCCGCGAACGGGACGCCGGGCTTCGGCCTCAAGACGATCTCTGCGTTGCCGGCCGCGGCGAGGGTGACCTTGGCGCTCGCGTGCCAGAGCGGCATGTACTCATCGAGCATCGCCGCATCGACGTGCCAGGTGCCGCCTTCCAGTCCGGTGAGCTCGAACCGCCCGTCGGAACCGGTCTCCGCACTCGATCGGCCATCGGGGAGCTCATCTTCATCGTCCATCTCGAGCGCTGCCGAGATGCGTGCGCCCACCGCAGGCCGATCTTCGTCGTCGAACACCACGCCGCTGATCTTCCCGCCCGGGCTCACCACGATGACGAGGCCTCCTCCTGGCGCTGCGGCTTCGAGCTTTCCGGGTGCGAACGGCGGCGCGTCGACCCGAAGGGTGTAGAGGCCGGGCCAGACCCCGATCGCAAAACCTCCGTCGACCGAGTTCTGTTTCACGTTGTGCTGCCGCAGCGCTCCACCATCGAGGGCGGTGGCGCGAATGGAGTACTTCGGTACCACCTCGCCTGCGCTGGTTCGCACCTGGCCATACAGAACCGCGTGCGCGGCCAGACGCAGCTCGATCCCTGATTGGCCCCCGCGGGTCGTCGTACTCACCTCGAGCATTCCCGCCTTGCTCGCGTGCAGGTCTTGCTCTTCGGGTCCCACACCGGCGAAACGAAACGCTCCGCGCGCATCGGAGTCGACGTGCCGCCAGTTCTTGCCGAAACGGAGCGAAACGCGGGCCCCTTCGACCGGCGCGTTGTTGTCGGTGACGACCCGGCCCTCGACGGGTTCTCCCTGTCCGAGGACGATCGTCACGCCGCCGCGATCTTCGTGTTTGCTGATCAACGCGCTGGTGGCGCCCACGCCACTCGAACCTTCGGCGGTGAGCTCGTATTCGCCGGGCCGCAGCCGCTCGAGGTGGAACTCACCCTTCGCATCGGTGGTGACGGTGCGCTTGCGGTGCATGCCTTCGAGCTTCACCGTGGCAGCAGAGACCGGTGCGCCATTGGCCAGCACGACGCCCGAGAGCGCACGCGGAACGCTCAGCTCGAGCGTCACCGGCTCGGTCTCGTCCGCGTCGACCTGTTGGTGATCGGGCAGCAGCCCACCCTGCATCGCCACCACGGCGTATTTACCGATCGGGAGAGGGCCGAGGCGGAACTCGCCCTTGTCATCAGCGACGGCGTCGAAGAAGCGGCTGTGCGCCGCGAAGATGGCGGTCACGATGGCGCCCTTCGCCGGCTTCTCGTCGGTGGTGAGCACCTTGCCCGAAATCACCCGGCCCCCGGTGAGGGTGAGCTTGGTGTCTTGTGCATCGGAGGCCACGTTGCCCAACCAGCCCACGCCCCCGGGTGCGTCTGCGAAGAGCGTCAGCGTGGTGTCTTCGAGACCGGTGAGGGTGAAGACGCCCTCGCTGTTGGTGGTGGCGCGCGCGAGCGGAGCACTCTCACCGGTGCGCAAGGCGACGAGTTCGACGAGCTGACCGGAGGCCTCGGCGCAACCACAGGCGAGCAACATCTGACCGCAGTGGTTGTCGCACTTGCAGGGCAGGTCGGAGAGCACGTCGTCGCCGTGAGCAGCCACTGCCGTGACCACTGCGCCGCCGACCGGCTGACCGTCTCGCAGCACCACGCCGCTGAGCGAGCGTGCGCCTCGCTGTTGAATGGGCGCGTTCCACGAAGACGGCTTGATCGACTCCGGGAGCGCGCCTTCGTTGGCCGAGGTCGCGCTTTCTCGTCGCTCTTCCGGAGTGGAGAGCTCGGAGGGCCAGAGCCACCACAGCAGTCCGACTCCCACGAGCAGTGCAACCGCCGCCAGTCCAACCCATCGCCGCATGTGTGCTCTCCCGCCCGTGAACCTGAAGTCACGGACGATGCGGGGCAGGCTGGAGAAGCGCAAGGGGTGTGTTCAATGGCCTCTCTCACCCGCCGGGGCACGGCAACCTCGCCCCCACACAGGGCGAGCTCAGCGAAGTGACGAGGAGATCCACCAGCCACGACACGAGCAGTCCCGTTGCCGTGCCAGCGAGATCCCACACCAGATCCTTCCACGAGGGCTGACCCAGGCCGGCGAGGTCGAGCAGCTCCTTCGCGATGCCCGCCGTCAACGCGAGCCCACCACCCACGGCGAGCCGCACGGCGCGATCTTCGGTGAAGAGGGCCGCGCCTCCGTAGCCCAGGCCCGCGATGCCCGCGCTGAACGAGAAGTGCAGCGCCTTGTCAGGTGCGAACCACGGGTCGGGATCCTGCTGCGCGGCGGCCACCGTGGAGCAGAGCGACAAGATGAGAATTCCCGTGCGCATGTTGTGGCTAGACTACGCCCCCATGACCCGGTTCGTCCTGACGCTCGCTCTCGTGGCCACCGCAGCGCACGCTGAAGACGAGACCTACCGGGACCCCGCTTCGAAGGAGACCCTCTTCATCGCCGGCGGTCCCAACGTCTCGTACGCCAGCTTGAAGCGCAGCTCGTTGCGGCCGCTGAAGATCGTCGAGCACGAAGACTCCGCGCGGATCATCAAGGTGAAGTTCGACAAGAGCCCCACCGTGTGGACCCTCACCATCGACCCCGAGCACACCAGGGTGGTCTGTGAATCACCGGGTGAGCCGCGGCAGGTGTTCGAGCGGGTGAAGATCGATCCCACCGCGTTGCCGGGCACCACGGCGTCACCGGGCAAGTTCATCAAGATCACCTCGCCTGATGATGAGGCGGGTCTCTACGATCCGGTCACCGACTTCAAAGGCGAGGTCGCGGCCGATTGTGATCGCATCGAGGTCACCTCGCTCAACGCGGCCGGTGAGGTGCAGACCAAAGGCAAACTCAAGACCTTCACCGCGGGTGATTTGAAGTTCAGCTACCGCGCGTCGAAGGCGCTGCGGAACATGTCGTTGGGCTCCAACCGGTTTCGGTTTCAGGCGACGTTCAAAGATGGCGGCGTCGCCCTGGCGGAGGTGCGCGTCTCGTTCCACGAATACGAGGGCGAGATGGCCAAGCCCGTCATCTATCTGTACCCGCTCACCACCCGGCAAGTCAGCGTGAAGGTCAGCCCTGAAGGAGGGCTCACCAGGTCGGATCCCGCGTACGGCGCGGGGTGGAACGTCACGGCGACTCCGAAGGGCAGCCTGGTGACGCGCGATGGGCACGCGTACCCGTACCTGTTCTGGGAGAGCGGCCTCAAAGAGAAGCCCGCGCCGTTGACCGAAGGTTTCGTCGTCGCGCGTGCCGAGGTGAAGGCGTTCCTGGAGAGCTCCCTGAAGAAGCTCGGGCTCAATGAACGCGAGACGGCCGACTTCATGGAGTTCTGGCTGCCGCGCATGACCATCAAGCCGTGGGCGGCGGTGCGTTTCATTCCGCGTCAGGAAATCGACCGCGCCGCACCGTTGGAGATCAAGCCGGCGCCGGACAGCGTGATTCGGGTGTTGATCGACTTCCGGGCGTTGGATGCGCCCGTGAAGCTCGCGCCCCAGGTGCTGGTGCCAGCCAAACGCAGCGGGTTTACGGCCGTCGAGTGGGGCGGGTTGCTGTACCGCGAATGAGAGCGGCCAGTGGGTTGGTCGTGCTCCTCGCGGGCTGTGTCACCACCGTGCAGGGCACCTATCCAGGCGATCGCCCGATGTGGGACGGCATCTTCACCCACGCCGAACGAATCGAGCTTCCCGCCCGCCCCGTCGCGGTGGTCGCACCCCATCACCTCATCGACGCTTCCGAGCTCGCTGGCTTCTGGTCTGAGCTGGCGAAGCAGAAGCCTTCCGTGGTGGTGGTGATCGGCCCTGATCACCACGCGCACGGTGCAGGCGTCACCGTGGGGCAGGGCGTGACGTACGACACGGTGTACGGGCCGTTGCGTACCGACGCTGGGCTCGCGCGCGCGCTGCGGAGTCCCCGGCGTGATGCGGCGTTCGTGGGTGAACACGCGCTCCACGTTCACGCGCCGTTCATTCGCCGGCTGCTTCCCGAGGCCCGCTTCGTGCCGGTGATGTTGCAATGGGCGGTGCCGCGCGCCGAGCTCGAGGCCCTCGCACGGCGGCTCGATCAGCTGCTGCCGCCCGATGCGCTGGTCGTCGCGAGCGTCGACTTCTCGCATTACCAACCCGCGCCCTGGGCCACGTTCCACGACGAGTCGAGCTTCTCCACCGTGAGCGGCTTCGACCTCGATGCGCTCTTCCTGCGCGAGGTCGATTCACCCGAGTCGCTCTTCGTGGCGATGCGCTTCGCTCAACTTCGGGGTGCTGCGAAGGCCACGCGGCTGCTGCACACCAACTCGCAACGCCGGCGCAGCGTGTTGATCACCGATTCCACCAGCCACCAGTACTTCACCTTCACCGCGGGCACTCCGGTGCCGAGGCCCAGCGTGAGCGTGGCGATCACCGGCGACGTCGCGGCCTCGACGGGCCTCACGCTGCACGAGGGGTGGACCTGGCATCCCGACCACGACTCGGGTGCTCCGAAGTACGAAGGACTGCGGAACATCCGAGGCCAGGAGGACCGCTTCTTCATGGGTCCGCAAGCGACCCTGTTCGGCCTCGCGCCCGGTCAGCAGGTCAGACGCATGCAGAACGGACTCGACGTGCTCTATGCCGCGGTCGATCTCTCGCAGCCGGTGCCTTCACTCGCTGGCGACTGCGTGATCGTACTCGCGTCGGGTGGCACTGCGGAGGCTGCGCGTGCATTGCTGCAGCAGGGTGCGCACGTGGTGGTGGGCCGTGGCTTCGGACCTTCGCTTCCTCTCGAGCACCTCGATGGACGCGTGTTGGCGCTCTCGCTCGGACCCTTTCTTTCGGGTGAAGAGGGTGAAGGTCAGGTGCTCGGCGTGACCTGCACGAAAGAAGGTGTTCGTACACGCACGGTTCCCATTCGGGTGACGAAGGGTCTGCCCGCGCTTGATCGAGAGCGGCTGGGTGCCGAGCTCGGGCTCCCGCTCACGTTTGATTGAGCTCCCTCTCCCCGCTGCGCAGGGCGAGGTACAACACGGCCATGTCCCCACGAGGTACCCGCGAAGGCGCGACCCTGCCCCTGGCGCTCGGCGCAGTGATGCTGCTCCTCTTTGCCGCGACGCTGTTCACCAGCCCCGAAGGCAAGCTCAACTGGCTGCTCGAAGTCGGGCCCGGCCTGGTGGGCATGGTGGCCCTCGCGCTGACGTACCGGCGCTTTCCGATGACGCCGATCATCTACGTGATGGTCTTCGTGCACATCTGCATCCTCGTGTACGGCGGCTTCTACACCTACGCGAAGGCGCCGCTGGGCGAGTGGGCGAAGCTCACCTTCGGCTGGTCGCGCAACAACTACGACAAGATCGGCCACTTCGCGTTCGGCTTCTTCCCGGTGATCATCCTCCGCGAGGTGCTCTTGCGCAGGACGAAGCTGGAGCGTGGTGGCTGGCTCACCTTCATCTTGATCAACGTCATCTTCGGCTTCGCCGCGCTCTACGAATTGTTCGAGTGGGGCGCCGCGCTGGCGCTCGACCCCGCGGGGGGCGATGCGTTCCTCGGCAGCCAGGGCTACGTGTGGGACGCGCAGAGCGACATGCTCTACGCAGGCATCGGCGCGGCGGTGGGGTTGCTCGTCTTCTCGAGGCTCCACGACCGCGCCATGGAGAAGCTGCTCACGGGCTCTCCGGCACCGGCGTGACGGTGAGCGTCTTCATCGGGTCGTCTGTTTCGAAGCCGTTGAGGGTGATGATCACGCCGCGCGCGGTCACGCCGCCCGCTTCACTTCACCGCCACCGGAACATCCTTGGTGGAAGAGCCGCGGATCAACCGCAACACGCCGGCGCCCGCGCGGGTGCCCTTCACGTACAAGGTCGACTCCCGCACGGTCACGTCGCTGTCGCCTCTCCATCCGTCCTTCTTCTCCAGCGGGCCCCAGTAGAGCTCCACGCCAGAGCCATCGACCAGCAGCTCGGCCTGGCTGTTTTCGTCGACGCGGAAGCCGACGATCTCGCCCACGCGCAGGCCGATCTTCTCGGTCTCGTGGAGCAGCGGGAAGACGAAGCCGGGGCTGGGTTCCCACCCGCGGCGGGTGCCTTCGGTCACCTCGGCTTCGTAGGCGTCGCGGGTCAGCACCTCGCGCGCCGCTTCGGCGTCACGTTTGGCGGTGTCGACGTAGACGAGGCGCCAGTCGCCGCGTTCGACCGACTTGAAGCCCGCACAGCTGAAACCACCCAGCGTCGTCACTGCCAGCAGGAGCCATCGCATGGCCGGGGAGCCTAGTCGTTTTGCCGGTCGCTTCGCCTCGCACCGTTCGCGTCGGCGCAGTCGAGATGCCAGCTGTGCCTGGCGCAGCAAGTGCCCCTCGACTGGGCTCGGGGAGACCGGTGATTGCCGACACCCCTCGTCGGGCGACCTCAGGGCGTCTTGGTGGGGGCCGCGTTTTCTGCGGGCATCTTCAGCTCGAGTTCAGCTTCTTCCGCCGTACCGCCCACGGCCTCGGCCGAAGTCCTGGGGAGCGGACCTTTGACCGGCGCCGCCTCTTCTCCACCGCGCCGCTCGGAGACGGGGAACTGGTCCCAATCGAAGGCGGCGGTCGCATCACCGACTCTGCGCGGGGTGGTGGCACGCAGCCGGCCGCGCACGAGGGCGATCTGCGCCTGAACGGCCTGCGGCGTGGGGTGCGTCTTGAGCGCGTCGACCCAGAGCTCGATCGCCGCTTCGGGTTCACCTGCATCGGCCTTGAGCCGGCCCAGCTCGACCAGCGCGTGCGCGCGCAGCTCCGAGTCGGGGAACCGATCCATCAAGTCGAGAAAGACGCGGGCGGCCTCGGGCTTGCGGCCCTCCATCATCGCCAGCGCCTGGCCACGCAGGTACAGCGCGTCGTCGACGAAGACGCTGGTCTCGAACTTCTGCGAGACCTTGCCGGCTTCGAGCTCGCATTGTTCGTAGTCCTGCAGCTCGAAGTAGAGCTTGGCCACGGTGAAGGAGAGCTCGGCCGACTGCGGCGGATTGCGGGCGAGGGCCGAGGTGTATTCGGCGATCGCCCCGCGCAGATCGCGGAAGTGGTGCCAGAGCAGACCCGCCAGGTGGAGCCG
Organism: Archangium sp.; assembly: GCA_030695565.1. Classification (GTDB taxonomy): domain Bacteria; phylum Myxococcota; class Myxococcia; order Myxococcales; family Myxococcaceae; genus Archangium_A. The sequence goes on from JAUYRZ010000113.1 coordinate 37,034, forward strand.
GCCTTCGAGCGTCTCGGGTGCTTCCGGACAGACGGTGATCAGCTCGCGGTACACCTCGATCGCGCGGCGGGGGTCGTTGAGCTGGAAGGCGTAGAGATCGGCAGCGCCTCGCAGCGCGCGGGCCCGGTAGAGATTGCTCTGCGGCGAGCTGTCACGTTCGAGCAGGTCGAGGGCCAGCTTGTATTGCGCGATGGCGACGTCGGGCTTCTGCTCGAACTGGGCGGTGCGGGCACGCTCGAGATGCGCGGGGGCGTCGTCCTTGCGGCAGGCACTCAGCGCGAGCAGCGCGACGAGGGGCAGCGGACGAGCCCAGGTCACGGGCAGGCCTCGGGGCGGTAGCGCACGCAGCGGTTCTCGATGCACGCGATGCAGTCGCGCAGCTGATCCTCGTCCATCCCGCAGACCAGCACGCTGGAGGGGCGCGGGCAGTCGGTGCTCTGCACGCAACTCGAGGCGCCGCCGTCGAGGCCGTTGAGGGTCTCGGAGCGCGAGCACACCCGGCCGCACCCGAGGAAGAACAAGGCACTGAACAGGAACCACCGCATCGGTGACGCTCGTACCACATCTGAAGTCTCCTCTCCCTTCGGGAGAAGGTCAGCGTGAGGGCCGTTCAGTCAGGCCAGGCAGCCCGGAAGAGAGGTGCCCGCGCATTGGGATCGTCGGGGTCTGCCACCAGCCGCAACTCCTTGCCAAACCAACAAACGCCCTCGAGCTTCACGCCGGGAGCCATCACCCGGCGCGTCGCCAGGCCCAGTCGATCGATCACCCCAACGATCGACCCCGCGACCACACCATCGTCGTAGGGATTCTCGGTCGCCTCGGCAGCGGCGGTGAAAATGATCTGCGAACCGGGCCCACTGCACAGGTCGGTGAGCGAAAGCGAAACACCCTCGAACGAATCGAGCGCGACAGGAGTCACGCCGTGCAGACAGGCTGAGGTGAGCACGCCCGCCGCCAACTCGCGTTCGAAGACGCCGCGATCGAGACGAACGAGCGCGTTCTCCTTGCGAGCGCCGTTGCCCCGTTGGGCGAGGAACACCGCCTCGTCAGTGACCACCGCGCCTTCGATGTTGAGCTCATGAATGTGGCCTTTAAGTGCGCTGTAGAGCGGGCGGAGCTCGATGGTCCGCCGAGCGAGGGTCTCGGGGTCGAGCGAGATCGCCAGACACCTCGCCGCGGTCGAACCAGAACCGATCGCGACCAGTTCACGACCCACGCTGATCAGCGCCTCGAAGTCGGGCTTTTTGCTCTTCGCGATGTGGGCGCGCGAAGACGAGTCACTCAAGGGCAGTCGCGCGGCGCTGCCTCCGCTGAGACCCGTGCGCAGCAACTCGAGGCCGTCGTCCGCGACTGAGTAGAGAAACCCGTCGCGGTGAACGAGCCCGCTGGCAGCGGACAAGTCGAGGTGCGTGATGAACTCGAGCGTCATGGCGGTGAGTGTAGGCGCTCACGTGCTACGCGAAAGCGATGAGGACATGGGCGCTGGTGGGGCTGGGCCTCCCTTCTTCCTGCAAAGGTGAATCGCGCCTGCTCAGAGCGCTCACAACCGCGAGGCGCTCGAACTCGCGAGGCCGTCGACGGTGACCCTCTCTGCTTTCGACGAGCACCGGGGGCTCGAAGGCACCGCCGGAGACTTCGACGAGGTCGCTGAGTTCATGCGACGCCTGAACGACATCGTCTGGTGTTCGAGAGGCTGGGCTTGGGTGGTTGAGCGCGCTCGCGACGGAACGTTCCGGGTCGAGCTGCCTGGCTCAGGCGTGCTCTTCGAGCTCGCTGCGAGCGGCGCCGAGTTCTCTTCGCTGGGACGGAGCTGGTGTTCACGGAGCTCTTGCCCTCGAGGCAGGGCGTTTCCTTCAAGCTCCGCTTCCGCCTCGAGGAGCTCCGCCGAAGTCAGAGGTGCCGTGCGAACCAGCTCAGGGAAGCGCGGTCGTCATTGGCTTCGCGCATTGCTCGGCTCGGTCGGGCTCTCGGCTCGCACAAAGATGCGTGGCTGGGCCAGGTCGGGGCGGGTCGACTCTCTCGGCTGTGACAACCCTGTTGCTTCGCGAAGCAACAGGGTTGTCATGGCCAGAAAAGTCGCCCCGGGTCTCCGCTCGGTGCGCCTCTCCGAAGTCTGACAAGCGAGTTGCTCCCCGCGTAACAACGGGGCTGTCAGTCACATGAAGGTCCTCGCCCATGGCTGAGAGGCCCGCTCGCAACGAGCAACGCGAAGACCGCCGCCCCCACCTTCTTCAAGGCCACTTTCGACACTTGAGCGGTATACGGGCGCGGTGAGTATCCGTCCCTCGCAGGCGCTGTGGCGCTTTCTGGCCGTCGCCGCTGCGTGTGCGGTCGTCGGCAGCGTGACCATCACCCTGCTCGGCGTGCCCGGCTCGGGCCGGCAGATCGAACACTTCACCTGGCCTTTCCTCGACATGTGGGTCCGCTGGGACGCCGGCTGGTACGAGCAGATCGCCCTGCGCGAGTACAACTACTCCGCGACGGAGCAGAGCGCGGCGGCCTACTTCCCGCTCTACCCGCTGGCCATGCGCGTCGTGATGCTCACCGGCATGAACGTGTTCCTCGCGGGCATCCTGCTCACGTTCCTCTTCGGCGGCGCCGCGGTGATGGTGTTCTCGCAGTGGGCCAGGCAGCTCAAGCCCGAGTCCGCCAGCCTCGCCACGTGGCTGCTCGTGTTGTGGCCGTTCGCTTTCTACATCGTCGGCGCGGTGTACTCGGACGCGCTGTTTCTACTCTGCGTGACGATGGCGTTCCTGCAGCTCGAGCGCGGCAAGGTGGGGTGGGCGACCTTCTTCGGTGCACTCGCCACGGCGACGCGGCCGATCGCGCCTGCAGTGGTGCTGGGGTTGTTGGTGCGGCACCTCGAGCTGCGGCGGGCGGCGGGGCATCCATGGACGGTGAAGGATCTGCTGCCGGTGTTTTCGGCGGCCGGGTTGATCGCCTTCATGGCGTTTCTCTGGTGGCGATTTGGTGATCCCATCGGCTTCGTCACCACCCAGGCAGGGTGGCAGCAGCTGTCGGGGCCCGCGGCCGTCTTCAAGTACGGCGCGCTGGAGAAGATGAAGCGCATCGACCTGGTGTTTCCGCTCTTCCACGCGCTGCTCGCCTTCGCGGCGTTGGCTTCGGCGTGGCCCATGCGGAAGAGCCTGGGCTGGGGCTACGCGGTGTACACGGCGGTGGCCGTGGGTCTGCCGTTGATCAGCAGCAGGGACTTCATTGGCCTGGGCCGGTACGTGATCGCCGTGTTTCCGTTTTTTCTTCAGGCGGCGCTGGTGTTGGAGCGCCGGCCTCGGCGGACCGCGCTCTGGCTTGCTTTGAGCGGCGTCATGCTCGTGTGGATGACTTCGCGGTTCTCGATGGGCTTCTACACTTCGTAGAGCGAGCTCAACGGGTTCGGCGCTCGACCGCGGTCACCGTGAAGCTCTGCTCGACGTTCTGATACTCGCCCTCGTAACGCGGATACCGCCAGCCGTTGAACTGCGCCCGCAAGCACTTCGCCAGCTGTGTCTCGTCGAGATCCCTTCGCAGGTGCGCCTCACCCACGCGCCCGTCGTTGAACACCACCCAGCGCACCTCGAACCGCTGCGCATCCGGCGGGGTCATGCGTTTGGCCTGATCCGCCAGGCACTCCTGCAGCAACGGCGCGAAGTGTTCGTTCACTGTGCGCACCTGATCCGCCGAGAGGCCCTGGCCTGCCTGGTCTCGGCTGTAGTCATGAAAGGTCCACCGGCCGAGCACCTTGCGCTCGAAGGCGCGGCAGCTCCCCGCTCCGTGCGCGGTGTCGTAGGAGACGCAGGTCTGATCGAGCATCGCCGTACGAGCCCACGCGCGGCCCTCTTCCGGCAACCCCGCGGAGATCACCGCCACCTCTCGCATCGCCAGCTTCACCGCACCGTCGACGTCATTCTTCGCCCGCGCATGCGCGATGAGTTTGCCCAGCGCCTTGCGACGCAGACCGGCACACTGCACCAGCTCGCACTGGCCTTCCGCCTTCTCCAGTAGCGCGATCTGCCTCCCTTCGGCGTCTTCCCGCAGCGCCTGCCCCAGCTGCACCTTCTGCACGAGGTAGAGATCCTTCTCGCGCGATCCCAGCCGCACCGCGGTCGCCTCACACGGGTTGGGCTTTGCGGCCTTCGCCGCGCACACCTCGGCGTCCTGCAGCTCGTGCACGTGTTGGAGCAGCTTCTTGTCGGCCCCCTTCAGCTTGCTCACCGTCATCAACCCGGTCAGCGCAGCACTGCGGCACGAGTCTGCTTTCTCCGGCCCGCACGAAAGCCGCCACGCCGTCGCCGCGTCACGGGCCGCAGCCACATCACCCCCTGCAAGCTCCACCTTGAAGGCGAGCTGGCCTGCCTGGTGCCGCGCTTCTCCGTCGAGCGTCTCGGCTTCTTTGACCGCGCGCGAGGCCGCTTCCCGGGCGGCCTCGACCTGCTTCGACTTGAGCGAGGCCTGACCTTCCGAGATCGCCGCCTTGAAACCCAGCGTGCTATCGACGGGCGCTGCGACCACCGGCCTCACCAGCACCGGCCTGGTCTTCTCCGCTTCGGGCTCGAAGGCGCTGGCGAGATCATCCCCGCCTGCGGCAGAGGCCTGCGCCGCCTCACCGGCAGGAGCATCTTTCGAATTCGCCGAGCCCGTGGTGGCGCAAGACAAGAACAAAAACACCACCAACGAGAGCCGGCCCATGAGCGGCGGCAGCAAACACCAGAGCCAGCCTCCGCGTCACTTCGATCCGCAGCGGGCGCAGTCTTTCAGCGAGGTCGCAACACACTCACGGAGCGCAGAAACCATCCGTGCTCGATTGCATGCCACCGTCGGGCAGCCTGTTGATGTACGGCGTGCAGGTGTACCCGCTCCGGCAATTGGACTGGCCTGCGCTCGAGTCAGCGCACTTGCGGACACACGCGGTCTCGTTGGCGGTGAACCCGATGCAGATCGCGCCGCCGTCGACGGCACATTCGACGTTGCTGAGGCAGTCGAGCCTCGAGCAGTAGCCGCCGGGCCAGGTCATCATGAACTCCGAGCTGAGGCAGGCGCCTCTGCTGGTGGGCGGGTTGATGCAGTCGTTCGTGCTCGTACAGGCATTGCCGACCTTGTCCGCGGGAACGCCGGCGTCGACAATCGGGAGCGGGCTGATCCAGCAGGCGCTCGCCGTGCCCAGGGAATAGCAGGCGTAACCGGCCGACCTGCAGGTGTCTCCGGCGCCGCAGCTGTCCCAACACAACGCTTCACCTTCTCCATAGGGGGTTTGCGCGGCCACGCAGTTCGAGCCCGCGGGGCAGGCCGAGGCCGGACACCTCAGCGTGCAATACCCGCCGGTGTAGCTCGCGTTGCCGCTGGTCGTCGTCAGCTTGCAGATCGCGGATGAACCCAGGCCGCTGATGCACTCGCCGTCGTTCGTACACGCCGAGCCCACGCGCGCGGTGGCCGTGGGCGTGGTGCACAGGCCGTTGGTGCACAGCTGACCCGAACCGCACGCGGCGCAACGAACTCCCTGGGCCCCGCAGTTGATGACGCTCGTTCGGCTCAGCGGAACGCAGGTGCCGCTGGGCAACGCACAGCCATCGCACGTGACGCCGCCACCACCACCGGCGCCGCCGCCCGTGTTCGTGCTGCCGCAGCTGAAGGTGCTCGGGTTGCAGGTCGAGGCGCTCGCGGCGCAGTCGAGGCAGCCGTTGCCCGCGGAGCCGCAGGTGGTGTTGTTCGCGTTGTTGGGCGGCCTCACGCACGTGCCCCGTGAATCGCAGCACCCGTTACAGGTTTGCGGGCTGCAGGTGCCTGCGCCGCCGCCTGATCCGCCTCCCATGCCACCGCCGGTCGAACCGCCGCCGCCGCCGATAGAGCCACCACCACCACCGCCGCCCATCGAACCGCCGCCACTGCCTCCACCCGTGCCGGTGGAGAGGGTCGAACAGGTTCCGAAACGGCAGGTCAGCCCGAGGTTGCAGGGCGAGCACGTCGCGCCGAACGCGCCGCATTGGCTGTCGGAGCTCCCCGGCTGGCAGCTGCCCGCCGAGTCACAACACCCGTTCGCGCAGTTCGAGGCTGAACATTTGGGCGCAGCACTGCAAGCGCTCTCCAGGCCCACCACCAGACCGACCACCACCAGGAAGAGACCACGTGTGCTCATGGACATCGGCGCACAGTGAGCCAGGTGCCGCGCGAATCAAAGCGGAGTTGCAGGGTGGAGGAACGCCACGAGGTGCGGCACAGTCCGCCCCCATGCGTGTCCTCCTCCTTTCGTCCCTGCTGGTGACCACCCTCGCGTGCTCGAACGGCGGCGGTTCGCGCGCTTCGGATCAGCTCGCGGCGCTCAAGAAGAAGCAGGAGGCCGACGCGAAGGCGAAGAAGGAGAAGGGCGACAAGCTCGAGGCCTTGCCCACCGAGGTGGTGAAGCTCGACCCGCCGTACGACGACAGCCAGACCACCGTCATCCTCCCCGATGGTCCCTGCCCCGAAGGGTTCTGGGCGCTCTTCCCCGGCGAGGCGCCCGGGGGTTCGCCCGAAGAGAAGAAGGCCAACGCCGCCAGGCGCAAGGAGCTCGCCGAAGCGGCCCGGGCGAAGAAGTACATCGTGAAGCTGCGTGCCCCCGCGCAGGTGGTGCTCTCGCCCTACGACGCGCCCAACGGCAAGTTCAACATCGACGTCAACGGCACCATCGACTGCACCGATCCGCTCGGGCGCATCGCGCTCACCTGGTCCGAGGCGAAGGCCGGCGATCCCGGCAACTCTGCGGCGAAGGCCGACGCTGATTTCTCGCAGAACGTGTGGATGGCCCAGCCCGTTCACTTCGAGCTGTTCATCAAGTCGCTCACCGAGGCCAAGGAGTTCAACGACAAGAACCGCTTCGGCCTCTCCGCCCGGGTGGCCTTCGGCCTGGGCAAGGTGGAGGTCGACAAGAAGATTAAGAAAGTCGCCAAGGTCTCCGAGAAGGCGGCGGGTGAGACGCTCGCGTTTGGTGGCGGCAATGAAGATTGGGGCGCAGGCCGCATGCTGCGCGCCGACCTTTTGGGCATTCGGGTCGCGACTGATCGCGAGAAGAAGCAGTTGGCCGAGAAAGGGAAGTGAGTGACGGCCGCTGAGCGCGTCGGTACAAAGCGCACCATGAAAGAGCTCGACACCGAAGCGACCCAGCGCCTGCTCAACCGCATCATGGAGTTCGAGCTCGCGGGCGTCGTTCGTTACACCCACTACTCGCTGATGATCGCCGGCCCGAACCGCATCCCGATCGTGCAGTTCATGAAGGCGCAGGCCACCGAGTCGTTGCTGCACGCCTCGACCGCGGGTGAGATCCTCGTCGGGCTCGGCGGCCACCCCACGTTGACCATCGCCGACATCCCCGAGAGCTACAAACACTCGGTGAAGGACATCCTCGAAGAGAGCCTCTCTCACGAGAAGGTCGCGCTCGACATCTACAAGCAGCTGCTCGACGAGGTGGAAGACCGCAGCGTCTATCTCGAGGAGTACGCGCGCACGCAGATCGCCCAGGAAGAGATGCACGGGATGGAAGTGCGCAAGATGCTCCGCGACGTCGGCGTGATGCACGCGCACAACGAGTTCCCCGAGCTCGAGCACGACCACGTGCACAAGGCCGACAAGAAGAAGAAGAAAGAGAAGAAGAAGGACAAGAAGAAGCACGCCGAGGAGTGACGGTGGGCGCTTCGATCACCATCGATACGGAGTACGTGCAGCCTCAGTTGGCCGCCGCGTACCTGCGCGAAGAAGGCGGCGAGGTCGCCTTCATCGAAGCCAACACCACCCACGCGCTGCCCCGGTTGCTCACCGCGCTCGACCAGGCGGGGCTGTACCCCGAGGCGGTGAAGTACGTCATCGTCACGCACGTGCACCTGGATCATGCGGGTGGTGCATCGGCGCTGATGCAGGCCTGCCCCAACGCCACGTTGCTCGCGCACCCCCGGGCCGCGCGGCACCTGATCGATCCCACCCGGTTGGTCGCCAGCGCGAAGCAGGTCTACGGCGAAGAGGCGTTCGAGGCGCTCTACGGCACCATCGAGGCGATCGACCCCGCGCGGGTGCGCTCATTGGAAGACGGCGAACGCGTCAGCCTGGGCACCGCGAACTTTCATTTCCTGCACACCCGCGGGCACGCGAACCATCACTTCGTGGTGCACGATGAGCTGGAGAACGTGGTGTTCACCGGCGACACCTTCGGCCTGGTGTACCCGGCGCTCCAGCGCGCTCGACGTTTCGCCTACCCCAGCACCTCGCCCACCGACTTCGATGGGCCGGCGGCGATCGCCAGCGTGAAGCGCGTGGTCGACTTGAAACCGCGCGCCGTGGCGCTGACGCACTTTGGTCAGTTCGAAGACGTGCCGCCGATCGCTGATCAGTTGATCCACTGGCTCGAGCTCTCCACGCGCATGGCGGAAGAGGGCGCGAAGAGTGGTGACGAGCAGGGCACTTTGGAGCAGCGCTTCAAGTGGAAGCTCGATCAAGAATTCGAGCTGGCCGCCTCGCGCGCCGGGCTCACCCTGAACGAAGCGGATCGACAGTTGATCCGCTTCGACTCGGAGTTGAACGGCCTGGGGTTGGCCATCGCTGCCCTCAAGCAGCGCGGCTGATCAAGCTCAGGTGAAGGACGACTTGATCTCCGGGCGCATCAGGATGGTGAGCGTCCAGATGCCGAGCGGGAGGGTGATGCAGCAGCAGCCCGTGCACGGGAGCATGCCGATCACACACGCGGCGATCGCCACGCCGTAGCTCTTCAGGTTGCGCATCTGCATGCCGGCGAAAACCAGCACGCCCGACAGCGCCATGCCCAGCAGGCCGAACACCTTGGCGCCCGGCCCGGCCAACGCGCGGAGGGCGTCCTTCGCGGCGGGAGGCAGGTTGGGATCGCTCAAAATCTGGTTCATCTGCGCCTGGTTGGCGCCGCCGGCCACCAGCCCGTAGATGCCGTAGAGCACGCTGAGCCCGCCGAACACCATGAAGAGGATGCCGGGCACGTTCAGCGCCTCGCGTGCGCCCCCTCCAGCACCGGGCGGAGGAGGGGCACCACCGAACTGCGAAGGAAAGGGCTGGCCTGAGGGGTTCATGGGGGCGCACCACAGCCTGAGCACGGCACGGGTTCAAGAAAGTACGACTCTGCGGTCATGCACTGGACGTGGGCTCGAACCCCCGACCATGCTGATCGAATGATCCGCTCCTTGCCCCTCGCCGTGGCCTGCTTTGCCCTGGCTTCCTGCTTTTCCCCGGTCGATGAAAACTTCGACGGTGGCTCTGGTGGGGGCAGCTTTTCGGGCGGTGGCACGGGTGGATTTTCCGGTGGTGGCACGGGTGGAGGGACCGGCGGCGGCTTCGGTGGTGGCGGTACGGGCGGCGGCTTCGGTGGCGGCGGTACGGGCGGCTTCGGTGGTGGCGGGACGGGCGGCGGCTTTGGCGGTGGAGCGGGAGGCGGTGGCATGTTCTGCGACGGCTGCCGGACGGCCGCGGGGACGTGCGTGCCTCGGGCCAACACCAGCTCGCTCAACTGCGGCATCAATGGCTCTGCCTGCGTCGACTGTGGCTTCGGGCAGGTCTGCAACGGCGGCCTGTGCATGTCGCCGCCCGCGAGAAAACGTGTCGGCGATGCCTGCGCTTCCGACGGGGAGTGCCAGCAGTCACTCGGTGGAGCGGCCTTCTGTAAGCAGCGCACCAGCAGCGGCAACGCCACCTACGCCGACGGCTACTGCACGCTGCGCTGCGCGAGCACGGCCAGCCAGTGTCCGGTCGGCTCGACCTGCGTGAGCGTGGTCGCGCCCTACGGCGAATCCGACAGCATCTGCTGGGACAACTGCAGCGCGACCGATTCGTGCCGGAGCCAGGGGTACGCCTGCTACGGCATCGGCAACGTCAACGCGTGTTGGATCAGCCCGCTTCCTCCGATGGGTGGCGGCGCGGGTGGTGGCGGCGGAGCGCCCATCGGCGGCGGTGGCGCACCGGTCGGCGGCGGCTTCGGTGGTGGAGTGGGTGGCGGCTTCGGCGGTGGATCAGGCGGCGGTTCAGGTGGCGGCTTCGGCGGTGGAGTGGGCGGCGGCTTCGGCGGTGGAGCGGGTGGCGGCTCTCCCATCGGCGGTGGCGCGGGCGGCGGCGGCCAAACCTGCGACGGCTGCTTCTTCAGCGGCTTCTGCATTCCGCGCACGAGCTCCAACAACGACACCTTCTGCGGCCAGGGCGGCGTCACTTGCGCGAGCTGCAGCAACGGCCAGACCTGCCGCAACTTCACCTGCGTGAACGGCCCCGTCGGCGGCGGCACGGGTGGCGGCGGCGCGTTCGATGGTGGCCCTCCGGTGGGCGGCGGCATTGGCGGTGGTTTCGGTGGCGGCATTCCCACCGGTGGTGGTGGCGGCTCCGTCGCCTGCTCCGCGGCGACCTGCTCGGGCTGCTGCAGCAACAACTTCTGTGTGCCGCTCCAATCGCAGAGCAACTTCGCCTGCGGTCTGCGCGGCAATCAGTGCGCCTCGTGCTTCAACGGGCTGACCTGTTCTTCCGGCGCGTGCACCTCGCCCGACGCCGGCACCTCGCAGGTGGGCAACGCGTGCACGAGCGACACCCAGTGCCGCCCGCCCACCAACGGCTTCTGCATCGCTGAGACTGTGTTCGGTCAGCCCACCGGCTGGCCCGGCGGCGCGTGCTCGGCCAACTGCGGCACCACCTCGTGTCCTTCAGGCTCGTCGTGTCTCGACGTGGGGGGCGGTGGTGGCGGCACCGGCAGCAACCCCATCTGCTTCCAGAGTTGCCCGCAGCCGCGCATCGGTCAGTCCTCCTGCCGTGCGGGGTACGTGTGCGAAGTCAACGTGCAGACGACCGGCTCGGGTATCTGCATTCCGCGCTGCAACACGGCGGGCTTCACCTGCTGGCAGGGAACGCGCTGCGACGTCGGTTCGGGGTATTGCGTCGCTGGGCCCTGAAGAGCGCGGGTATTCACTGTTTGCTGATGCGCGTGTCCCGAGCAGGCCTCGCTCTTCGCGGCGAGGATGCGCAAGAGCCTGGGGCCCGGCCCGACTCTCCCGGCCGTAGCAACCCTGTTGCTATGCGAAGCAACAGGGTTGTCACACGCTGGAAAAATCCACCGGATCGAGCTTCGGATCCTCGCCGCGTGCCGAGAGCCCGCGCAGGCGAGCACGAACGGAACCCATCAAACAGCACGCTTCATGAAGGCCGCTGCGCGAGGAGCTTGTTCACCTTCTCGAACTCCAGCGGCTTGACCAGATGATGATCGAACCCCGCCTCGCGTGACCTGCGCGCGTCTTCGGCCTGGCCCCAACCGCTGACCGCGATGAGCAGCACCCCGCGGCCCCAGGGCTGCGCGCGGATCCGCCGGGCCAGCGCGTGACCGTCGAGCAGCGGCATGGAGATGTCGAGCAGCATCACGTCGGGCCTGAACTCCTGCGCCAGCGCGAACGCCTGCTCCCCGTCGTTGGCCACCCGGGTCTCGTGCCCGGAGAAGGTCAACGCCATCGACAGACTCCCCGACGCGTCTTCGTTGTCGTCGGCGACCAGCACCTTCATGCGCGGTGACCGCCTCGGCTTCCAGGGGGACTTCGACCGGGCTGGTGGCGTCCCCGCCGAGCAGGGGCTGGTGTTCCCACAGCTCGACCAGCGGGCGGCAGGTCTGCACCGCATTGGCCAGCGCTGTCCGGCCGTGGCGGGTGATGGGCACGAGGTGATTGACGTTCCAGGTGGGACCGTGGCCTTCCATCACCTGGTCGATCTGCGGGCCGATGATGGGCCAGAGTTCCGCCCACACCTCACGCGCCGGCCGGCCGAGCGAACCGGGGTGCCGCTCGGGCCTACGGAGTGACTCAGCCGTCGAAATTGCCGCTGCCCGCGGCGTCGTAGAGCTTCTTGATGGGGCCCAGAATCACCCCCACCATCCCCATCACCATCTTCAGCAACAACAACCCCGCCACCAGCGCCGTCACGATGAGGATGAGGATGCGGGTGGCTCGCAACGAGGACTCCTGCATCTCGCGGCTCAGGCGCTCCAGCGCTTCATCGAGCGTGCCGGTGGTCTCGGCGATGGAGAGCGTGCCCAACGAGGTGCGATCGAGCAGGCCCAACTCGCGCACCGCGTCGGTCAACGTCGAGCCGCTCCGCAGCTTCGCCTCCACCCGGGGCAGCTCGGCCAACAGAGAGGGGCTCGAGGTGGCCTTGAGGGCCAGGGTGATGGCGCGCATCGCCTCCATGCCCGAGGCGTTGGCGAGGCCCAGGCCCAACACCAGGCGCGAAGCGGCCAGCTGCCGCAGGGGCGCGCTGACGAATGGGATGCGCCGCTTGAGCCGATCCCACGCGGTCTCTTGGTTCACGGCCGCAATGAGAAACGGAGCGCCCAGCACCGCCGAGAGCAACAGCAGCGTGGTGCTCAGGCTGCTGATGAGTCCGCTCAGATAGAGCGTGCCGATCGGTGCGTTGGCGCTCGTCACCTGCTGCGCCACGCCCAGCAGCGGGCCCACGAAGATGAACGCGCCCCCGAGGTACATCGGCCAGAGCGCCCCGAGGATCGCCTGCCAGCGTTGCGCCTGCACCTTCTCCAGGTGGCTCACCACGCCCGCGCAGACGGTCTCCAATCGCCCCGCTTCTTCGGCGAAGGCGATCAGCTCGACGTTGGCGTCGTCGAACAACGCGCTGTGTTTGCGCATCGCCTGGCCCAGGGTGTCGCCCCCCCGCACGTCGCGCGCGACGGCCGCCAGCCCCCGGGCCATCGCCGCGTCGGGTGCGAACTCACCGAGCTGCGTGAAGGCGGTGGGCAACGGAATGCCCGCGCGGATGAGCGCGTGCAGCTGCGAATAGAAGGTCACCAGCCTGCGGTGCCGCAAGAAGGCGATCACCGGGTGCCGCAGCCACGCGCGGGAAAGGCGTCTGCTCAAGCTCACGCGCGAGGCGCCTCTGACTTCTTCGCGGTCGGCTTCACGCCCGATGCCAGCATCAACCCGAGGAGAAACCCGGCCAACGGCGCGCCGGCACCCCACAAACGGTCACTGGCGGTGCCTACGCCGCGCAGCTCGAGCAACCTCACGTGGGGATCGAGCGGGTGAATGCTCTCGAGCGCCTCCTTCACCTCGGAGTCCAGCCCCTCCCACAACACGTCGCGCACGGTGCCCTCGAACTGGAGCGGCTCATCGGGGTGCTCCGCGGCGTCGAAGACCTCGTTGTGAAACGTCTGGGCGACGAGCTGGGTCGGCGCCTCTTCGTTGCCGGGATCGACCATGGGCATGAAGAAGGAAACTTTGGGGCTGGTCTGCGAGTTCTTCTTCGTCAGCGTGTAACGCAGGCCGCGATCGGCCATCACCTTCGCGGTGACGGTGACGTTTCTCGAGGGCAGTCGGCCTTCGGCGATCTGCGCCACGGTGGCTTCGACCGCGGGCCCATCGAGCGCGTGCACGAGGTGAGGGGCCGCGATCAAGGCCCCCACCAAGGCGAGGCTCGGCGGTAACAACAGGAAGGCGCGGAGCTTCTGGTTCACGAAGCTGATGACCTCAGGTCTGCGTCACCCGCGCAATGAGAATGAGCCGGGTCTATCTTTGCGGCATGAGCCCCAAGAAGCTGCCTCCGGCCCCACCGTCAGTCGAAGACGCAGGCGGCGCCCCCCGTTTTGGAACGTTTCAGGGCGCCCTCGATGTGGTCGACCTCTCGCGGCTCAGGGGCAGCTACCAGCCCAACCGGCTCGACCGGCTGCGCATGCACAAGAAGTGGCTCTACGGCTTCATCGCCACCCGTGAGATCGCCGCGCTCTGGGCGGTGGTCGACCTCGGTTACACCAGCAACGCCTTCGCGCTCGCGCTCGACTTCTCCTCGGGGCGGGTGCTCGCCGACGTGGGCGTGCTGGGGCTGCCGCCGCCGTTGGTGCAGGTCAACGATCATCCCGGCGCGGGCATGGAGGTCTCCTTCCGCCGGCCTGACGCGAAGCTCAAGGCGTGGCGTACCTTCGGCGACGAGCGTTTTCACGGTCACGTGCGCCTGGGCGTCAACGTGCCGTTCATGAAGCCGAAGCTCGAGCTCTCGTGGGATCTGCTGGCCGCGGGCGCTGCGCCTCCGCTCACGGTGATCGCGCCGGTCGACAAGGGCGTGGTGAACGTGACGCAGAAGTGGGCGGGCCTGCTCTCGTTCGGCTCGCTGGAAGCCGACGGCCGCCGCTACTCACTCGATGGCGGCGTGGGCGGGCTCGACTACACCCACGGCTATCTGGCGCGTGAGACGGCCTGGCGATGGGCGTTCGTGTGCGGCCGGCTCGATGACGGCACGCCCATCGGCATCAACCTGGTGGAGGGCTTCAACGAGTCACGCGACGACGTGAATGAGAACGCGTTGTGGCTGGGCACCGAGCTCATTCCGCTGGGGCGCGCGCGCTTCACGTGGAACCCCACCGCGATCCTCGATCCGTGGCACGTGCGCACGGAAGATGGGGCGATCGACCTGCACTTCAAGCCGTGGGCGGCGCACACCGACCTTCGCGATTTGAAGCTGGTGAAGAGCAGCTTCAAGCAGCCGGTGGGGTTGTGGTCGGGCGAGGTGAAGGTCGGCGATCGGGTCTACGTGGTGAAAGACGCGCCCGGCGTCGCAGAGGATCAGTCCGTCCTCTGGTGATGAAAAACCTCTCCCTGCGAAGCGGGGAGAGGTCGGTCCGCAGGACCGGGTGAGGGGCCCGCTGCGGTGCTCGAAAGGCCCCTCACCCCGACCCTCTCCCCGCGTCGCAGGGAGAGGGAGACAGGTGAACTCAGCTGCGGCGACGGCGCAGCAGCACCACGCCAAGCAAGCTGATCAGCGCCGAGCCCTCGAGCGCATTGCACCCGCACCCGGTGCCATTGCCCGCGCCGCCGCCGGTACCCGCATCAGCCGTACCCGAGCCGCCGCCGGTGGCCGTGCTGCCGCCGCCGGTCGCCGTGCTGCCGCCGCCCGTCGCCATACCGCCGCCCGTCGCCGTGCCGCCGCCCGTCGCCGTG
>JAUYRZ010000050.1 GCA_030695565.1 Archangium sp.
GCCGCCACCCGAGCCGCCGCCCGTCGCAACGCCGCCACCTGAGCCGCCGCCGGTGGAAACGCCGCCACCCGAGCCGCCGCCCGTCGCACCACCACCACCACCCGAGCCACCGCCGGTCACCGCGCCGCCACCCGAGCCGCCGCCGGTGGAGACCCCGCCACCTGACCCACCGCTGCCGCCACCGCTGGACCCGCCACTCCCGCCGCCGCTGCCTCCCGTGACCTCGAGGCCGCCGAGGCAGGTGCAGTCGAAGCCGCACGACTGCCCGGCGCAGAGCGGATCGGCGCAGTCAGCGAGCGTGTCGTTGTTGTCGTCGATATCGTTGTCGCAGCGTTCAGCCATGCCCCGGCACGCGGCGTCGCCGAAACACTTCGGGTCGAGGCAATCGACCTTGCCGTCTCCGTTGTCGTCCGCCTTGTTGTTACAGGTCTCAGGTCCCAGCGGGCCGGGCGCAGGCGTCTTGGTGCCGCAGCCCGCTCCCAAAAGCGCGAGGACGAGGATCGAAAGGCGACACGACATGGAGAGTCCTCAGCGAGCGGCCAACGGCCGCCCACGCTACCACACGGACTCGGCTATTCCTCCGCTTCGGCCGCCGGAGCGCCGCCCATCTTCGCGAGATCGTCCTTGTTCACCTTGGAGGGATCGATCTTCCTGGTCGCGTCGATCATCTTCTGGATCGTCTCGTCGAACTCGAACTCGCCGTCCTTCTTGAACCGGAGGAAGTTCACGCGGGCGACCACGTAGTTCTTCAAGTAGGGCGACTGCAGGCCCCTGGCCTTGAGCGCCTCGACCACGCGCACCACTTCGTCATCCCACTTCAGCAAATGGTCGGCGCGCGCTTCACGCGAGGCCAACGCTTCGTCGACCGGCTCGTCGAGGAAGCCCTCGAGGCGTTTGACCACCGAGGTGTACGCACCCGCGGAGAACCGGGGCCGCTTCTCGTACGCCGCGCCGAAGGTGATGAAGTGCGGCTCTTCGAAGAAGCCGATGTAGTCGCTCTCGTTGCCCGCTTTCGCGCCGACCAGCCCGCGCAACATGCGGATCACCTCGAGCGAACGCTCCTTCAGGTTGTGCGCCTTCTCGGTGTTGAGCGCGAGGATCTGAAAGGCCACGTCTTCTTCGGGGATCACCAGGGCCACGATCGACTTGAGGCCGAGCAGTTTGGCCGCGCCCAGGCGGTGGTTGCCGTTCGGAGTCCAGTACTGGCCGTCTTTTCTCACCGCGATGATGGGGTCGAGGAACCGGCCCACGCGCTCCATCGCGTTGGCGAGCTTCTTCACGTGCGCCTCGCTCCGATCGCGCTGGTAGGGCGTGGGCTCGACCTTGTCGATCGGCAACGCTGCGATCACCACGTGTTTGCCGCCGAGCGGCTCCTTGTAGCTGCCGACGATGGTGCCGCCGTCACTCTCGATCAGCCTGGCCAGCTCGAGGCCGTCGAGAGATGCCGACATCTCCTTCGCGCCCAGGCCCTTGCTCTTCGCTTCGACCTTCTTCCTGCGCGCAGCCTTCGGCTTCTTGACGATCTTCTTCGCGGCCATGTGTGGTCACTCCCCCGAGACGGTCAGCTCTTTGAAGCGGATGGTCGATGCGCCGGTCGAGCCGTGGAAGGTGAGATCGTTTCCGATGGCGTCGAGCTGCATCAGCATGTCGTTCAGGTTGCCGGCCACGGTGACTTCCTGCACCGGGCGGGTGAGCTCACCGTTCTCGATCCACAACCCGTTCGCGCCGCGCGAGTACTCGCCGGTGACGGTGTTCGCGCCGTGGCCGAGCATGGCGGTGACGTAGAACCCGTTGGGGATCTCCTTGATGATCTGCTCCGGCGTCTTCGTGCCGGGCTCGAGCACCAGGTTGTTCGCGCCGATCGACGGGAGCGAGCGGTACCCGCGTGACGCGTTGCCGGTCGTCTTGGTCTTCGCCTTCCTGGCCGTGAAGGCGTCGTACAGGAACGCCTTGAGTACGCCGCCCTCCACCAGGCTGGTTCGGCGCGTCGGCACGCCTTCGCCGTCGAAGGGCGAGGTGGCCAGGCCCCGCTTGCGCAAACCGTCGTCGGTGATGGTCACGTGCGCCGGGGCGATCTTCTTTCCCAGCTTCTCAGCGAGGAACGACGACTTCTTGAACACCGCGTCGCCGTTCGCCGCGCCCGCGATGCTCGAGATGAAGCCCGCCGCCATCGTCGGGTCGAGCACGATGGCGCACTTCTGCGACTTCACCTTCTTCGCGCCGAGCAGCCGCACCGCGCGCTCTGCCGCCTTCTTCGCCACGCTCTCGGGGCTGGCGAGATCTTCGAAGAACCGCTTCGCGTCGTACCAATACGAGGTCTGCAGGCTGCCGTTCTCGGACGCGACCGGCGACGCGTAGAGATACACGCTGGTGCCCTGGTAGCTGCCGCTCATGCCGGCGCTCGTGGCGAGGTACACCTCGCTGACCGACTCGCCCGCGCCCACCGAATCCATCGCGGTGATGCGGGGGTCGAAGGCCTTGATCACCTTCTCCATCTCGATCGCCGCCTTGATCTTCCAGTCGGGCGGCAGGTTCGCGACCTTCTCGTCGAACAGCTCCCCCACGTCGGGGTATTTGCGGAGCGCATCCTTGTCAGGAAGACCGTTGAGCGGGTTGGGCGCCGACATCTCGGCCAGCGCGATGGCGCGGTCGATCAACGTGTCGAGCCCGGTCTGGTCGAAGTCGCTCGTCCACACGAAGCCGAGGCGGTTTTTTACGAACACCCGAATGCCCACGCCCTTGCTGGTGGCCTGGGTGAGATCTTCGATCTCTCCGTCGCGCACCCGAACGTCGGCCGAGCGGCCCACCTGCAAGAACGCTTCGGCCTGGTTGGCGCCACGCTTGAGCGCTCGCTGCATGATCTTCTTTGCCAGCGCTTCGTAGCCGCTCATCGTGCACCCACCTTGGTTCCGCCCACCGTCATGTTGTCGATGCGCAACGTCGGCAGACCCACGCCGACCGGCACGCTCTGACCGTCCTTGCCGCAGGTGCCCATGCCCGGGTCAGGTCTGGGATCGTTGCCGACCTTGCTCACGTTCTTGAGCGCCTCGGGCCCCACGCCGATCAACGTCACGCCCTTGAGCGGCCGCCCCAGCTTGCCCTTCTTGATCTCGTAGGCCTCGCTGACCTCGAACACGAAGTTGCCGTTGGTGATGTCCACCTGGCCGCCGCCGAAGTTCGCGCAGTAGACGCCCTTGTCGACCGAAAGGAGGATGTCTTCGGGCGTGTCTTCGCCGGGCGCGAGGTAGGTGTTGGTCATGCGCGGCATCGGCAGGTGCTTGAACGACTCGCGCCGCCCGCTGCCCGTCGTCTGCTGGCCCATCAACTTCGCGTTGAGCGAATCGTACATGTAGCCCTTCAGCTCGCCGCGCTCGATGAGCACCTTGAACTGGGCCGCGTTGCCCTCGTCGTCGACGTTGAGCGAGCCGCGCGCGTTGGCCATGGTGCCGTCGTCGATCACCGTCACCAGATCGCTGGCGACCTTCTGGCCGAGCTTGCCGGCGAACAGTGAAGTGCCTTTGCGGATGAAGTCGGCCTCCAGCCCGTGCCCGACCGCTTCGTGGAGCAGAATGCCGCTCCAACCCGGCGCGAGCACCACCGTCTGCTGGCCCGCTTCGGCGTCGGCTGCGCCCAGCCCGGCGATCGCCTGGCGGGCCGCTTCACGGGCCACGAACTCAGGGGTGAAGGTGTCGAAGTGTTTGAACGAGACGCGCCCGCCACCACCGTACGAGCCGGTGCGGCGTTCGCCCTTCTTGCCCTCGGCCACCACCATCGTGGAGATGCGGCAGAGATCCTGAATGTCTTCCGCCAGCCGCCCCACGGTGTTCGCCACCAGCACACGTTTGGTCGAGTCGGCCCAGCTGCACATCACCTGCTTGATGCGCTTGTCGTAGGCCCGCGCCGCCTTGTTCGCGCGCACCACCAGGTCACGCTTCAGGGCCACGTCGATGTCGGCCAGGTGGTTGTCGAGCCGGTAGAAGGTGGGCAGCGGGGTGCGTGCCACGGGGAACGATTTTTCGCTGCCACCACCGTGCGCGATGAAGGCCGCAGTGCGCGCCGCGCGGAAGAGCGCCTCTTCGTCGAGATCGTCGGAGTACGCGTAGCCGACCTTCGCGCCCGAGATGACCCGCATGCCCACACCCTGCGAGAGGCCGTTCTGCGCGCTCTTCACCTTGTCTTCTTCGAGGGTGACCGCGGTGAACTCGTTTCGCTCGACGTAGATCTCCGCGAAGTCGGCGCCCCGTTCCATGCCCGCGGAGAGCAGGCGTTCACACAGCTGAACGGGGAGTAAGGGCTGGTAACCAGTCGGTACCGGAGCCCGCTTCGGGGCAGTCGAAGTGCGAGACATGGCGCGAACACTAACAACGCGCCACGGCTCGTCCTGCTAGAGTTTTCCTCACGTTCATGGCCCCTCCCCGGAAAAGTGTTTCGCGCGGAAATGGCGATCTCGAGAACGATCCCGAGCGGGAGAACCGTACGCAGGCGCGCGCGGCCAACCCGGTCGTCGAGGATCCCGAGGTCAACAACTCCACCCAGGCCCGGGCGCCCAACCCGCTGGCGAAGCAGAAGATCCGCGCGAAAGACCCCGAGCAGAACAACAAGACCCAGGCCCGCGCCAAGGCGCCTCCGGTCTCGGAAGACGAAGGCTCGTACCGCACCGGCCAGAACTACCAGGCCGCCGAAGATGAAGAAGAGGGGCTCGCCGGCGACATGAGCCTCGACGGTGATGGCCTCGAGGCCCTCGACCCGGAGTTGGGCTCGCGCACCAAGGCCCTCCCGGCGCTCGAGACGGAGACCCCGGCTGGCGGCGGCAGTGACGAGGAAGAAGGCGCCGACGACGAGAACGCCACCCGCGCCGGCCCACCGCTCAAGCTGGAGATCATCGCGGGCCCCGATGCGGGCAAGAAGAAGAAGTTCAAAGGCGTGCGCATGGTCATCGGGCGAACGCCCGGCGTCGACCTGCTCCTGACCGATCAATCCGTCTCGCGCCGCCACGTCGAGCTCATCTACGGCGACGACGGCGTGCTGATGAAAGACTGCGGGTCCGGCAACGGCACCAAGGTCAACGGCGTCAAGGTCGCCGAGAAGATGCTCGAACACGGCGACGAGATCGCCATCGGCAAGACCCGGATCCGCTTCGTCGACGAGCTGGCTGCCTTCAAGAAGGCCCGCGAAGAGAACGAGAAGAAGGAAGAAGAGAAGAAAGCCGCTGCTGCCGAGAAGAAGGCCTCGGGCGAGAAGAAGGCGGTCTCCGCCGCCGAGGGCGAAGAGGCCGCGGCCGAGGGTGAAGCGGCGGAAGGCGAAGAGCTGGCCAAACCCGAGAAGAAGCCCGGTGGCCGCGTTCGCCCCGTGCGCACCTCGCGTTCGGCCGGTGGGGATGGTGGTTTCGCCGCCAAGTTCAAGGCGCTCCCGCCCCCCATGCGCTACGGCATCGTGGCGTTGGTGGCGGTGGTGCTGCTGATTCTCATCGGCGGCATCGCGCTGCGGCCGCCGCCGCCCGCGCCGGTCGATCCCGCCAAGGCGATCGCCGACTCGAAGATGCAGGACGCGCGCAACGCCGCCCGTGATGGCGACTACGAGCGGGTCGTGAGCCTGGTCAACGAAGCCGAGAAGCTTCAGCCGGGCATCGACAAGACCCGGCTCGCAGCGCAGGCCAAAGAAGAGCTGACCTTCATGAACGGCCTCGAGGCGGCGAAGAAGGCCATCGAAGAGAAACGTTTCGAAGACGCGAAGAAGGCCCTCGAGAAGACCGGCAAGGGCAGCGTGAAGAGCGAAGAGGCCAAGCTCAAGGTGAGCGCGGCGCTCGACGACGCAGAGATCGCCTACAAGCTCGAGAAGATCGACGAGTTCATCGCGGCGGGTGAAGTCGAGGCCGCGAAGGATCTGGTGCGAGGCCTGCCCGTGGAAAAACAGGGCCCGCCCGCCGAGGCCATCGCCGCCTTCGAGCGCCAACTGGAGGAGCAGAAGCTGCTCGACGCCAAAGATTCAGCCGCGGCCGCCCGCAACGCCGCTGCCGCTGCCAAGGCGCGCCGCGAGCAGGACATGAACGAGGCGATGGTGGTGGTGGAGCGCAAGTTCGGCGGCGGCGAGTGGGATCGCGCGGCCAGCGAGTGCGCCCGGGTGATGGACTCCTTCGCCAACGACAAGGAGATCTACCAGCGCGCCAAGAAGCTCCAGGGGCTCCTTCCCAACTTCGGCCGCAACTACGACGAGGGCATGAAGAAGTTCCGCCAGGGCTCGCTGGCCCAGGCCGCCAAGCCGCTGCGCGTCGCCTACGGGCTCTACGGTCAGATGAACCTGCGCGCGAACAAGTACGGCCAGGAGCTGGAGGACAAGATCGGCGCCGCCGCCATCGTGGCCGGCAAAGAAGCGCTGCTGCGCGACGATCTGGTCACCGCGTGGCAGATGTTCAAAGACGCCTCGAAGTTCGATCCCAACGACGCCAAGGCGCGCGCCGGGCTCGATGACGTGCAAGGCAAGGCCGACGATCTCTTCCAGTCGGCGTACATGATCAAAGACCGCGACCCGCGCGACGCCATCCGCAAGTTCAAGATCGTGGTGCAGGTGACCGACGCCGGCTCCACCGTGCACGAGAAGGCCAAGAACCAGCTCGCCGCCATGGCGCCCTGACGTTCCACTGAAGGTCACCCACCATGAGTCAATCGCTTCGAGACCTGGGGTTGGATTTCGTCGAAGACCAGAAGTGGGAGCGAGCCCTGGGCGTGTTCGCCGAAGCCGTACGCCGGCAGCCTTCCGATCACCGCGCCCGCATGCTCGCGGCCCGCTGCTACCAGAAGATGGGCGAGGCTGAACGCGCGGTGGCCGTGCTGCACGCGTGCGCCGAGGGCCTGCTCAAGCGCGACTACCTCTTGTCGGCCATCGCGGCGTGCCTGCAGGCGCTCCCCATGGCGCCGCGCGAGAGGCGCATTCGCGAGACGCTCACCCGCATTCACGCGCGTGCGGCGAGGGTGATCGGTGGCCGCGCCGGTGGGCCGCCTCCGTTGCCTCCGGAGAGCATGTACGACGGCAAGACCGAGCTCGACCTGATGACGCTGCAGGGGTCGGAGCTCTCGGACCAGGCGATCAGCGTGCTGGGCGCCGTCGACTCCAGCGCGACCAGCGATCCCGAAGCGCGCCCGCCGCTGCCGCTCTTCGCCGATCTCGAGCGCGATGCCTTCGTCGACCTGGTCGAGCTGCTCGACTACCGCGAGCTGAAAGAGGGCGAGGTCATCTGCACCGAGGGCCAGACCACCGATCGCATCTTCGTGCTGGTGGCCGGCAAAGCCGAAGTGAGCCGCCAGGTGGAGGGCGAAGCGAAGACCCTCGCGTTCCTCGGTGGTGGTTCGATCTTCGGTGAGATCTCCATGCTCACGGGCGCCGCGCCCACCTCGACCATCACCGCGGTCAGCGCGTGTGATCTGCTCGAGATTCAGCGCGAGGATCTCAACCAGATCGCCCGCACCTATCCTTCGGTGCCCGCGGTGCTGGCCACCTTCGCGCAGCAGCGCATGGCGCGAAACCTGATCGCCACTTCACCGCTGTTCGCGATCATCCCCGAGGCCGATCGGCCCGAGCTGCTCACCCGCTTCGACTTCAAGGCGCTGGCGGCGGGCGAGAAGGCGATCAGCGAAGGCGCTCCAGTCACGGGCCTGGTGTTGGTGCTGGCCGGTGAATTGGTGGTGCAGAAAGAAGACGGGGAGGGCGGGTTGGTCAGCCTCTCGATTCTGCGTGAAGGCGACATCGCCGGTGAGATCGCGCTGATCAAGGGCCTGCGCGCCACGGCCACGGTGGCCGCCAGCCGCAAGACGGCCGTCGCCATTCTCGGGCGCGCCGCCTTCGAGGCGCTCATCAAGCAGCACCCGAAGATCCGCGAGTACCTCGACGGCCTGGGCGATCGCCGGCTCAAGATGATCGGCGAGGCCATGCGCCCGCTGGAGATCCTCGACGCCGACGAGCTCGTGGTGGAATCGACGTGAACGGGCGGCAGCTCGCCGGCCCGCTGCTCGCCATTCTGGTCGCCGTGGGCGTCTACGCGCTCTGGCCGAAGGAGAAGGTCTCTCCAGAAGACGAGATCCGCGCGCTGGTGGCGCGGGTGGTGGGGCAGGCCGAGAAGCGTGATTCAGCCGGCGTGACCGAAGCGCTCTCCGACAGCTTTCGCGGAGGTGGCCTCTCGAAGCAGGAGGTCAGGCAGCTGGTACTGGGGCAGTTCTTCAAGGCAAAGCAGATCGTCGTGCTCAACCCGCTGTTGGAGGTGACGGTGAAGTCGCCCACCGAGGGCCGCTTCAAGGGCACCTTCTTGTTCGGGCGAGATGGCGCCGGGCCCGAAGCGAGCCGCTACACCATCGAAGCTGACGTGCTGAAGACCGGCGACGGCTGGCACATCATCGCCGCCACCTGGTCGAGGTAGCGCTCCCTCTCCTCGCGAGAGCGGGGAGAGGGTTGGGGTGAGGGGCCCACTTCGACCACCAGCAGGGAGAGGTGAACACTCACTGAATCAGCGGCTTCGCCTCGTCGACCCAGACCTTCGCGACTTCGCGCTGGTTGGCCGCCTTGAGGCGCTTCTCCACGTCGGTGAGCAGCTCGTTCAGCTTCTCGCGGGGCTCCTGCGCGGCCTTCATGCGGGTCAGCGCGAACGCGTAGTTCTGGCAGCCCGGGCCGTATTCCTTCTTCTGGAAGAGGATCTCGCCCATCGCCATGTACGCCTCGGCGATACGACCCGACCCATCCGGAGGCGTGATGTCGACGAGCAGCTCGCCTGCCTTGTCGAACTCCTTCTTCTCGATGAGCAGGGCGGCCTTCGAATAGTACGCGCGGCTCAGGTTGAGGCTCTTCGCGGCGATCGCCTTGTCGAACGCAGCCATCGCGTCGTCGGGCTTACCGGCGGAGCGCAGCAGCTCACCACGGGCCAGCCAGTACCGATCGTCGCGGTCGAGGTAGACCTCTTCCTTGCCGTCGATGGTCTGGTTCTTCACGTTGCGGAAGAACTCCTCGTACTTCGAGAGCAGCGCCATCGCCGCGTCAGGCTGACCGGCCTTCTGCAGGTTGGCAGCGCCTTCGAAGTAGAAGGTGGGCGCGTAGGGCGCCTTCTTCACGGTCGCGTCGTAGGCCGCGGGAGCGCCCGGATCCTTCTTCAGCGCCAGCGCGTTGGCCTTCGCCAGCAGGGCCCACGCGTCGTCCGGGTTGAGCGCCAGCGCCTGGTCGGCGGTGGTGATGGCCTGGTCGTGTTGCAGCTCGATGTTCAAGATCGCAGCGCCGATCGCCATCAGGCGCGCCTTCTGGGGGGCGGAGAGCTCGTCGCTCCGGCCCTGCAGCTCCTTGAGGATGGCGGCCGCATCTCCGACCCGATCCTTCCGCTGCACCCGCGCGAGCGCGAGACCCAGGCGCGCGCGGAAGTTCTCGGAGTTCTGCCCCGAGGCCTTGGTGAAGAGGTCCAGCGCGCCGGGAATGCCTTCTTCCATCAGCTGCTCGCCGTAACCCGAGGCGTAGTTCAGATCCTTCCACGCCTTGTCCATCGCGGACTTGAAGCCCACGCCGGCCAGCTTCAGGTTGCCCTGCTGCTTCATCGCCTCGGCCTGCGCGAAGAAGATGCGAGCGCCAGAGCCGCCCTTCTTGCGAAGTTCTTCGACGAAGTTCTCGGCCTCTTTCGCCTTGCCCGCGGCGATCAGGTGCATCGCCTCGGCGCCGTAGCGATCCTCGGTCTGCGCCTGCGCGCTCTTGGCCTTCTCGAGGAACTCCTTGGCCTTCGCCTCGGCGCCCGGCTCGTGATGAACGAGCCACAGGTCGGTGTACGTCGCGGCGATGAAGGCGTTCGGGTCGCCGGCGTTCGCGTCTTTCTCGAGCGCCTCTTCGGCCTTGGCGATCGCCTTCTTCATGTCGGCTGCGTTGCCCCTCACGGCGAGCGCGCGGGCCTGCTGCATGAACTCAGCGATGTCCCGCTTGTTCGAGCCGCGGCGGTAAACGAGGAAGACGGTCGCTGCGAGCAGCGCGCCGACGATGATGATCTGCACCATCGCCGAGCCGAAGCTCTCGCGCTTCTTCCAGCCGCCGGAGTTCTCTGTATCGGTTGCCATGTCGGGACGCCTCAGTGAGCGAACAACAAAACCATCAGGAAGCGCGGCCATATATCGACCGCGTTTCGGAGGTGTCAACGAGTGTTCGCGGGCGTTTCGCCGATCCGGGCAGTCAGATACCCGAGGTGATCTTCCATTCCTGGTCGCCAACGCGCTTCAGGAGCATCTGCTTGATGTCGTTTTCGCTCTGAGTTCGGGAGCTGTACTCCGGCATTTTGAAGGACAGCTGGTAGCTGTAGGTCACCCGGGCGACCTTGGTGTCGTCGTCGAACTCGATGCGCCGCACGGTCACGTCGAGCTTCAACTCGCTGACTTTCGCCATTCGTTGCTGGAGCTTGCCGCGCAGCGACCCGTAATCCAGGTCGTCATCGGGGGCAGAGCTGCCGCCATCATCGCGGAACGACTCGTCTGCGAGCTGCACCACGGCTTCCGTGTTCTTCGCTTCGACCGCCAACCGGTACTTCTGAAGCACCTCGATGACCGCGCGGGTGTCGCTGGTGTCGTCGAGATCGGTCCCCGGGATCTTCTTGGGCGAGCAGCCGGTGAGGGCCAGAGCCAGAACTGCCAGGGGAATCACCATCCGCATCGTGTGCTCCATCAGACTGAATGGCCGGGTCTCGAGCACCCGGCTTGCCAAATTGTCACTGCACGGCCCTGCAACCCTACGAAACAGCCGGTCGCGCCGCGGATTGTGCAGCCGACGTGCCGGGACCGCTTTCACCACGCGAAGGCGCACCGCTCAACCCAATCGGCGGCGCGCGCGTCGAAGGCGGCGCCGAAGCGGCCGGGCGCGGCGTACTTCGCCAGGGTGTCGCAGCGGCCGAGGGCGAAGGCCGCTTCGATGGTGAGGCGCGTGGTCTCCTTCGCGACGGCGGGCGGCAGCTCTTGTGCGAGCAGCTTCTCGAGCACCGGGAGCGCCGCACCCGATTCCCCGGCCAGCTGGAGCTTGCGCCCCATGAGGTAGCGAACGCTCCACGCCTCGGGGTGGGCCTCGCTGGCTTCGCGCAGAAAGAACAACTTCACGTCGTCTTCGCCGGGTTGGAAGTAACGGTGCACCGCTTCGACGCCCAGTCCGTTGATCCGCACCTGCGAGGTGCGCTCCATGGTGGGGGAGATCTGTCTTTCCACCACGCGCCTCCACAACGTCTCCGCCGTGGCGAGATCCCCTTCTTCTTGCGCGAGATCGGCCCGGGTGAGCGCCGCTTCGGCCCACGGTGCCGGTTCGCCTTCCAGCCGATCCAACTCGGAGTCGAGCAGCGCCCGGCTCGCTTCTTCTTGCGAGAGCCGCCGCAGCGCGTGGGCTTCGGCCAGGGCGTGTGAGGGCTCGTCGGGTTGCAGCGCGCGGCAGCGGGCCAGCAGGTCACGCGCGCGTTGAGGATCGCTGGCGATCGCCGCGCCGGCCTCTGCAGCCAGACGGCCCACCTCTCGCGCGCACGGCCGCTCGAACAGGCTGCCGCGGCGGAAACGCCCGAAGGCCTGATTCACGGCGTCGGCCAAAAGCGGCACGCCGTCGAGAAAGGTCTCGTACTTCGCGGCGAGCGCGGGCAGCGGTTCCCCGAAGGCGCGCTCGAAGTCGCCGTCGCGGTAGAGCGAACGCAGCTTCTCCTTGCCGAACTGTTCGCCCAGGAAGCGCAAGAAGCTGCCGGCCGTGGTGTACGCGCGGCTGGGCGGGGCGCCGTAGAAACCCTGCGGGGTCATCAGGCTCGCCACCGGGGGGAGCAGCTCCTTCTTCTTCATCGCCGCGGCCCACTCGTGCAGCGAGAGATCGTCGACCGGGTTGTCGGCGGCGACCGCGAAACCTTCGATCACGCCCACGTGCGGAGACAGCCCTCCCAGGCTCGCCGTCACGCCGAACGGAGGGGCGCCCCACGGCGCCGCCATCGCGTGCACCAACTCGTGCTTGATGACCGGGTGAGGAAAGCCCAGGCCGTTGACGTGCACTTCACGCCGCCAGGGCTTGGCGAACTGGGTGTGCGCCGCGCCGACCAGTCGCTGTTTCTCTTCAGCCGAGCGGTACAGCCACACCTTCACCTTGCCGGGTGGGGGAGCGCCGAAGAAAGCGGTGATCTGATGATGGCGAAAGCGCACGTCGCCCAGCACCCGCGAGACGTCCTGATCGGAGAGCCCGCTGGGGTAGTGGAGGATGAGCTCGTCGGTCTCCACCACGCCGCCCAGCGCCTCGGCGAGCGCGGCGTCGGTCATGCGGAAGCCGAGCGGTGTGCCCCCCAGCTCGATGGCCGCGAACAGCGTCAGCAGCAACGCACCTCGTTTGTGCTTCCGTTGCAGCAGCGCGCCCACGCCCACCGCGAGCAACACCGTCGCCAGGCGGAACCAGAGCAACGAAGCGGGCACCGAGAGCTCTTCGTCGTAGAGCGGGCCGGGCAGGTAGCCGCCCAGGTGATTGAACGCGAACACCTGCGGCCCGGCGATCAACGGCCACGCGGTGGACACCGCGGTGAGCACGATCAGCCCGGCGTAGAGGGCGGCCGCCAGCCAACGGCGTGGGGTCAAGTAGACCGCGAGCGCCCCGAAGATGGACACCAGGCCCGCGGTCGGCAGGATCAAGAGGGGGACGAAGGCGACACCGGCGAAGGGGTCGCAGGGTGTGCCGAAGCGGGTGCGCAGGGTGGCCACCAACAAGGCAGGAACGGTCGAGAGCGCCAGCAACACCGCGGAAGCAAGGGGGCCTGCGTGTGCGCGCGCCGAGGTGATCGCCAGGCCCGCTCCCGCAAACGTGAGGAGCAGCGTGAGCCCTGCCGACAACTCGTAGCCCGGCTGACCCATCAGGGGGACCCACGTGAGCGCGATGCCCACAGTGACGAGGGCCACCCACCAGGCGACCACGGCCCGTCGGGAAAAGAGCTGGGTCACGCGAAACAGGACTTCGCGCATCGAGCGCACGTATACTCCGAGGACAATGGTGGCTGATCAGAAAGCAGGACCTGAAGATCGAGAGCACTTCAGGGCGCCGATTGAGTTGAAGGTCGACTACAAAAAGCTGAACTCGTTTTTCGCCGACTACACGAAGAACATCAGCAAGGGCGGAACCTTCATCAAGACGAAGAAGCCGTTGCCGATCGGCACGCGCTTTCTCTTCAAGCTGTCGGTGCCGCAGCGCCCGGCGCCCTTCGAGTTGATCGGCGAAGTGGTGTGGGCCGCGAACGACGGCGACGAGCCCGGCATGGGCATCAAGTTCGTCTACTCCGATGACTCGCAGCGCACCGACTTCGAGACGGTGGTCGAGCACTTGATGACCGACAGCCTCGGGGCTGATCTGGCAGGCCGGCTGCTGAACAAGCCGATGAAGACGTGAGCCGTTCGTTTTCGGTGTGCTGTGCGGTCGCCCTGGCGCTGACCGCGTGCGAGTCGCAGGGCAGCAAGCCGGTCACTCCGGCCGCTGCGCCGCCGCCCGTCGTTCAACCGAAACCCGTCGTCACCGACATCACCGCGCAGGACTACCCGATGCCGCCGCTGCCCCGCGCGCGCGTCATGCTGGTCGATGCGTTCGGTGGCAAACACCCCGTCGAAGTGGAGGTCGCGTGGACGCGCGATCAACGCACCCGCGGGCTGATGTGGCGCACCGAGCTCGCTGAGGGCACGGGCATGTTGTTCATCTTCCAGAAGGACTCGTGGTTGTCGTTCTGGATGAAGAACACCCTCATCCCTCTCGACATGATCTTCATTCGTTCTGATCTCACCATCGTGGGAATCGTGGCGAAGGCAGAGCCGAAGACCCTCACCGGTCGCGCGCCTGATGCAGAGTCGATGTACGTGCTCGAGGTGCCGTCGGGGTGGAGCGAGAAGATCGGCCTCAAGCCCGGGCTCAAGGTGAAGCTCGAAGGCATTCAGAGCATCCAGCCCCAGCCTTGATCCCCCTCGCCCTGCGAAGCGGGGAGAGGGTCGGGGTGAGGGGACAATTCGAGCACCGAAGCCCCTCACCCGGCGCTGCGCGCCGACCTCTCCCCGCGTCGCAGGGAGAGGTTTCTAATTCTTGATGCCCGTGTCGCTGGGAACGATCGACTCGCCCGTCGAGCTCACCGGAGAAACGGCCTGCTGCAACGACGCCTCGGCCGCCTGCGCCTCGAGCGCACCCAGCTCGGCGCTGGTCGCGACCTCATGAGCGAGCTTCGCCTCGTCACCCTGTGACAGCGCCAGCGAGTTCAACTTCCGCGCGACGGCCGACATCTCTGCCGCCCGCACCGTCGCGTGCGTCGAACGCATGCCAATCAACGCCACCCGCGCCCGCTCGAGCAACGCCACCTGTGACTTGAGCCGCGCGAGCACCCGCTCGCGCTTGAGCCGCAGCTCACCCAGCCGCCCCAGCTCTTCGGTCAACGAGCTCGCTGCCGCCTCGAGCTGCGCCCGGGCCACCGCATCGCGCGCCGCCTTCGCGCTCTTCTTGAGCTCCTCGATCTCCTTCTGCAGATCGGCGTGCGCGTTCTCCTGCACCTGGGCCTCGACGCCTGCCCATTCACCGGCGAGCTCGGCCGCGTCCTTCGTCAGCTTCTGCAGGGTACGAGCGAGCTCTTCCCGAGCGGCGTCGCGGGGAAGCGCGGCCAGCTGCATTCCTGCCTGGCGATACAACGACAACGCCCGGGTGATCTGCGCCGCGAACTCATCCGACAGGGTGGGAATCAGCTCCTCACACTTCGCCTCGACGGGGTCCGACTTCAGCGCGATGTGTGAAGCGAGCGAGCCGATGCCGGCGAACAGGGCAATCACCACGCCGCTCGCCGCGAAGTTCAGCACCGACGGCGTCGCGAGATCCTGCAGCCGCGACGACAAAATCTTCGCCACCTCGGTACCCGCCACCGCCAGCCCACCGGTGGCCAGCGCCGTGCCGGCGTAGTGCAGCGCGCCCGGGCGATCCGCCCCGACGCTGCCTTCTTCACCACGCTCCGCCAGGCGCGCCTTCACCATCAGCGCACCGGCCGCGGCCCCCGCCAGCGCCACCGTCCACCCCGCGGAGAACCCGAACAACCACGGCACCGCCGGCAGAATCACCGACATCGCCATCAGCAGCATCCGGTCGAACTTGTCGCCGCGCACGCAGGCCAACGACGTGGCCACCAGCGCGAGGAACGACAGCGGCACCTGCAGCTGCAGCCGCTGGGCGGCGAAAGCGAGCACGCCCGCACCCGCTCCGGCGGCCAGGGCCCGGGTGACGTTTCGCTCGAAGGCTTCACGATGCTGCAACTGGATGACGGCCGTGTTTGACATGGCGTTGGGGACCCTGACCCTTCAGTACGTGGAGCCCATCAAGCCGTAGTCGCGACGGGCCTGAGTGCGAATCTGCTTCTGGAGAAGCTTGCCTTCTTCCTGCGTGCTCGCCTGGTCGATGCCGACCTCCAGCTT
This sequence comes from Archangium sp., assembly GCA_030695565.1. Classification (GTDB taxonomy): domain Bacteria; phylum Myxococcota; class Myxococcia; order Myxococcales; family Myxococcaceae; genus Archangium_A. Next base: position 15,426 of record JAUYRZ010000050.1, read on the forward strand.
CTTCTGGTTCTGCCGATCTTCTTCCATCGCGGGCGCGCCGGCGACCGAACCCGCCTCGTCGAACAACACCTCGTTCGCCTGCAGCCACTTGCGCGCACCATCGCGGTCACCCTGCTCGATCGACTCCGCCGCTTTCGCCGTGTTGTCGGCCGCCCGGGCACGCGCCGCGAAGACGATGGCGTCCTTGTCGCGGTTGTCCATCACCACCTTCACCTGGTCGGTGGTCATCGCCGACAGCCGCGCTTCACCGTGCACCGCGCCGTCGGCCAGCACGTCGAGGTACGAAAGATCGAGCGCGCTCACGTCGATGGTGTCACCCGCGGTCACCGCGTCGACGGTGAAGTGCGCCACCACGCGCTCCTGCTGGGCGGCGGCGAAGTCGGGCAGGGCGACGGTCACCAGCTCGGAGTCGCCCTCCATGCGCCGGGTGACCTGCGAGTACCCCAACACGCGCTGAAGCTGCGCGCCCTTCGGCACGCGGAAGGTGAGGCTGACGCCGCGCGCGACCTGCGTGCCGGCCGCGTTCAGATCTTTCTGGAAGATGGCGGCGAGCTGAGAGGCATCTTGCAAGTACGCATAGGCACCCGCGCCCACCTCGGCGAAGCCCGACATCAGCTGCTCGTTGAAGTCGTCGCCCACACCCACGCTGCTGACCGACACGCCGTAGCTGCGGATGTCCCTGACGATCGCGGTCAGGCCATCGAACTCGATGAGCCCTTCGGTGGGCTGGCCATCGGAGATGAGGATGAGGCGGTTGACCTTGAACTCGTTGCGCGCGGCGAGCAACACGTCACGGCCGGTGGTCAGGCCCGCGCCGATGTTGGTGCCGCCGTCGTCCCAGATGCCGTCGACGTAGGCGAACATCTTTTCTTTGTTGCTGGTGGTGGCCAACATTCCATCGAGCGACTTCACGTCGCTGCCGTAGTGCACGATGGCCAGCCGGTCGGTGGGCGAGAGCTGGCTGATGAGCTGACGGGCCGCCTGCTTGGCCTGGTTGAGCTTGAACCCCGACATCGAGCCGGAGCGATCGATCACCAGGGCCAGGTTCACTGCCGACCGCGCCGCACCCGGAACTTCAGCCGCCCGCAGGTCGACCGTGGCGAACACATCTTGATGGCCCAGGCCCACGAAGGGGTGTGACAGGCGCCCGGTCATCGTCAGGCTGCCGTTCGAGACCGTCTTCGGGGTGGGACGAACGAGCGGATCGGGGGTGGTGATGACGGTGGGCCGCGAGAGACGAGGCACGCCAGCCACGAGTGCGATGAGGGCCAGCACTCCGGCGACAGCGAGGAAAATCCCAGTGCGATTCATGCGTGACCCCTGTTTGGCCGTGTGCCGACCCGGTGGAACCCATGACAACCCCAACGACGTCCCCGTTGCACGTTCGGGAACGCCGTTCGATCTGGTCTGCGAAGAGCAGGCCAGCGAAATGAGTGATTCCGCGCGGGTGGGAAGCCTCGACCCGAGATCCAGACTTCACAATGCAGCCCTAACGGGTAGAGTCCGCGCCGCTGTACCGGCAAGGGGCTCGGCGTCGTCCTGAGGCCGAGAAGAAACACCTAGCGTCGCGGAGATGCACATTTGACTCGGAATCTGGCTGCGGCGTCGCTCGTCGCGCTCCTTTTCATTGGGGAACGCGCCTTCGCTCAGAATTCGTTCGAGGGCGTCGATCTCACGGGCGATGAGCCCAAGAAGGATGAACCCGATGTGGCTGCCCCTCCACCGACCCAGGTGAAGACGGCGACCGACGCGGCGCCTTCGGCCGCGAAGAAGTCTGACAACCCCGCCGTCGAGCGCGACACGACGCAAGACGACCGCGTGAAGTCGGTGCAGCGCAAGCTGTACACCAAGCGCGGCCGCTTCGAGCTCGCGCCCTCGTTCATCATCAACGTCAACGACGCCTATTATACGAAGCTCGGCGGGGCGATCCGGGCGGCCTTCTACCCGCACGACTCGCTGGCCATCTCGGCGCGCTTCTCGTTGATGCAGACCACGCCCACCGACGACGTGAAGACGGCCAAGCAGAACCTCTTCTCTCGCATCTTCTTCTCGGTGCCCGTCTGGTCCGTGATGGGCGACATCGAGTGGAGCCCGCTCTACGGCAAGGTGGCGATGTTCAACTCCATCCTCCACCTCGACGGCTACCTCATCGGTGGCGGCGGCGTGGTCTACACCGAGACCTCGGCGGTCGCGCTCCCGGGCGCGCCTGCGCAGGCCAACGGCAGCCCGGCCGCGCCTCGTGGCGTCAACCCCGCCTTCGATCTCGGCGTGGGCCTGCGCTTCGTCGTCAAAGACTTCATCGCCGTCAACGTCGCGTTGATCAACACCACCTACATCGATACGCCGACGGGCACGACGAAGGGCGTCACGCAAAACCTGATGCTCGTCAACGCGGGCCTCTCGATCTTCTTCCCCTTCAAGTCGACCTATAAGGAGGCCGAGTGATGCAGCGGCTTTCGTTGTGGCTGGCGCTGGCCAGCCTGGTCGCGACGCCGGTGTTTGCGGCCTCTGAAGATGAAGCAGGCGACGTCTCCGAAGTAGACAAGGACTCCTCGGGCCCGCTGAAGGATCGCGTTCGCCCGGTCTCCGGCCACCTCTTCTTGATGGATGGCCGCTTCGAAGTGAGCCCCGGTATCGGGCTCTCGTTGCGCGACGCCTTCTGGCAAAAAGTCGGCTTCGGCGCGGCGTTCACCTACCACTTCACCGAAGAGGTCGGGCTGTCGGCCCGGGCCAGCTACAACCTGGCGCTCATCTCAGGCGCAGCGCAGATCTGCGACCCGGTCGGCGGCGGTTGTGCGACGCCCACCGAAGCCGAGCTGTCGACCTTCGACGGCCGGGCGGCGAACGTCTCCTTCGGCCGCATGTCGCTGCTGACCAGCGTCGATCTCCAGTGGGCCCCGCTCTACGGCAAGCTCGCGTTGTTCTCGGAGAAGATCCTCAACTTCAACATGTACGTGTTGGCCGGCCCCAGCTTCCTCATGTACGGCCCGCCCGCCGCCAGCCGCTTCACTGTGGGCGGCAACGTGGGCGTGGGTTTCCGCTTCTTCTTCAACGAGTGGCTGACGCTCCGCCTCGAGGTGCGCGACGTTCTCTATTTCGAAGAGAACGACCGCGATCCCACCAAGGGCTCCTTCCGAAACCAGCTGATGACCGAGGTCGGGTTCTCGATGTTCTTCCCCACCATCTTCAAAGAGGAGGGCTGAACCATGCGCCTGACTCGACTGCTCACGCTGGTGGTGGTGGCCTGCTTCGCCGCGCCGTCTTTCGCTCAGATGAACTTCGAAGGCCTCGATCTCGGGGGCGGCAAGAAGAAGGGCAAGGGCAAGAAGAAGAACGGCGACAAGAAGAGGCCGACCGAAGACAAGAAGCCCGAAGACAACGGCGAGGTGCCGCTGCCTGAAGGGGGCCTCGATCTCTCCAAGCCCACGCCCGTCGCCGAAGAGAAGCCCAAAGACACCAAACCCGCCGCGACCATGTCGTTCGACGCGGTCGACGTGTCGGGCAAGACGGGCGATCGCCAGAAGATGGACGCGGCGATCACCCAGTTCAAGAACGACAACTTCGAGCCGGCCGCGCTGGCGTTCTTCGACATGAGCCAGGATCCCGCGATGGCGGGGCTGGTGGTCGAGTCGGAGTACTGGCTGGGTAAGAGCCTCTACAAGCTGGGCATGTACCACTCGTCGCTCCAGATGTTCTCCAAGGTGCTGGCGCGTGGCCCGGCCACCAAGTTCTTCAAGAGCTCGCTCGAGTGGCTGTTCTTCATCGCGCGCAAGACCGTCAACGAGACGGTGGTGCTCGACGAGATCGCCCGCTACTCGAACTACGAGTTCCCCGAGCGCTTCCGCAACGAGTTCCGCTACCTGCTGGCCCGCTACAACCTGGTGCGCGGCAAGGCGCTCGACGACGCGGAGCAGACCGGTGAAGCGACCAAGGCCTTCGACGAAGTGAAGCGCCTGGCCCTGATGATCCCCAGGGGCGACGTGTTCTACCCGCGCGCGAAGTACCTCGAGGGGCTCGCCTACTTCCGCGAGAACAAGCTGGAGACCGCGCTGGAGGCGATGAAGGAGGTGGTTCGCTCCACCCGCCAGGCCGAAGGGCCGACCACCGCCGAGAGCAAGCAGCTCAAGGCGCTGCGCGAGATGGCCTTCATGCAGCTGGCCCGCACCCACTACGGCGCCAAGCAGAACCGCTACGCCATCACCTACTTCGACAAGATCGAGCGCGGCGGCGTGCAGTGGCTCGAGTCGTTGTTCGAGGCCTCGTGGGCGCATTACCGCATCGGTCAGTACGAGCAGGCGCTGGGTAACCTCATCACCCTGAGCTCCCCGTTCTTTCGCGACGAGTACTTCCCCGAAGCGCTCATCTTGAAGGCGGTCGTCTACTTCGAGAACTGCCGCTACCGCGAGTCGCTCACCATCATCGAAGACTTCGAGAGCATCTACGGGCCCGTGCAGGACGAGCTCGACGTGCTGGTGAACAAGAACATGGAAGCGACCGAGTACTTCAACGTGCTCGACGAGGTTCGCAAGAAGAACAAGGCGGGCCAGAAGCTCAAGGGCACCGACGAGATCCTCGAGCGCATCTTGAACCTCGCGCTCACCGACAAGGACCTCAAGAAGACGGTCGACTCGATCGCTGAGCTGGAGACCGAGATGGATGCCGTGGGCGAGAAGGGTGACACCTTCAAGTACTCAAATCTCTCCAAGCAGCTCATCGAGCGGCTCAAGGATCAGCGCCAGGGTCTCATCGGCAAGGCCGGCCTGATGGCCAAGGCCAAGCTCGACTTCGAGCTGGGTCAGCTCAAGACGCTCCGCGCGAACGGTCTGCGTATCAAGTTCGAGACCACGTCGATGGAGAAGGAGTTCCTCGAGGAGATGCTCAAGGCCGGTGGCCAGCAGTCGGTGGTCAAGAAATACAAGTACCGCACCGACGTGTCTGACGATCAGCTGTACTGGCCCTACGTCGGTGAGTACTGGCGCGACGAGCTGGGCACCTACCAGTACACCCTGACCAAGGGCTGCATCGACCGCGACGGCGCCAACAAGCAGAAGGAGTGACCAGCGTGAGCCAGCGGCCGGTCACCATCGCGTTCGATGTGATGGGGGGCGATCACGGCCCGCTGGAGATCGTGCGGGGCGCGGCGCAGTTGACGCTCGACACCCCGCACATTCACGCCCTCCTGGTGGGCGATCGCGCGCTCATCGATCAGGCGCTGAGCCAGGTGAAGCACCACGCCGAGCGGGTGGCGGTGCATCACGCGGCCGACTTCGTGGGCATGCACGAGAAGCCCAACGCCGCGCTGGAGAGCAAGCCCGATTGCTCGGTGATGGTGGCCGCGCGGCTGGTGCGTGAAGGAGAAGCCGACGCGATGGTCTCGGCCGGCAACACCGGGGCAGGCGTACTCGCGTGCGCGCGCAACTTCAGCCTCATTCCCGGGGTGCGGCGCGCGGCGCTGGCCACCGTGTACCCGACGGCCGTCGGCCGCGGCGAGAAGAACGATCCGTTCAGCCTCATCCTCGACGTGGGCGCCACCGTCGATGCGTCGGCCGATGATCTGGTGGCCTTCGCCATCATGGGCTCGGCGTACGCGCGCATCATCTCGAAGAACGAGCACCCCACCGTGGCGCTGCTCTCCAACGGCACCGAGGCGCAGAAGGGCCCGGCGCGCGTGGTGGAGGCGAACCAGAAGCTGCAGCACATCGCGGGCCTGCGCTTCATCGGCAACGTGGAGGGCGTCGACATTCCCAAGGGCACCGCCGACGTCGTGGTGTGCGACGGCTTCGTGGGCAACGTGTGCCTCAAGATGCTGGAGGGCGTGAGCGAGACGGTGATCGAGCTCGCCCGCTACGCGTACAAAGAAAAGCTGCTCTGGCGGGCGGGGCTGGCGATGCTCTCGTCAGGCATCGAGCGGATCAAAGAGGTGACCGACTGGGAGCAGTACGGCGGCGCGCCGATTCTCGGGTTCGATCGACTCTTCATCAAGGCGCATGGGCGCTCGAAGTCGCGGGCCATCACCAACGCGGGGAAGGTGGCGGCCCGGGCCGTATCGAAAGACCTCGCGAACGCGATTCAAGGCATGCTCCCGAAGGCGTGAACGAGCTCGAACCAAAGCTTCCCGTGCGGCGCATCTACCGCTGGGATCTCGACAAGACGTACCTGCAGACGGACTTCGACACCTTCCGTCAGCTGGTGCGCACGGCGTTCCAGAAAGCCCACGAGAAGAAGGCCATCCCCGGGGCGGCGGCGCTCATTCGTGAGCTGCGCGCTTCGGGTGATTCGCGGCTGTGCATCGTCTCGGGCAGCCCCACCCAGATGCGCACCGTGCTCACCGAGAAGCTCAAGCTCGACGGCGTGGAGTTCGACGAGCTGGTGCTCAAGGACAACCTGCGCAATCTGGTGCGGGGTCGGTTCAAGGCGATGCGCGGGCAGGTCGGCTACAAGTTGCCGGTGCTGCTCGAGAGCCGCGCGCGTGCGCCGGTGGAGGCCGAAGAGGTGCTCTTCGGCGACGACGCCGAGGCCGACGCCTTCATCTATTCGCTCTACGCCGACATGGTGGCCCACCGGGTGTCTGAGCCCGTGGTGCACCGCGTGCTCGAGGCGGCTGAGGTCTACAGCGACGACATCGAGCGGGTGATCAAGCAGTGGAAGGAGATCCCCCAGGCCGACCCCGTGCGGCGGATCTTCATCAACCTCGATCGCCTCACGCCGCCCGCCGCGTTCGCGCACTACGGGGCGCGGGTGGTGCCGATCTTCAATTATTTCCAGGCGGCGCTGGTGCTGCTGGGCGACAAACACCTCACCGCGCCCCAGGTGCTCAGGGTGATGATCGAGTTGGTGCAGACGTCGGGCTACAACCTGCTGACGCTCTCGAACTCGTTTCAGGACCTGCTGCGGCGCGGCCTGCCCATCGCGGGCGTGGCCGAAGCCCTGCTCGAGGCGTTGCAGGGGCCGGCCGCCGTGTTCCAGATGGTGCGCCCGGTGCCCGACATCATCGCGGCGTTCAGCAAGCGGGTGGTGGCCCTGGGCGCTCAGCCGCCGCCGCCCAAACACAGAGACATCGACTACCTGTCACTGCTCGACGACGCCCGGCCGCGAACTCACAAGAAGCGACGCTAGCGCCCCCTCTCCCGAACCGACGGGAGAGGGGGCTTTCAGCGCTGGCCTCTCCCCCTCCTTTTCGGGGTATAGGGAACGCGCACCTCGTGACGGCCCCGGCTCTTCAGCCATGCGGCTTTGCGATCGGGGCTGCGTCAGGAACGTGATGACCACCGACAACTCCGCCACCTCCGCGTCGCAAGACACCGCGCGTGAGGAGACGAACGCCCCCCCCCAGTCCGCCGAAGCAGCCGCGGCCGCCCACGCCAACCGAGGCCCCGACATCGAGCCGGAGCGACTCGATCCCGATGCGGTGCGCGTGTTGCTCCGCCTTCGCCAGCACGGCCATGAGGCGTACCTGGTCGGCGGCTGCGTGCGCGACCTGCTGATCGGCCACGAGCCCAAAGACTTCGACATCGCCACCAGCGCGACGCCGAACCAGGTGAAGGGCCTCTTCCGCAACTGCCGCCTCATCGGGCGCCGTTTCCGCCTCGCCCACGTGTACTTCAAGGGCGGGAAGATCCTCGAGGTCTCCACCTTCCGCGCGATGCCCACCATCGTCGAGGAGCCGCAGCCTTCTGAAGCGGCTGAAGGCGAAGTGCACTCGGAGGGTACCGAGCACATCGCCGTCGCCGACGCCGAAGCGCTCGACGCAGTGGAGGAGGGTGTCGAAGTGCCCTCCACCCCGGTCGCCGACGTGCAGGACGAAGTGGAGGAAGCGCCCGACCTGCTGATTACCGAAGACAACACCTTCGGCACCGCGGTCGAAGACGCGCGCCGCCGCGACTTCACCATCAACGGCCTGTTCTACGAGCCGTCGGTCGGTCGCGTGTACGACTACGTCAACGGCCTGCGCGATCTGGCTCGCCGCGAGATCCGCACCATCGGCGACCCCGAGGTGCGCATGCGCGAAGACCCCGTGCGCATCCTGCGAGCCGTTCGTTTCGCCGGGAAGCTCGGCCTGGACATCGAGTCGCGCACCTACGCCGCCATGGAAGGCGCGGTGGAAGATCTTCAACGCTGCTCCGCGCCCCGGTTGCTCGAGGAGACCTTCCGCCTGCTGCGGGGTGGGTACGCGAGGCCCGCGCTTCAGCTGGTCGGTGCGCTCGATGCGCTGCGCTCGCTGCTGCCGCCCGTGCACGAGTACATCGCGGGCCAGGACGTCGAAGGCCAGACTGAGTACTGGCGCTTCGTCGACGCGATGGATGCGTCGGTGCGCCGCAAGGCCAACTTCGACGACTCGATGCTGCTGGCGAGCATCCTGCTCCCGATCTCGCTCGACGAGCCGGAGCAGGCAGGCGCCGATGACGAGAACGGCAAGCCGCCCACCGTGGCGCAGGCCATCGAGCAGCTGCTCTCGGAGCTGGTGCAGAAGGCGCGGTTGCCCCGCCGCATCGCGGAACGTTGCCGGATGATCCTGATGGCGCAGCGCACGCTCGCCGGGTTGCGCCGCCGCCGTGGTGGCCTGATGGGTTTCCGCGGGCACCCGCTCTTCAATGAGTCGTTGGCCGTCTTCGAGGTGTGGGTCGCCGCGACGGGCGAGCACCAGGAGCAGCTCGAGAAGTGGAAGACCGGCGCCGCTCCGCAGCCGACCAGTGATGCACCCGGTCCCCGTCGCCGCCGCCGTCGTCGCCGTCGTGGCGGTGGGGGTGAGGCTGGTGGTCCGCCTGCTTCTTCTCCCACCTCGGAGTGAACCCGATTGTCCACGCCGAGCTCTCCTGGCTCGGCGCGCAGAAGCTCGCGGATCGGCGTGATCGCATTCTGGTCACGCTCGCGGGCGTGCTGCCGGATCTCGACGGGCTGACGCTGCTGGCCGGAGAGGAGCTCTACGGTCAGTGGCACCACGTGCTCACGCACGGCATTTTTTCGGCGCTGGCCATCTCGGCCGGGCTGGCGGTGATGGCGAAGCGCAGGTGGGCCGTGTTCGGTCTCGCGCTCGCGGCGTTCCACCTGCACCTGCTGTGCGATCTCGCGGGCAGCGGGCCGGGGTGGCCGATCTCCTACCTGTGGCCCCTCAGCACAGAGCAGCTGATGTGGAGCGGACAGTGGAACCTGGCCAGCTGGCAGAACACCCTCATCGGCCTCAGCGCGACCATGGCGGTGTTGGCCTGCGCGCTGCCGTTCGGGAGAACCGCGGTCGAGCTCTTCTCCCTGAAAGCCGACGGCAAAGTCGTCGCCGCGCTGCGCAATCGCTTCAAGTCACGCGCTCCCTGAACTCCCTCTCCCCGAGGGGGAGAGGGTCGGGGAGAGGGCTGACGAAAAGAGTGCTCCCCAGTCACAGGCCAGCGCGAGCGGATCGCCCACCCTTACTGCTGACGATGCCAACCTATTTGACCCGCTTCAGCTACGCGCCTGCGACCTGGGCGAAGCTCATGCAGCGCCCCGAAGATCGCAGCGCCGCCGCCAAGCAGTACATCGAAGCCAGCGGAGGGAAGCTGCACGGCTTCTGGTACGCGTTCGGCGAGCACGATGGCGTCATCCTGTGGGACGCGCCTGACAACGTCTCCATGGCTGCCACTGCGTTGGCGATCACCGCAGGTGGCGCGCTGACCTCGATGCAGACGACTCCGTTGATGAGCGTGGAAGACACGCTGAAGGCGCTGCAGAAGGCGTCGACCATCAAGTACCGAGCGCCCGGCACCTGATCTAACTGTCTTCTGGAGGCAGCTCCTCATCGCGCTCGAAGCGGGGCTGCTGCTCACGCCGTTCTCTCTCCGCCCGAGCGGCCGTCTCGCGTTTGTCCTCCGAATAAAAGCCATCGCGAGCCTCATCCGGATCATCTTCACGAAGGTCGGCCGTCACCACCGCCTTGTTCCCGAACTTCGAGGCGATCGCATCGAGCGCGAGGTTCAACTTCTCGCTCTTCTTCGGAGGCTCCTCCGCGGCGAACAACCCGAGCTGATCCTCGCCGCCCACCAGCTCCTGACCGGAGACGCCGGTGAGCCGAATGCGCCGCCGCAGATCGGCCTTCTGCAGCAGGGTCAGCGCTTCCCGGTACAGCTGCTGCCCATCATCCGTCGCGCTCGCCAGGGTCACCCGCCGGGTGATCTGCGTGAAGTCCGAATACTTCACCGTCAGCTGAACGCAGCGCGCCTTGAGGCCACACTTCCGCAAGCGTCTTCCCACGCGCAGCGCCTGCGAGTGCAGATGCGGCTTGAGCGGCGCTTCACCGAGCAGGTCTTCTTCGAACGTGTCCTGGGCGCCGACCGATTTCGCGTACCGATCCGGCACCACCACGCGCTGGTCGATGCCACGCGAGAGATCCCAGAAGTGCTGCGCAGACGAGCCCAGCCGCGCCGCGAGCCACTCCAGCTCGTGCGAGGCGACGTCACCGATGGTGTGGAGCCCGTGCTTCTTGAGCACCTCTTCGGTCTTCGGCCCCACGCCCCACAGCCGGGAAATCGGCAGCGGCGCGAGAAAGGCGCGTGCAGTGCCCGGCGCGACCTCGTGCTGGCCGTTGGGCTTGGCGAAGTCAGAGGCGATCTTCGCCACGAACTTCACCTCGGCGATGCCGGCCGAAGCGGGCAGCTCGATCTCGTTGCGGATCTCTTCGCGAATGCGCTTGGCGATCTGGCCGACGGTGCCGAACAGGCCCAGCGAGCCCGTCACGTCGAGGAACGCCTCGTCGAGTGAGAGCGGCTCGATCAGCGGCGTGTAGCGCTCGAAGATCCGGAAGACCGCTTCGCTCGCGTCGACGTAGGCGGAGAAGCGGGGTGGCACCACGATCGCGCGGGGAGCGAGTTTGATGGCGCGCGCCATGGGGATCGCGCTGCGCACTCCGAAGGGGCGCACTTCGTAGGAGGCCGCGAGCACCACGCCGCGTTGCGGGTGACCTCCGACGATGACCGGCTTGCCGCGGAGCTCGGGCGCGTCTCGTTGTTCGACGGACGCGTAGAAGGCGTCCATGTCGATGTGAATGATGGCTCCGGTCATTCGGCCCTCACCCCGACCCTCCCCCGAAGGGAGCGGGAGGCACTACTTCGGCTCGGCGCTCGGCAGGCGCGCATCGAGCACCTTCGCGAGGTCGGCCGGGAGCGGGCTCTCGACGCGGATGAAGTCACCCGTGATCGGGTGACGCACACCCAGCGAGACCGCGTGCAGGAAGAAGCGCTCGAGCCCTGGTTCTGCAGCACCGCCGTACAGCGAGTCACCGACGATCGGCGCGCCCACCGCTGCTAGATGCGCACGCACCTGGTGCAGCACGCCGGTGATCAACTTCACGTCGACCAGCGCGTACGAGCCACGCCGCGCCCGCACGCTGAACTCGGTGATGGCCGGCCGGCCGTCGGGCATGCCGGGCACCACGTGATCGCCCGCATGGGTGAGCGGCACGTCGATGGTCCCTTCATCTGCCAGCGGGCCCTTCACCAACGCCAGGTACTTCTTCTCGACCGCGCGCTCTTCCGAGAACGCCGCGCGCAGCTTCTCCCACGCGTCGCGGGTGCGAGCGGCCAGCAGCACGCCCGAGGTCTCCACGTCGAGGCGGTGACACAGCCCCGCTTCACGCGGATCGTCGCCGACCGAGCTCATCTCGGGGTACTTCGAGATCAACGCGTTGGCGACCGTGCCTTGTTCTCCCGGCTGCAGCGGCTGCGAAGGCACGCCGGCAGGCTTGTCGACGAACACCAGCGCTTCGTCCTCATGGAGGATTCCCACCACGAGGTTCGCGTCGGCGGTCGCCGCGGTCGAGGCCTGGGCTTCAGGCACGTCGATCTCCAGCGCGTCGCCAGCCGCCACCATCAGGCCCTTCTTGGCCTTCTTGTGGTTGATGCGCACCAGCCCGTCTTCGAAGAGCGCCTTCACGCGCGCCCGTGAGAGCCCGAGGGCCTCGCCCACGACGAGGTCGATCCGCTTACCAGCCGTCGTCAAATCAACCTTGATGTCATGCCTCATTCGATGAGGGCCTCGTACACCTCTTCGGCGGTCTGGAAACGATCATCAGGCTCTTTGCGAATCAATCGGTGCGCCACGCGCGAGAGCACCCGGTCGCTGCGCGAGTTGAGCGCGCTGATGGGCGTCGCTTCGGTCTCCAGCACCTTCTGCCAGAGCTCGTACGGCGTGCGCGCCTCGAAAGGCGGCCGGCCCGCGAGCAGCTCGTAGAGGATCACGCCCAGCGAATAGAGATCGGTGCGGGTGTCGAGCTTCTCTCCGAGGATCTGCTCGGGCGCCATGTAGCGGAAGGTGCCCACCAGGCGGCCGTCGGCGGTCACCGCGCCGTCGTCGCTGATGTACTTGGCGAGGCCAAAGTCCATCAGGCGCACGGTGCGATCTTCATCGACCATCACGTTCGAGGGCTTCAAGTCGCGATGAATGAGCCCGTAGCCGTGGATGTACGCGAGCGCCTCGCACAGCTGCAGCATGGCGTCCTTCAACCGGCCGATGCGCTCGGGGGTGTTGAGCCGCTCCAACTCGCTCTCGCTGAGCTTGGCGCCGATGGGGCGCTCTTCGCTGGCCGGGAGATCCCAGGGCACCTTCAGCTCACCCGACATGGAGACCGGCGTGTCCGGCTCATCGGCGAGATCGGCCCAGGCCCGCACCTGCTCGGGGCCCTCGATGAAGCGTTCGTCTTCGGAGAACTCCTCGCTGGGCGCCTCTTCACCGAACGCAGACAGATTGAACACGCCGCTGTTGGCGTCTTCATCTTCTTCATCCGCGTCAGAATCGTCTTCGCGCACCACGCCGGTCTCCGGGGACGAGCCCACGTGCCGATGGGCCGAGATCGCCCGGGCCAGGGCCGCGTCGCTGGCGAGATCTTCTTCGGCCAGCGCGAGGTAGTGGCGAAGCGTCAGCCCCTCCACCAGCTCCATCGCCAGATACGGGTAGCCCTGGAAGACGCCCGTGTCGTAGACCTTCACCACGTTGGGGTGCGACATGTGCTGCAGCGTCTCGAACTCGCGGGCGAGGCGGCGGGCGGCACGGGGATCGAGGGCGGGGCCGGTCGACAGGAGCTTGAGCGCGGCCACTTCGCCCGTGCGGCGATCAATCGCACGATAGACGGTGCCCACGCCCCCGCTGCCGAGCGTCTCCAGCACACGGTACGGACCGATCACTTTGGGGGCCATTGCGCGCGCGGATGGTAGGGACGGGTGACCACGCGGGTCAAACGAAGTGGTGAATTGGAAATGTGGGGCTGCCCAGAAGAACCGCTCACCCTCATCAGGCGACCGTTCGAAGGGCGGCAGGAAGTGCGCGGACCCCGGCCGTGTCACTGTTGGCACACCCGAAGCAGTTTCACACTCGACGGCGAGCCCCTTTCGGGTAGGTTGGCTCGCTCGCGGAAGCCGGTCGTATCGATGGAATCAACCTCTGAACTCGAGAGTCGGCTGAAGACGCGCCCCCTGCCGCGGCACGTCGGCATCATCATGGACGGCAACGGCCGCTGGGCCGAGGGCCGGGGCCTGCCTCGCGTGGAGGGCCATCGCATCGGCTCCGACAGCGTGCGCGAGGTCACCCGCTGCGCCCGCAGGCTGGGGGTCGAAGCGCTCACCCTCTACGCTTTCTCTTCCCAGAACTGGGCCCGGCCCGCTGATGAAGTGGCCGCCTTGATGGATCTGCTGCGCGAGTACCTCCTCAAGGAGCGCGAGGAGATCTTGAGCAACGGCATTCGGCTCAACGCCATCGGCGAGCTCGACAAGTTGCCGAAGTACGTGCGCGAGCCGCTCGAAGAGATTCGAGAAGCCTCGAAGGCCAACACCGGCATGACCCTCACCCTCGCGCTCTCCTACGGCGGCCGGGACGAGCTGGTCTCCATGGCCCGGCGCATCGCCGAGCAGGCGCGCAGTGGTCAGCTCGAGCCTGCGGCGGTGAGCGAAGCCCTGGTCGACGCCCTGATGTGGACCTCGGGCCTGCCGCCGGTCGACCTGGTCATCCGCACCTCGGGTGAACGCCGGTTGTCGAACTTCATGCTCTGGCAGACCGCGTACGCCGAGCTCATCTTCTCCGAGATCCTCTGGCCTGATTTCAGGGCCCGCGAGCTGGTCGACTGCCTCGCCACGTTTCAACAGCGGGAGCGTCGCTTCGGCATGACCGGAGCCCAGGCGCAGACGCTGCCCTTCCGCAGAGCGAGTTCGTGACGGACAAGAACAAGAACCTCCTCGTACGGGTGATCTCCGGGTTCACGCTGCTTCCCGGTGTTCTGTACCTGCTCTACCTGGGCGGTTGGTGGACGGCCGCCTTGCTGGGCTTCGCCGCGGGTGCCTGCGCCTGGGAGTACATCAGCATCACCCTCAAGGGCCCGTTCACCCCCGTGGCCGTGCTCACCGTGGGCATGGCGTCCGCGATGCCCATGTTGCCCATCGCGGTGCCGCTGCACGCCAACGCGCTCATCTCGGGTGCCACCGGCATCGTCTTGTTCTCCGCGTGGGCGTGGCACCTGCTGCGGGGCCCGTTGCCCGAAGCACCGCTGCGCACCGCTCACCTGTTGATGGCCTTCATCTACGGCCACGGCGGTCTGACCGCGCTGGCGGCCCTGCGCCTGGTTCCGGACAATGGGCTGATGTGGGTGGTCTCGGCGCTGGTGATCACCTGGGGCAACGACACGATGGCGTACTTCGCCGGTCGCCTCTTCGGGAAGCACAAGCTCTACCCCGAGGTCAGCCCCAACAAGACCTGGGAGGGCTTCGCCGGCGGCTTCGTGGGCGCCATCGGCTTCCTCTTTTTGCAGCGCGCGTTTTTCTTCCCTCAGATGACGGTCGTCGATTGCTTCGTGCTCGGGGGGCTGGGCAGCTTGCTGGGCCCCGCGGGTGACCTCTGCGAGTCGATGCTCAAGCGCGCCTACAACGTGAAGGACTCGGGCGTGATCATCCCCGGGCACGGCGGCATGCTCGATCGCATCGACGCGCTCATCTTCAACGCGCCGATGGTGTTCCTGTACGTGCAGTTCGTCCGGGGCGCTTTGGCCTGACGAGCGCGGATGAAACCGGCGTCGCAGCCGGTTAACGTCCCCACCACATGGGCGCCTTTCAGAACGCGATCTACTTCGCCATCTTCCTGGGCGTCCTCGTCACCGTGCACGAGGCGGGACACTTCTTCGCGGCCAAGTGGGCCGGGGTGAAGGTGCTCAAGTTCTCCATCGGCTTCGGGCCCAGGCTCTTCAGCTTTCGGCGCGGCGAGACGGAGTACCAGATCGCTGCGTTGCCTCTGGGCGGCTTCGTGGCCATGGCCGGCCATCACCCCGGTGAAGACGTCGCTGAAGAAGATGCGGGGCGCACGTTCCTGGGGGCCGTGTGGTGGAAGCGGGTGATCATTCTGCTCGCGGGCCCCATGGCGAACCTGGTGTTCCCGATCATCGCGTTGTTCTTCGTCTACCTGGGCGACTCCACCGAGTTCACCCCGCGCGTCGGTGCGGTCGAGCCTGGGTCTCCTGCGGCGGTGGCAGGGCTGCGCCCGGGGGATCTGATCCTCAGCATCGATGGCACTCCGATTCGCACCTTCACCGAGCTGTCGAAGATCGCCGCGGCCAGCGCCGACAAGGAGCTCGCGCTGGTGGTCGATCGCGCCGGCAAGCAGGAGTCGTTGCGCGTCACGCCTTCGAACGTCGAGACCCTCGGGATGATCGAGATCTCCCGGAAGGGGCGCATCGGCATCTCGCTGGCGGAGCAGGCGGCGGTGCTGGGGGTGCCCGCGGGTTCGGCGGTGGAGAGCGCGGGGCTGCGCACGTTCGATCGGGTCATTCAGCTCGACGACGAGCCGGTGCGTACGGCGCGTGAGCTCGAGCTGGCCCTCGAGAAGGCGACCGGGCCGGTGAAGTTGAAGGTGGTGCGGTTCTCCGCGCTGCACGACGGCCTGGTGCTGCCGGAGATCGTCGAGGCAGAACTGCCGGTCGGTGAAGGCACGGGCCTCGCTCGCATCGGGGCTGAAGGCGGCGACGCGTACGTGTGGGAGGTGCGGCCCAATACGCCCGCCGCTGCGCTGGGCATCAAGGTGGGCGACCGGTTCACCGCCGTGAGCGGGCAACAGGTGCACTCGGTCGGCGCGGTGGAAGATCGCATGGCGCTGGCTCGTAAACGCCAGGTCGACATCGAGTGGCGCTCAGGCGGGGAGAAACACACCGCCGCGGTCGGGCCGTTCGTGCCGGAAGGCAACGCGAAGTACTGCATGGCGCCGACGGATTTCGGCGTGCGCTTCGGTGCGCCGGGGCTGCCCATGGCACCGATCGCGGGCGATACGATCACGCTGCACTTCGGGCCGGTGGAGGCGTTGGGCGCGAGTTTGAAGAAGCTGCCGGAAGGCATCATGTTGATCGGGCGCATCCTGGCCAAGCTGCCCACGGGTGAAGTGCCGCTCGAGTCGATGGGTGGGCCGGTGCAGATCTTCCAGGTCGCCTCTCAGACGGCAGAGGCGGGGCTGGGCGCGTTCTTGAGCGCGATGGCGATCGTCTCGGTCAACCTGGCCCTGGTGAACCTGTTGCCCATTCCGATCCTCGATGGGTTCGGCATTCTGACCGCGCTGTGGGAAGCGGTGCGGCGGCGCCCGGTGCCGATGCGGGCCCGCGAGATCGCGACCTATTTCGGCTTCGCAGTGCTGGCGCTGTTGATGGTGGTGGCCTTCAGAAACGACATCGCAAGACTGCTCTTCTGCTGAAGCCCCCTCTCCCTGCGCGAGCGGGGAGAGGGTTGGGGTGAGGGGCCCGTCTCCGGCGCTCGAACGCGAAGGGCTTTCCGTCCGCCTCTCCGATAAAGGCACCCGCAGTGATCCTCTCTCTCGACTGTTCGACGCTGACCCTCTCGCTCGCGCTGCTGCGCGCCGATGGGACTCTGCTCGAGCACCGTCTCGTGGGGCCTCCGCAGCGTCAGAGTGAGATCCTGCCCGGAGAGATCGAAGCGATCCTGAAGGCACAAGGTCACACGCTCCAGGACGTGACGGGCTTCGTCGTCGGGCTGGGCCCGGGCAGCTTCACCGGTCTGCGCATTGGGCTCGCCACGGCGAAGGGCCTCGCTTACGCGCTCAAGGTGCCCATCGCGGGTGTGTCGTCGCTTGCGGCGCTCGCGCTCGAGGGTCCCTTTGATACTGAGCTCTTCTGCTGCGCCGTCGTGAAGAAGGGTGAGTTGTATGTGGGGCGGTACACGCGCTCGGCCCCTCACCCCGACCCTCTCCCCGCTTTGCAGGGAGAGGGAGTTCCTGAGATTTCGATGACGCTCGCTCAGGTCGCCGAGGCGCTGAAGGCTTCACCCAACGCCCGCATGATCGGCCCCGCGTTGACTGATTGGCGCGCACCCCTCGAAGCGCTCGGTGTTCCCGCGGCGAGTTTTCTTCCCGGCCCGCTCGTGCCCTCCGCCGTCTGCCTCGCGCGTCTGGCCACCATCCCCACCACCTTCAGCGCAGAAGCGCTCTACGCCCTCGAACCGCACTACATCCGCGGCTCGGGCGCTGAAGAGAACCCGAAGTTCCCACCGCTCCCCGGCGTCGAGCCGAAGGCGCGCCTGAAAGAGGACTGACATGTCCGATCCCGTCATCGCCGTCGTTGGTGCCAGTGGCACCGTCGGCCGCCAGATCATCGCCTCGTTGCAGCTCCACGACGTCGAGCCCGATCAGGTTCGCTTCTTCTCGAGCGAACGCTCTGAAGCAGAAGAGCTCGAGTACGAAGAAGAGACGCTCCCCACCGAGAAGCCGGGCCCCGATGCGTTCCGCGGCGTGCAGGCGGTGATCCTCGCCACGCCGCCCGATGTCGCGCGAAGGCTCGGTCAGCAAGCGCAGCAACAAGGTGCGTGGGTGGTCGATCTCTCCGGCGCCTACCGCGTCGACACCACCGTGCCGCTCGTCGCGCCGGGCGTGAATGACGGCGTGCTCGATCGCCCGTTTGCCGGCCGCATCGTGGCCATCGCGAACCCCGCCACCCAGGCGCTGCTCTCCGTGCTCGCCCCGTTGCGCGCGAAGTTCGGGCTGGTCTTCGCCGACGTGACCATGCTCTTCGGCACCGCCTCCCGAGGTCAGGAAGGCCAGGAGCAGCTCTCGAAACAGACCGCCGCGTTGATGAACGGCAAGGACCCCGAGGTCGACGTCTTCCCGCACCGCATCGGCTTCAACGTCATCCCCGCGATGGGTGGTTTCGAAGGGCCCCTGTGCGATGCCGAGCGCCACGTGCTGGTGGAAGCCGCGCGCATCTGGAGCGGCGACGCGCTGCCCGCGCTCACCGCCACCGCGCTGACCGTGCCGACCTACCACGGCCTGACCCTGGTGCTCTCCGCGCACCTGGGCCGGCCTGTCGATGCCGATGGCATCCGCGCGCTGCTCAAAGAAGAGCCCGGCCTCAAGCTGCTCGACGATCCGGCGCAGAACATCTACCCGATGCCCATGCTCACCACCGACGACGCCACCACCCACGTGGGCCGTGTGCGCGCGCTGGGAACCCGGGTTCAGCTGGTCGCCGCCACCGACAACGTCTTCCGGGCCGCTGACACCGCCGTCGACCTCGCGCTCAAACTCGCCAACCGCACGTGACAAAATGTCAGCAGTTCGGGCAGCCTCGAACGCGAATCGTGTGTAGTTTCAGCGGCTTGAATGGGCTTGTCGGTGGCCTTCAACTTGCTCAAAAGTGAGCCCCTCATGACGCTGCGTCTCGCCACACTGTGTTCGTTTCTCGTCGGCTCGGTTGCGCTCGCGCAGAACACGACGCTCAGTCCTCAGATCTCCATTACCCGGGTCGACGATCCGAACATCGACACGTACACGTTTGGCGCTGCCAACTGCAACGACACGATCACCCTGCGCTGGTCGAACACGCTCCTCATTCCCACCACCGCCTGCGGTGCGCCCCCTTTGAAGCTGTGGTCGACCTCCGGCGAGTGTCAGAAAGAGCCTGGCACCAGTGATGTGCGGTATTCCGAAGTGCCTTCGTTGACGTTCAGCTCGATCCGACAGGGCAGCTTCACGGTGAAGATCTCCGAGTTGCCCGACTTCAAGAACACCACCACCGCCGACGGCGGCATGTTGCAGGCCTGTGGCGGCGCCGAACAGTTCACCAAGACGCATCGCGTGTGCGGCAGTGTGGAGTACGCGATCAACACTGGCATCGGGTGCGGCACCCCGACGTTCCAGGCCGCGACGCCGTTCAAGCTCGTCTACGACACACAGCCCCCCACGGCGCCGGTGATCACCGGCGACACCGCGCAGGATCAGGCTGTGAAGTTGAACTTCACAGTCGACTCCGACACGACCACCGTGTTGCTCGAGGTCAAGGGCCCCACCGATGCCGACTATGTCCAGATCGCCCAGGGTGCTTCCAGCAACCTCTCCGTCCGCGGCGACGGCCTCCAGAACAACGTCTTGTACTCGGTGCGGCTGCGCGCCAGCGACGCGGCTGGCAACGTGAGCGAGCCTTCCGTCGAGATCGAGATGAGGCCCATCAAAACCATCGGCTTCTTCGGTGTGTGGGGTCAGGCCGGCGGCACGGAGGCAGGCGGTTGCTCCACCAGCGCCGGCATCATGCCGCTGCTGCTGCTGGCCTTTGCCTTCCGTCGAGCGCGCAAGCAGGTAAGGAAGGACTCCTGAACATGAAGACCTCACTCACCATCGCCTGTGCCCTGTTCGCCTCGGTGGCTTCCGCCCAGGGCCTCGAGCTGAGCGGCGCGAACCCCGCCTTCGAGATCGCCGGAGCCAAGAAGGCCCTCGAGTCACCCCGCACCATGTTTCTCGAGGTGAAGCTCTCTCCGTTCACGCCGCTGCTCGACCGCCCGTTCCTGAGCCGTGAGGAGGCCCAGCGCCCCTACTACACGGTGTACGGCGGTGGCCCGATGTTGCTGGGCGAGCTCGAGGTCGACTACCAGTTCTTCCAGAAGTTCGGCTCGCTCGCGGGCGCCGTGTCGCTCGGCTACGCGGAGAAGTACGGCCGCTCGCTCGACGCGGTGACCATGCAGCGCGTGGAGCAGAGCACGGGCCTGCACATCGTGCCCATCAAGGCGCTGCTGGTGTACCGCTTCGATTGGGCCAAGCAGAAGTTCCACATCCCCCTGGTGCCCTACGCGAAGGGCGCCTTCGTGATGATGCCGTGGTGGGTGACCAACGGCAGCAAGATCGAGATCGACGGCACCGAGCGCGGTGAAGGCGTGAAGTTCGGTTTCGCGGGCGTGCTGGGTCTCTCGCTCGAGCTCGACTTCATCGACCAGCGGCTGGCGCGCGACTTCGACAGCAGCGTGGGCGTGAACCACACGTACATCTTCGCCGAAGGCACCATCCAGGAGATGAACCTGTTCGACCCGGTTCCGTTCGGGTGGGACCTCAGCTCCGCGCACTTCATGTTCGGTCTGGGCTTCGAGTTCTGATCCGCGGCGGGCTGCTCGCGTTCCTCCTGGGGCTGAGCGGCTGCGTCCGCCCGGTTCACGTGGAGACGCGAGAGACACCCGTCGAAGCGGGGCTCGAGGTTCCCTTCGTCGCCGAAGCGCCGCGGCGGTGGGACTTCGGAGACGCCACCCCGCCCGTGACCGCAGCCCAGACCACGCACGCCTTCGCGAAAGCGGGGCGCTACGTGGTGCGCGGCTTCGAGGGTGAGTCGCTCCGCGAAGAGCTGACGATCATCGTCTCGCCCCGCGCCGCGTTTCACCTGGTGCCGCCCGATGCACGTTTCGCGGTGATCGCCCGCGGGTTGGAAGACCTCGCGCCGGCGATCGACTTCGGCGAACGCATGGCCGGGCCCGAGAGCACGCAGGCCTGGCTCGATGGTTCACCGTTGCTCGGCTGGGCTTTCGAGCAGGCGAGCGCGGGCACTTCAGGGTGGGTCGACCCTCGAGAAGGCCTCGCCACCTTCGCCTGGGCCGACACGGAAGACACCCGGCTGAGCGTGGTGGGCACCATCGACGCGCCGAACGCGCTGAAGTCACTCACGGCCTGGCTTCTGGATCGGGGCTGGTCGCCCATCGCGCCCGTGCTGGGGCTGTGGCGTTTCGAGCAGGAAGATCGGGCCCTCGATGTGTTCGTGGATCGCGGCGCCCTGTACGCGGTCGACACCCCGGTGGCCGGCCGGCTGCCTTCGGCGCAGAGCCGCATCGCCGCGGCCTCTTCCCAGGGCCTGGAGACGGATGGCGCGGTGGCCACGGCGCTCGATCGACTGCCCAGCGGGGGGCTGGTGATCTTCTCGCGGGCGCCGGAAGCGTTGAGCTGGCGTTTCGCCACCGCGGCCGTGCGCATCTCAGGCGATGAGGCCCGGTTGGAAGGCCGCCTTCATGGCGCAGCGCCCTTGTGGACGGTGCCCACGCAGCCGAGCGGAGTTCGTTTCTTGAGTCACGCGCCGGAGGGCCCGGTGCTGGTGGCGTCGGCGAGTGTTCCGCCAGCAGAGCTCGCCGCGCTCGCGCTCGGTACGCCCGGCACGCCGCGCCGCAAACAGCTCGAGCTCGAGCTGCTCGCGCAGAACACGGATGTGGATCGGGTCAGCTCTGCGTTCGCCGGTCTGTTCGAGCTGTGCGTGTACGCCGACGTCCCCGGCTTCATCCGCAGCACGCTCCAGGGCAATGGCCGGCCGAGTCCGCAGGGCACGATCCTGTTCGAGGCGCCGGTCACCACGGCCGAGCCCATCGAAGCCTTTGTCGATGCGTTGGCTCGCCGGTGGGATCTGTCGCTGAACAAGAATCGCGAGAAGCAGCTGCGGCTCTGGCGGGGGCCACTGGTGGGCCGGCCGCTCGAGGTCGCGCTGACGGAAGACTCACTCTTCGCGAAGGCGGGCTCGGTCATCGACGAGCGCGAGCCGGTGGATCTCAGCAGCACGCTCGGCTCGCGGTTCGACGGCGCCTTCGGGCCGAGGCATGTGTCGGTGTTGCTCGACGTGGGGCAGCTGCGGCGTGAGCTGCTCCAGCCGCGTTTGATGACGGACATCGATCCCCGGCGCGCGCTCCCGGCGCAGGCGCTGGCGGTGACGTTGCTCGATCGGCTCTCGCAGCTCGACGTGGCGATGGTGGATCTCGCGCCCGCGCCCGACGGCGCCGTGGTGCAGGCGCTGCTCAAACTCCGCAAACCCTGAACTCCCTCGCCCTGAAGCGGGGTGCTCGGTTCGCCGCAATCATTTCCTCCGATGGAACAGACGGTGGGCCGCTCTCCGGTCGGGTGAACGGTTCTAGTTCCCCTTGTGCCGAGGCCGCCGAGGAGGAGGCGGAGGCGCCACCTCTTCTTCAACCACAGGCGCAGGTTCAGGTTCATCGGCAGGCTCAATGACGTCGGGCTCCGGCTCGTCCTCCGGAGCGACCTCGACCGGAGTGACGCTCGGCGCCGGAGTCGGCTGCGCCACCTCGTCATCATCCGCCGCCGCCGCGCTGGCGATGACGCCGCACGTGCAGCAGCCACCCGCCATGAACAGCACACCCAACACGATCAACACCCACTTGAGCCCCGAGCTCTTCGCAGGCTGCGGCGGAGCAACCGGCGGCTGCGTGGCCTGCGGCGCCACCACCCATCCGTTCTGTTGCGGCTGGGGCGGGGGCGGGGTGACCGCCAGCGGCAAACCCGTGTTCGCCGAGCCGCTCGAAGGCACCACCCACGCCGCCGGAGTCGCAGGCTGAGGGGTGTGCGTCTTCTCCAGGCCCTCCACCGGCACCGGTTGGAACGCCGCGCCACTCTGCGAAGGAAGGAACGCGGGCGTGCTCCCCGCTTGCGGCAGCCCGAGCGCCGACCGCAACGCATCAGCGAACTCACGCGCCGACTGCCACCGCTGCTGCGGCTCCTTGGCGAGCCCCACCATCACCACCTGCGCGAGCGGCAACGGCACGTTCGGGGCGATCTGATTGAGCGGCGGCGCCTGCTCAGTGCGCACCTTCACGATCAAGTGCGCGTAGCTCTCGGCGTCGAACGGCAGCTTCCCCGAGAGCAGCTCGTAGAGCATCGCCGAGACCGAATAGAGATCGGCGCGGGCATCGACACTGCGCGCGTCGAAGAACTGCTCGGGCGCCATGTACGAGGGCGTGCCCATCGCCACGCCGGTCATGGTCAGCCCCGACGTCGCCGCGTCGCCGTGCATCTTGGAGATGCCGAAGTCGAGCAGCTTGACGAAGTCGCGCTCCACGCCGCGTTCATCACGCCGCCGCACCACGAAGACGTTGGCCGGCTTCATGTCGCGGTGAACGATGCCCTTGGCGTGCGCGGCCGAGAGCGCGTCGAGCGCCTGCAACACCACCATCACCAACCGCAGCGGCGCGAGCGGCCCCTGCTGCGCGTTGAGCTCCTTGAGATCGAGCCCGTCGAGAAATTCGAGCGCGAGGAAGGCCTGGCCGTCGGTCGACAAGCCCGCGTCCATCACCCGCACGATGTGCTCGCTGCCCACCGACGCTGCCGCACGCGCTTCCCGCAGGAAACGTTCGAGCATCTGCTGATCGGCGCCGAGGCTGCGCTTGAGCAGCTTCAAGGCGACCGTGCTGTCGGTGTGCACGTGCGTCGCCAGGTAGACCGAGCCGAAGCCACCCGAGCCGAGCAACTTGCCCAGCTGGTATCGATCGACGCGGGTGCCCACCAGCCCAGGCGACTGCATCGACTCACCCGTCGCCGGACACTTCGGGGCTCCGGGCGGGTGTTCTCTCCCGCAGTGCTGGCACGCGTTCATCGGAGCCGCAGTTGTAGCCGTTCAACGTGCTATTCGTGCGCGCGAAAATGACGTCGCCTCCCGCTTCGCAGCCGCGCACGCCCTGGGTGGAGATCGCCATCGCTGCGTTGCCCGCCGCCCTCCACGCGCTGCTGCTGCTGGGCCGGCTGCACCCCGACGAGCTCTTTCAGTCGCTGGAGATCGCCCTTCACCGCGCGTACGGCTTCGGCGTCGTGCCCTGGGAGTGGCAGGTGCCCCCCAACGCTGCGACCGCCACCCAGCCCTGGGGCATTCGCAACCACGCGGTGCCCATGCTGCTGGCGGCGTTGTTCAAGGCCGGCGATCTCATCGGGGTCAGCTCGGTGATGGGCCGGCGCGTATTGGCCGAAGTGCCGCAGTTCTTCCTGCACCTGGCCATGCTCGGAGCGGTGTGGCGCGTGGCTGCCCGGCGGGTGAGCGTGCCCATGGCCCGCGCGTGCCTCTGGCTGGTGGCGCTCTACGGGCCGCTGGTCTGGTTCGGAGGGCGCACCATGTCCGAGGCGTTCTCCACCGCTTTCCTCGTCTGGGGCCTGGAGCGCCTCGACGATCAAGACGCCAAAGCGGGCTGGTGGGTGTGGGGCGGGGCGCTCTTAGGCTTCGCGCAGGTCACCCGCTATGGCTCGGCGGCGGTGATCGTGCCCGCGATGCTCTGGCTGCTGATCACCCGGCGCTTCCGCACCTTCGCGCTCGCGACGCTGGGCGGTGTGGTGGTCGCCTTCGGCCTGGGCCTGCTCGACAAGCTCACCTGGGGCGATTGGTTCCACTCGCTCATTCACTACGTGCGTTTCAACGTCGTCTCGGGCTCCGCCGCCGCTCAGTTCGGAGCGCACCCCTGGTGGACCTACGCGCCCCGGCTGCTGCTGGCGCCTTTCGCGTTCATCGGGCTGTTCTTCACGGCGAGGCGTGATCGCGGCCTGGGCCCGGCGTCGACGGTGTTGGTGCTCGCGGTGGCGCTGGCGGTGATCTTCACCCGGTACCCTTCGATGAACGCGGCGGCGCCCTGGTTCGGCTTGATCGCCGTGGCGGCTTTGGGTTTCCTCCTGCTCGAGCCGGGCACCAAGCGGCCCTCGATCTTCATCGCCGCGGCGCTGGGCTACGTGGTGATCCTCTCGGCCACCGCCCACAAAGAAGATCGCTTTCTCTACCCCGCGCTCATCCTGCTCACCGTGGCCGCCGCGCCCACCTTCGTGGCCTGGGCCGCAGAAGCGTGGTCGCGCCGGGTCGCCAACCGGGTGTTGGTCGGGGTGATCGTCGCGTCGGGTCTGTTCTTCTTCTTGTTCCCCTCGCCGTATGACGTCTTGCGCAAGGAGCAGTTTCAGCTCACCGCCAAGGCCAGCAAGGGCGTCACCGGCTACGTGCTGATGAACGAAGGCATGTGGGGCTCTCCGGGTTTCTTCTACCTGGGGCAGAACGTGCCCTGGTGCCCCTGCGATTTTCCGCAAGACGGCTGCTTCCAACTGGCCGCTCGCGATCCGCGCTTCAACCGCGGCGTGTACGTGAGCAACGGCGGCGAGGCCGAGAAGGCGCGTGATGCGTCGTCGAAGGCGGCGTTCGAAGCCGCGGGTTTCCGCCTCGTGGAGCAGCGCGGGCTCGCCTCGCTCTTCGAGCGGTAGCAGCGCACAAAAGAAAATCCCCGTGGCGGCACCAGGCCAACCACGGGGACTCTCAGAAGGGACGGCCAGGACACACGCGAAGTAACGCTACCGTTGCTTCCTTCCGGACCTGGCGGGGTTCACGGCCCCGCGTTGCCCTGACCAGAAGATGCTGCTTTGGAACCTTCTACTCCTTAACAGCGGAGAGGGTGGGATTCGAACCCACGATACCCTTTCAGGTACACACGCTTTCCAGGCGTGCGCCTTCAGCCACTCGGCCACCTCTCCAACGAACGAAGCGCCCGTGTCTGCGCCAGCGGAGAGCGTAGGATTCGAACCTACGGTACCGTTACCGGTACGCCTGATTTCGAGTCAGGTGCCTTCGACCACTCGGCCAGCTCTCCAGATTGCTCTGTTGCTCTATTCAGTTTTGTTCGCGCGACGAAGCTGCGCGAAGAACGTCTTGAGCGCCTGACTGCACGCTTCCTTCATCACACCGGAAGTCACTTCGACTCGGTGGTTATGCCTCGGATCCGCTGCCAGGTTGTAGAGAGATCCCACGGCGCCTGCTTTTGGATCGCTCGCCCCGAAGACCAACCGGGTCACCCGCGATTGAACCAGGGCTCCGGCGCACATCGCGCAGGGCTCCAGGGTGACGAAGATTGAGACACCGGTCAGCCGCCACGCTCCGACCGCTGTTGCGGCCTCACGCATGGCGATGAACTCGGCATGAGAGAACGGGTCTCGGTCGACTTCGCGGCGGTTGTAGCCACGCCCGATGATCTGCCCGTCTTTGACAGCGACCGCACCGACGGGCACCTCGCCCATCGACGCTGCAGTCGCCGCAAGCTCGAGCGCAACGCTCATGAACTCTTCATCGGTGGTCATCGTTTTTGTAGGCCTGCTTGCGCTCCGTGGAGGATTCGAACCTCCGGCCTTTGGATTCGTAGTCCAACGCTCTATCCAGCTGAGCTAACGGAGCTTTACTTCTCAACGACACCGATTTGCGGAGTGAGAGGGATTCGAACCCTCGATACACTTTCGCGTATACAGGTTTAGCAAACCTGCGCCTTCAGCCGCTCGGCCATCACTCCACAGCGAAATGACGAGACGTCCTGTCAAAGAACTGCGCTCCCACTACCACGTCCTACGGAACAGGTAGGATTCGAACCTACGAACGCCTTTCAGCGTCTGCGGTTTTCAAGACCGCCGCCTTCAGCCGCTCGGCCACTGTTCCAGACTGCGTGGACCGACGCCCCTGACGACCAACTTCGGACGGCAGAGGGCGCCTCCAGTACAGCAACCACTTCGGGACTGCAAAGGGTTTTCAGCGTGTCGCGACGAGCTCCTTCAAACCGCCCATGTACGGCCACAACACTTCGGGCAACCCGACGCTGCCGTCTTCCCGCTGGTTGTTCTCCAGAATCGCCACCACGGTGCGGCCGACGGCCAGGCCCGAGCCGTTCAAGGTGTGCACCAGCTGGGGCTTTTCCCCCGGGGCAGGGCGAAAGCGGATCTTCGCCCGGCGGGCCTGGAAGTCGCCGAAGTTGGAGCACGAGCTGATCTCGCGGAACGCGTTCTGCCCGGGCAGCCAGACCTCGAGATCGAAGGTCTTCTGCGAGGCAAAGCCCATGTCGCCGGTGCACAAGAGCGTGCGGCGGTAGGGCAGGCCGAGCTTCTCGAGGATGTTTTCGGCGTCTTCCACCAGCGAAGTGAGCTCGTCGAGCGAGGTGCTGGGGTGGGCGAACTTCACAATCTCCACCTTGTGGAACTGGTGCATGCGAATCAGGCCGCGGGTGTCTTTGCCCGCCGCGCCCGCTTCGGCGCGGAAGCAGGGTGAGAAGGCCACGTACTTCACCGGCAGGGGCCCCTCGAGGATCTCATCGGCGTGGAAGTTGGTGACGGGCACCTCGGCCGTGGGAATCAGGAAGAGCTCCCGGCCGGTGGTGGTCTTGAAAGCGTCGTCTTCGAACTTGGGCAGCTGGCCGGTGCCGGTCATCGACTCGCGCGAGACCAGATAGGGCGGCAGCAGCTCGGTGTACCCGCGCTTGCTGTGCTCATCGATCATGAACGAGACCAGCGCCCGTTCGAGCCGGGCCAGGGCGCCCTTGCTGAAGGCGAAGCGGGGCCCTGAGACCTTCACGCCACGCTCGAAGTCGAGCAGCCCCAGCTTCTCGCCCAGCTCGAAGTGCTGCTTGGGGGTGAAGAGAAAGCTCGGCTTCTCGCCCCAGGTCTTCTCGACCTTGTTGAAGGTCTCGTCAGCGCCCACCGGCACCGATTCGTGCGGCACGTTGGGCACCAGCATCATCTGGGGGAAGAGCTCTTCTTCGACTGCCTTGAGCTTTGCCTCCTGGTCCTTGATGACCACGCCCAGGTCCTTCATGCGCGCCTTCACCTCGTCGGTGCGCTTGGCGGGATCCTTCATGACCTCCTGGGCGGAGTTCTTCTCGGCCTGGTTCTTCTCCAACTCGACGTTGAGCTTCTTTCGCTCGCCGAAGAGCTCCTGAAAACGGGACAGATCGAGGGTGCCGCTCCGGGTCTTGAGCCGGGCCACCACCGCTTCGAAATTCTTCGCGACTTCCTTCAGATCCAGCACGACGCCCTCATTGGTTGCCTTCGAGGAAGTAGATCGTGTCGCCGACCTCCTTCTTGTTTTCTGCTTCGGGACGCAGCTCCAGGAACTTCTTGAAGGAGACCACGGCGTCCTTCTTCTTTCCGATTTCCTGGTTCAAGTACCCCAGCGCGAGCCACGCGTCAGCGTTCTCGGGCTCTGCCTTGATCGCGTCGCGGTACCACTTCACCGCCTGCGGGTACTGCTTCTTCTCCTGGTGGGCCTGGCCCAGCTTCGAATAGGCCGCCTTGAGATCGGGGTCGGCCGCCAGCGCCTGCATGTAGCTGGCGATGGCCCCGCCCCAGTCTTCCATCTTCATCTGGGCGTCGCCGATCAACGCGCGCACGGAGAGCCGCGAGGGGTCGGCGTCGAGCGCCTGCTGGTAGAAGGTGACCGCCTTCTGGAAGTCGTTGCGATCGAAGTAGATCTTGCCGATCGCCTCGAGCGCATCGGCGTACTTCGGCTCGACTTCGAGCGCCTTCTTGAGCTCGGCCAGCGCGTCATCACCCTTGCGCGCGTCGGCCAGAATGCGCCCGTACCAGTAGAGATAGAGCGGCTTCTTGGAGTTCGCGTCGAGCGCGCGCTTCATCGATTCGATCGCCTGGGTCTGCTCGTTCTTGGCGTTCTTGAGCTTGGCGAGGAAGAAGTTCGCGTCGGGGTGGCCGGGCTCTGCGATCAGCGCCGAGTTGAGGTGGTTCAGGGCGCCGTTGAGGTCGCCCTTGTCGAACTTCACCGCGCCCAGGGTGACCACGATCTGGGTGACCTTGGGCTCTGCTTCATGAGCGGCCTCCAGCTCGGTGATCGCTTCGTCGAGGCGGCCCAGCTTCCACAAGGCCACGCCGCGCTGCAGCCGACCTCCGGGGATGCGGGGGTTGAGCTCGAGGGCCTTCTCGACCTGCGTGGCCGCCAGCTCGAACTTGCCGCGCTCCTGCGAGACCAGCGAGGCGCCCAGGTGGGCGTCGGCCGAGTAGGGGTTCAGCTCGATGGCCTTCTTGAACTCGTTCTCGGCGCGCTCGAGGTTGCGCTCGTGGAAGGCGAGCTCGCCCATGCCCACCCGCATCGCGGCGTTGTCCGGCGCCTGGGCCAGGCCGTTCTCCAGCACCGGCGCGGCCTCCTTGAAGCGGCGGTCACGCATGAAGTTGCGCGAGAGAAAAAGGTACGCGTCGATGATCTTCGGGTCCGCCGCGATCGCCCGCTTGTAGGCCTCTTCGGCGTCCTTGGTGTTGCCCAGCGCGTCGGCCACGCGCGCGGTCAGATACGAGAGCGTTGCGTTGCCGGGGAAGCGGGTGTTCGCCGTCGACATCACCTGGGTGGCTTCGTCCATCTTGCCCAGGATGATCAGGCTCGAGAGGTACCCTTCGGTGTTCTCCAGGCTCTCCGGCATCGCCTTGACCGCGACCTGGAAGAGCGGCGCGGCCTTGTCGGGTTGATTGAGCTCGGCGTAGGCGTGCGCGAGCCGGCCGTTGGTGAACGGGTTGCTGGGGTCGGCCTTGAGCGCCTCTTCGAAGAGCGGCACCGCCTCGTTCAGCTTGCCCTGCACCACCAACGACTCGGCCTTGAGCGCCAGGCCCTTGCCGACCGCACCGGGTGAGAGCGCGGGGCGGCCTTCGTCGCTGAGCGCCTTCTCGAGCAGCTCGTTGCCTCGCTCGACCTCTTTCTTCCGGATGATGATGATCTCGGCCAGCTCGACGGCAGAGACGAGGTGCGCAGGGTCGGCTTCGAGCGCCTCGGCCAGCTTGCCGGCCGCTTCGTTGAACTCGTTCTGCGCCTTGTGGAGCATGCCCAGCCCGTGCAGCGCCTTCGCGCTCTTGGGGTCTTTCTTCAGCACGGCCTCGTATTCGGCCTTGGCCTGCGCGGGCTGCTTCTTCATCAGGTACGCCTCGGCGCGCAGGAAGAGCGCTTCGAGGTCGTCGCCATCGCGCGCCACGGCATCGGCGATGGTGGCCAACGCTGCGTCTGCGTCTTTCCGGCTCAACGCCGCCGACGCTTCGGTCTTCAGCACCTCGGGGTGCTTCTCCCCGAGCAGCCTGATGTTGACGATCTCCTTCTGCGCCTGCTCGAGCTCTGCGGGCTCGGCCTTGCCGAACTTGCGGTCGAGGTAGAACACCGCCTGGCACCAGACCGCGCGCGCTTCGGGGTAATCCTTGATCTGCAGCGCCTGGTTCGCCGAGTCCTTCGCCAGCCGGTAGGACTTCCAGGTGTCCTGCAGGAAACCCTTCCGGGCCACCTGGAGGTAGCCGTACTCGCGCGTGTCGGGCTTCACCTTCGCGGGGAAGAGCACCTTGAGCGCGAAGAAACCGTACGGCGTCGCGAGCCCCAGGCCCACGCCGCCCACGAGGACGGTCAGCAGCAACACGCCGAGGATGATGAACGGCAGCTTCTTCTTGAAGGGGATCGGCTCTTTGCTCTGCACGACGGCGACGGCCGCCATGCGCCCTTCGTAGAGCTGCTTGAGCCGGTCCATCGACGGGCCCCGCGCGTCATCGACCTGCTGCATCTGCTGCTGCGTCTGGGTGCGCGCAGGGGCCTCCATCAGGCGCGCGATGACCGCCTGCAGCGCGGGCTCGGTACCGATGGCGTGCCAGTCGACCGAATCGAGCGAGACCTCTTCGTTGCCGAGGAGCTGGCCGTCTTCGAGCATCTTGACGACCACGGCCTCTTCGAACGGGCCGAACACCTTGCCGCTGCGACGCTTCACGTGGAAGCGGCGCACGTTGAGCATCTCGTCGGGCCGGGCGCCGGCTTCTTTGGCCGTCTTGTCGATGAACGACAACATCTCCAGGCCATCCGAGGGGCCAGAGGGGGCCTGGTTGCTCTGGGGCAGCGGGGCGCTCAGGTCGGCTTCGAGATCATCGGCGGGCGGCTTCTGGGAAGACGCGCCTCCGGTGGGGTCAAACTCGAGATCGCCACCACCACCGAAGTCGACTTCACCAAAGCCCATCGAGGGCCCTGAATTGCCGGGCGGCGCTGCAGGCGGCGGGCTGCCGAAGTCGAAGGCGCCGCCCGAAGACGAAGAGCCTCCGAAGTCGGCAGGCGGGGGGGCTGCGGGCGCGTCGAAGTCGAAGCCACCGGGCGCGGGCGGCGGCGCGGCCGACTCCGCGAAGTCAAAACCACCGGGAGCGGGCGGGGGCGGGGCGGCGTCGAAATCAAAACCACTGGGCGCAGGAGGCGGCGGCGCCGCATCGAAGTCGAACCCCCCCGGCGCTGCCGGAGGCGGATCTGCCGGCGCTTCCGAGAAGTCGAAGCCCCCACCGTATTCTGGCTTGGCGTCGTTGCCAGGCAGCGGCACGGCGCCCGTGTTGGTGGCGTCGAACTCCATCGAGTCTCCGCCCGGGAGCGGAACGGAGCCATCGTCGTAGCCGCCAGCACCGGGCAGCGGCACGCCGTCGTCGTACCCGCCAGCACCGGGCAGCGGCACGCCGTCGTCGTACCCGCCAGCACCGGGCAGCGGCACGGAGCCGTCGTCGTACCCGCCAGCACCGGGCAGCGGCACGCCGTCGTCGTACCCGCCAGCGCCGGGCAGCGGCACGGAGCCATCGTCGTAGCCGCCAGCACCGGGCAGCGGCACGGAGCCATCGTCGTAGCCGCCAGCACCGGGCAGCGGCACGCCGTCGTCGTAGCCGCCAGCGCCAGCGCCGGGCAGTGGCACGCCGTCGTCGTAGCCGCCAACGCCGGGCAGCGGCACCCCGTCGTCGTAGCCGCCAGCACCGGGCAGCGGCACGGAACCATCGTCGTAGCCGCCTGCGCTCGCACCGGGCAGCGGGATGCTCGCAGTGGAGAACCCGTCATCGAGCGAAATTTCTTCGCTCCGACCCGGCAGCGGAATGCCGCCGCCCTGAGTGGGGAAGCCGTCGTCGAGCGGAACGGCGCTGGCGCCCGGCAGCGGAATGCCCGCCGACGAGCTGCGGCTGGAACCCGGCAGGGGCACTGCACCGGTGTTCTTCGGCAGGGGAGGCGGGGGCGGCGCGGCAGCCCCGGGCAGCGGGACGGAGAACCCGCTGTTGGCGCTCGAGCCCGGCAGGGGCACGGAACCGCCCGTGTTGCGCGGGGGCGGAGGTGGCGCGAGGGAGGTGGGCGCCTCGTACTTCGAGGCAGCACCCGGCAGCGGAATCGCGCCAGCCCGTGAAGGCGGGGCGGGCACATACGCCGGGGCCACGGCGGTCTGCGTGGTGTGCACGCTGCCGGGCAGGGGGACGGCCGCGGTCCGGCCACCCAGATCGAGATCGACGGAGGGCCGCGCGGCGCCCGGCAGGGGGATGCCGCCCACCCGGGTGGCTTCGTCTTCCCACTGCTGGCGCTGCGGCGCGGCGGCGCTGATGCCGGGCAAAGGCACCAGGCCCGAGGCCGAGCTGCGCATGGCCGGGTGCTTCACGTTCGTCGGCGGTGCCGAGACGGTCGTCGCGCCCGGAATGGCGGCGGACGGCATGGGCATCTCAGCGACGCGGGTCGATTCTTCCTCCCACGCCTGGCGTTGCGGCTGCGCGGCGCTGATGCCCGGCAGGGGCACCAGAACCGACGAAGAGGAGGCCGGCGCCGCCGGTTTGACCGGGAAGACGTTCTGGCACGTGGGGCACTTGATGCGTGCGCCACCGGGCGGGATCTTTTTGTCGTCGATGTTGAGGACCGAGCTGCACGACTGACACGAAACCTTCATGCGTCTCCTTCGAAGAACCGACGAGCGTGAGCAGGCTACTCGACGAACATGACGCTGGTCATTGTCCGTGTTAGCTGCCCCCCCGCTCATGGCTGCTTCCCCGCAGGTGTCAATCGTCATCCCCGTCTACAACGAGGAGGCCATCGTCGAGCAGGCGGCGACGGAACTCTGTGCCGGCCTCGATGCCCGTGGGTGGGACTACGAAATCATCTTTGCCGAGAACGGCTCTCGCGACCGCACGCAGGAGATTCTCGAGCGGCTCACGAAGGCCAACCCCCGGCTCAAGTGGTTCCATTCAGACCGCCCGAACTACGGGGTGGCGCTCAAACGGGGCATCGAACTGGCCCAGGGTGAGATCGTGGTGTGTGACGAGATCGACCTGTGCGATCTCGTGTTCTACGACCACGTGGTGCCGCCGCTCCTTCGGGGCGAGGCCGACCTCATCATCGGCTCGAAGGCCGCCAAGGGCGCCAGTGATCGCCGGCCGCTCATTCGGCGGGCCGCCACCCGGGTGCACAACGGGCTCTTGCGCTTCACCCTGGGCTTCAAGGGCACCGACACGCACGGCCTCAAGGCCTTCCGCCGGGAGCGCCTGATGCCGGTCATCCAGCGCTGCGTGGTGGACATGGACGTGTTCGCCTCGGAGTTCGTGGTGCGCGCCTGGCGCGAGAACCTCGACGTGCGCGAGATCCCCATTCAGCTGGAAGAGAAGCGGCAGCCCTCGATTCACCTCTTCCGGCGCGTGCCCAACGTGCTCAAGAACGTGGCGCGGCTGGTGTACGTGATCCGCGTTCGCGGCGAGTGATGCGGCTCTCGGCGCTGTCGGTCGATCTCGACTCGCTGCCGCACTACTGCCGCATTCAGGGGCTGCCTGAGACCCTGCTCGATGAGCAGGCGCGCGGCCTGGTCGCCAGCAAGGCGATCCCCCGGCTGCTCGAGCTGTTCGCCCGGCACCATTCGCCCGCCACCTTCTTCGTGATCGGCGCCGACGTGGGTTTGCCGGGCATGCGCGAGGCTCTGCGGGCTTCCCACGCCGCGGGCGTCGAGTTGGCCAGCCACAGCTTTTCCCACGACTACGCGATCTCCCGCCGGCCACTCGCCGAGATCGAAGCCGATCTGGTGCAGTGCGAAGCGGCGCTGGAAACGGTCGGCGTGAAGCCGAAGGGTTTTCGGGCGCCCGGCTACACGCTTTCGCCGGCGTTGCTGCAGGCCGTGGCAGCGCGCGGCTATGAGTACGACTCCTCGGCGTTTCCGGCAGTGCCGTACTACCTGGCCAAGGGTTCGGTGATGGGCGTGCTCCAGGCGCTCGGCCGGCCGTCACGAGCGATCCTCGATTCACCGCGGGTGTTGTTGGCGCCGCGCACGCCCTATCGGCCTTCGTTGCAGGCGCCGTATTCGAGAGGTGACAGCGCGCTGGTCGAGCTGCCGATGGCGGTGGCGCCCTTCACGCGGTTGCCCTTCATCGGCACGTTCGCCACCTCAGCGCCGTGGGTGGTGGTGGAAGCTGCCTTTCGTTCGTTGCGCCGGGACGTGTTGTTCAACTTCGAGATGCACGCGCTCGACGTGCTCGATCACACCGACGGCATCCCGAAAGAGCTGGTGCGCCAGCAGCGAGATCTTCAAGTGCCGGCGCGGGTGAAGCTGGAGCGGCTGGGCAAGTTGTTCGCCTGGCTCGGGGCCGATCGGGATCGCGTCACCGTGCTCGACGCCGCCCGCCGCCTGAGTTCAAAACTCTAAATTCAGTTCACGCAAGGAGCTCCCTCTCCCTTCGGGAGAGGGGCGGGGTGAGGGTCTCGCAGCGGTTTCACCTGAGCAAACGGGCATCCCCTCCACAGATCCACCGAGTAGGGTGCACGAGCTCGATGTCGGAAAGTCTCGGCCGCTACCGCCTGCTGAAGCTGCTCGCCACCGGCGGCATGGGCGAGGTCTTCCTCGCGCGCCAGGAAGGCCCGGCTGGCTTCACGAAAACGGTCGTCATCAAACGAATCCTCCGGCACCTGGCGAGCGATCAGAACTTCATCGATCTCTTCCTGAACGAAGCGAAGCTGGCTGCCCAACTCCAGCACCCGCACATCGCGCAGGTCTTCGGCCTGGAGAACGAGGGCAACACCTGGTTCATCTCGATGGAGTACGTGCACGGCCGCTCCCTGCGCGACATCATCGGAGCGGCGCGTGAACAGGGCCTCAAAGTCCCCCCGCGAATCGCCGCGAGACTCGCCAGTCAGGCGCTTCAGGGCCTCCACTTCGCGCACGAGCTGACCGATTCACGAGGCCGGCCGCTGGGCATCCTCCACCGCGACGTGAGCCCGGAGAACCTGCTCGTCGCGTTCACCGGGGTGGTGAAGCTGGTCGACTTCGGCATCGCCAAGGCGATGAGCGGAGCCGTCACGCGGGTGGGCCGGCCCAAGGGCAAGCTCTCGTACATGGCGCCCGAGCTGACGATCTCCGGAGCGGAAGTCGATCGCCGCGCCGACGTCTTCGCGATGGGCATCGTGCTCTCCGAGGCGCTCACGCTGCAGCAGCCGCCGAACACGCCCAAGACGCTCGAAGAAGCGCAGGGTCAGCGTCAGCAGTATCAGCCGGATCCTTCCTTGCCGAAGGGCCTCAACGACATCCTGACGCGAGCCATGTCGCCCGAGATCGACGGCCGCTTCACGACCGCCGCGGCGATGAGTGAAGCGCTCGAGGCCTGGCTGATGACGAGCGCGCAGACGGTGGTGCCCGGCGACATCGTCGGGTTCCTCGCCGCGCTCTTCGGCAACGCGGCGATCGAAGCGAACGCAGGTGTCGCGCTTGATGACGGCGTGCTCGGCACCACCGGCGTGCTCGCCGCCCGAAGGCCGGGAACGCAGCCGCTCTCGATTCCTTCGCTGCAGCCGGTGCGGGCGATCTCCGAGCCGTTGCCTCAAGACGACGGGCCCCAAAGTCTGATCTGGCCCATCCTGGTGGGGAGCAGCACCGCGCTGCTCGTCGGCTTCGTCTTGTTGCTCGCCCTGTGGCCGCGCGCGCAACCGCCGATGGAGGTGGAAGCGCCCCCGGTGCCCGCGGTCGCTCGCGAGGTCGTCATTCCCTCGCAGGTGGAGTTCGACGCGCCGTTACCCGTGGAGCTCCCCGACGCAGGCGCGCAGGTCAAAGCGCCCGCGAAGCCGAAGCCGCCGGTCAAGCGTGCCGCGAAGACGGGCAAGGTCACGGTGCGGGTGAACCCGTGGGCGCAGGTGATGTTCGGCGGAAAGAACCTCGGCACCACGCCGTTGCCTGCGATCGACGTTCCGGCGGGCACCGCGACGTTCGTGCTCAAGAACGATCAACTCGGCGTGACGCGCAAAGTGTCGGTGAAGGTCCCCGCGGGTGGATCCGTGGTGCTCAAGGCCGACCTCTTCAAGAAATGATCGCGCCATGAACCGATGGACGGTGGTGATCGGCGCACCCGGGAGGACCTGGTCGGTCGAGTTGCCCGGCGGCCGCAGCGCGGTGGTCGGTCAGGCCAAAGGCAGCGCGCTCGAGATCACCGACGCCGGAGTCGCCGATCGTCACGTGTCGTTGTTGCCGCGAGACGAAGGCGTGGTGGTCGAGCCGCTGCGAGGTGGCGGTGAGGTGTTGATCAACGACGTACCCGCCAGCGCGCAGAGCGTGGTGCGCTCGGGAGACGAACTGCGAATCGGTGAAGCGCGGTTGCTCTTCACCATCGTTCCCACGGCGCCTCAGCCGAGGCCGCGCATGACGGGGCCGGAAGAGCTGATGAGCCGGCTGGAAGAAGAAGTGCGACGCGCCGGCATCGCGCGGCCGTTGGGCCTGGTGCTGGTCGCGTCACCCGGCCTCAACGTCGCCGCCCGGCAAGCGCTCGTGCGGCGCGTGGTCGACGAGGTGCAGCGCACGGGTGGTACTGCGTGTTTCGGCGAGCTGACCAGCGAAGTGCTCGCGGTGGTGTTGCCGGAAGTCGCGGCGACGGCCTTGAGCACGCTCTTCACCCGCTTGCCCGAGTTGGTCGGACCGCGAGCCGCCGTCGCCGTGGCGCGCGCACCTGAAGACGGTCTCGACGCGGAGACGCTGCTGGGCGTCTGTTGGGATTCGTTGATGGGCGAGGCGGCGGAGCGGGGTGAGCCGGTCTACGTCGACGCGTCGATGGTGCGGCTGGCGGGGCTCTTCGAGTCGCTCACGGGCGATGAAGGCGCAGTCTGCGCAGTGGGCTCCCCGGGATCCGGCAGGCGCACCTTGCTCGAGGGTCTCGCGAGAGCCGCAGGACGGCGCCTCTTCGTGGTCTCTGCGCTCGACGGACCCGCTCTGACACGCGCCGTTGCCCGGACCGGCGACTGGGTGCTCGCGCGCGACGTCGATCGACTCGAGCTGACGGCACTTCGTGAACTGGTCTCCCGAACGAAGACACGCCTGCTCGCCACGGCGACGCGAGCGCCCGCGGGGAATCACTTTCTCCACGTGATTGAAGTGCCGCCGCTGAGTGCGCGCCGTGACGACGTGCTGCCGCTCGCCGAAGCGTTCGTCTCACGTGCGCGAGTCGCCGTCGGACGCCCTCGGCTCACCCTGAGCGCCGAGGCCCGCACGATGCTGCAGGCATGGCGGTGGCCGGGCAACGTGCGTGAGTTGGCGAACGTGCTGGCCCGCGCAGCCCGAGCCGCCGTGCGCGACGAAATCGGCCGCGATGCTCTGCCTGCGCGCATGTCGAACGAAGCGCCCGCCGACGATTTCCGGGGTGCGATGGAATCAGCCGAACGCGAGGTACTGCTGGAGACGCTCGCGAGAACACGCTGGAATGTCTCCGCCGCCGCGCTGCGTCTGGGCATGCCGCGAAGAACGATCGTTCACCGCATGGCGAAGCTCGGCCTCAAACGACCAGCCCGATGACGGCGGCTTTCTGCGCTGCGCACATCGGGCTGCTGCTTCCCGGATCGGTAGGGCGGCTGTAGAGTTGTTTACGGATTAGAGCGTGAGCTCTTGATTCAACTACGCTCACAAACGAACATCGAACCGCCGAATAAACCGGCAACCGGCACGGCAATAGGAGAACTCAGCCCCCACGAATCAAGTCTGCGGTGGGTGAACCGCTAACCCCTCGGGAAGGCGGAGCGAAGAATCAAACTCCATCCCCTCTCACGGGCGCTCGCCTCAAGCATAGAGACGAACCCTTCTACAGTGGCAATCGTGGGTCGATTCGAGTGGTCTGCAATCGTAAGGACAAAACCCAATATGCGGTGAATCGTTTCATTGCAGGATCGGGCCTCGCCGAACTTTTCCTCGAGAAAGTAGCCCCGAGCGAGAATTGTGAGTTCGTGGGCATAGACGAGAAGGAACTCTTGGCGTAACTCGTCTGACATAGCGACGAACTGAGTAGCCACGGTCGTAGCATCGGAACGATCACTCACCGACTATCTCCCAACGAGTCCCTAGCTACAGGTTGTCCGGAAATTGAGCCACGTTTCCGAGGGCGCTGAAGCGCGCGAGGTGCGCGACGCGGAAAATCCCGCAGCAAATTCCGTCGCATACCCGAGGGGATCGACAAGCTCGATCCTCTCTGGCACCTCCTCGTGCGTGTCGTCAGAGGAGATTCGCCATGAGCAAGAAGACGCGCGGCGGCAGCCGCCAGCCCGAGTTGTTCGGTCGCTCGAAGAGCCCCACGATTCCCATCGAGGAGAACCACCGACTTGTTCAACTGGCCGACAGGCTGGACTGGACGGAGTTGGAGCTGCGCGCCGAAAACATTCGGGCCAGCAAACTGAAGAATGGCGCTGGTCGGCCGCCACGGCTGCGCGCGCTCTTGGGCGCGATGGTGTTGAGAGCGACGAGGTACATGCCTTACCGAGTACTGGCCGACCAGATTCAGCACTACGCGCCAGCGCGCTACCTCTGCGGCCTGACCGAGACGGAATGGTCGCCGGACCACAACACGCTCCACGACTTCATGGAGTTGATGGGGGAGGAGGGAATCCGCTTCATCAACGAGTACGCGGTGGAGTGGGCGGTGGAGGAGAAGCTGGCCGACCCGAAGGTGTTGGTCGCGGATACGACGGCGCAGGAGGCGGCGATCCCGCATCCGAACGAAATTGGGTTGATGGCTGGCTTCCTGACGACGGTCGCCGCGGCGAGCCCTTCTGCTGGCGAGGTCTTCAAGGAGTTCGTTCAGGAGGCGGCCCCGCACCTCGATGCTGCGAAGAAGACAGCGCGCGAGTACCGGCTGTTCGCCAAGACGAAGGAGCTCAAGAACAAGGTGATGGGGCAGATGGCGACCATCGTCGAGAAGGTGCAACGGCAGCTGAAGAGGGCGATCGCCGCCGCGGCGATGCAGACGGCGCGGGTGAGCAAGTACGGCAAGGTGGCGCGGGCGAAGGTGCATCAACTCCACGAGACGATGACGAAGCTCCTGCCTCAAATCCGCTACTGGTTGAAGACGGGGTGGGTGGCTGCGGGAAAGGTCATCTCACTGCACGTCCCGGAGCTGTATTCCATCGTTCGAGGCAAGGTCGGCAAGACGGTGGAATTCGGCCTGTCTTGGGGCATCCGCCGTCTCAAGGGCGGCTATCTGCTGGCGACGGTCGCGACGACGAAGAAGGAGTTGCTCGACGCCAGGTTCGCGCTGAGCGCCGTCGACGAGCACATCGCGCTCTTCGGCAAGCCGCCCATCGCGTACGCCTACGACCGTGGTGGCTGGAGCAAGGGCAACGTTGCCGCACTGAAGAAGAGGGGCGTGAAAGAAGTCGGGCTGGCCCCCCGAGGGAGGGCGGAGTGGAAGGTCAGCGAGGCCACCAGGAAGAAGCTCGTGAACGAGCGCGCGCAAGTCGAAGGTGGCATCGGAACCATCAAGCACGCGAAGTACGGTTTCAACCGGCCGGCTGCTCGCTCCGCGAGGATGATGGGCTTCTGCGGTCAATCCGCGACGCTGGGTTTCAACTTGAACAAGCTGGTGCGGGAGTTGGCGAAGAGGGAAAAGATGCAGTTGGTCGGCTGACCGAACGCGGTCGATGCGAAACATATGGTCACGCGTCGGCCAGTCGATCGCGCAACATCAACGAAATCAAATAGATAACAGCCGATTTTCGGGGAAATGACTCGCCGAATTTCCGGACAACCTGTAGCTAGTGTGAGGCATTCACAATACGAACCGCCCGCGGAAGCTTGTTGATATGCATATTTCCACGCTCCTTAAGAACTAGCGTGCGGGCATTTCCATTCATCATTCGCCCCGTAAGTCGATGTGCGCAGGGCGTTCGGTATGGATGCACATCCTCGACTCACTCAGTAGCCGGCCCAAAGCCACCTCAACCGCATGCGTCAGTAATATCCGCATGCAAATATTCGGCGAGCAACCTCGGCGCTCATTGAATCAGAGTGCACGGGGGGAGGAGGCCAGCCACCACCTTGCGGTCTCGCTCAGCGAACACCACAGATAGTTCGTGGGATGTCTTCCGTGGTCGCGCACTTGCTGACGCGAGGATGTCCACGTAGATACGAAGTTCCTTCTCAGAAAGTTGCGGCAGTTCGTCATGAATCAACATGACGGGACCCGCGGCAAGCCAGGATAAATCACAAAGGCAATCAGATAGCGCATCCCAGTTTCGACCGAAGTAGTTCGGAAAATCAAGAGCATCTTTCAGCAAGCTCATGAGTTGACCCTTGTCTGACACACCCCCAGGGACCCGCGCCACGAAGGCTGGCTCGATCAGAGGCATCCTCGGGTCGGCAACGAAACGAAAATTCGGCGGGAGCGCTCTCACTGGGGATTGGCGACCGCGACTATTTGTGCCGACAGCCACCCTGAAACTGGAACACCGAAGGCGCCTAAGGTTACCCTTGAAGTGACGCGGCTAGCACTACTGCGGTGAGAGGCCCGCGGGCGTGATCGACCACTCGGAGATGCAGGCTGTAAATCGCCTCTGCGAGCTGAGTTCCTGATCGCGGTTTTGTCCCTCTTGCTCGGCGTTTCGCTCGGTGATCGA
The DNA here is from genome assembly GCA_030695565.1 of Archangium sp. Classification (GTDB taxonomy): domain Bacteria; phylum Myxococcota; class Myxococcia; order Myxococcales; family Myxococcaceae; genus Archangium_A. The sequence continues at coordinate 55,858 of JAUYRZ010000050.1, forward strand.
AGGCGTGCA
>JAUYRZ010000087.1 GCA_030695565.1 Archangium sp.
GCTCCGGCGGAGCAGCAAACGCGATAACGTTCGCGATCACATCGACCGACGGACCCGGGTCTCCGGTGATCCCGGTGAAAGTGGATCTCGATCACGTCGGTGGTGACAAGAAGTCCGCCGACAACCGCAGCGAGCGCACCAGCCACCGGACCACCCATCAAGAGGATGGGAATGCCCAACAGCCCCGCGCCGAACAACGTGTTCTCCTTCCGTGCTTCCTCCGCCTGGCGTCGCGAGAGCGGCGCGCGCGTCACTCCGTTGCGAGCCCGTGCAGCGCGAGTCGAGCCGTCACTCTTGTCCCGGTTGCAGTCGATGCACGCCGGATAGAGGTTCGACAGGCGATCACTGCCGCCACGCGACCTCGGAATCGAGTGGTCAACGTGCCAAGCCCCCGACTGACCCTCCTGCGCGTAGTTCCGGAAGGAGAGCCTGCTGGTGCAGATGTGGCAGTAGCCGGAGGAGCGGTCGAAGATCTGCCGCTTCCGGCTTTCGTCCCAGGCACCCATTAGAACCTCACCTCGCACGCCCACCTGTCGGGCGGGTTGTCGGACTTCGCCCGGTTGTTCGCCCACTGCAGCGCCTGGAGGTTGCTGAGCACATCGCTCCCTCCGGCGGCGACGGGCTTGATGTGGTCGATCTCCCAGCCGAACTTCTCGATCCTGCCGTAGTCAACCCAGCGGATCGGGGCGCCACATCCGTCGCGGCGCCATTCAGCGGGCGCGTAGCCCGGAATGATTGCCGCTTTGATCCAGACTGCCGCCCGCGTTTCAAAGTCGAAACCACCACCGCCCGTGTTCGTGTTGCGATTCCTCAGTGCCATGTCGTTATTCCTTTCGTGGTTTGGTACATCGCTTCGACTCCGGAGCAATTGGCTACCGGAGTAGACATCGCTTCGTATGTCGATGAGAAGTATACATCACCCGGAATGGGAGGCAAGGTGCCCTCAGAAAACGCCATTGCGTCGAACTGCCGGATGCTCCGCAACGCTCGTGGCCTGAGCCAAATCGAGATGGCCGAGAAGGTGGGCCTATCGCGCGCGGGCTACTTGAAAATCGAAAGCGGTGAATCGACGCCTCGCTCGGACACGCTCGAGCGGCTCGCTTCTGCGCTCGGCGTCAAGATTGCCGAGCTGATGAGGGCTCCCGACCAGCTGCAGCACGTGCGCTTCCGGTCGAAGAAGCGCATCAACTCAAGGGAAGAATTGCTGGTCGAGGTGAAGAGCCGGCTCGACGCGTACCAGGCGCTCGCGCAGGCACTCGGCGATCAGCGCAGACCCGCCGCAGTCGAGGTTCCCCGGAAAGACATGGAGAAGGCGGCGCAAGCAGTTCGCCTCGCCCTCAAGCGAACCCCGGATGAACCGATTCACGACATCTGCGGGCTCGTCGAGAGCGCGGGCTATCGGCTGCTCAAAGTGCGCCTCAGCTCGACGTTTCTCGAAGGAGAAGACGCGACTGACCGCGCGGAGGGCTTCTTTGGTCTCTCCGTGTTCGCTGAGGACGATGTTCCCGCCATCGTCGTGAATGACTTCGAACGCATATCGATCGAGCGTCGCATCTTCACGGTCGCCCACGAACTCGGGCACGTGCATCTCCACCGCGATTCGTACACGGCAGCCGAGAGCGACGAGAGAGAGAAGGAAGAGCTGGAGGCTGACCTCTTCGCATCACACTTCCTCATGCCTCGGGCCCGCTTCGACAAAGAGTGGACCGGGGCGTACGGGCTCCCCTTCATCGAGCGTGTCCTCAAGGTGAAGCGCATCTTTCGGGTCAGCTACAAGACCGTGCTTCGGCGCTTGCAGGATCAGGGCGACGAGAACCTCTACCCGCGGTTCTTCGGCATGTTCAAGAAGCGCTTCGGACGCAGCCTCACCAAGCGCGAGGAGCCGAGCCCGCTCGATGAATCGGACTTCGAGGCCGATCTCCTGCCTTCGATGGTGCGGAAGGGCGTGGAAAGAGAGATTCTCAGCCAGGCACGGGCGGCAGAACTTCTTGGGGTGGAGCTCAAGCAGTTCAGGGAGCGGGCGTCGGAATGGAACCTCACCGGGTAGGCGCTCCCCTCTACATCGCTGACGCGAACGTCCTCATCGACTTCCTGAACGCCGACCTCAAGGTGCTCGGGCTCGTCTCCGAGTTCATCGGTCCGGTGCTGGTGTTGCGCGTCATCCTCCGAGATGAAGTCGATGGTCTGACTCTGGCTGGCTGTGCGAAGGCTGGCTTGCAGGTCGTCGATTCCAGCGTTGAGACCCTGATCCAGGCGGCCAGGCACGAATCCACGGGGCGCCTGCTGTCCTTCTATGACTGGCTCGTCTTGCTCGAGGCCAAGGAGCGCGGCGGCGCGTGTCTGACCAACGATGGCGCGCTCATCAAAGCCTGCCGAAGCCACGGAATCGATGCCGTTCGCGGACTTGCTCCTCTTCTGCAGTTGGTGAGTCTGGGGAAGTTTCGCAAGAAGGAGGCGCTTGAGTTGGTTGAGAAGATGGCCGCCAAGAACTCCTACCTCCGCAAGGTCGTTCCCGAGTTCGTCAAGAAACTCGGGGCGCTCCCAAAATAGGCTCTGGTAGCTTTCGCCTCCGATGACGACGTCACTGGAGGCGAGGGGGAAGTTGGTGGAGGCGCTCTCATTGGACCTGGTGGGTCCGGGACCGGGGCACCTCCACGAGAGTGAGCTCATCGATCAAGCGCCCTCGCGCTGGTACCTCGCGGGCTTCCTGGTCCCGCGTGAAACCAAGGCTGAAGAGAAGACCGGTTTCGAAGGCGAGGGCGAGGTCGACTCCGCTACCGACGGGGGCGGGGGCGGTGACGACGAGAAGACGCCGGAGCGCACCTCGGGACGCAAGGCGATGTTCTCTTCCTCGATGGGCATGTCGGTGCTGGTGCCCGCAGCTGCGAAGACCATCGAGTTGACCGTGGAGTGGGGCGACTACACGCCCGAGGAAGCGGGGAAGCATGATGGCCCCCAGCGCGCCAACTGGAAGAGGAAGCAGTGCAAGGTCGAGGTCAGCCTTCCCCTGGTCAAGCGCCGAGCGACCAAAGCGTTGGAGGGCTTCGCCGGGTTGTCCGTCGTGTGGACCGTACGAAAGGTGACCGTCGATGACGGCATCGCGCTGCCGAAGGGGACCCGGGCCGTCTCGCTCTTCTTCGTGAACGACCGCCAGCCGCAACCCGAGCAGAATCGAGATGAGGCCTACGTGTTTCAAGCGCAGCTGCACGCCCGCTGCGCAGAGGGCTTCGTTCCCAGGCCCAATTGGCGCGGCCTCACCACCAGCGACGTCGACGAGCGAACTGCCGACCTCCAGTACCGCGACGCGTATGAGTACGGCGTGGGCCATGGAGTGGCCACCGATGCCGTGGTGGCCGACGACGCGTGCAAGGAAATCCACACGTCCTGGATTCCGTCTGCCGAGGTGGAGCGCGTGGTGCCCTCCGATGTGAAGGGGGTGGAGCTGCGCATGATCGAGTTGGCGAAGCTCACGTCGGGCGACACCGCCGCCAAGCTGGGTGCCTTCGTCTCGGAGTGGAAGCTGTGGCTGGCTGAGCAGGCCAAGGTCAACGTCGATCACCCCAAACGCAAAGAGGTGCTCACCGAGCTGCTGGCCCAGGCGGCGTTCTCACAGAAGCGCCTCGCCGACGGCATCGCACTTTTGTCCCAGCCGAACGTGCTTCGCGCCTTCTGTCTCGCCAACAAGGCGATGGATCTGCAGGCGCGGCAGAGAAATAGCCTTCGGCCCACGCCCGATCGCAAGGACCCTCAGTGGCGCCCCTTTCAGTTGGCCTTCGTGCTGCTCAACCTGCGCTCCATCGTCGACCCTGCCCCCGCCTGACCTCATCATTCAAGACGAACTCCACCTCATCTCAGGGCCTCTCGGGACGATGGCTGGGCTGTACGAGTCGGCGATCGAGCAACTGTGTTGCCGAAAAGTTGGAGAGAAGCTGATCAAGCCCAAGGTGGTCGCATCGACCGCGACGGTGCGACGCGCGGGCACCCAGATTCGGGCTCTCTTCGCGCGCACTCGGGTGGAGATCTTCCCGCCTCCTGGACCAAACCGGCGCGACTCCTTCTTCGCGAAGACGGTCCCTCCTTCGCCCGAGGATCCGCCGCGCCTCTACCTGGGAGTGGCCTCTGCAGGTCGGAGCCTCAAGGTCATCCTGCTCCGCACTTATGTGGCGCTGCTGTCGGCCGCGCAGAAGCTCTATCTGGCGAACGGCGGCAAACGAGCCGACAACCTGGCCGACCCGTACATGACGCTGCTGGGTTACTTCAACAGCCTCCGCGAATTGGGTGGGGCACGCCGAATCGTCGAAGACGAGGTGCAGGGAAAGGTCTCCCGGTACGGTGATCGACGCCGTGTCGGCGAAGACGAGAAGGGCACGCCGTTCGCCCGTCGGCAGATTCAGTACGACGTCGTCGAGCTGACCAGCCGCGAGTCGAACAGCAACGTGGCCAAGGCCAAGCGTCGGCTCGAACTGACGATGAATGAGAAAGACGCGGTCGACGTGGCGATCGCAACGAACATGATCTCCGTCGGCCTCGACATTACCCGGCTGGGCTTGATGGTCGTGCTCGGCCAGCCCAAGACGACGGCCGAATACATTCAGGCCTCGAGCCGAGTTGGCCGTGACGCCAGAAAGCCCGGGCTGGTGGTGACGCTGCTCAATGTTCATCGCCCTCGTGATCGCTCGCACTACGAGCGCTTCGAGGCGTACCACCAGTCTTTCTACCGGAGCGTCGAGGCGACGAGCGTGACCCCCTTCTCTGCGCGCGCCATCGATCGCGGCCTGGCTGGCGTGGTGGTCGGGCTGGCGCGCCATGGCCAGCCGGAACTGACCGCGCCTCGGAGCGCCGTCGAGATGGACAAGCTCGTCAGCAAGACAGCGTGGGTTGCGGCTGCACTCGGCCGCCGTGCTGCGTTCGTCACGGGCGACGAAACGACCGCAAAGAAGGTGGAAGATCGCGCCAAGTCGCTGCTGGACGACTGGAGCATCATCGCCACGGAGCAGCGCAAGGTGCAGGCGGGGCTTCAGTATCAGCGAGAGGTCGGCAACGAGCCGCCGCTGCTGCACACGCCCCTCGACCCGGCTCTCGACACCCTGGGTGAACGTCAGAAGCGCTTCAAGGCAAACCGATCGCTGCGCGACGTCGAGCCTTCGGTGAACCTCTACGTGCGCAGTCTCGTGCACCAGGATGTCGTCGTCGACGATGGGGAGGTGGAGTGATGGCCGCTCGTCGCCGCGCAAGGCCCCATGGTCAGATCCGTCGAAGTCAGCTGGTAGGGCAGTTCGGGCCCGGCTCACTCATCGACATGCCCCGGCACTCCGTCATCGTGGGTGGGCTGGAGCAATGGGGAGATCCCGAGAAGAACGGGTTTCCTCCCGTGTTCGAAGATCGGCTCAAGGCCAACCTGGAACAGGCACTCGAGCTCCAGGGGTTGCGCTTCTTCTCTCCGCCCATCGACCTCGACACGTTCGGTGACGAGGCGCCCCAGGGCATCACGGTGTGGGAGTTTCCCCAGTGGTTCGTCGCGCAGTGGGCGCCGACCGACTCGCCTGGCAAGCGGCCGCTGGTGCACGAACGTCGGCTCGTATCTGGCCGCTTTCTCGCGGACGACAAGAAGCCGAAGCCCGTGGTACCGATTCGTTTCGTGCAGGCCTGTCGGAATGGTCACGTCAGTGACATTGATTGGCCCACCTTCGCCCATCGAGGGAACTCAAGTTGTCAGCAGCAACTGTGGTTGCTCGAGAAGGGCACCAGCGGCGACTTCCTCGACCTCTTCATTCAGTGCGACTGCGGGGTACCGATGCGCTCGGTGTTCGAGGCGACCCGCTTCGGGGAGGACGGCATGTCACCGCTGGGGCTCTGCAAAGGCCATCGGCCCTGGCTGGGCCCCAACAGCCGCGACCCCAACCCCTGCCTGAGTGACGGCGGCAAGCACTCGCCCAACAAGCTCCTCGTGCGTACCGCCAGCAACGCCTACTTCGCGCGCGTGGTCAGCGCGATCTCGATTCCGGAGAAGGATCGCAAGGTCCGCGAGGCGGTGGAACACCTGTGGACCGACTTCATGGTGCAGTGCGAGAGCCAGGCGGACGTCAAGCATGAGAGGAAGAAGCCGAAGGTGCAGGCGTCCCTGGGGACCCTCACTGATGCGCAGGTCTTCGCCGAGATTCAGCGCAGGAAGTCCCCCACACCGACGCCAGCGAAGAAGCTGAAGCAGGCCGAGATCGAGACCCTGCTGTCAGTCGAGGATGAACTGGGCGACGACAAGCTCGGGAGCGACTTCTACGCGACAGTGCTCCCCGCCAAGAAGCCTCAGTCACGACTCCTCGAGGCATTTCACAAGATCGTGCTGGTTCAGCGCATGCGGGAAGTTCGGGTCCAGGTTGGCTTCACGCGGTTCGAGGACCAGGCGCCAACCATCGATGGTGAGCTGGATCTCAACGTGGGCATGGCCTCGCTTTCTCGCGAGGCCACATGGCTACCGGCGGTGGAGAACTACGGCGAGGGACTCTTTCTCTCCTTCGATCTGAAGAGACTGATCGACTGGAGCAAGCGGCCTGCAGTGCAGACCCGCGAGAAGGAACTGCACGACGGCTTCAAGGCGTGGGTGGACAGCCAGCGGGGCTCGAAGGAGAAGAAGCAGTCCATCGTGGCGCCGCCGGTCGTCTACGTGATGCTTCACTCGCTCTCTCATCTCCTGATCAACGCGATGTCGCTGGAGTGCGGCTATTCAGCGAGCAGCATCCGCGAGCGCATTTACGTGACGAAGGAAGGGGCGGGGATTCTGCTCCACACCGGTACGCCTGATGCTGAGGGAACGTTGGGTGGCTTGGTCGAGGTCGGCAAGCGGTTCGATGAGATCCTCCGTGTGGCGCTCGAGTTGGGGAAGCTGTGCTCGAACGACCCTGTCTGTGCCGCGCACCGGCCCAACGACTCAAACGAGGAGCGGCCGCTCCATGGGGCCGCCTGCCATGGTTGCCTGCTCACCTCTGAGTCAAGCTGCGAGCGGAGAAACGAGCTGCTTGATCGTGCTCTTGTCGTTCCCACCGTCGAGGATTGCGGCTGCGAGTTCTTCACAGAGGCTGAGTGATGCCTGGTCGCTGGTCACCCACGACGATCGAGGCGCTCTCCCGTGCTTTGCGAACCGGCCGACTGAGCGTGCCGACTTCGACCTTCGGGATTGCGCGCGCAGTGGGCGGTCTGCCCTTCGACCTCGAAGCGGCCGTATTGCGCTGGGGCGCGGGGGGGATGTCGGCGGCAGTGATGGCCGACGTTCTCGAAACGGTTCAACTGCAATCAGAGCCTGAAGAAGCGGTCAGTACGGAGTTGGTTTGGACCGGGCCAGAGGCCGCAGACACGGGGACCCGCGATACTTCGGTGGTCGTGCGCGAACTCTTCGGTGCTGCAACTCAGCGCGTACTCGTCGCCGGATTCGCATTTGTCGGTGGCCGAGATCTCTTCGAGCCACTCGCGAAGAGAATGGATGAGGCGGCCGAACTCGACGTCACGTTCTTCGTCAACGTTGCGAGGGAAGGCGCCCACGACCTTCGGGATCCGGCAACGGTGGCGACTGAGTGGGGACGCAATTTTCGCGAGCGCCAATGGCCGGGGAAGCGGTTCCCGAAAGTGTTTTACGACCCACGCTCGCTCTCGGACGACAAGACCGTTCGGGCTTCGCTGCACGCTAAGACAGTCGTGATTGACGGGTCCGCCGCCCTCGTTACGAGCGCCAACTTCACGTCCCATGCCCAAACGCGAAACGTAGAACTCGGGCTGCTCGTTCGAGGGTCCGCTTTGCCTGCATTGATTGAACGGCAGTTTTCGGGACTCGTGACACTCGGTCACGTCAGTCGCTTGGCCGGATGCTGATGCCTAAAGCTTGAAGGCGAGATCGGCTGCGCGCCCCAGGCCCTCCACCACGCTGGTGAACGCGTCGGCAGTGCGCAGGCGATCTTCCCCGAACTTGCGGGCGAACAAGGCGCGCACGGCGGGAATCTGCGAGCTGCCGCCGGTGAGGAACACCGAGTCGATGCGCAGGTCTTTCGGAGCGCGGGCCAGCAGCTCGTCGGTGCACACTTCGAGCTCGTCGATGAGCGGCTTGCAGAACGTGTCGAACTCCGCGCGGGTGACCTGCTCTTCGATGTGCACCCGCTCGTCGGAGAACACCACCGTGGCCTTCTTCTTGGTGGAGAGCTCGACCTTCGCCTGCTCGATGGCGCGGTAGAGCCGGTAGCCCAGGTTGTACATCACCAGATCGTGCAAGGCGGCGATGGCGTCCTTGTTGGTGCTGGTCTTCATCATCTGGTCGATCAACTCGCGGGTCGACTTCTCGCGGATGAGCGACATCTCGTTCCACGAGAGCAGGCGGCTCAGCACGTAGGTGGGAATGGGCATGCGCTTGAAGCCGACCTCGTAGGTCGTGCCCTGCCCGAAGTAGGGCAGCAGCTTGTGCTTCATGATCGCCGCGTCGAACCGATCGCCACCGACGTACACACCTGAGCTCGCCACCACGTCGCCGCGGCGCTCCGTCTTCACCCGGCGCGTCGGGCCCAGCCACATCAAGGTCAGGTCAGACGTGCCTGCGCCGAAGTCGGCCACCAGCACCAGCTCGTCGCGCTTCAAGGTCGCCTCGTACGCGAGCGCGGCAGCGATGGGCTCGATGAGAAACGACACCTGGGTGAAGCCGGCCAGCTCGGCCGCTTTCTTGAGCCGCTCTTGCGCGAAGGCGTCGGCGACCGGGTCGGTGGAGAAGCGCGCCGGGCGACCCATCACCACCTCGTCGAGGTCTTTGCCCAGCGTCTCCATCGCGCTGGTGCGCAGGCTCTTCAGAAAGACGGCGATCAAATCCTCGAGCAGCAGCGTGCGATTGCGAATCTGCGTGCGCGTGAAGGTGCTGCTGGGCAGCCAGGTCTTCATCGACTGAATGAAGCGGCCCGCGTTGTCCTCGAGATACCGCTCGATGGCCGGGCCACCGGCGAGCACCTCACCTGTGTCTTCGGGAAAGAAGAGAACTGACCGGGAGAGGCGGCCGGAAGCTTCGACCTTCAACACCTCACCCGTCGACAGCGCGACGGCGCTGTTGCTCGTACCAAAATCGACTCCGCACCTCATGCCGGAGCCGATAGCAGAACGATCGCTATTCGTCCCACTCCACGCGGAACGTGTGGCCGGGCGCGGTGCTCTCGACCGTGGAGACCCGCAGGTTCTTCGCGTGGGCCATGCGCCCGCCCTCTTCGAGGATGCCCTGGTAGAAGCTGGGCATCTGGCTGATGTCGCTGAACTTGAGCTCGATGCAGTTGCCTGAGAGCACCACCGACGACGTCTCGAGGTAGTTGTTCCCCGAGCGCATGCTGGTGTGCATGCGCAGCAGCGAGCGGCGCACCCCGATGAGCTTGAGGATCTGGATGAGCGCCTTGCCCAGCAGCGTCTCGGTGTAGCCGCGCATCGAGCTGACCCCGAGTTGATGAAACGCCTCGGGCTCGGAGAGGCCCGCGTAGAGCGCTGGCATGGCCAGCTTGCACGCCGCGTAGACCTGCTCCACCGGATAGGCGGGGGCGAGCTTGTCGAGATCGATGCCCGCCTTCTTGATGTCGGCTTTCAGCTTGGGAGTGATCTTCCCGGCGAGGCCCTTGATGAAGATGGCCTCGATGACCGTGGAAAACCAGAGACGTTCGACCTTGGCACTCATCAGAGACCCAACTGTTCTTTCCAGTACTTCGTGAGGAAGATGTTGCCGGGGTCGACGCGCGCGCGCGTGGCCTTCCACTTCTCCCAGCCGGGGTAGCGGCGGGTGAGTTGATCAGGCTTCGACGCATCGGGCGCGGGGAGGAACTTGCCCCAGTGCAGCCGGTACTCGAGCGGCTCGAGCACGTCCCAGAACTGGCGGTAGAAACCCTTCACCGGATCGCCCGAGTTCTTGCCGAACCAGAAGACGTCGACGCGGAAGACGTGCGTTCCCGTCGCGGGGCTCAGATAAAAAGTCGGGTCGGCCTTGCCCACGTAGAGCTCGTAAGCGAACGCGCCGGTCGCGGCGTAAGCACCTTCGGGCGTGCCGTCGGCGTCGAAGTGTTTGCGCAGGCGGGTGATGGTCTCCTGCAGCTTGCCGTCACCGGGCGTGAACGGAACCCACAGCTCGGTGAACCAGGTGGGCATCAGCAGGTCGTCCATCTGGTTGTCCATGGGCAGGCCCATGAAGCCGCGATCGCAGAACTCCTGCGTGGCCGGCGTGCCGTCGGGGCCTGTTTCGACGAACAGGCTCAACACCGTGTCGATGTGTGAGGGCACCAGCTTGCCCAGGCGCTTGAACAGCTGGCTCAAGCCGGGAAGCTTCAGGGCCATCGCGAGCGCGTCGTCGCTGGCCGTGACGAAGAACTCGATGATCACGATCCACGCAGCGCCCAGGGTGATGGGGCTGTGCCGTTCACCCTTGAGCAACTCGTACAGCGCGCTCAGCCAGGGGAACCGCTTCTGTGGCGCCTCGGGCTGGGAGGGATCGATCGGCGGAATCACGAAGCGCCGCAGCCAGTCGCCCACGCCCTTCCAGTCGACGTCGGTGATGCTGGTGCGCAGGTGCAGCAGGTGTTCGACCGCGGCTTCCGGTTCATCCAGGTGACCGACCAGCGTGTAGACGAACGACGCGGCCACCTGCGAGGCGACGGGCAGGCGGGCGATCTCGCGGTACGGGTGGAGCTCCCGCTTCGCTTCGAACGGCACGCGCTCGGCCTGCCACACCACGAGGCGATCGAAGTTGTGCTGCGGCCACCACATCAGCCGCACGTAGTCGGTCTCGACGAGGAACTTCTCCAGCGACGGCAAACCCGAGGCTTTGCGATCGCCGTAGAAGTCGAGATCGTCGGACAACGCCGTAGCGCTGATCGTCTCGCTGCCGATGACATCGAAGGTGGGGATGCACTTGAAGGTGATGGTGCTGATGACGCCGCACAGGCCCATGCCGATGCCGGCCGAGCGAAACCAATCGGGGTCATCGCCGTCGGGGGTGAGCTCCTTCACGTTGCCCAGGCCGTCGATGACGCGCAGCTTCGCGATGGCCTCGTGCACCGACCACTTCACCGTGCCGCCCGCGGAGCCGGTAGAGATGAAGCCCGCGACGGTCTGGTGCGAGATACCGCCCAGGTCAGGCAGCGCCAGCCCGTCGCGGTGATGCAGCGTCGAGGTGAGGCTCTTTTCCCAGCTGCCGTCGTGCCACGGAGAAGGCTGGCGGATGTCGCTGTCGAGCGGGCGCTCGATGATGCGGCCCTGCACGGGGCGGGTGGGGCACAGGCCGACGTGACAGCCCGCCTGCACCTCGACGAACACGCCGTTGGCTTCGAAGACCCTGGTGTAGCGATCGAGCACGACCGTCACTTCGTTCAGAGGCGTCTGCGCGCCCGAGAAGTTGTCGGTCACGATGGCGCGCCACACCGAGTGGGTGGAGCCCATCACGCGCAGCTGCTTGCCCGTGTCCTTCGCGTGGCGGACCAGCGCGCACAGCTCTTCTTCCGTGGACGGGTGGTGGCAGCCGTCCGGCTCACGAGCGGGCATGGCGGCGCTCACGTCACGCCACCAGGTGGCTGAAGATCTTCTTGTACAACCAGCTGATGGGCGCGAACGGACCGACCAGCGTGCCGAGCGGATCGAAGTAATCGCGGCACAGGAAAATCTTGCCGTCCTTCGCGTGGCAGTCGGTGGCCATCTCGGTCACGAACGTGGGGCCGATCGCGAACTTGATGTTCATCGAATAGGTGAGGCTGAAGAGCTCGTCGGTGCCGGTGACCAGCACGTTCTTGAACTCGAACGTCTTGTACTGGCGCAGCGCCTTCTTCCACGTCTCTTCGAAGTTCGAGAGGCCGCGCTGGTCGACGACCGGGTTGATGAAACGAACGTCTTCGCTGTACAGCTTGGCCAATTCTTCGAGGGCGGCGTCGCGCTCCACGGAGATGCGCTCGTAGAACTTCTTGACCCGCTGAGGCAGAGCCTCACCTTGAACCGACTTCGACATCGACGCCTCCTGAAACTGGGGAGCCGCGACTCTACGGTCGATGGGTCGCTTTCACGCCGTCTTTTCAGCGGGGCAGAACGCGACGATCCTCACGACGTTCGCCGCGGTCCTCGCGCAGCTCGCGCTGATCTTCCCGCCGCTCCTGCTGATCGCGCGCGACCTCGGTGAACGCGGCGCTGAGCACCTCTGCATACAGTCCACGCTTCTGTGCGATGGCGGCACCATCGAAGCGCCCGGCGAGCCCTCCGAGCTGACCTTGAAGGTCGATCAGCCGCGCGCGGGACAAGCGCTCCTTCGTGGCGTCGGCGCGATCATCGGCCAGGTTTCGCTGGTCGCGGTTCTGGTCGCGCGCGTCGTCGAGCACCACCCCGGGGCGGCGGCCTCGAGCGAGGTCTTGCCGCAGCTCACGCTTGTCGGAGCGCAGCTCCCGTTTGTCTTCGCGGATCTCTTGCCGGGCCTGGGCGCTCTCGAACTTCGACTCTGAGATCTCCCGCGCGAGGTGCTGATTGAAGGCGGCATCGAGCCCACCGAGCCGCACCACGTCGTTCATCGCGGCGGCGGCGTCATAGTCGCGCAGCAGCGAAGCAGCGCGCGCGGCGTCGAGACGATCGTCGGTGAGCTGACGACGGTCTTGCCGGAGGTCTTGTCGATCGCGCGCCCGTTCGTGCTTGTTCTGCAGACTCTGTGCGCAAGCGAACGAACCGAGCAGCACCACGGTCATCGTCAGGTATCGGGTCATGCAGGGTGAACCCGCGAGCCGCGGAATGGTTGCGGGCCTTCAGCCCAGTCTGGCAACCACGCGGAACGCCTCGCGCACGATGGTGCCCAGCGGTCTGCGAGCCCGTTCCTTTCTCCACCGCTCCACCGATACCTCGAGAGTCGAGCCGAACACGGCGCAGAGCAGCTCGCGCTCCAGCGGGTCTTTGACTGTGGCCCGCAGCACCCGGTCGAGCCCCTCTCGCAGCGCGTGCACCTGGGCGCGGCCGGCGAGCTGGAGCACGGCGGTCTTCGCCATCAGGTCGCTGCGACGCAGCACCCGTTTGCGGTCGGTCTCGTAGATGGTGCCGAGCGCCGCCTGCACCCCGGCAGCGCGCGAAGGCAATCAGGTGCCCACGGGTCAGCTCCTCGTGGTGATCGACGAGTGACCTCAAGAAGGGTCGAGCGCGACGCCCTGGTAGAGGGCATCGACGCTGAGCGTGAGCCTGGGGTTTTCAAGCGAGAGCTGCTCGCCCGCGCGGACCTCACGTGTGGCCCAGCCTGCGGTGCCGCGCTCGACGACGGTCACCCGTTGCGATCGATGCGAGATGAGCAGCACGGCTCGAAGCGAAGGAATCTGACGGTACTGGCTGAGCTTCTCGCCGCGGTCGTAATCTTCCGTGCCCTTGCTCGTGACCTCGATGAGTACGGCAGGGTTGACCAGCGCGTTGCGATCGTTGGCAGCATTCTTGAGGTCGCCGCACGCAATCGTCGCATCAGGGAACGTGGCCAACCCGGTCGCTTCGACCTGCACCTTCGCGTCGGAGGTCAAGACACGGCATGCGCCGCCGAGGGCTTGCGTGAGCTGCGCGATGGCCCGCGCTCCCAGCTCAGCGTGGGCGAGCGTGCCACCCGCCATCGCGTAGATCTCACCATCGAAGTACTCGAGCTTGATGTCCGAGTCCTCGAGGGCGCCGAGGTAATCTTCGTAGGAGTAATGCACGCGTCGAGCGGTGCTCATGTACCCATGGTAGCCGATGCCCTGCGCGACCGCCCGTTGCCAAGCGGTCAGACCCGCTGATCGCCTGCCTGGGCAAGCAACCCCTGCTTCGCGGTGCGAGACATGCGCTGGCTGGCGAGAAGCAGCACCTGTTTCCGGGTGTCGGGGTTGCCCAGCACGATCTCCCTGAAGATGTCGGCGGGCACGCGCAGGGCGACCACCGGCTCCTTCGCCATCACGGTCGCCGAGACGGGGACCTGCGCGGTCACCGAGATCTCGCCAATCGCGTCGCCTGCCACCAGGTCAGGGTACGAGCCCAGAGACGGGTCGCGGTGAAACACGGCGCAGCGCCCGTGCAGCACCAGGAAGACAGCCACGCCGGGTCGGCCCTCTTCCAGGATGATCTCCTTCGGTTTGAAGGTGCACGACTGAAAGGCCGCAGAGAGCGCCGCGCGCTGCTCGTCGGTCAGCGGCTGCAGCAGGGGGTTCGCGCGCATCAGGTTCGCCAGCAGCCGCACGCGGTAGAACTGCTCGAGCGCGATCTTCACGCCGGGGTGGCGCGACCTGAGCGCGTCCATGCGCTCGCGCGGAAACTCGAGCACCACCACGTCGGTCTCCGCACGCACCGTGGCGATGCGCGGCGCATCCGACAGCAGGGCCATCTCGCCGAAGAAGTCGCCGTCCTGCATCACCGCCACCTTCTGCGTCTGCCGATACACCGCCACGCTGCCCTGGGCGATCGCGTACATCGCGTCGCGGGGCTCGCCTTCAGTCACGATCGCCTCACCTGCGTTGACGGCCCTGGTCTGCATCGCTCCGGTGAGCACCTCGAGGAACTCTGGCGGGCTCAGGGATGAGAAGAACGGAATCTGCGGCAACGTGCCGCGGGGTGGTGCCGGCGGTTCGGCCTCGAACACCAGGTCCTCCGCTGCGATGTCCACCGAGAAGTCCGACTCGGGCACGGCGGGTGGGGGTACCGGTGGAACGTTCGCCTGCGCGATCGCTCCTGCTTCCAGCGGCGCGCCCGGAGCCGGAACGGTCCTGACCACGGGACCCCGCTCTTTCGGCTCGAAGCGCGCGGCGTAGAGCTGCGCGAGCTGCTGTTGGGTGTGCTCGTGCTTCGGGTCGAGCGTGAGGATCACCCGGCACAAGGCCGTGGCCTTGAAGAACAGCCCCTGCTCCGCATAGCGGCGAGCGACCTCGGCATACTCGGCCACCGCAGCGGGCACCTCGCCCTGGCGCGCGAGGATCTCGGCGATCTTCTGCCTCACGCCGAGCTCTCCAGGCACGGCCTTGATGATGCGGCGGAGCTCTTCGAGCGCCGCGGGCAGGCGGCCCTTCGACAGCAACAGGGTGGCGCGGTCTTTCTGGCGGCGTACGGCGTCGGTCATGCCGTCTTTTCGAAGGTTCGCCGCTCACAGTCAACGAGCACACCGATGCAGCTCGAGCTCCAGCCTCAGGGCCGCAGCTCTTTGGCGAGGTGACCTGCGCCGTACACGCTCTGCAGCGCGGTGAGGATGAGGTCTCCGTGCACCGCGACGGTGCGGTTGCCTGACGGCTCGTAGCCGAAGTTTCCGCCGAGTGACTGCAAGTTTCCGTCGAACACGAGGCCGACCACGTCACCGTTGCGGTCCACCAGCGGCGAGCCAGAGTTGCCACCGATGATGTCGTTGGTGGTCGCCACGTCATACGGCGTCGCGCCACTGAGCTTGTTCTTCTGCGCGAGCCAGCGTTCGGTCACCGCGAACGGCGCCTTGCCCGACGCGCGTTCGAAGAGGCCCTTGATGGTGGTCATCGCCGGGCCGTTGCCCACGCCTTTGACTCGCCCATACGAGAGCCGCAGCGTGAAGGTCGCATCGGGCGGGCCGCGCTGGCCCTGCGCGCGTTTGGCCTCTGAGATGAGCTCCATGTTCTTCTTCACCACCGAGTCGACCTCGTCTTCCCAGCGCTTGCGCACCGCACGGCATTCATCGTCGATGCGCCTGGCGAAGGCGATCATCGGATCGACCTCTTCGAGCTTCCCCTTGAACTCGTAGCGCTCCTTGCGGAAGGCCGGGTCGCCCACGCGCGTACCGTCGATGAGCTGGGCGGCGAGCTCATCGGGCGACTGACCGGCGAGCACCTTCTTCACGAACGCGTCGTCAGCGCCGTACACCTCACGCAGCTTCGTGAGCGACCAGGTGAGGCGCGCCTTCTCCAGCTCCATCGGGATGGGTGCGGGGTCGAGCAGGCCTTGCTGCAACGCGGGCAACTGCGCGTCGGTGTACTCGCGCAGCCGCTCTGCGTTCGGCTTGGCGGCCTCCACCGGCGCGCGGGCCAGGCGGCGGGCGTGAGCGAAGAGCTCTGATTGAAAAGCCTGGCTGCCTTCGCGCATCACGTAGTCGACGTAGAGCGTGCGCTGCACCTGGAGCGCAGCGGCGATGGCGTCCCACGCGCCCTTCGACGTCTCGGGCGCCTTCGCCTGCAGCGCGAGCTCGGCGATGCGTTTGGCTTCCAGAAAGCCCGGGCTCACCAGCGCTTCACGACGGCCCTTGAGCGCCTTCAACGAGTTCTCGATCGCCCGCAGCCTCGACTTCGCGACGCGCTCACGATCAGGTGACTGCTTCATCCACTCATCGAGACGGCCACGCTGCTCGGCGAGGGAGACCAGGTTCCACGGCAACGAGACGTCACGCAGGAACTCGTACTGCGCCAGCGTGAGCCCACGTTCGGTGCCGCCGGGATGGCCCGACACGAACACCACGTCGCCTTCCTTCGCGCTCTTCTTCGACCACTTGAGATGCTCCGGCGTCTTCACCGGCTTGCCGTCTGCGTAGAGGCGCAAGAAGGCGGCATCAAAGCCGTAGCGGGGAAAATTGAAGTTGTCGGGATCTCCGCCGAACGCGGCCATCTGAAACTCAGGCGCGAAGGCCACGCGGAGGTCCTGGAAGCGGCGGTACTCGTAGAGATGAAACTTCGCGCCGTGGAACAGCGTGACCACGTCACATCGGCGCAGCGCGTCGCCTTTGCTGCACTCCGACTCGAGGCGCGCGCTCTCGGCCTT
Source organism: Archangium sp. (assembly GCA_030695565.1). GTDB lineage: Bacteria > Myxococcota > Myxococcia > Myxococcales > Myxococcaceae > Archangium_A. The sequence goes on from JAUYRZ010000087.1 coordinate 16,729, forward strand.
GAGCGCCTTCTGAAAGTCAGCGCCCTTCTTGTCCTTGATGACCGCCAGCACGGAGGCCGTGACGTCGGTGATCTTTTGCAGCTGGTTGCCTTCGAACTTCGGGCACTTCTCTTCCTTCTCTTTGGCGGCGGCCACGAAGCCAGTCGCGAGCAGATCGCGCTCCTTCGTGGAGAGATCCTCGAGGCACGCGCGAATGCAGTGGTGGTTGGTCATCACCAGGCCATCGGGTGAGACGATCGACGCGCTGCAGCCGTTGGCCAATCGCAAGCTGCCCAGCCGCACGCGATCGAGCCACGCCTGATCAGGTGCGAAGCCGAGCTCCTTCTTCGCCTGCTCGGTGGGGAACTCGTTGAAGAGCCACATGCCTTCTTCGGCAGAGGCGGTCAGTGCAGACAGGAGGACGATGGCAGCAGCGCAACGCATGCTCGCACCGTAGATGATCGTGCTCGGGTCGGCTCGTCTGGATACCTTCGCGGCCATGACGGCTCCTCAGCTCGTGCTCGTGGTGTTCATCGGCCTCATCGTGTTCGCGGTCATCTACCTGCGCCGAGGTGGCGGGCGCGGCAAGCCCGGTCCTGATCCCGTACCCAGGCTGCGCGGATTCTTCGAGCGCACCGGCTACGGCTTTGCGGATGCTCGGCAAGCGCCGCCGCAGGCTCAGGCAGAGCGCTGGAACGCCATGTATCTCGCGTCGATGAGGGGCCAGAAATACCAGCTCCACCTCGTGCGCAGCTACGAGGGGCGCGAGCTGCACTGGGAGCAGTCGAACGGCACGGCCGGTGGCACCCTCACGTGGTCCCAGTCGTGGGTGATGCCGCTGTCTTCACCGCCGCGCGTTCAGTTCCACGTGTCCGACCGCTCCAACCTCACCATCGGAGAGCGCGGGCGCACGAGCACGTGGCAGCCGGCATTTCAGAACGCGCTCCAGATCGGCGATCCCGAGTTCGATGCGCGCTTCGTGGTGTACGGCCTCGACGAGCAGGGCGTGCGTGACGTGCTGGCCGACTCCACGCTGCGCCAGGCGCTGATGGAGTGCTCTCACGTCGACCTGCGCGTCCTGACCGAGAGCGTGCGTTTCTCAGACCCGATGGAAAAGAATGCCACCAGGTGGATGGGCGGCGTGCAGGGCTACCTCAAGTCCATCCGTGATCCGGGCAGCAAGTTCGAGGTCACCGATGGCATGCACGATCACCTCGCCCGCTTGATGCTCAGCGCCGCGTCGCTGGCGAGCTGAAGCCTACGGAGACGGCACAGGCACGGTGACGGCGCTCAGCTTCGCCGCGTTCGCTTCGAACACCGTGCTGGTGGTGACGATCACCTGGCGTGCACCGAGCGTCGCGGGCGCCGCAGCGAGTTCTTCGACGGTCGAGCCATCCTGCGCGTGGAGCCCGATGGTGTTCTTCGCCACGCGTGCCCCCTCCAGCACACCGGCGCCCTCGGCGTACACCGCCGCGATGCCCGCGCTGCCTTCGATCGCTCCTCCGCGGAAGTCGATGCGGCCGTCCGTGAGCGCTTCGAGCCCGTTGCCGTAGGCGCCCCCCGGATCAGCGCGCGTGCCCGACACGAGCGAGTTCGTGACGGTGACGCGGGATTGGAAGGCGAAGAGCCCCACCTGCTGGTTGTCGATGAAGGCCGAGTCGAGGACCTCGAGCCCACCTCCGAAGTTCGCGTTCGCACCGCGGCCGCGTGTACCGGCCCCGTTCGGCTGCGTGGAGCGCACCGTCACGTGGTCTGCACGGAGCTCGCTTGCAGGGTCTGCGGCCTGCAGCCCTGCCGTGTGACAACGCGCCACGGTGACCTGGGTGAGGTCGATGCGCGCGCCGCCTTCCACCACCGCGCCCTGGCCGTACTCACCATTCGCGTCGAGCTGGGTCTCTTCGATGACGCTGTCGCGCACGACGGCCAGCGCGTTCGCAGTTCGCGCGTAGACGCCTGCTCGCCTGGAGCGCTGAACGAGGCAACGCTCCAGCTCGAGCACGCCCAGGTCGCTCGCGGCCGCGCCGAGCGCTTCATCGCTGGTGCCCTCGGCGAGCACGCAGCCGACGAGGCGCAGCGAACCACCCTGCAGCGCGAGCACCCCGGTGTCGGCGTGACGTCGAACCTCGATGGCCGTGCCGACGAAGCGCGCCTGCTGCGCCCGAATGCCGACCGTCACATCGAAGAGCCCCACGCGGTCGGCGACCAGCTCACCTTGCGATGACGAGAACAGCGCGCTCCCCGCGGTCTGCAGCACGGCCACCGATTCCAGAACGACCGAGGCCGAGTCCGTGGCGTCGATGCCCGACGGCGGCACCCCTGGCGTCTGGGTCACGCCCCGCGCGGTCACCTCGCGCAGGGTCGCGCTGGTCCCCGGGTCTTGCGCGTGCACGAGCGTGCCGGGCGAGTCTTCTGCCGCGCCGCGCACCCAGCTGAGCACCGCGCCCTGCAGTACGGCCACTGCGAGGCCGCTGGGTCTTCCGAGGTTGTCCACGCCGAGCGCCGTGCGCCGGATCAGCGTGTCCGTGAGCTGCGCTCGGCTCGGAGCCCCGCCCACCACGAGGCCCGTGGCGCGGCTGCCCTCCACGACGAGCCGGTCGGCCGTGAGCACCGCACCCCGCTGCACCGCGACACCCCAGCCCAGCCGCCCTGTGCTCTGCCGCGGCAGCGTGTTCGACACCACCGTGCGTGTCACCGTGGCCTCGGTCGCGTCGCGATCCAGGAAGAGTGAGGTCTCCCGATTCCCCGAGAGCTCGACGTCGAGCAGCGTGAGCTTCGCCCCGAACGAAGCGGCGATGCCCTGGCCAAAGGTCTGCGTCGAGGGATCCGGCAGCGTGTCTCGCACGACCACCTCTTCGAGCGTCACGCGCGTGCCCGGGTCGACGGCCTGCACCGCCGAGCGCAGGTTCGCTTCCAGCACGACGTGACGCAGCGTGACCTCTCCGCCGCGCTCGACGCGCACCGCGAGCAACGAGTCGCGCACCGTGACGCCCTCGAGCTCCACGCCGCTCACGCCGTTCGCGAAGAGGGCGGGGCTGCCGATGAGCCGCACCTGCGCCGGGCATTGGCCCACCAGCTTCACCGCCTTCGAAGGCATGAGCGCCTCGCGGTAGGTGCCGGGCGCCACCGCGATGGTCGACCCCGCGGGGGCCGCCGCGAGCGCAGCGGTGATGGTGGTGAAGTGCGTCGCGTCGCCGCCATCGAGGCGCTCGTCGACGAAGTACGTGGCCCCCGCGGGTGGAAAGGCGGCCGCGCAGTCGCCCACCGGCACGCAGCTGCCTGCGCCGATGGAGGCCCGCGTGGCGCCCGTGCACGCGGCGCCCGGGAGCGTGGGCTCGCAGCTCCACCCGTCGTCCGCAAAACCGTCGGGGCAATTCGACCAGCCGATGGCCACGCAGCCGCCGCCCAGCACGGACATCGTGCCGGCGTCGCACGCTTGAACGTCGGCTTCGCAGCCCCAGCCCGAGGCATGCCGGCGGAAGCCCGTCGCGCATTCAGTGGCGCCCGCGGGACGGCACTCACCGGTGGCTGCCTGGTACGTGCCCGCCTCACAGCCACTGAGGGGTGTCGAGGCGTCGAGCCCAGCGTCGGGCAAACCTTCGGGGACCGCACAGGCACACAGCAGCGCGCACCCGGCCCACAACCACGGGGAGAAGTTCATGGGAGCAGTTCGAAGCGGGTGGACTGCACGGTGAGCGGCACACCGGCGTCGTCGACGAGCGCGGTGTCGAGCTGAAGCGGCTGTGACGTGCCCTGAACGATGGCGCGGAAGCGGCCGCCGGAGAGCGTGGGCGCGAGCACCCTCACGTTGGCTCCCACCGAGTCGGCGAGCAGCTGGGCGCGCGCGTTGCCTTCGAGCCGCACCGACTCGAGCGTGGCGTTCGTGATGCCCGAGAAGAGGCCGATGCCGTCGCCCACGTCTTCGAAGCGCGCGATGTCGATGGGCACGCGCACCGCGAAGGTGTCTTTCACCAGGACCTGCTTCACCACGAGGCCCGAGGTGTCGCGTGCTCCGATGCCCACGAGCGCGTTGCCGCTCACCTCGCCGCCCGTGACGGAGACGGTGGCCACACCTGCGTCGGCTGCCTGCCCCTGCGCCCAGATGCCACGGCCGAGGTTGCCCTTCACCGCACACGAGTCGATGGAGGCGCGCGTCTCCGCGCCGTCGAGCAGCACGCCCACGTTCTCGTTGCCCTCGATGGTGACGTTCGTGAGCGTGACGTGTGCGCCGTCGCTGGCCACCAACCCTGATCCCGCGGAGAGCGAGGTGCCCTGCTGTTGTGCGAGTCTCCCTCCTTCGAGACGCGCGTACGCGCCCCTGAGGCGCAGGCCCACCGCGCTCTGGGTGAGCTCGCAGTCGATGAGCACCACCTCGCGGTTCTCACAGTCGGGGCGGGTGCAGGTGGAGGTCACCGCGCTCGTGCTCGCCTGCATCACCTTCACGCCGATGAGCCGCGCCGGGCCGGGGTCGATGGCGATGCCAGCGCCCGTACCCCCGACGATGCGGACGCCTTGCACGAGGGTGCGATCGCCGCCCTGCACGGTGAGCACCGGGTCGCCCCCGCTGAGCGTGACGACCGCGCCCGCACTCGCAGCGAGGCTCACGTCGGAGGGCAGCACGAACGGGCCCGTGTACGTGCCGTCAGGGAGAATGACGCAGTCACCGGGCGAGGCGAGCCGGAGCGTGTCGGAGAGCGAGCTCGAGGGAATGGCCACCCGGTCGCAGACGAGCCCCTGGGGCCGCACCGTCTGGGGCGGCGTGAGCGGACCGCACGAGACGAGGAGAAGGGGGATGAGGGCTCGCATGTCTGACCGATGACCTTAATCCCAACTGCCACGGCGGCGCTGATCAGCTCACTGGTCGAGACGGTTGAATTCGATGCGCCGGTTGATCGCGCGCGACGCCTCGTCGGTGTTCTTCACCTTGGGCCGGGTGGAGCCATGGCCCTTCGAGGTGAGTCGCCGCGCGTCGATGCCGTGGGCCACCAACCAACCGGCCACGGCCTGTGCGCGCGCCTGAGAGAGGGTGTCGTTGCGCTCGGCGCTCCCGGTGTCGTCGGTGTGCCCGCCGACCTCGACCCGCGCGTCTGGGTTGTCGCGCAACGCCGCCAACGCGCGCTGAAGCGTGCGCTCGGAGTCGGGCTCGATGTCTGCGCTGTTGAGCTTGAAGAAGATGCCCTCGAGCACCATCGCCCGGGGAATGAGGGTGCAGCCGCGCGCATCGACCTCGGCACCCGCAGGCGTCTCAGGGCACACGTCTCGTTCGTCGCCCACGCCGTCACCGTCGCGGTCGAGCCCCAGCTCGGGCCCCAGACCGAAGGTGACCGCGAGGCCGACGGTGACGCCGCCCACCACGCCGAAGCTGCCAAAGCCGATCACCGGCCGGATGAAGGGCCCGAGCTGCACGGGGCGGCCGACCGAGAAGACATAGGTGACCTCGGTGTCGAGCGTGAGGCCCGCTCCGACGCTGCCGATCAACGCGCCCAGGTGCGGCGCGACGCTCAGGTGGCCGGCGAGGTTTCCCGGCGTGTCGTTCGCGTAGCCCTGATGATCATCGAGAAAGCGCAGGCGGACACCGACCGCGGGGTTGAAGGCGATGCCCAGCCCGAAGTCGCTGAAGAGCAACATCGTGCCGATGCGCGCGTCGAGGCCCAGGCCCCTGGTGAATTGCCAGTCTGCGCCCACGCCGAGGTCGAGGCCCACGCCCGCGTTGGCGAGGAGCAGCCCTGGCGTGACGTGGAGGTTGAAGCGGTGACTTTCGGCGCGTGCGCCAGAGGAGGCCAGGAGCGCAAGGAGGAGCGGCAGCGTGAATCGAGGCATGGGGAGCAGTTCCAGACGTCGCGGGAAATTCCGCGTTTCGTCCCCAAGACACGGGTCACTTTCCGAAGTCGCACGGCACCGCCGCTCCGTGGCTAGGGTTGCAGCCATGGTGGAGAGGAAACCCAGGGTCGAGGTGGAGGTCGAAGGCCGGCCACTCACGCTCTCGAACTTGAGCAAGGTGCTCTACCCCGAGGCCGGGTTCACCAAGGCGCAGGTCATCGACTACTACCGCCGCATCGCACCCGTGCTGGTGCCACATCTCACCGACCGGCCGCTCACCCTCAAGCGTTACCCCAACGGCGTCGACTCGATGTTCTTCTTCGAGAAGAACGCCACCAAGGGGCGGCCCGAGTGGGTGAAGACGGTGGGCATCTGGGGCCACGGCCGGGGTTCTGAGCTGCACTTCATGCTCTGCAACGACACGCCGACCCTCGTCTACATCGCCAACCTCGCGGGCCTCGAGTTGCACCCGGCGCTCGCGTGTGCGCCCGGGTTGGAGAGCCCCACCATGGTGGTGTTCGATCTCGACCCGGGCCCGCCGGCAGACCTCGTCACCTGTTGCAATGCCGCGCTCGTCTTCCGCGAATACTTCCGCGCCGTGGGTCTCGAGTCGGTGGCCAAGACCTCGGGCAACAAGGGCATGCAGCTCTATGTGCCGCTCAACACGCCGATTACCTACGACGAGACCAAGAGCTGGGCCCGTGGGCTCGCAGAGGTGTTCGAGGCGAAGTTTCCTGAGCTCTTCGTCTCCCAGATGAAGAAGAGCCTTCGCGACGGGAAGGTCTTCGTGGACTGGAGCCAGAACGACGCCAACAAGACCACCATCAGCGTGTACAGCTTGCGCGCGCGCGCACGGCCTACGGTCTCCACGCCCATCTCCTGGGAGGAGATTGAAGTGGCTGTGAAGAAGGCAGACGCGAGCCACCTCGTGTTCGAGGCGGGCGATGTGCTCACTCGCGTGGAGACGGTGGGCGATCTTTTTGCGCCAGCGCTGAGTTTGAAGCAGCAGCTTCCGGACTCACCGCGAGCGGGTACCCGGAAACGGGCTGCTCGCGCTCGGGGAGCCTGATTCGCCCTGGGCGTCAGGGGTGCGCGGCGCTTCCTGCGCGAGATGCTTCGACCGACTCGACCAACTTCTTGAGCGCCGCCAGCATCGAGCTCCAGTTCTTCTCGGAGTGCACCCTCGCTTCACGCGATTCGCTCTTGTCCTGCGTGATGGCGACGATGGTGGAGTGGTGCTCCTCGGTCAGCTCGATGGTGACCGTGTGGTAGTTCTCGGGTGAATCGGGTTTGCCGGAGAGCGGGCTGTAATGGTTGTACTGCAGCAGCTTGAGCGGCTTGAGGCGCAGGATGACGCCCTTGTCCTCATACGGTTTGCCCTGCCAGACGCCCTTCCATTTGATCGGTCGGCCTTCGTGCCAGTCGGAGGTCACGGTGGCTCCGAACATGAATTGCTTGTTCGCCTCGGGGTTCAGCAGTGCGTCCCACACCACCTCGGCCGGCGCGTTGATTCGGGTCGAGGCGACCGCGGTGAAGTCGTCAAACATGGGTGGCTCCTGTCTCGTTGTTTGCCGGAATGCATGTCGGCGAAAAGCGGGTGGAGCAACGCTCATTCGTTCACCTCGCCAATCAGGCTGTGGTCACGGTTTCTCCAGCGAGACGAGCTGATCGCACGGAGAAGGCACGGTGTCGCGCAGCTCGCCCAGCACGATGCACTGAAACGAAGTCCAGCGGCCCTGACGATCACCGACGCCGATGATGATGTTGAACGGCGCCTTGTTGGCGGTGCCGCTCAGCACGCTGCACGTGGAGGGCTTTCCTCCGATTCTGCAGACGCGATCGACGCGCGCGGAGCCGGGCGGCATCTGCTTGAGCGCCATCTCAGCGAGCACCTTCTGGCTGTTGAGCGGTCCATCGGGCGGGCGATCGCCCCACATGAGCGAGGCCGTCTTGCACTCGATTGCTCCGGGCTCGTTCGACGTGCAGCCCGCGGGCGTGGTGAGCGCGACACCGGTCCACGTCTTCTTGCCGTCGGGAATCACCGGCTCGGGAGCGGTCGGGTTCTTCACGGTCATCGCCGTCTCGAAGCCGCGCTGGCACAGCTCGGGCTTCACCCCGGGCTCCGTCACGCACACCAACACGCGCGAGATGCCCTCACGCTCGAGCACGGCGGTGATGCGCGCGGCGCCGATGGTCTTCTTGTCATTCTCCGAGGCGAACAGCGTCAGGTCGACCGCGCGCAGACGCTGCTTGCCCAGCTGCACCTCGACGTCGCGTTTCTCCACCGCGGTGTAGAGGCGCGACATGCCTTCGACCACGCTGGGCAGGGCCTGTGCGGGTGCGCCTTGCGCGAGAGAGACGAGCACCTTTGCCCCGCTGCAGTTGATGACGGTGCCACCGTCGGTCGAGGTGGTGCACTCAGGTGTCGCGGCAAGGATGAACAGGCTGAGCAGAAAAGACATCCCTGCGGTCTACCACTTGTTCCCCTTTCCCCTTCGGAGAGGGAGACGGTTTCTCAGCGGTAGGCGTCGGGATTCTCTGCGAAGCGCGCCTTGCACCACTCCGAACAAAAGTACTTCGGCGTGCCCGCATCGACCGTGAGCGCGTTCGGGGTCACCCGCACCTTCATGTGACACACGGGGTCGATCTCCACCGCAACGTCGGGTGAGACGATCGGCGGCGGCAGCGCGGCGATGTACTTCACCAGGTCATCCAGCTCTTCGGTCGACAGGTGCCCCGCGTACGACGGCATCATCAACGGATACCCGGCCACCCGCTTCGCCACGGGCGCGAGGATCGACTCCTTCACGTACGCCTCGTCAGCGGTGACCAGCAGCCGGGTCTCCAGCTCGCGCCGCTGACCCGACAGTCCACCCAGCGGAGGCGCCAGCTCGGGATGCTCGTGACAGTTCGCGCACGACAGCTCGTGAAACAGCACCTCACCCGACCGCGCCTTCGCAGCCACGGGCGGGGGCGCGTTGCCCACCAACGTGCGCACGTTGCGTTCGAGCGCCTTGAAGTCTTCCGTCTCCTCGGAGTTGTAGACGCCGCGCACCACGCCGTACTGATCGACCAACACGAACACCGCGCTGTGCATCACCGCGTCGAGGCCGCCATCCGTGCGCTCTGCGGTGATCTTGAAGCCGCGCGCGATCTCCGCCAGCCCCGGCGTGGTGGTCTCCAACAGCAACCACCGCTTCTCATCCGCGTTCCACTGCTTCGCGTACGCCGCGAGCGCCTCGACCGTGTCGTGCTCGGGATCGACCGAGAAGCTCACGAAGTGCATCGGCACCCCCGGCAGGTTGCGCTGCAGCCGCACCATCTTCGAGGTGAGCAGCGGGCACACCGTGCGGCAGGTGGTGAAGATGAAGTTCGCCACGTACGGCTGGCCGATGAGCGAGCCCTTGGTGACCAGCTCACCCGTCTGCGCCTTGAAGCTGAAGTCGGGCGAAGGAAACAACGCGGCCGGACTCTCGGAGCGCGGCAGGTGCGCGAAGTCCTCCACCTCGAGGGGCTGGCGGGTGATCTGCTTGACCGAGAGCAGCACGATGAACGACGCCGAGATGCCCAGCACGCCGAGCACGACGAGGAGCTGCTTCATCGCACTGCGGGCGGCGCCAGCGTGATCGCGTGATAGCGATCGATCGCCAGCCGCCGCGTCTCCGTGGGGCCGTTGTGCCAGGCGATGGTGACCTCGACCTCGTCTGGCGCGTTGGTGCCGAGGCCGAAGAGCAGCCGGGGATCTGCCTGCGCCGCGAAGCCGCCCATCAGCGCCGATTCTTTGGTCTGCCCCTGCACCGTGACACGTGTGCCCACCGCCGCCGGGTTGGTCGCGCCCGTGCCGGTGAGCGAGAGGCCGATGAAGTGGGGCTTCACCACGCCGTCACGCAGCGTGCTCCGGTACAGAGAAAGGGGTGCGTGCTGGTTGGTGATCACCGCGTCGAGATCTCCATCGTCGTCCAGGTCTGCCAACAGCACGCCGCGCGAGTTGTCGGGTGCATCCACTCCGAGCTGCTTCGCCACGTCGACGAAGGTGCCCGGCCCGGCGAGCCCACGATTCAGATACGCCCGCCGCGCTTCGTTTGGGTACAGGTCACGCCCGCGGATGTCACCCCAACGATCGGCGTAGGTGTGAATGTCGGGGCCTGACTGCATCAGTTTCTGGTTCACGTACCAGTAGTCGCGCCGCCGGGTGTTCAGCACCACCGGGTCGAGCCGGGCGTCGACCATGCCGTTGGCCTGCAGCAGATCGTCCCAGCCGTCGAGGTTGAGATCGCCCGCGGCCGCGCCCCAGGCGAAGCGCCGTTCATTGAGCGCGCCGCGCTGCGTGGCCTCGTCGGTGAACTCGGGCACGAAGGGATCCTTCGAGGCCCGCGTCATCCACAAGATGCTGCCTTCCGACTGCAGCGAGTGGTGCACGTTCGAGACGTAGATGTCGGAGAAGCCGTTGCGATCGAAGTCGGCGATCGACACGTTCATGCCCTTGTAGGTGTCTTTGCCGATGTCTCCGAAGCGCGTTCCCGTCAGGCGGCGGAAGTGTTTGCCGCCTTCGTTCAGATACAGATCGTCGGGCCCGAAGTCGTTGGCCACGTACAAGTCGGTGTAGCCGTCGTGGTTGAAGTCCTGCGTGCCGATGGCGAGAGACCAGTAGGTCTGCGGCATGCCCATCGCGTCTTGATCGAGCCGCGCGTAGGTGCCGTCGCCTTTGCCGCGGTAGAGGTGGTTCTTTCCTCCGTTGTCCGCGTCGTGCCAGCCGTTGTGCATGAAGCGCAGCGCGCGGCGATCGCCTTCGTAGGCCGGCGGAGGCAGCTTGAAGACGTTGAGCGGCGTGGGCTGCTCGTAGCCGGGCAGGTGCGTGGTGAGCGCGTTCATCACGTAGAGGTCGAGCACGCCGTCGTTGTCGAAGTCGACGAAGGTCGCGCCGAGCGAGACGGTGTGTTCGTCGATGCCCAGGCTTTTGGAGACGTCCTCGAACGAGAGCGTGCCCGTCTCGATGCGCCGGTTGCGCAAGAGCCGCGTCTTGCCGAACGCCACCGAGAGCAGCAGGTCTTGATCACCATCCGCGTCGTCGTCGACGAAGACGGCGCCGCCGGCCATGCCGTTGCTCCAGGGGTCGTTCATCAACGACTCGAGGGCAGGCAGCGGAACGCGCTCGAAGCGGAAGTCACCGCGGTTCAGATAGAGGCCCACGCGGTCAGCCGGCACGGCGAGCGGGTGCGTGACCAGCAGATCGAGTTTGCCGTCACCGTCGACGTCAGCGGTGGCCACCGCGTCACCCACCGAGAGCACCCACTTCGCCACGTGGAGCAACCGCGGGTCGACCTGCTCCAACGTCTTGCCCATGGTGGAGCCCAGGCCCGAGTGCGCCAGCGACACCGGCTCGAGCTTGAACCCCACGTCGGCGGGCGCATCGTACGGCGAGAGCCCGTACGTCCACGCGGTGAGCATGGTCACGCCCAGCCCTCCGACGATGCCCGCGCGCTTGAACGAGTCGAAGTCGAACATCGCCTTCAGGCGCGCGCCTCTGCCCTGCCACAGCGCGCGGGCGTGCATGAACACGAAGCGCGCGGTGCCCACGGTGAGCGCTGCATAGAAGAAGGTGTAGACGCTCTCGCGGAAGTGCAGCACGCCATCGATCACCGTGAGCGCCAGCGCGAGGATGATCTGCCCGCGCGCGCCTTTGGGCGACGTCGCTGGATCGGTGATCATGTAGAACGTGAAGAGAAAGAACGGCGGCGACTCGAGCGTGCCGAGGAACAAGGTCTGCCATGGCAGGTGGTGCCGCATGATGTACGCGCGGATCGCCGTCTGCACCGCGTAGAAGAAGAGAAAGCTGAGCACCAACGGCGTCTTGCCCACCCGCGACATGAAGAGCGTCAGCGCACCCGCCGCGATGAAGATCGACATCGTCAACGACGCACCGGCCCACTGGTACGCGGGCGCCGCGGTGATCAGCTCCTGGCTGAGCAACAGCGACATCGCCACGCCGAACATCGACGGGTTGAAGACGTGCCGCCCCTGGAAGGTGAGCAGGTACTTCGAGCCGATGGTGAGGAAGACGGGGAAGAACAACACCCACGAGTGGTGCGAGTAGTTGAGGAGAATGCCCAGCGAGGTGCAGCTGATGAAGGCCGAGAGCGGCACGATCTTCCGCTTCGTGAACACCCAGCTGAAGATCACCTCGAGCGCGCAGCCCGAGCCGACGATGAGCGCCATCTGCCACCACTGCCGGTTGAAGCCGAGCAGGGTGAAGCCGAGGATCGCGTAGACCGCGAGCAACGTGGCGAAGGGAATACGGGGATCCTTGCGGGTCGGCACTTCCCAGCCGCGGGCGTTGATCAGCCGCTGCAGGCCTGCCGACGGAACTACCAGCTCAAGCGAGGCATCGGCGCGCACGGTGCCTCCCTAGCATCGACTCAGGGTGTCGTGATCAGCAGCAGCGGCGTCACGGGTCAGCGGCGCGCGCCCTCCAGACCAACCAGAGGACTGAACCGGTCCTCCCCGGGCGCCCTTGTCTTCAGTCCATCAGGCCACCAGTGAAGCACTGAGGCGCCGCCGTCGGCTGATCAGCAGGAGCAGCGACAGGGCCAGCGGCCCCCCCCCTTCGGCGCAGCCACAGCCCTGCGGTTGAGGGCTCCCCGCCAGCCCCACGGTGAACTCGCAGGCGAAGCAGGCATCGCAGTTCGCGCGGGCACGCCCCCCTCGACCCAGGCGCTGAACCACCCACCCGTCCACCGGCGTGCCGTCACAGCCGGTGAAGGTCTGGAGGGGGGCCCCCGGGCAGGAGAGGCCGGTGAAGTTGCCACACACGTCGCCGCAGGCGAGCGCGCCTTCGCAGGCGCCGTCGGCGGCGCAGGGTGCGTGACCCAGCATGTCGTCTACGGTCTCCACCAACTCATGCATGCCGATCTGCGTCTCGTTGCGCAGCAACTGGGTGCCGGGCCAGCAGGGCGGGCTCACGCGCACGTGCGCCACCCCGGCCTTCTTCCCCGCCACCGTGGCGGCCAGAGGGCGCCCGCACGCGCCCTCCGCGATGGGCGCGTCGCCATAGACCAGGTACACCGGCCACTCGCCGTCGGGCGGGGGCGGCAGGCGGCCGGCTGCCAGTTGGCGCTCCACCCAGGCGGGCGTGGCGGCGAGAGTGAGGCTCTCGTCCGCAGGCACCACCACCGAGCCGCGGTAGTGGAACACGAGCTGACCGTCCCAGAACTCCGCGAGGTTGGAGCTGCCCACCAGGCACTGAAAGAAGGCGTCGAGCTGAGCTCGATCTGCCTGGGCCCCTTCCAGCCACACCACGTGCACGCCCACCGGCCTCGTCGCGGCAGCAGTCGGGGTGCCCGCCAGCGCCAGCACCACTCCTCCGAGCGTCATCCACCGCATGCGGCTCCCTACGGAATTTCCGCCGGCCTTGCAGCCCCTTCGCATATCCTCGCGTCCGCCCTCATCCTACCGTCAAGAGGTTCCAAAACATGCATCCCCGTTCGCTGCCCGCGGCCGCCCTTGCCTGTACTCTTCTCCTCGCTGGACTGAGTGGGTGTGACGAAGACGACTTCTTTCACGACTCCGAATGGGACATCGAAGTGGAAGACTTCGATTGGGACGAGGCGACGCGCTTCACCGACGAAGACGGTGACGAGGTGTACACCGACGAGGCCACGGTGAAGCTGACTCAGGGCAAACGCTCGGTGGGGCTGCGCAATGAGGTCGCGCCGGCTTCCAGGGGCGGGGGCATGGTCCTCACCGTCAGCGACGCCGACAACCAGCGCGTGTACAGCTTCGACCCCACCCAGAACGCCCTCTCCATCGCCGCTGGGACGGACAAGCTGACCGTGGTGCAGAACCCCGACAAGTCATACACGGTCGACGGGGTGGCGGCGGCCAACGGGAAGGCGGCGGTGGCGCTGCTCAAGCAGTCGCCGGTCTACAACGACGCCTCGGCCTGGGGCTTCGCGCTCACCTATTCGGTGTGCCAGAGCTGCCTGACCCGCAACGCAGCCCGCCAGCCCATCTGTTGCTACAACTGCGGTTCCGGCGGCCCCGCGGCGGATCCGCCGGCAGTGTGTGACGTGATGCGCGACCTCTGCGACTGCGCGGCCTGCGACAAGCTGGGCAAGACGTCTTGCCCGAAGTGCCCGTAGCATCCACGCCCATCGGCAGCGGCCTGACGTTCCTCCTCGCCGGGCTGGGGCTGGGGCTGAGCGGACTGCAGCCCTGGGCCTGGCCCCTCGCCTGGCTCGCGTTCGCGGGGCTCACGTTCGCTCTGGCCCGCGCGCCCTCCCGCGCTGGCGCGCTCCTTGGGCTGCTCTTCTTCCACGCGGCCCTCTTCGGGCTGTGGCTGCACTGGAGCTACGGCATGACCAGCGCCACCTTCGGCCAGGGCGCGCGCGCCCGGTGGCTGGCAGCGGGCTTCGTGCTGGTGGAGGCCGCGCCCACGTTTCTGGCGGTGGGGCTGGGCGCCCTGGTGTTTCACGGCCGGGCGGGGGGGCGGCTGTGGCTGCCGGTGGCCTGGGCGGCGGGGGAGGCACTCCAGGGGGCATTGACCCACGTGCACACGGAGTGGCTCTTCACCCAGGCTGCGGTCTCGCCGGTGCTGCGCGCCCTCGGGCTGCTGGGCAGCGTGCCCACGCTGCTGGGCTGTCTGGTGCTCGCCGCCAGCGTGGGGGAAGCGATGGCGTGGCGCGCGCCCCGCATGGCCTGGCCCGGGGTGTTGCCGCTGTTGGTGTTGCTCTTCGCGCCGACCCTGGCCCCCGCCGACGCGCGCACCTTCGAGGGTGTGGCCGCGGTGCACATGCGCTCCGAGTTGGAGCCGCCACTGGTGCAGGGCGAGCTGAGCCTCGTGGTGTGGCCAGAGACGGCGGTGGCCCAGGCCCCCGCGCTGGACGAAGGCGCGCCAGTGGGGGTGACGGTGGAGCTGCTGCGCCACCAGGCAGGCGCGGCGCACCACCTGGTGGGGGCGATGACCCGGCTGGTGCAGGGCAAGCAGAACAGCGCGCTGGCGGTTGCCCCAGGAGGCCAGGTGACCGGCGCGCGGGCGAAGCGAGTGCTCTTCCCGGTGACGGAGCGCCCCTTTCTGGGGGCCGGTGTTCGTCACTACACCGCGGGCCGGGCCGCGCCGGTGCTCGAAGTCGCCACGCGCAGGGTCATCCCCCTGGTGTGCTTCGAGTACATGACCCGCAGCCTCATCGCAGAGGGCCAGGCCGCGGGCGGCACGCTGCTGGCGGTGCTGGCCGGCGACACCTGGCAGGCGGGCAGCGAGGTGGCCTTCCGCCAGGCGCAGGCCCACGTGCGGCTGCGGGCAGCGGAGTTCGGGCTGCCGGTGGTCTACGCCTCGCGCGGCAGCCGCTCCTTCCTGGTGGGCCCCGATGGCGCGGTGCTGGCCGAGAGCGAGCCGGGCTTGAGTGGGTGGCTCACCTGGTCGCCGCAGGTGGGCGCGCGCGACGAGCGGCCGGTGTCGCAGCCCCGGGTCGAGGTGCTCTTCTCGGAGCGCACCCCCTGGTTCCGGCCCGACTGCCCGGCGGGGAGCTGCCGGTTTCACGTGGTCGAGCGCTTCGAGTGCCCCGCTGCTCCCGGGCAGGTGGTGGTGCTGGCCGGCCACGGCTCGCCGCCCGAATACCTGGGCCAGCCCGCCTCCCAGCTGGCCCAGTGGTTGGGCTGCTTCGCCCCGCAGCTGGTGGTGGTGGACGCTTGCTACGGAGCGTCCTCACCGCTGCTGGCTGCGCTGGCGCCGCTGGGGCCTGAGGTGATCGCCCCAGCCTTCTTCGTGGACCACGGTGGGCTGCGGTACCAGCCTGCGTTCTACGAGGGCGGCCCACTGGCGGGCCGGAGCGCGGCGGTGCTCGCTCCGCCCGGGCAGTCCCTGCTCCGCTGGCGGCCGGAGCTGGGCGCGCTGCAGGCGGCGCAGGCGCGAGTGGCCGCCATGGACCCTCCGACCTTGCGCGCCAGGGTGCGCAACTGGGTGCCCACGCTGGCCGCAGAGGAGGTTGCGCCAGGCCAGGAGGTGCTCTTCCCGGTGGACTGGCGCCGGGTGGGGCCGCGCTGAGGGCGCTCTGAGCCGACCGCGCGGCCCAGCGGCCGTCCGTCTTCGTCGTACGTGTCCGCGGGTCGGCCTCGGAGCTGTCGGTCGGCGATGTTAAGGTTCAGGAATGGAGCCAGAGAACCTCACCGTACGTCTGCTGCAGGAGATCCGCGACGAGGTGCGCCGGTCTTCCGACAAGAGCGAAGTGCGCTTCGAGAAGATGGACCAGCGCTTCGAGAAGATGGACCAGCGCTTCGAAGTGATCGAGACGAGCCTGCGCGACCTCGCTCAGCAGATGGTGATGCTCGCGCGGGGCATCAAGACCTGAACGCTTGCTGATCAGCCCGCGTCTTCGTCGAACTTCCACGCAGGTTTGAGCGGCTCGAGCGATTTTCGGTGCGCCTCGGCCGTCTGGTGAATCGCCTTCACCTGCTCGGGGCCGAAACGATCGAGCGTCGAGAGCAACTGCCGCATGCGCATGTTGCTCTTCAACCGCTCGCGGTGTTTGGCCAGAAAGTCCCAGTACATCGCGTTGTACGGGCACGCCTTCGGGCCCACGCGTTGATCAGGGTCGAACGCGCAGCGTGCACACGGCGCTTCGTTCAACGCCGCTTTCGGTCCGCGGCCCTTGGCCGACATGCCCGACTGCCGCTTCATGTACGCCGCGCTCGCGACGTACGGCTTGCTGGTGAATGCGCTGGTGCCGTGCATGCCCATGCCCACCACGTTCGGCAGCTCGACCCACTCGTAGGCGTCGGCGAACGCCGCCCAGAACCAGTGCGAGACCGCGCGGGGATCGAGGCCCGCAAGCGTGGCGTAGTTGCACAACACCATCAGCCGGCCGATGTGATGCAGGTAGCCGGTCTGTTCCACCGACTGCACCGCCTCGCGAACGCACTGCATCTCAGTGCGCTCGGGTTTCCAGAAGAAGTCGGGCAAGGGCAGGGAGGCCTCGAGCTGATTGGCGCTGCGCAGCCCGGGCATCAGCTGCCAGTACACGCCACGAATGAACTCTCTCCAGCCGATGACCTGGCGAATGAAACCCTCGGCGCAGGCGAGCGTGACGTCACCCCGTTCGTAGGCCGCGTTCGCCGCGCGCGCGATCTCTTCGGGCCGGAGCAGCCCCAGGTTGAGCGGCACCGACAACAACGAGTGAAAGAGAAACCGCTCATCGCTGCGAATGGCGTCTTCGTAGGGGCCGAACTGCGAGAGCCGCACCTTGATGAAATGGTCCAGCCAGCTCAGCGCCTGCGTGCGCGTCACCGGCCAGCCGAAGCCCTCGAGGGTTCCCCACGCGCCGACCTTGCCGACCCAGTGCATCACCTTCTTCGTCAGCTCGTCGGGCTTGAACCACGGCACCTTCGGCATGATGACGCCGCGGGCGTGCTCGCGATTCTCCGCGTCGAAGCTCCACTTGCCGCCGGTGGGTTTGCCGCTCTTGTCGACCAGCAGGCCCAGCCGCTTGCGCATCTCCGGATAGAACCGATCCATCCGCAGCTGGCCCTTTTGTGTGCGCGCCCAATCAGAGAATTGCGAGCGCGTGATGAGGAAGTGGCCCCCTTCGCCACCGTCTTCATGCACCGTCACGCCTTTCATCTTTCGAACGCGTGCATCGATCGCCCACTCGCGCGGCGCGGTGATGTGAATCGACGACGGTTTGGCCCATCTGGCGAACGCCTCGATGCCTTGCGCGTAGTCGTCAGCCACCCGGTGCTCGACGTGAAAACCCGCGGCGCGCCGCTCCTCCACGAAGTGCCGCAACGAGCTCACCACCAGGGTCAGCTTCTGCCGGTGCCAGGGCAGCGCGTGCACCTTCGCCTTCGTCTCCAGCACCAGCAGGTCACCGTCTGCGGGCGTTCTGGGAAAGGCGGCGAGCGTCGGGTCCTGATCCCACGGGAGGACGACGGTCACCCGTCGTCCTCGGCGCGCATTGGGTTCGGTCACAGCAAGGGGCGAAGACACGGCTCTGGGCTAACGGCGACCCTTCCAAACTGCTGGATTAATTGAGGCGACACTGTAGGCAACTTCGCCACACGGCTGCCGATAATGCGTCATGGCTCGCATCCCCACGACCCCCTCGCCGCGCGTCTTCGCTGAAACCTGGAGCACCGACTTCAAGGAGGCCGTGAAGAAGGCCGCCGGTAAAGACGGGCGCCTGACGATGTCGGAAGCCACCAAGCTCGCTGCGCGGCCCGACGCCGACAAGGTGTTCGCGGACAACGCCATCAACTACCTCAAGGCCACCGGCAAGCAGTCGGTCAGCGTCGAAGTGCTCGCCACCTCGGCGAAGGCCTACGCCCTGCGCGCCGCCGAAGTGGCCGCGGGCAACGACGGCAAGCTCTCGTTGGCTGATGGCGCGAAGCTGCCCAACGACCTCAAGGAAGACTTCTTCATGCTGCGCGGCAAGACGGTGCCGGGCACCACGCCTGCTCCGGCCAGCGCGCTCTCCGAAGTGAAGGCGAAGCTCGAGGCGGCCACCGACGGTCTCTGGATGCCCAGCGAGACCGACGCGAAGTTCAAGTTTCTCACTGGCACCCAGCTCAACGGCGCGCCCATCACGGCCGATCTCGTTCGCGCCCAGTTCAGCGCGCAGCACGACGCAGCCATCGCCGACCTGATGTGGATGGATCCGTCGCAGATTCCGCTGAGCACGCACACCAACGTCGAAGAGCGCAACGCGAACGACTTCTTGAACCGCCTCGCCATCGATCACGACCCGAGCGATCCCGAGTCGACCGCGCGCGCCGCCCGCTTCGCCGCGCTCAAGCGCACCATCGACTCCCAACTGACCGACGTGAAGGTCTTCCGCTTCGGTGACAACTCCCTCTCGACCTTCATCGTCGGCCGCACCCGCACCGGCGAGCTGGCGGGTCTGCTCACCGGTCAGGTCGAGACCTGAAGAAGTTCGTCGTGCTGTGCTGGGCGATCCGCGCTGCCTCTTGCGCCGACCTGCAGGTCACCACGCCGCTGCAACCGCTCGCCATCGGGGAGACCTTCGAGGCGCGCTTTCAGTTCGCGACGTCGTTGGCGTGCACCGTCGACAAGGCCTGCCGCGCGCAGGGTCTGCCCTTCATCGAGTCGATTTCCTCGGTGGAGATCGATGACGCGTCGCTCTTCGAGGTGAACGTGCCCTTGATGGGCGACACCTTCAGCGTGAAGGCGCTGCGCGAGGGCCAGACCCTCATCACCGTCAATGGCATCGACGACAAGGGCGCGCGCCACACGGCTGCGGCGCCCTTCCGCTGCGTGCGGGGCGCTGCTCCCTGATTCGCGGGGTGCACGGCCCCTTCGCGCAAACTCACCGTCACTGACCGCAAAGTTCTCCGCGCTTCAGGTCGGTCACCCGGGTAACGCGTTGGTGGCGTATCGGATGCAGTGGCGAAAGGTCCTCTCCTTCCAAGGACGGTGGCCTGTGCGTCGACTCATTCAACTGGTGTGTGGAGCGTCGGTAAGTCTGGTGTGCGCGGCCCTGTTCATGGGGTGCGGTTTCGAAATCGGGGTGCTCGGTACGTACGATGCGGGCCCGTCCGACAACGCGTACGAGTGCGGCTGTGAGTGCGAGAAGGCCGTGTTGACGCTGACGCCTTCGGCCTCTCCGAAGCAGAGCAGCGACGACGCGGAAGAGCTCCTCGCGACCGGCGCGATGACGCTCAACGGCGTGAACCTCGACATGGTGGTTCCTCCCGAAGGGCAGCAGGCGGTTGGGCTGCGCTTCCCGCAACTGGGTCTGCCTCGCGGGGCGATCATCGAAACCGCCACGATCCAGTTCACCACTTCCGTGGCTTCGAGCGTCGCCACCACCCTGTTCTTCCGCATCGAAGCGGCGGACAACGCGGCGCCCTTCACCACCACCGCCGGCAACCTCAGCGGCCGCACGCCCACTGGAGCGGTGGTTCATTGGGATCCGCTGCCCTGGAACACGGTGGGGCAGAACGGCGCAGCTCAACGCACGCTCGACCTGAAGACGCTCGTGCAGGACGTGGTCGATCGCGCGGGCTGGCAGCCGGGCAACGCGATGGTCGTGTTGATCACCGGCACCGGTCTGCGCCGCGCCGTGAGCTTCGATCAGAACCCCGGGCAGGCACCGCGTCTGGTCATCACCTACCGCGACCCGTCAGTGACCTTCGTGTTGCCGGTCTGCATGCCGGCCACCCTCAACCCGAACAATGGCAATGCCGCCCCGACCGCGGAACAACTGCGGGCCGACTGCGAGGGCCGGGTGGAGAACACGGTGCGCGGCTTGACCCAGACCTGCGGCTACCCCAGCGCGTGCAACTGCACGCCCACCCCGGCGATCACCGTCTTCCAGGCCTCATGCAACGATCCGTGCGTCGAGACGCCGCTGGCCGCGGGCTGCACCAACTTCAACCCTGAGGTCGCTGGCGGCACCACGGCAACCAACGCGCCGGGCGATACGCCGGTGTGCACCACCAACTCGCCGCTCGCCTCGGCGATGTTCGGCAAACGCAGCGCGTGCAACGTCAGCGGCACCGGGTTGGTTCAGGTGCCTGACGAGTCTGACAAACACCCCGCGGTGAGCGGGCTCATCGAGTTCATCGGAGCTCCCTGCCCGGGCGCTTCGTGCGCGGTGGGCATGGCGACGCGGCTGCAGCTGGCCAACGTCACCTACAGCCACACCTTCGGCTCGCGCACCTTCAGCGATCTCGGCGCGCTCTCGGAGTCGTTGCCCGGCCAGGAGGCGACGTTGAACGCCTCGGGTACGGGGCTCTTCGCGCCCGGTTCGAACGGGCTCGCCGCGCACGGCCGCAGTGGGAGTGATGAGCAGGCCGTGGTCGGCGCGAACAACGACGCGCTGGCCATCACGGTCGATTGGAGCGCAGCCACCTGCCATGTGAGCGGCGCGTTGATCGGGGTGGCCGACCCCGAGCTCTCGCGTTGCGAGAACGCGGGCCCCTTCGCCAATGAGATCTGTGCCGACGACGCCGCCTGCGGTGAAGATCCCGAGTGCAGCGACGGCGTGTGCAACTGCGTGCAGGTCGAAGACGTGGGCGTGACGATGGCCATGACCGTCGCAGGGCCCCTCGTTAATCAACCGCCGCGCGCGAACGCGGGTGTCGATCAAACGGTGGAGTGCAACCAGGCGGGCGGCGCTTCGTTGGGCCTCGATGGCTCGGGCAGCACCGACCCCGACTCGAACCTCGCCTCGTTCACCTGGTTCTCGGGAACTCGCGCGGGCACCATCATCGGTCACCAGTCGAACGCGTCGATCGTGCAAGCCGCGGCCACCAGCGCGACCTACGTGCTGCGCGCCATCGACCGCGCAGGTCAGGCCGACGAAGACTCGGTGGGCGTCGCGGTGGTCGACACCACGCCCCCGGTGATCGCCTGCAACAACCCACCGGCCATCATCCCGCCCAGGGCTCCGGTGGCGTACACCGCGAGCGCGACCGACGTGTGTGACCCGGGCGTGGCAGCCGTGGTCACCGCCGTCGAGTGCTTCAAGATTTCACCCAACGGCAACCGGGTTCCGAAGGACAAGGCCTGCGGCGCCACCTTCACGGGAGCCACCCTGAACCTGAAGAAGGGCGGCGGCGTGGACGATCAGATCCAGTGGACGGTGCGGGCGGTGGACCTGGCCGGCAACGTCACCACCCGAACCTGCGAAGTGCGCGTCGTCAATCGCCTCTAGAGCGCACCCATGCACCCGGTCCTCTTTCACGTGTTCGGAGTGCCGCTTCACAGCTACGGCGCCCTGCTTGGGCTGTCGCTGGTGATCGGCTGGCACCTCACGCTTTTCTCCGGCGTGAAGGGGGGCCTGAATGCACGCCAGGTGCGAATGGGCGTGGTGTGCACGGCGGTCGCCGCGTTGACCGGGGCGCGGCTGCTGTACGTGGTGACCAACCCCGAGCGCTTTCACGCGCTGGGTGAAGTGCTCGCGGTCTGGAAGGGGGGCCTCGTCGCCTACGGCGGCTTCCTCGGAGGGTTCGTCGGCGCGCAGCTCTTCTGCTGGCGCCAGGGGATGTCGGTGTTGAAGTTCGCCGACTGCGCGGTGCCCTCGTTGTGCACCGGGCTGCTGCTCACCCGCATCGGCTGTTTCCTCAACGGCTGCGATTTCGGCGCGCCCTGGGAGGGCCCGTGGGCAGTGCATTTTCCCGCGGGCTCTCCGGCGTTCGTCACGCAGCAGCAGCTGGGGCTGTTGCCGCCCGGCGCGCTGCAGTCGTTGGCGGTGCACCCCACGCAGCTCTACGAGGCGGCCGTGGGGGTGATTCTCCTGGGGGCGGTGCAGTGGCGCCGCCGGTTCTCCGGGCAGTCGCTGGTGGTGTTCACCATGGGCTACGCGCTGCTGCGCTTTCTCATCGAGACCGTTCGCGCCGATGGAGAACGCGGCCAGGTGGGCCTGCTGTCGACCTCGCAGTTCATCGCGGTGCTCACCTTCGTCAGCGCGGGTGGCCTGCTGGTGTACCTCTGGCGAAGACCCATGCCCCGCGGCGCTCCGGCACGCTGGGTTGCTGGCTGATGGTACGGTCGCCTGCGTGCGCCTGCTCCTGTGTTGGTTGTCCGTGGCCTCGCTGGTGGCGCGTGCCGACGCGCTGCTGGTCGATCGCATCGTCGCGGTCGTCGATCTTCAGGCCATCACCCGCTCTGCCGTGAACGAGCGGGCCCGTTCGCTCCTGCCGCTCGCGAAGACCGAAGCGCAGAAGGCCCACGTGCGCCGCGAGGCGTTGAGCTCGCTCATCGAAGACGCGCTCATCTTGAAAGATGCGATGCGCCTCAAGCTCGAGGTGAGGGACGAAGAGGTCGAAGCGGCGCTGGCCGAGGTGGCCCGTCAGAATCAGCTCTCCGTCGCGGCGTTGATCGCCGAGACCCGCCGGCAGGGGTTCGAGGGCGACTCGTACCGCGCGATCCTCAAGGGGAAGATCTTCGAGCTCAAGTGGCTCAACGTGCGCTCCAACCGCATGGCCGAACCCGAGGCCGAAGCCGACCGCGGCGCCTTCCTGATGCGCGAACGCGCCCGGTTGGTCGCCGAGCTGCGCGCCAGCGCGGTGATCGAGGTGCGCGAGTGAGGGCCGTGCTGGGGCTCTTGCTGCTCGCGGGTTGCGCCACCCTGGGCCCCTCGAAGAAGGATCCCGTGGTCGAGCCGAAGCCGGGCCCGCCGCTGGTGGGCGTGTGCCCCACGAGCGCCGTGCCCTGGTCGGAGGCGGAGAGCGCGCTGGGCGTCATCGTGGAGAAGGTGTGCCTGGTGGGGGCCAGCGAAGACAGCTACCTGCGCCTGCACGAGCTGGTGGCCCCGCGCGAAGGCAACGTGGTCGACGCCAGCATGGTGCGCGCCGACATCGAGCTGATGTTCGAGCAGCACCTGCTGCGCGACGTGGTGGTGGTGGCGCAGCCGCTCGCTTCGAAGAGCGTGATGCTCACCTACGTGGTCAGCGAGTACGAGTGGATCACCCAGATCGAATACACCGGCGTGCACGCGGTGAACGTGGAGGACTTCAAGGAGCTCGCGCACTCAGGCATTCGCGCAAACCCCTTCCTGCTCAAGACGCTCACCGAGACGGTCAAGGCGCTCTACGCGGGCCTCGGCTACCCGGCGGCGAAGGCGACGGCCACGGTGAAGAGCCTGGGCGGCGGCAACGCGAAGCTCACCCTGGCGATCGATGAGGGTGAGCAGGTGAAGGTGGGCGCGGTCTCTTTCGAGGGCACTCGGCAGCTGCCTGAAGCCGAGCTGCGCAAGGTGATCGGTTCGTCGACGGGCCAGCCGTACCTGCAGGAGCTGGCCGAACGCGACACGCTGGCGATCACCACGGTGTACTTCGACTACGGCATGGTGAACGTGGCGGTGGCGACCAGCACCCGCGCGTTGGTGGCGCCCCCAGGGGCGGTGGAGGTGGTCTTTCAGGTGAAAGAAGGCGACGTGTTTCGCCTGGGCAGGGTGAAGCTCACCGGCTTCTCGTTGGGGGTGGAGAAGGACGTGCTCAAGGGCATGGAGGCCAGGCCCGGGAGTGTGTTCTCTCGTGCGGTGCTCCAGCGCGACATGGAAAAACTGAAGGCGCGGGCGCAGCTGCAGGGCCACGCGGTCGAGATCATTCCGCAGACCACGGTCGATCCCGAGAAGAAGACCATCGACGTGTCGTTCGAGCTCGAGAAGAAGCCCTCCGGAACCATCCGCTTCTGAGCTCCCTCTGCCTCAGTGCTCGATGATGAACTCGACGCGCCGGTTGTTCGCCCGGCCCGCTTCGGTCTTGTTGTCATCGGCCGGGCGATCAGGCCCGAAGCCCAGCGCATTGAGCCGGCTCGCTTCGATGCCCTGATGTTCGAGGTACGCCTTGACCGACTTCGCGCGCGCCAGCGACAGCTTGCGGTTCAGCTTCGCGCTGCCCTTGTCGTCGGTATGACCCTCGACGGTGACCATGGTGATCTCCGGGTGTGAGCGGAGCACCGAGGCCACCTGGTTGAGCAACCCGAACGACACCGGAAGAATCGTGGCCTTCGCGGTGGCGAAGAAGATCTTGTCGGAGATCTCCAGCTTGTCCGCCGTGATGATCACCAGCTGACGTTCGGCCGCGGGGCAACCGGCGTTCTCCACGAGGCCCTTCACGTCGGGGCAGTTGTCGCGGGCGTCTTCCACGGTATCGCCGTCCTTGTCCTTCAGAGGACACCCCTTGCGCTCCTTCGGCCCCGGCTCGGTCGGGCAGGCATCGACTTCGTCTTCCACGCCGTCGAGATCGCCATCCTTGATGGGGCAGCCATCGCGGTTCCTGGGCCCCGGAATGGTGGGGCACCTGTCCTGGAGATCCGGCGTGCCGTCGTTGTCGTTGTCGCGCACGCGAATGGGGCACCCGTTGTTCGACTTCGGGCCTGGCTCGATGGGGCACTGATCGTCGCCGTCGAGAACGCGATCACGATCGTTGTCGGGGTCGATGCAGCCGTCGTCGTCTTCGAACTGATCCTTGTCCTCCGGCTCGAGGGGGCAGCGATCGACGCGGTTCTTCAGGCCGTCGCGATCGTCATCCAGGTCAGGGCACTCGGCAGGCGTGTGTGGAGAATTCGCCTCGCACTTTTCAGCCTGCGGCTTGAGGCCGATGCCGGCGAAGACCCGGAACGTCGGCGTGCCGGGCAGGCTGCCGAAGCCGGGGCCACCGAGCGCGAACAGCTCGATGGGGCCGATCGGTACGCGCACGCCACCCAGCAGCTCGAACCCGGGGGGCGCGCCGCCTTCGATGGGAATGAGCGAGTGGAAGGAGCCTTCGAAGCGGGCGCCGTCGCCGTTGCTCGAGACCAGCGCGCGGATGCCCAGCTGCGAGCCGACGGTGTCGCGAATGCTGTTCTCGGTGAGCACGGTGGGCGGGCGAATGAGAAAGGAGACCTCACCGCCGAGCCGTACGGCGCCCACGTTCGCGCCCGCGGAGAGCTGCGGCACGAAGTTCCAGCCGCTCTCGATGTTGAGCGCGTTGCCCACTCCGAAGGGCAGCGAGAGGCCCAGCTGCAGCGCGAGATCCAGCGGCGCGTCGGCTTTGATGCCGCCGGCGCCCTGCGAGAGAAAACCCGCGCGCACGGCGAGGCGCGTCGAGCCGAGGCCGAAACCATCGGGCGCCACCGTGCCGGCCGACTGCCTGAGATCGTCACCGGTCTGGGCGATCACCATGGGGAGCTCGGCGCTCACCTGCAGCCACGAGGTGATGCCGAACCCCAGGCCGAGGTGCAGCTGCGCACGGTGCGCCACCAACGCGCCCACCCGGGTGGTGTCGCGGTAGTACACCAGCGGGTTGTTCTCGTAGTGAATGCCCAGCGTCGCGCGGAAGCGGTGCAGCGGCAGCGTGTCGCCGGTCGCCGCGGCGAGGCCTCCCTTGCCACCGTCGTTGAGCGTGAAGCGAGACAACGAGAACGAAGGAAGCGGCTGCGCCTGCTGAGCGAACGCAGCACTCGCCAGCATCAGCGCAAGCACCACTGTCCCCCTCTCCTTCCGGGAGAGGGTCGGGGTGAGGGCCGAACGAATCACGACCGCACCTCACGCCGGCGCCGAATGCCCAGCAGCGCAAGCACCGCCAACACCTCGAACCCACCCGTCGCACTGCACCCGATCACGCCTTGGCCCGCGAACCGCGCATCGGCCGCCCGAACGCTGAAGTCCACCGGCGCCGACTTCGGGCTCGTATTTCCCGCCGCGTCGCGCGCATCGGCCGTCACCACATGCGGGCCCTGACCAATCGTCGCGGGATCCACCGTCACCGAGAACCGGCCCGCATCATCGGCGACCGCCGTGCCGACCTCGCGGCCATCGATGTACACGGTGACCGTGGTGCCCCGTTCGGCGCCGCCACCCGAGATGACGAGCGGACGATCGACGTCGGCCTGCGAGTTGCCCGCGGGCGTGATGATCACCGGCGCGGGGGGCGCGAGGCTGTCGATGGTGAACGTGGGCCCGGTGATCACCGGGCCCAGGTTGCCCGCCCGATCCTGCGCGGTGACGCTGATCACGAACACGCCGTCGGCGATGGGCGTGGGGGGCGTGAACGTCCACATGCCCATGGTGTTGGCCACCGCGGTGCCCACCTCGTTGCCGTTGACGTAGATGGTCACCGTGGCGCCCGGCTCGGCGCTGCCGCTGATGGGCGGGGTGTTGTTGGTGGTCACCGTGCCCTGCGGAGGACTGGTGATCGACGTGCCCATGGGAGCGGTCGCGTCTTTGAGAACCACCCGCGTGTCCGCGCCCGTGCCCGCCGCGGTGGTCTGCGCCGCGCGCACGGTCACCATGGAGCCATCAGGCAACGCCCTCACGTCGATGGTCGCGCTGAACATGCCCCCCGCGCAGGGCGCCGCCTGGGAGATCAACCCCACGCTCACCGTCACGTCGCCCGCGTTCTGCGTGCAGGCCCCGGTGACCACGTAGCGCTCGGCGTTGGCCGCGTTGATGTCGGTGGGCGTGTTGAGCAGCACGTTGGGCAGCCCCTGCACTTCGAAGCTGCGCGCCGACGAATCGACCGAGACGTTGCCCGCGCGATCGGCCTGGCGGGCGACCACCGCATGCGGGCCCGAGCCGAGCACCGTGTTGCACGTCCACGCGCCCGTTCCGTCGGCGACCACCGAACACACCAACGCGGCGCCTTCGAACACGCTGACCACCGCGAACGGCTCGGCGGTGCCGGTGAGCATCGGCGAAGGCGCGACCGAAGCGCCCATGGTGGGCGTGGAGATGATCGGCGCCACCGGGGCCTGGGTGTCGATGGTGAAGGTTCTCTGCGGGGACACGCCCGACGCATTGTCGGCGGCATCGGTCGACCGCACGGTGACCACCACCACGCCCGGCAGCAGGCCCGACGAGGTGCAGGCCCATTGGCCCGAGGTGGGCACCACGGTGCTGCACAGCTCCACGCCGCCGCGGCTGACGCGCACCGTGCTGCCGGGCTCGCCGGTGCCGGTGAAGGTCGGGGTGGTGGTGTTGCTGAACGACATCTCGGCCGGCGCCACGATGGTGGGCGTGGTGGGCGCGACGGTGTCTTTCACGGTGCTGCGCGTGTCGGTGCCGGTGCCGGTGACGTTGGTCTGCTGCGCGGTGAGCACGATGGCCGGCCCGTCGAGCAGCGTCGACGCGTTGACCGACGCCGAGAAGCGGCCCGCGGTGCAGTTGGTGGTGACCTGCACGGTGCCCACGCGCACGGTGACGATGCCCGCTGCGGTGGTGCAGTTCCCCGCCACGGCGACGGAGGTGACGTTCGCCGCGTTGATCGGCCCCGGCGTGTCGAGGGTGACGGTGGGCACGTTCGCCACGGTGAAGGTGCGGCCGGGCGAGTTGGTGCCCACGTTGGTCGCGCGATCGATCTGCCGGGCGATGATGGTGTGCGTGCCGGTGCCCAGCGAGGTGGGGCAGCTCCATTGGCCGGCGGCGTCAGCCGGCGTGCTGCACAGCTGGGTGCTGCCTTCGAAGACCAGCACGGTGGCCAGGGGCTCGGAGGTGCCCGACACCGGGGGCAGCGGCGCGACGGTCGCGGCCGAAGCGGGGTTGCTGATCACCGGCGCCGGCGGAGACGTGGTGTCGACGGTGACGGTGCGGCCCGGCGAGGTGGTGCCGCTGTTGCCCGCGGGGTCCGTCGCGCGCGCGGTCAGCGAATGGACGTCGTCGACCAGCATGCTCGAGGTGCAGCTCCAGTTGCCCGAGGCGGGGACGATGGTGCTGCAGACTTCGGTGGTGCCGGCGAAGACGCGCACGGTGGCGCCGACTTCTCCGGTGCCCGCGATGGTGGGCGTGCCGTCGTTGGTGAACGCGCCGGCCGTCGGCATGGTGAAGGCCGGAACGCCGGGGGCGATGGTGTCTTTCACCGTGGTCGACGAACCGGAGCCGGTGCCTGCGCCGTTGGTCTGCGCTGCCGAGACGCTCACGCTCGGGCTGTCAGGCAACGAGCTGACGGACAGCGTGGTGGTGAAACGGTTCATCGAGCACGGCGTGGAAGTGGTCAGCGTTCCCACGCGTACGGTGACCACGCCGTTGGAGTCCTGGCAGGTGCCCGAGACGCGGTAGGCGGTCGAGTTGCCGCTGTTGATGGTGCCGGGGGCATCGAGCGTGACGATGGGCGCGCCGATCACCACCGAGAGCGTCTGCGCGGTGACCTGATTCGCCAGCACGGACAGCCCCGAGATGTTGTTCTCACCGTTCACGTACGCACCCGCGGTGCTGCTGGTGACGTTGACGACGATGGTGCAGCGTGAGCCGCCCGAAGCGAAGCCGCCCGCGGCCAGCCGCACCGAGTTGCTGCCCGCGGTGATCGCCGCGCCCGAGGCGGTGGTCACCGAGCCACCGCAGGTGTTGGTGACCGTGTTGTTGGCCATCACCAGGCCGGCAGGGAAGGTGTCGGTGAAGCCCAGGTTCGTCTGCGGCAGCGCGCCCGGCACGTTGTCGATGGTGAAGGTCAGCGTGGTCGACATGCCCGACGTGAGCGCGGTGGCCCCGAACTTCTTCGAGAGCTGCGGCTGGAAGGAATAGAAGGTCAGATCGTTGAGCGAGCTGTACGTGCCCGGCATCGAGCCGAAGTTCCACATGATGCCGAACGAGTTGTCGACGGTGGTCGGCTCGACGTAGTTGGTGAAGGTGCCGGCCGCGTTGACGGAGTTGGTCTGGCCCACCGGGCAGCTCGCCGCGCTGAAAAGGCACGCGTAGAAGCCGGCGAAGTAGCCCGTCCACGTGATGCCGCTGCGGTAGCGCCAGGCCTCGACGATGTTGCTCGCGGGGCGGTAGCCGCCGACCAGCGCGGGCGGGCCCAGCGAGAAGAAGCTTGGGCCGAAGTCGTCGCCGCCGAGGAAGGCGTCAGCCACGTGGTACAGCCGCACCGTCGAGGTGTTCCCCGAGGGGATCAGCAGGGAGTGCGTGATGATCACGAAGTCGTTGGGGTACGTGTAGTTCCAGGTGACGGTGAGGTCGTAGTTGCGCGCGGCCACGGTGGCGCGCAGCACGGTGGTCGCGGTGCCGCCGCTGCCTTGCGGCGTGAAGGTGTTCGAGATGGGCGTCCACTCCTGGAGCGTGACGCCGGTGCTCGCCACGGTCGCGAAGTTGCGCGGGCCGGCCACGGTGTTGCCCACGGCCAGGAAGATGCCGTTGGTCATGCTGTTGTTGGTCGCAGCGCCCGCGGAGAGGGTCGGGTTGTAGAGCTGGCCCGTGCCGTTGCGCAGCACCTGGAGCTGGCCGGTGTTGCCGATGGTGAGGCGGATGCCGTCGGTCGCCCCGGTGCCACCGGTGGGGTTGATGACGACCTGGGCGAGACTCAAAGCTGGCACGAGCGCCAGAAGCGCGAAGACCGACGAACGCATGGGCACTCTCCCGGGATGAGTCGTGTGGGGCAATAGGGGTGTGTGGGCGCCGAGGTCAAGCAGGGTCTCCCTCTGGGGCCGGAGCGAAGCCGGTCCAGCGGCACGCTGGGCGAGCGCAGCTGGAGCGAAGCGACCCAGAAAAGAGGATCGGGGAGAGGGCTATCCAGACCCGCACAGGTCGAAGGCACCTCGGCTCAAGCCTCTGGTTGGGCCTGTTTGCCGACGGATCACTCCTTGCTGTGGACCACCCCATGCAGAAGTCGCTCGTCGCCGTGGTCGTCGGCCAAATGGTGGTGCTCGCGCTGTGCGTGGGCTTCCTGGCCACGCGCAACCAGGGCCACGCCCCCGCGCCGGCAAAACACGTCAACGCCCCTGCTGAGAAGGTCGAAGAGGCCCCCGAACCCGACGGCGGCGGCGAGTGGGAGGCCTTCCCCCAGCCCCACGTCGCGCCCATCGCCGAACCTTCCGCTCCGCCAGCGCCGCCCACTCCAGTCCATGCCCAGACCTTCGAGCAGCTGATCACCGAGCTGCAGCAGGGCAACACCCGCTTCATCGAAGGCGTGAGCCGGCAACGTGACGTGCTCGCCCGCCGCGAAGCGCTCGCTTCCGCCGAGCAGGCCAGCGCCGTGGTGGTCACCTGCACCGACAGCCGCGTGGTGCCCGAGCTGATCTTCGATCAACCGATGGGCACCTTCTCGGTGGTGCGCCTGCCCGGCGCTCAGCTGGGCGAAGCCGGAGCACGTGCCGTGGAAGAGTCGGTGAAGCGGCTTCACGTGAGCGCGGTGTTGATCCTCGGCCACTTCGGTTGCCACCACGTGGGCGAGAGTGAGGAGGCCACGCTCAGCAGCGTCTCCTTCGCGGCGCGCGAGCTGAAGCGGCGCAGCAAGGCCATCGCCAAGGCGACCGACCTGAACGTGCTGCGCGTGGTGTACGCGCCGAAGACCGGGCAGCTGCGCTGGCTCGACGCGGAGCCGGAGGTGGCGAGCGCCGCGACACCGCGCTCGGGCCGGCACCCGTAGAGGCTATGGTCGGGCAGTGCGACCGGTCATCCCGAGCGAAGTCGAGGGATCAGCTCTCATTCGGATGGCAAGTGCCCCCTCGACGTTGCCCGAAGAGAACGGTGCGTGGCGAACGCAGCTGATGGGCTTACTGGACATCGCGAGGCTCGGTAGCCAGTTCCCTGATTCAGTGAAGTGGCGCTCGTTGCTCGAGCTGCTCGGCAGGGAAAGCCGCCGCCCGCTGGTGGTGGAGCGCTCCGCCCTGAGCGGGCTTCCCACCCTGAAGGCGCTGGTGAAGCTGCACCGTCTGCAGTTCGTCGCGCGCGAGTTCTTCGAGACGCACCGCAAGCAGCCGGTCAAAGAGTCACGTGCGTTCTCCATGGCGTTGGCGGCGCTGGAGTTGCCTCCCGTCTCGCAGACCCACGTACGGCTGATGACGAGGGGCAAGGTGAACCGGTTCTCGTTGCTGCACGAACGGCTCGAGGCCTGCGCCGTGCGCTTCACCATCGTGATGGATCAACGCAGCGGCTCGAACATCGTGCTGGGCAAGGATCAGCTCGCGCGCTGTTCGGAGTCGTTCGCGAAGACGGTGCTGCGGGCGTGCGACGACAGCGCGACGGCGGCGCACCGGGTGCTGGAAGCAGTGCCCGGCCTCGAGGTGGTCGAAGTGCTGCGCGGTCAGTTGGGTCCCTTCGTCTCTGGCTCGTGGCCTGCGCCGAAGGAGGTGCCGGTCGACGTGAGGGCCCTGCGCGAAGTGGTGAAAGACGCGACCAGCGCCGTACTCTCGGTGCAGCTGGAGCGCCTCAGCGCCGACGTGGCGCGCACCTCGTTGCTGGATCCCTGGGTCGGAGAAGAGCCGCCGGTGAAGGGCAAACAGCTCGCGCGTGAACGCCGCTTGTTCTGCACACCCGAAGTCGAGAAGGCGCTTAAAGAACGCGCCGGCAAGACCGTGCTCGTGCGCAGTTTCTAGCACTACTGCGGTGAGAGGCCCGCGGGCGTGATCGACCACTCGGAGATGCAGGCTGTAAATCGCCTCTGCGAGCTGAGTTCCTGATCGCGGTTTTGTCCCTCTTGCTCGGCGTTTCGCTCGGTGATCGAAGGCGTGCA
>JAUYRZ010000110.1 GCA_030695565.1 Archangium sp.
CTTCGGCGACAACATCAAGGCGCTGTTCGGCATGTCGGCTGACGCCCTCGCCGGCGACACCCAGGTCGAGAAGCGCACCAGCAAGTCGCAGGGCAAGCTCGAGAAGAAGAAGCTCACCGACTTCGCCAAGGAAAACGCGGGTTACTGAGCAGTTCTCAGTTCCTGTCGTACAAGTGCCGCTCCCGCGAAAGCGAGGGCGGCATTTTCATTTTCAGTTCTTGGGGTGAGGGCCTCACACAGTGAAGACGCGCTGGCCACTGTTCCTCGCGAGCCTGGTGCTGGTGGTGGTGTTCCGAGAGCTCTTCGTCGGAGCCGTACAAGCAGGCCGAGATCTCTCAGCGCACGTCTTCCCCGAGACCTTCTTCCTCGTCTCGCAGTGGACTCGCGGCGAGATCCCGCTCTGGCTGCCGAACGCGCGCCTGGGCCAACCGTTCGCCGCGCTGCTCTACACGCAGGTCTTCTACGCCCCGCGCATCCTCACCGGAGTCCTCTTCGGTCACGTGCTCGGCCCCAACGTGATGCACCTGTTCCACGCGGCGTGGGGCTTTGGCGGTCTCTGGTTCGCTTCGCGTCGTTTCGGCCTCACCCGCGCTGCATCCTTCATCGCCGCAGCGCCGTTCGCCCTCTCTCCGTTCTTCACCGAGTTCGCGCAGAACCTGTCCTTCGCTTCAGGAGCCGCCTGGGCCGGGTGGACGTTGTGGGGCGCCGAAGGACTCCGCCGAGCACCCGCCTTGCGCACGAGCGCATGGCTCGCGGGGATCCTGGGCTTCGCCTTCCACGCCGGTTCACCCGAGATGTGGATCTGGCAGGCGCTGCTCGCGATGTTCGTGCTGGCGCGTACGCGGAGGTCACTGGGATGGGGCGCGCTCTCCTTCGTCTGGGCTGGAGCCCTCAGCGCCATCGTCGCGTTACCCGCCTTCGAGCTCACCCGGGAGTGGACGAAGCCCGGAGCCCTCGCGAGTGGCGCAACGGAGTGGTCGCTCTCCTGGGTGCAGCTGCTCTCGATCGGAATCCCTGGTGCCGATCTGCCGCGCAGCGGTGGCTACTGGGGCGGCGACGATCAGCACTTCTTGTTCACGCTCTTCATCGGCTCGACCGCGCTGCTGCTCGCGCTGTTGGGTGTGACCGTTCGCCGTGCGAGGCCGGTGCTCGCGTTGACTGCGTTGTGCCTCGTGCTCGCGCTGGGCAAACACTTTGGGTTCTCTG
The DNA here is from genome assembly GCA_030695565.1 of Archangium sp. Classification (GTDB taxonomy): domain Bacteria; phylum Myxococcota; class Myxococcia; order Myxococcales; family Myxococcaceae; genus Archangium_A. The sequence continues at coordinate 1,207 of JAUYRZ010000110.1, forward strand.
AGTTGCTGTTGAAGGTGCCGCCGTTTCGGCTGTTCCGGTACCCGGTGAAGTACGCGGTGGGTGGTTTGTTCGGCCTCTCGGTGCTCGCGGGTTTCGGAGCACGGCGGCTGGTCGCGCTCTCGCGGCAGGGCAGACCCGAAGCGGCGGTCGCGATGCTCGGCTTTGCGGTCGGCATCGCCCTGAGCGCGCGCTGGTCGTGGGCTCGGGAGGGATTTCGCGCAGGTGCTCCGTGGCTGGTGCTCGCGGCCGCGACGATCTTCATCGCGCGAAGGCACCCGCGGCTGCTCGCCTTCGCGGTGGCGGCTGAGTTGATGTTCGTGCCCATCGAGCGTTGGGATCGCCTGCCCGCGTCCGAGTTGATGCGTGCTTCGCGACTGACGCCGTTGTTGGCGGGCGCAGGGCGGCTCTCCATTCGCGTGGACCTCGATGACGTCGAGCACGAAGCCTGCGGCCCGTGGGACAGCGAGACCGATCCCCTGCTCGAAGGACGCGATCGACTCGCTGCGCTTCGGTTCGTCGAAGAGGGACTGCACGCAGTCGGTGGTTACGGCTTCCGCGAACCGTGGCGGCTGAAGGCGGCGTTCGCGCATGGCACCGGCGCGTTTCAGGTCGCGGGCGTGAACACGTTCGTGCGCGAGACGTGGGCGCCTGCTCCGCCCTGGGTGAGCTCGGTGACCCCCACGCCGATTGAAGACGTGTGGATCTGGAAGGCGCCGGCGGCGTTGTCGCGCGGGTTCTTCGTTTCGGGCGTACGGGCCGGGACTGACGATGAAGGGTTCGCCGCGCTCGATTCGCCCGCGCAGTTGTCTCGCGAGGTCGTGGTGGATCGAGCGACTGCCGTGCCCAGCGTGCCTTGCGATTCACCTGTGACCACGACGGATGTGAGCGCGGTTCACGTCGAGCAGCAGCTCACCGCCTGTGCAGCCGGAGCGGTCGTGCTCGCAGACGCGTGGTACCCGGGGTGGATCGTCGAGGTCGATGGGCAGCCTGCTGAAGCGCTGCGTGCGTGGGGCTTCGTTCGTGCGGTGCAGGTGAGCGCCGGGCCTCACTCGATTCGGTGGAGCTTTCGACCCTGGTCGTTTCGCATCGGCGGTGCGTTGTCGCTGCTTGCGTTGCTCGCGCTCATTGCGGCGGCTTTTCATAAGACCGGCGCTCCCTCTCCCCGCGGGGGAGAGGGTCGGGGAGAGGGCTGACACTCTCGTCGGCCATCGATCGGTAATTGCTACGGGTCGTCGGGCCGGTAGAGGCGGTTGATTGCCGAGTGGTAGTCAGTCGAGTTCATTTCCGGACACCGCATCACTGCTGCGATGAACAGCTCGGGTGGCTGGTACTGGTGCGCTTCGATGTAGTGCTCGATGAGCGTGGGCGTGACCAAGACTGCGTCCTCGGCGGGAACGAAGAGATTTTCAGCGCAGCCGATGCGTGTTCCCGGCGGGCACAAGTCGCAGAAGTGCGGGCCCATGAAGTCGACGGGCGCCCACGGCGAGACCAGGAGTTGCTTCAGTCTGGCGAGGAAGGCGGCCGAGGTTGGCCCCTTCGGGAACGGGTGACCGTTCTCGAGCCAGCCGACTGCACGGAGCTTGTCAGCGGTGCCCGGGAAGTACGTGCATGGCTTCAGGTCGTCGAAGTGGGCCATGCGGTCTTTTGCTGCACTGGCCCCTCACCCCAACCCTCTCCCCGGAGGGGAGAGGGAGACAGGGGGCGCACTGCTGCTACGCTCCGCGCCGCGTGGAAGGCCGACTCCTCCTCAAGAATTGCAGTCTCTTTCGCGCCGATGGCCGCGTGCGATCCGGCATGTCGGTGCTCGTCGAAGGCCGGCTGATCACCGCGGTCGGACCCGATGAGACGACTCCCGTGCTGCCCGGTGATTGGGAAGTGAAGTGTGAAGGCCGGCTCGTGATGACCGGCCTCGTCGACTGTCACACGCGCCTCGTCGGAGGTCCGCTCACGCCGTGGGCAGGTGACCTGCTGCTGCGGCCTTTTCAGCAGCGCTTCGAGCAGGAGCACCGTCTCGAACGGAGCCTCACCGTCGGAGAGGTCGAGGCGCTCACCGCGTTCTCCATCGCGCAGAATCTCCGGCACGGCGTCTCGATGGTCGTCGAGCACCTGCATGCTCCCGGCTGCGTCGAAGAGGCCATGCTCGCGCAAGCGCGTGTCGCCGAGCGGCTCGGCATCCGGCTGCTCAACTCGCACGCCTCCACCAGCCTCATCGCCGAGTCGCCAGGCCCCGCGCAGGTCGAAGCCAATGCGCGTTATGCGAGCTCTCGAAAGCCCGAGAACCTCGCTCGCGCTGCCATCGGAATTCGCGCGTCGTTCTGCGCTGACGACGATCTGCTTCGATTGGCGGGCCGCGCAAAGGAAGAGCTCTCCATCGGCGCGCACTTCGCTCTCGCGGAGAACGACGACGATCTCGCGATCACCTGGTCGAAGACCAACTCGCGCATCGTCACCCGCTTCGAGCGCTTCGGCCTGCTCGGTGGCGCGTCGGTCGGTGCCCATGCCCGCGCCATCGATCGCGCTGAAGCAGCCCGCCTCGCCAAGAGCAAGACGCTCGTCGCCTTCACGCCCCGCGCTGCTCAGACGGTGGAGGGTGGATCCGCGCTCGGCATGGAAGCCGTGCTGGTGAACCAGAACCTGGTCGGCCTCGGCTCGGGTGGCACCGGCTCGCTCTGGGAAGAACTGGCCGCGAGCTACACCGGCGTGATGGCCATGGCCCGCGCCGGTCGCATGCTCGACCCCGACAACCTGATGGCCGCGTTCCTCGTCGGTGGCCCCGCTGAGTTGTGCACCATGATCTACGGCGCGCCCAGCGGCAGCGTGGAGCCCGGCTCACTCGGTGATCTCGTCGTCTACGACTTCGTGCCCGCCCGCGAGACCGGCAACTTCACGCCGCACCTGCTCATGCAGCTCAGCCAGATGCCGGTCGGTTGGACCATCGTGAACGGCCGCGTGGTGGTGCGTGAAGGGCAGCTGCTCGGTGCGAACTATCTCGAGCTGGCTCGCGAGTCGGCCGCTGCGCTGGAGAGCGCGTGGAAACGCGGCGGCGTGACCGGCGGAGGCGCGGCGCCGTCGTGAAGGTGTTGGCGGAGGCCCTGGCGCGGCGGCTCGAGCGGCTTCCGGAAGGCACCACCTGCTTCCGGTGGATCGATGGCGAGCTTCCCGGCGTGACGGTGGACAGGTTCGGTCCCGTCGCGGTGTTGAGCCTCTATCGTGATGCGCCCGACGAGCAGGCGATCGCGGAGGCGCTCGGGGAACTCGTCGAGTCGGTGTACGTGAAGCGGCGGCCTCGCGAGGCTCGCAAGTTGGCGAATGAGACGCCGGAGCTGCTCGCGCCTCCGCTTCCCCTCATCGGCAAGGCGGTCGAGGCCATCACGGTGAGTGAGCTCGGCGCGCAGTTCGAGATCCGCCCGGGAAATGGGCTGTCGGTGGGGCTGTATCTCGATGCGCGTGATGCGCGCGCGTGGGTCAGGGCCAACGCGCGCGGGCGCACCGTGCTCAATACGTTCGCGTACACGTGCGGGTTCGGTGTCGCCGCGCGGTTGGGCGGCGCGAAGCGCGCAGTGAATCTCGATGCGTCGAGGAAGGTGCTCGATTGGGGCGAGCGCAATCACTCGCTCAATTCACTGAGCGTCGATCGGTATGACTTCGTGTCGGGCGACACGTTCGATTGGCTGGGGCGCTTCGCGAAGAAGGGCGAGTCGTTCGATCTCGTGATCCTCGACCCGCCGGGTTTTGCGACCACCAGGACGAGCCGGTTCACTGCAGAGCGCGACTACCACCGGCTGGTCGAGGCGGCCGCGAAGGTGACAGCCCCGGGCGGGGTGATCCTCGCGATGTGCAACGTCGCGCAGACTGAGCGCGCTTTTGAGGAACAGATTTCGCGCGGTTTGGTGGGCCGGAAGAGTCGAGAGGTGGCGAGATTTGGGGCCAGCGCGATCGATTTTGTGAACGCGGACCTTCGGTGTCACCTGGTCGAACTGATCTAGCCCCTCACCCTGACCCTCTCCCGAAGGGAGAGGGGAACATGAAATTGCACGATGTTGATGACCCATGGGCCGTCCGTGAGTTCGGGCTCCCAGGACAGGTCTTCGTTTGCGGCTGTGTGGCCGAGCAGTGACTTGGCGGCCTCGTGCAGCGTCTCGACTCGCAGTTGTTCGGCTCTCAGCTCGCGGACTGCCCGGCGCCGGCGGATGAAGGCCAACACCACCAGCCCTGACGTTCCGATCCACACCAGCGTGCCGCCCGAGAGAAGCAGCGGCCACCACGGGTAGCGCTTCGGCAGCTCACGGCGGAAGGCGTCTTCTTCCATCGAGAGCGGCAGGTAGAACGCCACGCCGAACGCCTTCTCGAAGCTGTCTCCTTGCGAGACGCGCTCGATCAACCGCTGAAACGCGAACGAGCCGTGCCGATCTCGGAGGAACTCCACGAAGGCCACGCTCTGCGCGTAGGCGATCTCCACATCATCGGGAAATCGGGGGAAGTGTTCCGTGAGATCCTCGAAGAAGAAGACACGATCCTGCGTGACCGCGCGGGTCAGCGTGGCCACCTGCTGCACGTGCCACTTCCGCTCGCCGGTCAGCTCTTGCGCGAGGCCTTCTTGAAACCAGTGCGGCCACACGCTCCCGAACTGTCCCAGCGCGGCGTGCACCAGCTCATGTCGCAGCGTGAGCGGGCCTTCGCCATTCACCAGCGAGTGCGCCTCGACCAACACGATGTTCTTCCCCGGGTAGGCCAGCGCGATCGCCCAGCTCGGCGGCCTTCCACCCGGGAGCGCGAGCGCTTCGTACTCCTCGCGCCCGAAGCCCACGCGGATCTCCGTGACGCCGGGCCAGTCGCGGCCGAGCAACTTCGCGATGTCATCGCGCACCGACTCGATGTCGCGCTTCAGGTACTCCGCGGCGCCCTTCGCGCGAGGCGTGTGCACGATGCGGAAACGCGGGGTGAGGATCTCCGAGGTCTCCATCGAGCCGGCCGTGACCGGGCCCGAGGAAGGAATCTCGAAAGGAGCTGCATCCGAAGGGGGAGGGGGCGCGACCATCAATGCCAACGCCAACAGGGGGGCCAGGGCCGTCACTTCGGCAAGATGGCCATGACTTGCGCAGGCGCCACCCCCCGAACGGCCAGTCGCTTGCGCCGGGACGTCTGGCCCTCGATCAGGCTGACGTCTGATTTCCGCACGTTGAGCGCGTCGCTCAAGAACTCGATCAGCGCGGCGTTCGCCTCCCCGTCGACCGGTGGAGCGGCCAGCGCGATCTTCAACCGCCCCGCGTGTTCGCCGACCACCCTGGTTCGGGAGGCGCGGGGTTGAACGAGCACGACCAGCTCGCAACCGCCGGGCACCTCCTTCAGCCAGACGGTCACTTCTTGACCAGGTACGCCACCTCGCCGCCCGGCTGCGTCTTCCAGCTGTCGAGCAGCTTCTTGTGCGAGTCGACCAGCGCCTCGAGGTGCGACTCGAACTGCACCTTCTGCCGCTTGAGCTCGTTGAGCTCCCTGACCAACTCCACCAGGCGGTTGTTCGCAGACGCGACGATCTTGTCGGCCTGAAGCTCGGCCTCGGCGACGATCACCTCGGCCTCCTTCTTGGCCTGCGCCTTCACGTCTTCGCTGATGCGCTGGGCAGTGACCATCGTCTCCTGCAGCGCCTTCTCACGATCGAGGTGCTGCTCGAGGCGGGCCTGCACGCGCTTGAGCTCTTCCTTGAGCGAGATGTTCTCGCGCACCACTTCTTCGAACTCACCGGCGGTCAGCTCGAGAAAGGCCTCAGCCTCTTTCTTCGAGTAGCCCCGGAAGTTCACCTCGAAGCGCTTCTGGCGGATGTCGAGCGGCGTCATCTTCATCGGTAGGTCCTCAGGTCACTTCTTGAGCAGGAAAGCTTCGCCGAGCTCGCGGGCCCGGTTGGTGGCGGCTTCGACGGCGTCGATCAACGTGGTGCGCAGGCCACCTGCCTCGAGCGTGTGGAGGCCGGCAATGGCCGTTCCACCGGGGCTGGTCACCTGGTCCTTCAGCTGGCCGGGGTGTTGGTTGGTCTCCATCAACAGCTTCGCGCTGCCGAGCACCGTCTGCGCCGCGAGCTTGAGCGACTGGTGCCGCGAGAGGCCGACCTTCACGCCTGCGTCGCTGAGCGCCTCGATGATGAGGAAGATGTACGCGGGCCCGCTGCCCGACAGGCCCGTCACCGCGTCGAGCTGGTACTCGTCGACGACCGTGGTGAGGCCCACCGAGTCGAACATCGCGGTGGCCAGCGTCAGATCTTCCGGCGTGGCGTGTTCTCCCGCGGACAAGGCGGTCGCGCCGAGGCCCACCAGGCAGGGCGTGTTGGGCATGGTGCGCACGATGCGCGCGCCTGCACCGAGCCTTCGTTCGATGGCCGCGATGGGCACACCCGCCGCCACGGAGACGATCAACTTCGATCGATCGATGGCCGGCGCGATCTGCACCAGCACCTTGTCGAGCGCCTGTGGTTTGACGGCGAGCACGATGACCTCGGAGTCTTTCGCCGCGGCGAGGTTGTCGAAGCCCACCACGATGCCGTGCGCGGTCTCGAGCTCGACCTTCTTCTCTTCACGGCGAACCGTCGCAGTGATCTTTTCTTTGGGCAGCCCGGCGCGGAGCAGCCCGCGAATGATCGCGTTGGCCATGTTGCCGGCCCCGAGAAAGGCGATGCGCCGGTCGATCACTTCGAGTCACCCATCGGGGCCACCACGGCCGCAGGAGGGAGCGGAGGAAGCGCCTGCTCGGGCGTGGGCACCGGCAGCATGGCGGAGAGCGCGCGGGCCTGTTGCAGCAGCTCGTACGAACCGGTGGGCTGCTTGGCGATGAAGTGGATGAACCGCAGCGCGGTCGCGGTGTTCTGAAACGGCAACAACGAGAGCGCGAGCTGCTTGGTGACGATGGGCGCGGTGGGGTGGCGCACCAGGTTGGAGAGGATCTCCTCGGCGCGCGGGTGGCGCATGATGCCGATGGCGCGCACTGCCGCTTTGGCGATGGCCGGGTTCGCGTCGAGCGTCATCGCGGCCAGCGGGTTGAGCGCGCGCGGATCGCCGAGCAGGCCGAGGTCTTCGATCGCCTGACCTCGGATCTCCAGCGGCGCGGGCTCGAAGGCCCAGGTGAGCCCGCGCAAAAAGGCGAGATCAGCGCCGCCGGTCGCGGTGCTCCGGGCCGGGCAGGGCTCGTCTTCCTTGGAGCTGCCGATGGCGAGCCCGCGTTTAGCCGGAGCCGCAAAGGCCGTGAGAGACAAGGAGCACAGCGCTGCGACGGCGAGACGAGTCACGAAGCCCCCTGGGGCGACGGCGGTGAAGAGGGAATGCGGGTTCATGATGCCTCAGTGGAAAAGGCGGCCAATTTTTTGCGTCGATCCACCACGCGCGTACAAGTCGTCACAAGGCTGTAGCACACCCTTGCGAGGACCCATCGACATGCCCCAGGCAGCAACAGCGTGTACCACCCTCGAAGACGTCGATGTCGAGTGCACGCAGTGTGGCGTTCGCATGAGCAGCCACGTGGGGAGCAGCAGGCAGATTCGCTATTTCCACTGCCCCTCCTGCTCCCGTTGGACCACCAGCATGTATTCAGAAGTTCTGCGCGCAGACACGAAGATGCGCGCCCGTCGCCCTGCCGCGGCAGTGCCGGCATCGACGATCGGCTCGGTGAAGGATCGCCTGGAGAACTGGCTGCTGTCGCTCTCTGGCAAGGATCCGTACCGGACGCTGGGCGTCATTCCGTCGATCTCCGATGTCAGCCTGCGGGAGCGGTACCTCGCGCTCGCTCGCACCCACCACCCCGACAAGGGCGGTTCAGCCGAAGACATGCGCCGCATCAACGAGGCGTACGAGCAGGCGCTGGCGCACCGGGCGCAGAACCGCACCCCGATGCACACGCCGGGTTTGCCCCTCGCTTCTCGCTGAGAGTGGCATCCGTCAGCCGGAACAGTTAACTCGTCGCCCATGAACGAAGGCGACGCAGTACCGGCGGTGTCTTTCACGCGAGCGGATGGCTCCAGCGTGGACATGAAGGAGCTCGTCGGTCAGCGCACGATCGTCCTCTACTTCTATCCAAAGGACGAGACGGCGGGCTGCACCGCGGAGGCCTGTTCGTTCCGCGATCAGTACGAAGACTTCAAGACGGCCGGCGCTGACGTGATCGGGGTCTCGGCCGATGACGCGGCGTCGCATGAGGCGTTCAAGAAGAAGCACCGGCTGCCGTTCACGCTGCTGACGGATCCCAAGGGTGTTGGGGCGAAGGCGTTCGGCGTGAAGAAGACGTTCGGTCTCATCGCGGGGCGCGTCACCTTCGTGATCGATCGCAGCGGGAAGATCGTGCACCGCTTCGATTCACAGGTGCGCGTGCAGAAGCACGTCGAAGAAGCGCTTCAGATCGTGCGCTCGCTCGAAGGCAAGACCGCCGCGTAAGGCCCTCTCCAAGAGGGAGAGGGGGACGTGAGCAGCCAGCGCCACAGCGCCAGCCCGGAGAACAGCCCCGCGGCGGCCTTCAGTGGCCAGGGGAAGAACGGCCCCGGACTGACGAAGCCCTCCACGATCCCGATGGCGATCATGAAAGGCACGCACCCGAGCAGGATCTGCACTGCCACTTGAGCGTGCTCGCGAACCGCCGTGCCGCGTGAGCGTTCACCGGGGTCGATCATCGCCCGGCCGATATGCAGCCCCGCGCCGCCTGCGATGCAGATGAGCGAGAGCTCCACCGGGCCGTGCGCCGCCGTGAACGTGAGAATGTTCAGCCCCACGCCCGCCTGGAAACACGCGGCCACGGTCGCGCCGATGCTGACGCCGTTGCTGAGCAACACGAACACCGTACCGATGCCGGCGGTCACTCCGAACGCGAAGGAGACGATCATCACGCGCACGTTGTTGAGAAAGATGGTCACCGCCATCTCGGTGGGCGTCGCGTTGTTCAGCGCAAAATCAGTCCACACTTCGCCACGGCTGATGATTTGCCGCAGCTGTGCCGGCACCAGCACGACAGCGCCATCGGGATGCAGAAAGACCGTCACCAACCCGACCACCAGTCCGAAGAACAACAACCCCGCTGCGAGCTGCGTCATCTGCAACGTCTCGCGCACCAGCCGGGGAAAGGTCTGCAGGTAGAACGTGCGCACCGACTCGAGCCGATCGCCGCGGGGGCGGTAGATGGCCGCGTACGTGCGCGCGCAGAGCTGATTGAGAAACCGCAGCACGTCGGTGCCGGCGTAGGCCGACTGCGCCACCGCCAGATCCGCGCTCGCTTGCCGGTAGAGCGCGTCGAGGGTCGACACTTCAGTGAGGGTCAGCTTTCCCGATCGGAGCTGCGTGAGCATCGTCTCCAGCCGGGTCCAATCCGGCCGGCGGCGAGCCACGAAGGCGGGCAGGGGCTCGGCCATCTTTCAGGGCACCTGCAGGTGGGCCCGAATCGCGTCGCGCAGCTCGACCGCGGTGGCCGAAGGGGCCGTCGAAATTCCCAACTTCGCCGCCAGCTTGAGCCCGATGCGCAGCTGCGCGGCCGGTTCGAACTGCTCGAAGCGGGAAAGGTAACTGGTGGCCAGCTCGAGCTGGTTGACCGCGATGGTCGAGGTCACCTGCTCGTAGCGCGCGAGATCGATCTGCTCATCGCGCACCAGCACCGTGCCCGCCAACAAGTCGCCCAGCCGCCGGTGCCGCTTGTCGACCAGCATGGTGATCAGCCCCACCGGGTAACAGGCGGGCAGAAAATCGACCACGCGCAGCAGGTTTCTCACCGCGCTGGAAAAGACGGTGACCGGTGAGCCATCGCTCTTCACCACGCGAATGCGCAGCAGGCGTTTGCCCACGCTCTGCCCGTTCCAGATCACCTCCAGCAGGGTCCAGTAGACCCAGAGCCCCACGAAGACGCCGACGGCGATCAACGTGCGCGCGAGGCTCGAGAGCGCCAGCGCTGCGTTGACCGGATCGGTGACGGCGAAGCTCAGGCCGAAATACAGCACCAGGCCCGCCGCGCCGAGCAGCCCCACGTCGATCACGTACGCCATCGCACGCGAGCCGAGCCCCGCGATGGGGAGATCGACTGCCACGCGCTCCGGCGTAGCGACCTGGAGCCCTTCGTTCACTTCGCCTTTCGCACCAGCACCGCGCCGAAGAAGCCGTCGGTGTCGTGGCGATGCGGGTAGAGCCGCAGCATGCCCTCGCGCGTGGTCTGTGCCGCCAGCGCTTCACCCAGCCACGGCGTGGCAGGCGTGAGCTGGAAGTCAGGGTGCGAGGCGAGGAAGTGTTCGATGACGCCCTCGTTCTCTTCACGCAGCAGGCTGCAGGTTCCGTAGATCAACCGGCCACCCGGCTTCACTAGCTTCGCGAAGCGGGCGATCAACACCTTCTGCTTCTCCACGTGCTCGGCGAGCATCGCTTCTGTGAGGCGGTACCGCGCGTCGGGCTTGCGGCGATAGGTGCCCGAGCCACTGCACGGCGCGTCGACCAGCACGCGTTCGGCCTGGCCGTTGAGCTTGACCAGCTGCTCTTCTGCTTCGGGCCCCTGCGCGATCACCTGAATGCGGACGTTGTGCACGCCTGCACGGCGCGCGCGCAGCTTGAGATCTTCCAGGCGCCGCTCTTCGACGTCGAGCGCGTAGATCTCACCGCGGTTCTTCATCTGCGCTGCGAGTTGCAGGGCCTTGCCACCCGCTCCGGCGCAGGCGTCGATCACCTTGCGGGGCGGCGCGTCGACCAGCATGCCCAGCAGCTGGCTGCCTTCGTCCTGCACCTCGAAGTAGCCGTCTTTGAACGTCTTGAGCGCGTACACGTTGGTGCGCGTCTCGAGAATGAGGCCGAACGGAGAGAGCAGGGTGGGCGAGACCTTCACGCCTTCTGCTTCGAGCAGCCGCTGCACTTCTTCGCGGGTGCCCTTGAGCGGGTTGGTGCGCGCACACAGCGGCCCGCGTTTGTTCATCGCGTCGCCCACCAGGCGCGCTTCGGTGCCCAGCTCGGCCAGCAGCTTCACCGCGAGGAAGTCGGGGATGGAGGCCTCGATGGCGAAGCGCTCCAGCTCGGGCAGCTCCATCAACTTCGCGCGGCCGTGCGAGAGGGTCTTGAGCCAGCTCGCATCGGTGCCCGGCATGCCCTGTGTCTGCACCACGAGGGAGACGTCTTCACCCTCGAGCACCCGCGAGATGGCGAAGCGGTAGATGTCTTTGCGGCTCGAGACCAGCGCCTCGAAGCCCTTCACCTTCACGTCGGCGAGGTAGTCGACCAGCCGCTGCTTGCGCAGCAACGCGTAGACCCGCTCGGCCACCGCGCGGCGCTCTTGCGAGTAGAGGTGTTTGTCGCGGCGCAGGGTGAAGTCGAGCGCCCGATCAGCCAGCCGGCCGTCGTGGCGCACGGCGCCGTACGCTTCGAGACACGCCAGCATCACCAGGTCTTCGCGCAACGCGCGGTTGGCCAGCGAGTTGGGATCTTTGTCGCGTTTGGGGCGGTCCTTCTTCTCGACCTTCGGGCCCCGATCACGACGGGGAGGGCCCAACGCGCGCTTCTTCATGGTGCTCAAGAGACAGGCTCCTTACGACCGAACAAAATCCACAATCCGATGGCGAGGCCGATGGCGATCAGCCCGCCGCCCACTGCCCATGTCACCCAACCCGGCAACGATCCCGGAGAAACTGGAAACACCCCTCTGACCACCTTGTGGTGCGTGGTGCTCCAACTGATCTCCAGCCGGTACTCGCCGGGGTCGGGCAAGGTGACCTCTGTCGTCCACCCGCGTTCGCCCTTCTGGCGTTTGATGGTCTTGCTCCAGGTCGACCCCATCTCCTTCAGTGGGCGGATCGCAAACGTGATCGGCCCGTCGAAGTCGTCGCCCGTAAAGGGCTGCAACACCGCGGAAAGAGTGGCATTTCCACCCGCACGAAGGGGGCTGGGGGTGAGCTGCCCACGCAACGATTCGTCGGCGTCGGCCCAGTCAAAAGTGAGCCCGTTGGGGGTCACCTTGAGGTCGAGCTGGGTGAGTTTGTTCTCACCTGCCCGGACGTCGACCGGGAGCTGTGTCGCAAGGATGGCGAGGTAAGCGCTGAGGAACATTGTGGTTTCGACCAGCCTTTCTTACGATACGCGGCCCCGTTCGGGTACTGCGATGTCCGTCAACCAGTCATTCGGCAACTACACGCTCATCAAGAAGCTCGCGACCGGCGGCATGGCCGAGGTGTGGCTTGCGAAGCAGAGCGGCATCGAAGGGTTCAATCGACACGTCGTCGTGAAGCGCATTCTGCCTCACCTCGCTGAGGATCCCGAATTCGTTCAGATGTTCTTGAACGAAGCGAAGATCGCCGCGCGCTTCAATCACCCGAACATCGGGCAGATCTTCGATCTGGGTGAGACCGGCGGCCAGTACTTCATCGCCATGGAGTTCATTCATGGCGAGGACCTCGGGCGGGTGATGCGGCGCGCCTGGAGCACCGGCCAGTGGATCGCCCGGCACATCGCGCTGCGCGTGATGGCCGATACCTGCCAGGGCCTCTATTACGCGCACACCCGCAACGACGAGCAGGGCCGCCCGCTGCGCGTGGTGCATCGCGACATCTCGCCGCAGAACATTTTGATCAGCTTCGACGGCGCTGTGAAGGTGGTCGACTTCGGCATCGCCAAGGCGAGCGACCAGGTCTCGAACACCAAGTCGGGCGCCATCAAGGGCAAGTTCGCGTACATGGCCCCCGAGCAGGCGGCCGGAAAACCGCTCGACGCGCGCAGCGATCTCTTCGCGCTGGGCCTGGTGCTCTACGAGCTGGTCACCGGCGTTCGCCCGCTCAAACGCGACAGTGAGCTGGCCACCTTGCAGGCGGCGTTGGAGTGCAAGATCGACCCGCCCTCCGCGGTGGCCGAGGTGCCCGCCGAGCTCGACGGCATCGTGATGCGCGCGCTCGCCAAGGCGCCCGACGATCGCTACGTCGACGCGCGCGAGTTCCAACGTTCGCTCGAGCAGTACCTCCTCAACTCGAAGGAGATGGCCACCAGCGCCGAGGTCTCCGAGCTGATGGCGGCGCTCTTTGCCGATCGCCTCGGAGAAGAAGCGCGCCTGGGCGCTCCCAATCCGTCCACCGAGTCGAGCACCAGCAACCCGGTGCCGCCTTCGTACAGCAGCGCGCCGCAGTCGGTCACCGTGCCGCCGCCGCGTTCGCAGCCTCCGCCACGCCCTGCTGATTCGGGTGGCCCGGTGCGCGCTTCGCCGAACATGACGCTCGACGAAGACAGCATGGACTCCGACGTGGAGGCCGAAGAGGAGGACCCGGAAGTGTCGGGCCCGAGTCTGCGCGGCGGCTACGAACTTCCCGCAGGCACCGTGGTGCCCAGCCGGGGGTACTTGAAGAAGTCCGACTCCACCGTGGCAGCGCGTTCATCGCGGCCCGAGATGACCCGCATGTCTCCTGAAGACGAGGAGGCCATGGCGCCCCGGCCGGTCAAGCGCAAGACCGCCACCCGGCAGAGCTCGGCCTACACGCCCGCTCAGACGAAGGATGACGACGAGCCGCGGGGGCGCAGGCCTTCAGGTCAGATGAAGCGGCGCACCAGCTCGGGCGTGATGCCCGAGGCGCCGGCACGCAGCAAGTCGCGGGCGAACATGGAAGCGCGGCCCAGCGCCGATGGCATCTCCAAGATCGTCGACGTGCAGGGGATGAAGGATCGGCAGAGCTCGCGGCTCAAGGCCCTCATCTCGGTGCTGGTGCTGATCGGCGCGTTGGTGCTGCTGTTCGTCTTCAAGGACAGCCTGATGAGCTTGCTCAAGCGCGACTCGTTGTCGGAGACCGGCGTGCCGGTTCGCCTGTCGGTGAGCAGCAATCCTCCCGTTCAGGTCACGGTGATCCCAGGCGACAAGGCGAAGGGCCGCTCCCCCATGGATCTGGGCCGCACGCCCATCGATGCCCAGTCGGGCGCGTTCGTGGGCGACACCGTGCGCCTGGTGAACGAAGACCAACACATCAGCTACGAAGAGGTGATCGAGTACGGCCAGCCCAACGATCTGCGCCTCATCAGCAAGACGTTCAAACCGAGCTCGGTGCGCATCAAGATCGTCCCTGCCTTGAAGAACTGCACGGTCTGGCGCGGGAACTACAAGTTGGGGCAGGTCGGCGTGAACTTGAGCCTCTTCCCGGGCCGACACGAGCTGGAGATTCGCTGTGATGCCCTCGTGCGATCCCACCCGTTCGAAGTGAACTTCAGCGACAACTCCAAGAACCTCGAGATCAACGAAGACGTCTCGGCGGACGTGGAGAGAAAGTGAGGGCGGAAGGCAAACGCCCTCATGGGAAACAGGCCGGCTTGTTGCCTGCAAGACCCTCGTTATAAGAGAGCTCCATGGACACCTCAGTCGCCGCCCCCGAAGTCGCCCCGACCGTCACCCTCGAAGTGAAGCCGATGATCCTCACCGAGCGCGCCGTTGCCCAGGTGAAGGAAGTGATGACGGAGCAGAAGCTCGATGGTCACTACCTCACGGTGCGCGTCGTCCCCGCCGGGTGCAGCGGCCTCGGCTACGACCTGAACCTGGTCAAGGAGACCAAGGAAGGCGACATCGTCTGGACGCAGGACGGCGTGATGGTCGCCACCGACGTGCTGTCGACGCAGTACCTCAAGGGCACGCAGGTCGACTACGTGAAGACCGACACGTCGGCCGGGTTCAAGTTCGAGAACCCCAACGCGAAGTCTTCGTGCGGTTGTGGCTCGTCGTTCTCGGCCTGATTCGGTGATCACGCAGCGGAGTTGGCTCTTCGCGCTCGGCGTCTGTCTGAGCGCCTGCGTCACCACCAAAGATTCAGTGGGCGGCGGTGACGCGCGGCTGGATGAAGACCAGCAGAAGGAAGACGCCGTCAAGGTGCAGGGCCGCGCGTGTGGTCCTGAGCTGCCGGGCGACGTGGTGCTGCTCGACTCGCGCACCGGTGGTCCCGTCACCTGCCTGCCCGTGACCGTGACTCGTGAACCGATGTCCTGCCCGGCGAACACCGAGTGCCAGTCTGAGGTGTTGTTCAAGGGCTTCACCAGCGCCAAGGGCCAGCTCAAGCTGATCGCGCCGGTGGAGAAATCGCGGCTGGTCGCCGTGGCCGATGGCTTCTCGCCTTCGTCGTTGAACAACGCGACCTCGGTGAAGGACCGCGTGCTGGAGCTCGAGCTGATGCCGGCTGAAGGCTTCTGGCTCAAGGTGCTCGACGGTGAGGGCAACTACCTCGCGGACACCACGGTGACCTTCAAGCAGGGTGACGACGTGATCGCGCAGCTGAGGGCGAACACGATGGCGAACGTCTTCTTCACGCAGCGCCAGCCGTTCGCGGGGCAACCGGTGAGCGTCGAGGCGCCGGGCTACAAGTCGCTGACGATCTCTTCGCCTGCCGATCTCGGTGAAGATGGTCACACCCTGACGCTGCAGAAGTAATTCGAGACCTGTGTCTCCCTCTCCCCGAGGGGGAGAGGGTCGGGGAAGGGCATACCGATGTCGCTCCCGACCGAATGGATCGCCGCTCTGGAAGCACGCTGGCCAGGAGTGCGGGCCGTCGACTCGGTGTCTCATCAAGGAGAAGACGGCGCGGATCTCCTCCTCGCAGCGGCCTGCCTCGCAAAAGATCCCCGCGCCCTCGCGTACCTCGACGCGTTGATCGTCAACGAAGTCCGCCGCGCCGTCTCGCCGCTCGACACCACCAACGCCCTGGTCGACGAGGTGACTCAGCTCGTCCGTGAACGCCTCCTGATGCCGCCGCCGAGACTTGCCGAATACTCAGGCCAGGGCTCGCTCGCTTCCTGGATCCGCGCCGTCGCCGTGCGCCTCGCCCTGAACGCCAAGCGCCCCGGTGCACGCGAAGACGCCGTCGAAGAGCTTCCGGAAACGCCCCTCGCCGACGCCGACCCCGAGCTCGCGTTGCTGCGATCCCGCTACCGCGAGTCCTTCCGCACCGCCTTCGCCGAAGCCGTCGGCACGCTCACCCCGCGCGAGCGCACGATGATGAGGCTGACCGCCCTCGACGGCCTGACCTGCGCCCAGGTGGGCCAGATGTACGGGAAAGACGCCTCGACGGTCTCGCGCTGGTTGTCGTCGAGCCGCGCGGTGCTGCTGGAGAAGACCCGGCAGATCCTCTCCCACTCCCTCGCACTCTCACCCTCGGCCCTCGACAGCCTGATGCGCGTGGCCGACAGTGAGCTCGACCTGAGTATTTCCAGGCTCCTCGAGAGCACCATCGACTGAAATGCAACGGCGGTCCGCACCCTGTGTCCTCTCTGAAAAGGGAGACACCACACCATGTGCCCAGACGAAAACGAGCTGACCCAGTTTGCCCGCGGTGGAGCCCGAGAGCTGCCCGCACTCGAAGCTCATCTCGATGGTTGCGAACGCTGCCGCCGCGCCGTGGCCGCCGCCGCTTCTGAACAGACCTTGCCGGGCCAGGTGCCGAGCCACGAGCTGACCCCGGGCCTTCGCGTCGGCCGCTATGAAATCGAACGTGAGCTGGGTCGGGGGGGCATGGGCGTGGTGTACCAGGCGCGCGACGTGACGCTCGATCGCCGGGTGGCCCTCAAGCTGCTGCATGCCCGGCGTGATGAAGCGGCGCAGGCGCGGCTGCTCCGTGAAGCGCAGGTGATGGCGAAGCTGGCGCACCCCAACGTGGTGCCGGTCTTCGAGCTCGGCGAGTGGCGCAACGATCTCTACCTGGTGATGGAGCTTGTCACCGGCGTCACCCTCGAGGCCTGGCTCAAACGCGCGAAGCACCGGCGCAGCGACATCCTCGAGCACTTCATGCAGGCCGGCCGCGGGCTCGCCGCCGCCCACGCCGCGGGTGTGGTGCACCGCGACTTCAAGCCCGCCAACGTGCTGGTCGGTCTCGATGACCGCGTGCGCGTGACCGACTTCGGGCTCTCTCGCCCCGGCCCTGCGTTGGAGCTCCCCGCCACCAACTCAGCCGTGGTCACCCGCGATGGCGCGATCGTCGGCACGCTCGCGTACATGGCGCCTGAGCAGCTCGACGGGAAGACCGCCGACGAGCGAAGTGATCAGTTCTCGTTCTGCGTGGCGCTCATCGAGGCGCTGGCGGGTCAGCGGCCGTTCAAGGGCGAGACCTGGTCGGAGCTCGCGGTGAGCCTCGGCGAGAAGCCGCGGTTCGGCACGGGCATTCCGGCGCAGCTGCGCGGGGTGCTTCGCAAAGGGCTCGAGCAGAATCCCGCCCATCGGTACGCCTCGATGACCGCGCTGCTCAACGCGATCGAGCGTGCGCAGAACGTGGGCTGGCGCACGGTCGCGATGACCGGCGGCGTGGCGCTCCTGGTCACCGGGCTCATCTCTGCGCAGCGCATGCAGCCGGCTCCGCTGGTGGTCGCGAACAACGCTGCGGCCGCCCCCCAGGATGCAGAGGCAGCAGCAGAGGATTTCGTGCCCGTCGTGATGGCGGGTGTCGACATGCCCGCAGGCACCATCGTGACCTTCGACATGTTGGTGCAGCGCTCGATGCCGGCCCGGTACATCACCAGCTCGGTCATCAAGCCCGACGCGGCCTCGTACATCATCGGGCAGCCGCTCAATGTTCCGGTGCAGCGAGGCGACACGCTGTTGTGGAGCCAGTTCGAGCAGATGCCCGCGAAGGGCAAGACCGTGCTCAGCGTGAGGCAGGACGTGGCTGAAGGGTCCGTGCTGGTTCGCGAGCTGCTCGAAGAGCACCAGGTGCCCGAGGAGGTGGCGACCAACTCGGTCGTGAAGCCGCACGCGATCGCGCATGTGCTGGGGCACCGGGTGAAGGCGCCCATGAGGAAGGGCGATCTACTGCTGTGGAGTCAGGTTGCGACACAGCTCGAAGACGAGCCGGGCTCACTGACCTTCGAGGAGATCACCAGGGTCGCCGTCGAGCATCATGAGCAGCTCGCGAGGTGCGAGAAGCTCAGCGACCGGGAGCTCGAGCTTCACTTGAGCTGGAAGGTGACCGCGGGAGGGACTCCTTACAATGTTGAGGCTGCTCAGGAGAAAGACCACCCCGCGACCCTCTGCCTCGTGAAGGCGATCTCGGGTTGGAAGTTTCCGGAGAGGTCGGTGCCGACTCTCAATATTGATTTTCCGGTGAGGCTCGTGAGGCCCTCACCCTGACCCGCTCCCGAAGGGAGAGGGGACTTTGGTCTTCAAATTATTTCAGTGCAGGCCCGGCGCTTCGCGGCCCGTGCGGGCGACGTACTCGGTGTACCCGCCGCCGTACGGCACGGGGCCCGCCGGGGTGAGCTCGAGCACCCGGTTCGACAGCTCCGCCAGGAAGTGGCGATCGTGGGAGACGAAGATCATCGAGCCCTCGAAGCTGCGCAGCGCGTCGATGAGCATCTCCTTGGTGGCGAGGTCGAGATGGTTGGTGGGCTCGTCGAGCACCAGCAGGTTCGGCGGATCGAACAGCATCAGCGCCATCACCAGGCGCGCCTTCTCACCGCCCGACAACACGCGAACGATCTTGTCGACCTCGTCCTTCACGAAGCCGAAGCAGCCGGCCAGCGAGCGCATCTGGCCTTCGCTGGTGCGCGGGAACGCGTCGATCAACGTCTGCCAGACGGTCTTCTGCCCATCGAGCAGATCCATCGCGTGCTGCGCGAAGTAGCCCATCTTGGTGCTGCCACCGATGACCACCGCGCCCGTGTCGGGGCGGGTCTCGCCGGCGATCATCTTGAGCAGGGTCGACTTACCGGCGCCGTTGACGCCCATCACGGCCCAGCGCTCCTTGCGGCGCAGCAGGAAGTCGAAGTTCTTGTAGATGACCAGCTCGCCGTAGGCCTTGTTCACCCCGGCGACCTTCGCCACGTCTTCACCCGAGCGCGGCGCGACCTTGAACTCGAACGAGACCTTCTCGTTGCGGCGGGGCGGCTCGACGCGGTCGATCTTCTCCAGCTTCTTCACGCGCGACTGCACCTGGGCGGCGTGCGAGGCGCGGGCCTTGAACCGTTCGATGAAGGCGATCTCCTTCTTGAGCATGGCCTGCTGGCGCTCGAAGGTGGCCTGCTGCTGCTCGTCGGCGATCCCGCGCTGCTGCACGTAGTACTCGTAGTTGCCCGAATAGGTGGTCAGCTCGCCGCCGTCGATCTCCAGGATCTGCCCACACACGCGATTCAAGAACTCGCGGTCGTGGCAGGTCATCAGCAGCGCGCCCTCGTAGCCCTTGAGGAACGTCTCCAGCCAGATCATCGACTCGAGGTCGAGGTGGTTGGTGGGCTCGTCGAGCAACATCGCGTCGGGCTTCATCAACAGAATGCGGGCGAGCGCCACGCGCATCTTCCAACCACCCGACAGCGCGCCCACGTCGCCGTCGACCATCGCCTCGCGGAAGCCCAGGCCCGCGAGGATCTCGCGGCAACGGCCTTCGAGTGCGTACCCACCGAGCTCGTCGAAGCGCGCCTGCACCTCGCCGAAACGCTCGATGTTCTTGTCCATGTTGTCGGCCTGATCTGGATCGGCCAACGCGTGCTCGAGCTGCTTGAGCTCGGTGGCGATCTTCGCGACCGGGCCGGCGCCGTCCATCGTCTCCTCGAGCACGGTACGGCCTTCCATGTCGCCGACGTCCTGGCGGAAGTAGCCGATGGTCACGCCGCGATCGACCGAGACCTGGCCTTCGTCGGGCGTCTCTTCCTTCATCACGCAGCGGAAGAGGGTGGTCTTTCCGGAGCCGTTCGGGCCGACCAGGCCGACCTTCTCCCCCTTGTGGAGCGCCGCAGAGGCGTCGATGAAGAGGATCTGCTGACCGTGCTGCAGGGAGATGTTGTCGAGGCGAATCACGCGCGCGCAATGACACACCGCGCGCCGTCTGTCTCGCCCCTACGGCCGGGCCAGGGCGGCCGCCGCGTCGTGGGTCAGGGCGCTCGACGGGGGCAGGTCGGCCACGGCCTCCTCGAGCAGGGAGCGCTGGCGGGTGTCCTTGCTGCCCCGGAGGGCGGTGGCGAGCCAGTACGCGGTGACTGCGCGCTCGGGGCTCCGCTCTCGCCGGAGGGCCAGCGCCTGCTCCAGCACCACCTTCGCGCCCGTCACGTCGCCCGAGAGCAGCTTCGCTTCACCCAGGCCCGTGAGGTTGTAGGCGAGGTCCAGGTGCTGTTCGCCTTGCCGGGCTCTCCGAATGCCCAGGGCGCGTTCGTCGAGGGTGACCGACTCGGCCCACCGTTTGGTGCCGCGGCGGGCGATGGCGAGGTTGGTCAGGGTGATCGCCACGGTGAGCGAATCGGCGCTGGTGCGTTGCTCCTTCACATCGAGGGCCCGTTGCAGGGCCTCTTCGGCGGCGGGCAGATCTTCGAGATCGAGCAACAGGGCGCCGAGGTTGGTCAGCGTCACGGCGACCGGCAGGCTGTCCTTTCCGAACGCGGCTTCTTTGATGCGCAACGAACGCTCCAACGCGCGGCGTGCACCGGTGGGCGAACCCTGCGCCTTGAGCACGTTGCCCAGGTTGTTGAGCGTGTCGGCGACCTGCGGGTGTGAAGCATCGAGCGCGAGCTCTTCGATGGAGAGCGCCTGCTCGTACTGCGCCCGCGCATCGTCGAGTCTGCCGAGCATCTTGAAAGCCGTGCCCAGGTTCGAGTGCGATCGCGCGACGAGCGGGTGCCGGTCGCCCAGCTGCTCACGGCGCAAGGTGAGCGCGCGTTGATGGGCCTCGACCGCCACCTCGTAGTGGCCGCGGTAGTAGGCGAGCACGCCCTGGTTGTTCGCGAACGAAGCCTCGAGCTCGGGTGGTTTGCCGACCCGATCGACCGCCGCGCGCGCGAAACGCACCCATCGATCGGCGTCTTGAGCCGACGCACCCATCGCTGCGAAACCAATGCGCTCCACCCAGCCACGCGCCTGCAGCTCGTCGTCTTGCGCGGTCTCCGCCGCGAGAATCGACTCTTCCACCAGCGTGTCCGCCGCCTTCGCGTCACCGCTGCGCATCTTGCCGATGGCCATCCACAGCCGGGCTTCGGCATAGGTCGAGGTGTCGCCCGAAGCGCTTGCTTTGGTGGCCAGCTCGGAGGCGAGCGCGAGCGCGTCGGCGTACTTGCCCGCATCGATGCGCGCCTTCACCGCGGAGAGCTGCGCGCGGTTGGTCTCTCCCTCCGGCGTACGTCGGGGCGCCACGTTGACCTGCCGGCAAGCGGCGAGGGGCGCGAGCGCACCTGCCGTCGTCACCGCGCGCTCCACCACGTCGGCGTCGGCGTGCGCGAAGAGCTGGGTGGTGGCTTCGAGATCCGAGAGCCGTCGGCTCAGACAGACGATCTCCTGGCCGAGTTGCTCGTCGTTACGCTCGAGGCTGCCTTCACACGCTGCGCGGCGCATGGTGAGCCACTGGGCGCTGTAGTCGTCGAGCCGCGTCTCCACGTCGCGCCAGGCGGCGGCGGCCCAGGGCTTCTGCGTGGCCTCGAAGGACTGACGGACCGCGCGTTTCACCGACGGATCCCAGACCGCATTGAGCCGGGTGTCGACGTCGGCGCAGCGGGTGCGGGCGCGATACGAAGCGAGACCCGTGAGCCCCGCAGCGAGCACGGCCAGCGTGGCGATGGAGCCGAGCGCGAGGCTCTGCTCACGGGTCGAACGGCGCCGGCCCAGCTGCACCAACAACGCGCGCATCGTCTGGAAACGCTCCAGCGGCTCGGCGCGCATGCCCTTGAGCAGCAGCTGGTGGATGCGCCGGGGCACCCTGGTGTCTTTGGGCGGTGGACGAACGCGGTTCTGTTCGATCTCCACCGCGAGCGCGCCGGGCGTGGCGCCTTCGAACGGCCTGAAGCCGTAGAACGCTTCGTACAGCGCGACGCAGAACCCGAACTCATCGGAGCGGAAATCGGTCGGCCGCCCATGCAGCGCCTCGAGCGACATGTACGCGGGCGTGCCCAGCATCGCGCCGGGGTTGGTGATCGATCGGCGCTTCGGTTCGCCGGGCTCCTTCTTCCGTGCCGCCTGGCCGTGGGCCAGCCCGAAGTCCATCACCCGCACGCGGCCTTCCGAGCCCACCACCACGTTGTCGGGCTTGAAGTCGCGGTGCGTGATGCCCTGGGCGTGCGCGGCGGCGAGGCCTTCTCCGGCGGCGATGAAGGTCTCCAGGGTCAATTGCCAACTGGGGGGCGGCTTCTGCTCGAGCCACTGCTTGAGGGTGCGCCCTTCGGCGAACTCCATCGCGAGGAAGACGCGATCGCCCGCGAGCCCCACGTCGTGCACCGTCACCACGTTCGGGTGCGAGAGCTTGGCCAGTGACTGCGCTTCTTGAAGCAGGCGGTGCTTCAGCTCTTCGCCCAGCTCAGAGCCTTCGAAGTCGGGGCGCAGCACCTTCACCGCGACCTTGCGATCGAGCACCGGATCCCACGCGGAGAAGACCTCGCCCATGCCGCCCGAGCCGAGCCGATCGAGGATCACGTAGCGATCGAGCGCCTCACCGCGCTGGATGCTGCTGTTGGTCAAGCTGACGCGTTCCTGTTCACCCGAGACGTGCGTGTCTTCGAGGCCGGGAACTTCGGGCGCGTTGCGGAAGGCGGGCGTCACCGGGGTGTCGCGGGTGTGTTTGCGCTGGCGAGCGGCGGGCGAGTCGAAGTTGGTCTGGGTGAGCGCCGAGTTCTGCAGCGCCATCGGCAGGTAGCGGGCCTGACAGTTCGCGCAGCCGCGAATGTGAGCGGACAGCTCAGCGCGGGCCGACAGATCGCCAGTCCCCCGCGCAAACGCCTCGAGTGCGGCCTCGGATGGACAGGAACTCACCACGCTTCGGCACTCTACCTGCGGGTGGGGTGCCGGCTCGTATTTTGGTCTCGAGTGACGAGGAAGTGACTGGAGCCTCCGTGCCCCGTCGCTCGAATGGGGCGCGGGGTCATTGGCCTCCACGGAATGCGGGGTGTTTCGCGCGGGCCTGGCTCCTGCTCTGGCCACGAGAAGCAGCTCTCAACTACAGTCAGGTGGTCTCAACATGGCGACGGAGTTCGTGACGCGAGAGGAGTTCGACGTCTTGAAAGCAGAACACGAGAAGGTGTCGGTCCGCGTCGAGGTTCTTTCGGACGCTGTCAATTCGCTCACGCGAAATCTGGCAGACCTCAGGGACGAAATGGACGCGCGTTTCGACGCAGTGGACGTGCGCTTCGACGTGGTGGACGCGCGCCTCGACCGTTTGGAGAAGCTGGTCGTTGACGGTAACGCCGCCCTGATTTCGGCCATCCTGAAGCTCGGCAAGCCGTGACCCATCGGGTGTACCGTCCCCGGCGTGACTGACATCCGAACGCTTCGACTCGCTTCACTCCAGCTCACCACCGAACGTCTGGACGCCTTCGTCGTCTACCAGCGCACGCTGCTCGCCGAGCTGAAGAGCGCCCCCGCCTCCGACTGGAGCGGCCGCTACGCCTTCGCGCACGCCCACGCCCTGGCCGCCTCGAAGCTCGACCTGGTGGAGCTCGGAAAGCTCAAGTCGATGGTGGGCGACTTCTGTGGCCGCCGCTCTGCCGCGCAGCAGGTGAGGGATCGCCTGAGCACCATCAGCGACTCGCCCAAAGACGCTGCGATGGCCGCCCGCGCCGAGAAGAACCTGCCCAAGCTCGACGACCTCTCGCAGTTCAGCTCGCGGTTCGGCGCCGAGGCGTTGACCCTGCTTCAGGCCCGGGAAGCCGAGCTGCTCGAGCTCCACAAGGCGCTGGCGAAGCAGGAAGGCACCGGCCATCTCCACGCAGGGAGTTGACTTCGCCCCCGGGGTGACAACAGAAGGCCGCATGAAGAAGTACTTCATCCACACCTTCGGCTGTCAGATGAACGTCAACGACACCAACCGCATGGGCGAGGCCCTGGCGTCGATGTCGTACGCGCCGACCCCGGTGGCCGAGAACGCCGACCTGATCATCCTCAACACCTGCTCCATCCGCGAGAAGGCCGAGGACAAGATGCTCTCGTGGCTGGGTAAGTACCGGCAGGTGAAGCTGCAGCGCGGGGCGCTCATCGGCGTGGGCGGCTGCGTGGCGCAGCAGGAGAAGAAGAAGATCCTCGAGAAGGTGCCGTACGTCGACTTCGTCTTCGGCCCTGACGCCATCGGCAAGCTCCCTGAGATCATCTCGCGCATCGAGTTGGAGAACGTTCGCGTGGTGGAGACGGCCTGGGTCGACTCCGAGAGCTACGTCTTCCCGCAGGCTGACCCGAAGAGCTCGTTGGGCAAGACCACCGAGTTCGTCACGGTGATGAAGGGCTGCGACAACGTCTGCAGCTTCTGCGTGGTGCCCCACACCCGCGGCCGCGAAGTGAGCCGGCCCTTCACCGAGGTGCTCCAGGAGGTCGCGCGCCTCACCACCGTCGGCGTGCGTGAAGTGACCCTGGTCGGGCAGAACGTGAACAGCTACCTGGGCGGTATCTCGTTCGCTCAGCTGCTGCTGCGCACCGCGCAGGTGCCCGGCATCGAGCGGGTGCGCTTCACCACCAGCCACCCGCACGATCTCTCGGACGAGCTCATCGAAGCCTTCCGCATCGAGCCGAAGATCATGTCGCACTTCCACTTGCCGGTGCAGAGCGGCAGCAACGAGGTGCTGGTGCGCATGAAGCGCGACTACACCATCGCCAACTACCTCGAGCGCCTCGCCAAGCTGCGCGTCGCACGGCCGGGCATCGCGGTCACCACCGACATCATCGTGGGCTTCCCCGGTGAGACCGACGAAGACTTCGAGAAGACCTACGCGTTGTGCGTCGAGGCGCAGTTCGACGGCCAGTACGCCTTCGTCTACTCGCCACGCCCCAAGACCGTCGCCGGCATCAAGGAAGCGGAGTGGGGGCCCGTCGCTCACGAAGTGAAGGTCAAGCGCCTGGAGCGCCTGAACTCGCTGCAGAAGCAGATCAGCGTGGCCACCATGTCCGTGCACGTCGGCAACACCGTCGAGGTGCTGGTCGAAGGCACCTCGCGCACCAACGCGCTCAAGCGCATGGGCCGCACGTCCCACAACCGCGTGGTGAACTTCGACGGCGATGCCCCGGTCGGCGCGATCGTCGAAGTGAAGGTCGACTCATCGAGCCAGAGCTCGTTGATGGGCGTGCAGGCCCGGGTGATCTCACTGCCGATGGTGGTCATCCCCGACGTGGCCGTGCCCGCGGAGTCCTGCGTCGTCGCCTGACTGTTTTCACTCGGGGGTCGGTCTCCGGGGTCCTATCGTCTCCACGCCGTCCCCCACCTGGAGAAGCCCATGAAGAAGGTCCTCGGTACCCTCACCGCCGTCACGCTGGCCGTCGTCGCTGGTCTCTCGTTGGCCGCCGAGGCCGGCGGTTCGTTCAGCAAGTCGAGCTGCACGTTCAACGGCAAGAAGCTCTACGGCAACATCCAGGAAGTGACCTCGTTCCCCGACGTGAAGGTGCAGGTCGTCAACTCCTTCCCCGACGTGAAGGTGAAGAAGGTCAGCTCGTTCCCGGACAAGTGCGGCATGTGGAAGATGGTCACCAGCTTCCCGGACACCAAGGTGCAGTTCGTCACCTCGTTCCCCGACGTGAAGATTCAGTACGTCGATTCTTTCCCCGGCGCGAACTGAACGATGCTGGCGCTCGCCCTCGTCACGCTGCTCGCCGCTGCCGACAGTCCGGTGGTGTCGGTGATGTACTTCGACAACGACTCGAAGGACCCCGAGCTGGAGTTCATGCGCAAGGGGTTGACCGATCTGCTCATCACCGATCTGGTCGCGTGGGAGGGCGTGCGCGTGGTCGAGCGCACCCGCCTGGAAGACGTGCTCAAGGAGCTCAACTTTCAGCAGACGAAGTACGTCGACAAGGCGAGCGCCGCGAAGCTGGGCAAGGTGCTCAACTCGACGTACCTGATCTACGGCTCGATGCTGATGCTCAGCGGCGGCAAGCTGATCGTCACCGCGCGGCTGGTGCAGGCCTCGAACGGTGAGGTGCTCCTGACCGTCAAGGAGCAGGACGAGCGCGACAAGATCTTCGACCTGGAGCAGCGGCTGGTGAACCAGCTGGTGGCGAAGATCGACGCGAAGTTGTCGGCCAACGATCAGGGGCGCCGCAAGGCGAAGGTGCCCAACCTCGAGACCCTGGTCGCGTACGGCAAGGCGCTCGATCTCTCCGACCAGGGGAAGATCGACGAAGCGCAGGCCGCCATGCGCGCGGTCGTCTCGAAGTCGCCCACCTTCCTGCTCGGGCGCGAGCGGCAGACCGAGCTGCTCAAGGCCTTCGAGGAGTACCAGAAGAAGAAGAAGGATCTGATCGCCGGGCGAGTCCTCGAGCTGGGCAAGATGGTGGAAGAGGCGATGAAGGATGAGTCGAAGTTCGACGCCCTCACCAAGGAACAAAAGGAGCGCTACCTGTCCATGCGCATGCTCAAGGGCCGGTTCCTGGCGCGCGTGATGAAGCAGTACCTCACCAACCGCGACGAGAACTTCCGAGTCGCGCGCAAGGGCAGTGAAGGCAAGGCGCTGCTGGCCATGCGTGACTGGGCTGAGAACCAGCGCCGCTTCATCTCGGAGTACGCGCGCTGGGTGAAGCAGCACGGCGTGGTCTCCAGCGGCGTGAGTCTCGCTCCTTCCTTCAGCTACAGGCCCTCCGATGCTGAAGCGCAGCTCATTCAGGATTCGAAGATCGGCGACTCGGGCCTTCGCGACGAGGACCTCGAGACCCTTGCTGAGTTCGTGCTTCTGGGCCGGGTCACCGATGGCACCTCGTTCACGGTGGCGCCCACCCTCGGAGCGGCCGACCCGAAAGAGACCAAGGCCGTCAACGAGCAACTCGACTTCGAGATCAAGAACGCGCTGTCGCGGCACACGGCGGGTGACAAGCAGGCGGAGTGGCAGGCGACGCGGCTGTTGCAGTTCAGGGCAAAGGTGGCCGTCTCTGAAGGCAATCTCGACGAAGCGATCGGTTTCTTTCAGCAGGTGCTCGACGCCTTTCCCACGGGCTCGAGCGCGACGAGCGTGGAGAAGCGCATCAAGGACCTGCTCGAGGGCCGCACCAACGAGCTGAGCGCCCTGGAGGACTACCAGGCTGCGATCAAGACCTGCGACGACATGAAGATCCGCAAGTCGCACGACATCCTTCGCAAGCGCATGCTCAAGAGCGGGCTCAAGGCGATCGACGAGTACGCGGCCGACCTCGAAAAGGCGTGCTTGCCCGCCACCAATCGCACCCAGGGCGCCTTCTCTCAGATCTACGGCTACCTCGCGCACGACGCCGCGGCGCACGACGACTGCGAGAGGTACCTCGCCTACTACCGGAAGTACCTCGAGCTGAACGGCTCCATCTACGACATGTTCTCCCACGCGAAGAACCGCCCGTGGTGTGACATCAGCCCGCTCAAGAACGACGTGACGTACCTTCACGCGAGGCTCGATGACGATCGTGATTTTTCAGACATGACCCGTCACGTCGTGTCGATTCTCTCCATCGACAAGACGGTGCTCACCGTGGGCGCGAGCACTCAGGGGCCGAGGGTTCCGGGAGGGGAGGAGGAGTCATTCGACCTCCGCCTCGAGCGCCAGAAGGACGGCAAGTATGTCTGCGCCCAGGCGCGCTGGCGCCGCAGCAACGGCAGGTACATCGAAGGCACCTGCAAGGTCTCGCTCGCGAAGATGACTCCGAATGAAAACGGCCCGGGCTTCGACGAGGGCACCTTCGACGCGCTCTTTCCGAAGTCCTACGAGGTGGTGCCCGGGGTGATGCGCGACATCAAGCTGAGCAAGGGCGAGTTCCGCGTTCGCCGTCAGTAGTGTGGGTGCCCTGCTTCGGTTGGCATGCACGCGAGCGTCTGACCGTCTACGCTGCGCCCACTCATGAACCACCTCCGGTTCGCGCTCGCGCTCACAGTCGTCTTCACGGTGCTCGTCTTCGCGGCGTGCGGGGCGGAGAACGCGGTCGCTCCGGCGGCCGAGGGTGACATCCGCGAGTGCCGTGGCTTCGAGAAGTTGATGCCGAACTTCCTCAAGGTCATCAGCGACGGGAAGACCGAGAACTTGAAGCGCCTGGTCGAGACGCAGCTGCTCGTCTCGGAGCGCGAAGACGTGCCGCCGCCCATCAATGAGGTGCTGCGGGTGATCTTCAAGACGCTCAACACCTTCGCGCTCAAGCCGAAGGAGCCGGGCGCGATCGGCACCGAGTTCTGCGCACCGACTTCGGCGCCGCCTCCGCTCACCAGCGCCAATGAGCTGTGCGAGATGCGCCGGGCGCTCGACCTGCTGGTGCATCAGGGCAAGGGCATCGATGCGATCAAGCTGATCGAGCCGCAGTTGCTCACCATCGTGAACTACCTCACGGGCACGGGGCTCGACTGCAAGGGCCGCCCGCGCATTCCTCACTACGAGGTCGCGGGCACGGTCGCGGAGTTCTGTTCGCAGAACGGGAACTGCCAACTGACCGATGGGCTCGATGCGGTGGTCGCGTTCACCGCGTACGTGAACACGGCTGATGGGAAGCTGCTGGTGGAGCACCTCAACGCGCTGGCGGCGAAACCTTCGATCACCGGGCTCCTCAACCCCCAGGCGCTCACCGAGTCAGACACGGTGACCATCGCCCGCAGCTTGATCGTGGCGGTGCAGGGGGCCGACCCGATGGCGCTGCGCAACGCGTTCAATGCGCTGCCGCTGCCCGATGAAGTGAAGATGGATCTGCAGCCGGTGGTGGGCGATCTCGAGAAGGTGCTCGGTCAGCCGCAGTTGATGATGCCGGTACGGCGATCGCTCAATTGTCTGACCACGCAGGATCAGAGCCTCGACACGGTGCGCATGCTGTACCGGCTGGCCATCGAGGAGCAGTGTTCGGAGTTCGGGCTCACGCGGCTCACGGCGGCGCTGAAGGGCGTTCAGGAGGTGGATCAGCGCGGGTCGCTCATCTTCATCGTGGGCACGCTCGCGAAGTCGGTTCGCTCGGATGAGTTGGCCGTCGATTCGGCGGCCAACGTGTGCAGGACCGTGTTCTCGACGGCGAAGGCGCCCGGAGCTGCCCAGTCGAATGCTCAGCTCGCGCTTCCAGTGGTGGGCGAGCTCGTGAAGGCCGGCGTGGTGAACGAGGGCATCTGCGCCATCGATACGCTGCTGTTTGGGTGTGCCGGTGGTGTTCAACCTGCCTGCCGCTAAGCCCTCACCCTGACCCACCCTGACCCTCTCCCGGCGGGCCCGGCGGGAGAGGGGAACTGCTCCAGGTTCACTTGCGTTTGAGCGTCATGCGCTCAATGACTGTTGCCCTCTGTCTCGTCGCGACCTTCGCCCTCGCTCAGCCCGCTCCGAATCCGCCTCCGAAAGCCACCAATGTCGACCTCACCGGCTCCACGATCATCGGCGCGACTGAGGTTCCGCTCGGCACCATCTACCTGCCTCACCCCAAGGTGAAGTTCGACTCCCTCATCCGCGTGCGCATGAACATGAACGACAAGCTCGCTGCGAGTGTGCACGAAATATGACACCTTTCTCACAGTGTGAGACCTGACCATCTGAAGCTTGGGATTTGCGGTTGGGCGGGGAGTGGTAGCATCCTCCCGCTCGCCCAACGCACCGGGCCAAAGGGATTCGCCGGAGGATTCATGAAGAAGGCACTGGGTTTGACGATCGCGCTGTCATTTGCACTGCCCGCATTCGCTCAGGACAAGGGCGGGGGCGTCACCTACAAGAAGCAGACTGAGTACTCGTTCGAAGACGACACCATCGAAGGCGACTTGACGAAGCCCGACGGCGAATACGTCGAGGCCCGCAAGAAGGTGAAGCACTCGAACCTGATCAAGATTCGCGAAGAGTTCAAAGACAAGGTCATGCAGTCCGTCGGCGAGCTCTGAACTTTTTGGGTCGGGAACCCGGCGTGATGCCGGCTGTCTGACCGCGTGACGCCCTTTTTCCCCGGAGGCCCCTCGTGGCTGTTCCACTGACTTTGAAGGTTTTCAAAGGTGACGAGCTGGTCGTCGCCAAAGATTACGACCGCGACATCATCAAGATCGGTCGCCTGTCCTCCGCTCACCTCTGCCTGGATGACGAGAAGGTCTCGCGCATCCACTCCGTGATCGAAGTCGCTCCCGACGGCAGCCTGTCCATCATCGACATGGGCAGCGTCGAAGGCACCTTCGTCAACGGCAAGCGCGTCAACAAGGGCGCGCTCCAGTTCGGCGACGAGGTGAAGGTCGGCAACACCACCATCAAGGTCGAAGCCGCCGGTGCCGCGCCGTCCATCGCGCCCAGCGCTCCCTCCGTGGCTGCCGTCGCCGCCGCGCCTGCCGAAGTCGCCGCGCCCATGGTCGTGCCGGTGGCCGTCCCCGTCGTTCAGGCAGCCGTGGTGCAGCAGGTCGTTCAGCAGGTGCCGGTGCAGGCGCCTCCGGTCGCCCGCCAGCCGCCCCCGCCGCCGCCCTCCGCCGTGTTGGACGAAGCGACCGGCGCCTCGGTGCGTTCGCGCCCCCGCCGCCGCAAGGGCAGTGGCCCGCTGGGTGTCGAGCTGCGTTTCCTCTGGGGTGACCAGATGGTGGGTGAGTACTTCCTCCACCCCGATGTCGAGCGCACCTTCACCGTCGGCACCACCGCCAAGTCGCACTTCAACATGGGCGACTCGAAGTTCGGCGCGCCCACCTTCGACCTGGTTCGTTTCGGTAAGGCCGGCGCGAGCCTGCGCTTCACCTCGAAGATGAACGGTGAGCTGCAGCGCAAGTTCGGCGAAGAGACGATGACGCTCGACGAGGCGAAGAAGAAGAACATCGCCACCGCTGACGGCGACGGCCTGGTGCTCACGCTCCAGCACGAAGACTTCGCGTGGATCGATCTCGGCGGCATCGTGGTCGAGGTGTTCTTCCAGCCCCAGCCCAAGGCCGTGTTCGTGCCTTTCGCGGAGTCGGTCGACTTCACCGTCCTCAACATCTTCCTGTTGATGTTCTTCATCGCGGCGCTCTTCGTGATCAGCGCGGCGAACCTGAACGCAGAAGGTGAGGCCTTCGACGACGAGCTCAACTCCAACTCGGCGCGCATCGCCAAGCTGCTGATCAAGCCGCCCGAGAAGAACCCCATTCTTCAGAAGTTCGAGAAGAAGAAGGACTCCGGCGAAGTCGCCCAGAAGCACAAGGACAGCGAAGGGCAGATGGGCAAGAAGGAGGCGCCCAAACGTTCTGCGCACGCGGCGCCCAAGGGCGACCCGAACAACAAGGATCAGGCGCGGCTCCTCGTGGCCAAGGTGTTCGGCGGCACGGGCGGCGGCATCTCCACCATCTTCGGCCACCAGGGGCTCGGCGGTGAGCTGAAGAGCGCGATGGGCAACATGTTCGGCGCAGCGGCCGGCGACTCCGGCGGCTTCGGCGGCCTGGGCTTGCGTGGCTCGGGCTCAGGTGGTGGCGGCGTGGGTGACACCGTGGGCATCGGCGGCATCGGCACCAAGGGTCGTGGCGGCGGCACCGGCGGTTACGGTTCTGGCGTCGGCGTGCTGGGCGGCAAGAAAGACATCGACATCGGCATCACCTCGTCTGAGCCGATGGTCATGGGTTCGCTCGACAAGGAACTCATCCGCAAGGTCATTCACGCCAACCGCGGCCAGATTCGCTACTGCTACGAGAGCCAGCTGAACCGGTTCCCCAAGCTCAATGGCAAGGTGGCGGTGAAGTTCATCATCTCGCCCACGGGCTCGGTGTCGACGTCGTCGGTCGCGCAGACCACCGTGGGTAATGCGGAGCTCGAGGCCTGTGTCGCCGGCCGCGTTCGCACCTGGACGTTCCCCAAGCCGAAGGGCGGAGGCGTGGTGATCGTGACGTACCCGTTCATCTTCGCGCAGTCCGGCGGGCAGGGCGGGTAAGCGTTTCCTGAGTTCGGCCCCCGTCTCCATCTGGAGGCGGGGGCTTTTTTTTCGCGCGCTCTGTGTTCTTTCCTCACCGCCCATTCGCTGGGTTAGGGTGCAGCCCGCATGAAGCGCTTCTCTTCGCTGGGTGTGATCGTTGCGTTGGCCTCCTCCTTCGCGTTGGCGCAGACCGCCGCGCCCAAGCTCGAGGACAAGAAGGCGGTCAAGTACAACGAGATCGAGCGGGGCTTCTTCTTCGAAGGCCGTGGCGGTTTCTTCGGCGTGATCAACCCGCCCACGCTCTCTGGCGGGCGCTCGTACTTCTCGGCCGGCCAGGCCATCGGGCTCGACATGGGCGTGGACATCGGAGAGCGCGTCTCTCCGAGCCTCTTCCTGCTCGCGTCGTCGAACCGCATGCTCAGCGACTACACCGGGCTGAGCACCACGGGCGCGGCCTCGGGTGACTTCGGCGCGATCACCCCTGGCGTGGCGGTGAAGATTCGCCTGGTCGGCCTGGCCGACTCGCAAGACGTGCAGCGCACCTGGGTCTACGTGCGGGCAGCGGGTGGCGTGGTGTTCTACAGCCCGCAGTCGTTGCTCCCCACGCTCGACGTGATGATCTCCGGCGGCGCGGGCATCGAGTACTTCACCCGCCTGCGTCACTTCGTGATCGGCGTGGAGGCGAACTTCAACTTCATGGCGCTGACCCAATCGGTGGGCTTCTCGGTGCTGCCGACCGTGAAGTACGCCTTCTGAGCGTCACCCGGTAAACCGGCCCTTGACGGGGCGTGCTGTCACCTGACAAGGCAACGTCTCGCGACTGGCACTCACGCCGGTCGATGCACTTTTCACGAGCGAGAGCACCATGACGGTCGACAACAACGCGAAGGGCCCCGGGCAGGGTCGCAGTGGCAACGGGTTTTCTTTCGATGACGCTCGCGAGGGCGGTCGTGGTGGCAAGGGCGGCCCCGGCGGCGGTCGTGGTGGCCCGGGCGGCGGCCGCGGTGGTCCGGGTGGCGGGCGTGGTGGCCCCGGTGGCGGGCGTGGTGACCGTCGCGAAGGCGGCGGCAACAGCGGCGCGTACCGGGTGGTCAACGAGCTGAGCTCGCTCGAGAAGGCCCTCACCAAGTCTGACGTCATCGCCATGAAGGAGCCGCTGTCGGCGGTGCTCAAGGCGGTCAAGCCGCTGCGCCTGAAGAACCTCGAGGCGCTCGACATCGGCACCCGCGGCAAGCTGATCACCTCGCTCATGCGCGCACAGCGCCTGCCCAAGCCGGCGCCCTCCGAGACGCCTGTCGCTGAAGCGCCCGCGGCTGAAGCCGCTCCGGTGGAGGCGCCCGTCGAGGCCGCCGCTCCTACCGAAGGTGACGCGGCGCCCGCTGAAGCGGCGGCGCCTGTCGAAGCCGCTGCGCCTGCCGCTCCTG
The DNA here is from genome assembly GCA_030695565.1 of Archangium sp. Taxonomy (GTDB): domain Bacteria; phylum Myxococcota; class Myxococcia; order Myxococcales; family Myxococcaceae; genus Archangium_A. The sequence continues at coordinate 34,260 of JAUYRZ010000110.1, forward strand.
CGGCGCCCGCCGTCGATCCGAGGATCGCCGCGTGGACCGAGAACCAGTTCACCGTCGGCCTCATCTGGTCGTCGATGAACGAGGCGGATCGCGCGAAGACGGCGTTCGAGAACGCCGGCCGTCAGCCCACCGAGGCCGACCTGGCGGTGCCCGCGCACGTCGAGCGCGCTCCTGAAGCGCCCCGCGGTGCGCGCCCCGAGCGTGGTGGTGCCCGTTCGGCTTCGGCCCGTGGTGATCGCCCCGAGCGTGGTGGTGCCCGCACCGATCGGCCCGCCCGCCCGACCCGCCCCGAGCGCCCTGTTCCCTTCGTTTCGTCGGGTGACTGGCAGGTCGACGTGAAGACCCTCGAGACGGCCGGCCGCACGCGTGACGCCGCCCGCATTCACGAGAAGAACAAGTCGTTCGCCGACGCGCTGCGCCTGTACGAGGCCGGCGGTGACTTCAAGTCTGCGCTGCGCAACGCCGCGCTGGGCAAGGTCGACGAGGCGTTCACCCGTCTGTCGGCCAAGCTCAAGCCCGACGAGATGATCGAAGCGCTCGAGCGCGCCGAAGCGTGGGAGAAGCTGATGGAGTTCCACGTCGCCCGTGCCGACTTCGACTCGATCGCCAAGCTCTACGAGCGCGCTGCGCAGTTCGACCAGGCGGGTCTTGCCTGGGAGCGCGCGGGCAAACTCTCGCTGGCGCGCAAGGCGTACGAGCGTGCGCGTGATGCAGGTTCAGCGCACCGCGTTCGTGACCTCGAAGTGGTCAAGCTCATCGAGCGCGGCGATCGCCTCGGCGCGGCCACCCTCCAGGTCAGCGGCGGCAAGAAGGCCGAAGCCCTCGAGACCCTCAAGCCGTTGCCGGGCCCCAAGGCGTTCCACTTCATGCAGAAGCTGAAGATGACGGCCGAGGCCGATGCCTTCGCGAAGGCGGAGCTGGCCAAGGCCGAAGCCGAGAACAACCCCGTGCAGCGCGCGCGTTGGCTCGAGCTGCTGGGCCGTCTGCCCGAAGCGGCCGAGGTGTACCTGGCCGCAGATCGGAAGGACAAGGCCGCGTTCGTGTTCGAGGCCATGGGCGATCTGAAGAAGGCCGCCGAGCTCCTCGAGGCGGCAGGTCAGCTCGACAAGGCGCAGGCGCTCTTCACCAAGCAGGGCGACACCGCCAACGCCGAGCGCGTCAAGGCGCTGCCCCGCCCGGAGCCCAAGCCGAAGTCGGCCGCGGCCGTCGCGGAAGAGGCTGAAGACGCAGCGGCGATGCCGCCCCCGGAGGCTGCCCCGTCGAACGGGCCGACTCCCGGCGCAAACGCCTGAAAACCTCGTCTTGTTGGGGGCGTGCGGGCTAAAGTCCCGCCCGCTCCCACATGTCGAATACTCCTGAAAAGCCGTTTGGCGAGGTTGAGGCCAGCCTCGAAAAGACCGGCCGCGTCGACGAGCTCATCAAGCTGTACGAGTCGCGCTCGCGTGAGGTCCCCAAGGCAGAAGAAGCCGCGCACCTGTTGTGCCGCGCGGCTGATCTCTGTCGCGAAAAGCTGAAGAACCCGGTCCGCGCAGAGGAGCTGTTTCGCCGCGCGTTGATCTATTCGCCGAATGCGCGCGAGGCCCTCGAGGGTCTGCGCGGCATCTACGAAGGCCGCAGCGACGCGGCCGCGCTCGGTGAAGTGCTGGAGCGCCTGGCGCTCGTGCAGTCGGGGCCCGCCGCGGCGGCGCTCTACCTGCGGGCCGGTGAGCTCTACGAGACCAAGCTCCAGCGGCGTGACCGAGCGGTGCTCTGCTACCAGCTCGCTTCGCGCGCCGCGCCGCAGGAACGCGCGGCGTACCAGAAGGCGCGCAAGCTCTTGCTGGCAGAAGGCCGGCACGCGTCGGGCTTCGATTCGCTCGAGCGTGAACGGGCGGCGCTCGGTGATCGCGAGCTGCTCGAGGAGTACGTCAGCTTCGCCGAGTCGCTGGTCGGCTTCCCTCAAGAGCACGCGCTGGCCACCAAGGCCCTGGTGCGCGCGCTCGCCGTCGACGGGAAGAACGCCCGCGCGGCTGCGATTCAGAAGGATCTGACCAAGCTCGAGTACGTCTGGCGCGACAAGGTCAAGCAGCTCAAGAGCCAGTCGCTGGAAGAGCGTGATCGCCGGGTGGCGGCGCGCATGTCGCTGCAGGTCGCGCGGCTCTATGCTTTTTACGAGCCCGGGGCGGTCGACAAGGTGAAGGAAGCCATCGAGCGGTGTTTTGCGCTCTGGCCGGCGATGCCCGATGCGCTCGATCTGCTCGAGCAGGTCGCCACGAAGGCGGGTGACGTGCGGGTGGCGCTCACCGTCTTCTCGAAGCTGGCGGGCGATACGCGCGACAAGCAGGCCAAGGTCGACCTGCATCTGCGCATCGGCCAGGTCCTGCTCTCGAAGCTCAACGATCAGCAGGGCGCCTCCGACGCGTTCGAAGAAGCGGCCAAGCTCGATCCCGCCCGGCCCGACGCGGCGGAGCTCGCCAGTGAAGCGCTGATCTCGGTCGGCAAGCTCGCCGAAGGTATGGCGGTGCTCGAGCGGCACCTGGTCACCATCAAGGACAAGAGCGCCCAGGTGGCGTTGCGGCTGAACCTCGCCGACCTCACCCAGAAGCTGCTCAAGGATCTCAACGCCTCGCGCGGTCACGTCGAAGCCGCGCAGCGCACCGACCCCAACAACGCGCAGGTGGCCTACCGCCTGGTCGCGCTCTACGCCGACGACGGCAACCTCGAGGCGCTCTGGCCGTTGCTCGAGCTGGCCGCCTCGGCGCCGCGGCCCATCGCGGATCGTGTCTCGTTGTGTGAGCTGGTCGCGATGTTGTGTGACGATCGCGGCGATCCGAAGAGGGCGTTCCACGCGCTCTCGTTGGCGCTGCCGCTCGATCCCGCGCGCACCACCTTGCTCGCGTCGTTGGTGGAGGCCGCGCAGAAGGCCGCCGCTCAGCCCCAGCTCGCGTTGGCGCTGAGGCGTTCGGCGCAGGTCGCGCCGCCCGAAGCGCAGGCGTCGTTGTGGAGGACGCTGGGCAAGGTGCTCCAGTCACTGGGCCGCCCCGCGGAGGCGCAGGAGGCCTGGCTCGAGGTTCAGAAACGCCACGTCGACGATCCGGAAGCGACCACCGCACTCACCGCGATGCGGAAGGCGCTCGCAGAAGAACCGCAGGATCCGCGCTCGAAGTTGGAGGCCGAAGCCCGGAAGCTGGAGGCCTCCGCGGCCGATCCTGCTTCGGCGGCCGGCGTGTACCGGAAGATCCTCGAGCTCGATCCCGACAGCGTGCAGACGCTGAAAAAGCTCGGCGCGGCGTCCGCGAACCTGGGGCTCTGGGAAGAGGTGGCCGTCGTCGCTGAGCGCCTGCTCGCGCTGGCCGACTCGCCCGCAGAACGCCAGGAGTGGCGCGCCCGTCTCGCGCAGCTCTACGCCGAGCGGCTCAATCGGCGTGAAGAGGCCGTGAAGCTGTACCTGAACCTGCTCGACGAGGGGAATGACAGCGCGGCGGTGGTCGGTGGTCTCGAGCGGCTCGCCTCACAAGGCGTGCGGCAGGGCGACATCTCGCGCGCGCTCGCTCCGGTGTACGCGAAGGCGGGCGACTATCAGCGGCAGGTGGCTTCGCTGCTGGTGCAGCTCTCGTCGGTGCAGGATCGCGACGAACAGAAGAACCTGCTGACGCTGCTGGCCGAGACGACGGAGAAGCGGCTCATCGACGAGCGCGCGGCGTTCGATCTTCGCCTGCGGGGTCTGGCGCTCGATCCGGCCGACACCGCGTTCCGCGCCGAAGCGCTCCGCCTGGGCCGTGCGCTCAAGGCCGAGCAGGAGCTCGCGCGCACCTTCACCGAGCTGGCCGTGAAGTCGGAAGACGCGACGCTCACGGTCTCCTTGCTGCTGGAGGCCTCGGAGCTCGCCGAAGAAGTGGGCGCCATCGACGAGGCCGCCACTTCGTTGAAGCGTGGCCTGGAAAAGACGGTCGATCAGCCCGAGCTGCTGCTGCGCCTCTCAGAGCTGTACCTGATGGCCAAGCGCTGGTCTGACTGCGATCAGGTGCTGCGGCGCCGGTTGTCGCTGGCCACCACCGACGACGAGAAGATCTCGCTGGGCCTGCAGCTGACGCAGGTGAACAGCGAGCTCGATCGCCCCCGTGAAGCGGCCAGTGCGCTGGCCGAGGCGATCAAGGCCGGTGCGCCCGAAGCAGATCACCTGCCGCGGCTGGGCCAGTTGCTCGAGCAGGGTGGCCAGCTGCGTGAGCTGACCCAGGTGCAGTCGCGGTTGATCGCGCTGTACGAGCAGGCCGGCGAGAAGGACAAGGCGCAGGCGCTCACCATGACCCGCGCGCGCCTGTTGGAGACGGCGCTGGGCGACAAGGCCGAGGCCATCACCCGCTACGGCGAAGTGCTCGCCAGCAAACCGTCGGACGCTGATGCATTGGCGGCGCTGGAGAACCTGCTCACCGACCCCACGCACCGGGAAGCCGCGGCGCGGGCCCTGTTGCCCGCTTACGAAGCAGCCAAGGATCACCGCAAGCAGGTCGGTGTGCTGGCGTTGATCGCCGAGGCCGCGAAGGACTCCCTCGAGCGGATCACCGCGCTCAAACGCGCTGCCGAGTTGCACACCGTGCACCTGCGCCAGCCCGAGCAGGCGTTCGCTTCTCTCGCCACGGCCATGCGCCTGGTGCCGGAAGACGCGGACATTCGGGCCAGTGCACGCGCCGCGGCCGACGACGCCGATGCGCTCGACAGCTACGCCGAGGTGCTCGAGGAGATCATCGAGGTGGGCGCCGAGTCGGTGGCCATCGCGCTGCATCGCGAGCTGGCCGACGTCTACGAGAAGAAGCTGAACAAGCAAGACGACGCCGTGAAGCACCTGCGCGCCGTGTTGCTGCTCGACGCCAAACACCTCGAGGCGCTCCGTTCGTTGCAGCGCCTGCACCGCACCCGAGAGGAGTACCAGGAGCTGGTGCCGGTCATCGAGCGGTTGGCGGTGATGGAGGCCGACCCCGCCGCGCGCTCTGCGCTCGATCGGGAAGCGGCCGTGTTGTCGGAGCAGAAGCTCGACGATCTCGAACGCGCTGCGGGCAACTGGAGACAGATCGCCGCGCGTGACGTGCTCGCGCGTGAAGCGGCCACGGCCCTCGACCGGCTCTACGCCGAGCTCGACAAGCCGCAGGAGCTCGCCTTCGCGCTGGAGCTGCGCCGCAATCAGGAAGGGCAGAGCCCCCAGGGGCGTGAGCTCGCGTTTCGCCTGGCGGCGCTGCGACAGAACCGGCTCAACGATCCGCGGGGTGCGCTCGAGGTGTACCGGCAGATCCTCAGCGAAGATCCCACGCACGAAGGTACCCGCGAGGCGCTCGAAGGGTGGGCTCGGGGAAACGATCCCGAGAGCTCGGCCGCTGCGGAGATCCTCGACGCGGTGCTCTCGCGCACCGGCGATCACCAGCGCCGCATCGCCATTCGTGAAGCGCGCCTGGTGCATGCCACCTCGCAGACCGAGCGGGCCCGCATCACGGGTGAGATCCGCGCGATCCTCGAGCGCGATCTGAGCCAGCCGGAGGCCGCGTTCATGAACGCGCTCAAGGCCTTCACCGACGGCCTCGACCGCGACGCGGTGCAGCCTGAGCTGGAGCGTCTCGCGCGCGTCACCGGATCGTTCGGTGAACTGGCGGAGATCTTCGAGTCGACGGTGGAAGAGCTGCCCGCGGGCGACGAGCACGTGGTGCCGTTGCTGCGCCGCGCGGCCGAGCTGCGTGAGCAGCTGGCCGAGCCCGAAGACGCCACGCGCGTCTGGAGGCAGTTGCTCGAGCACCTCCCGCAGGATCGGCAGGCCCTCGACAGCCTCTCCCGGCTCTACGAGAAGTCGAAGAACGCTAAGAGCCTGTCAGACGTGTACGCCAAGCAGGCGGCGCTCGCGGGAGACCCGGGCACCCGCTTCGAGCTGCTGCTCAAGGCCGGCGACGCCTTCGAATCGGCCGGCGACGACGCCCAGGCCATCGAGTCGCTCAAGCAGGCGCTGGCCATCAACCGTTCGCGCGACGTGTTGATCACGCTCGAACGTTTGTTCGGCAAGACCCGCCGCGTGCTGGAGCAGGCCGACGTGCTCTCCCAGCTCGCGGAGACCGCGGCCGACGACGCCGACAAGCTGCAGCAGATCGTCAAACGCGGCCTCATCCTCGAGAAGGAAGCGCAACACGCCGAGGCGCTGCGTGCGTTCGGCGCTGCTTTTCAGCTCTCCAGGACCGAGCCGCAGAGCATCGCCGCGCTCGAGCGGTTGCTCACCGTCGAGAGCGCCAAGATGGAAGCGGCGCGACTGCTCGAAGGCGCCTTCCGCGAGCTCAACGATCTGCGCCGGCTGGTCGAGGTGCTCGACGTACGCCTCGCCGCCGCCGAACCGACCCAGCGCATTCCGGTGCTGATCGAGATCGCCAACCTGCGCGAAGCGGTCGGCCAGAAGAACCTCGCGCTCACCGCCCGTCTCCGCGCCTTTGGAGAGAAGCCCGATCACGCCGAGGTGAGGGAAGAGCTCGAGCGCCTGGCCGCTGATCTCGGCGCCTTCGAAGAGCTCACGGCCGCCTACGAAGACGCGCTGGAGCGCGGCATCGCAGAGCCCCTGGCCGGTGAGCTGTGGCGCCGCCTGGCGGTGGTCTACGGCGACCGTCTTTCCCGCTTCGATCTCGCCGCGCGCGCGTGGAACGAAGTGCTCGCCCGCAACCCGAAAGAGATGTTCGTGCTCGAGCAACTCGGGCGCATCTTCCGGCGCACGTCTCAGTTCCGCGAGCTGTCGATCGTGATGCGGCGGCAGTTGGGGCTGGAGACCAACATCACCATGCAGGTGAACCTGCTCTTCGAGCTGGCGAACCTCGCCGAAGAGACGCTCTCCGACAAGGCGCTGGCAGCGCAGTGCTACCAGGCCGTGTTGGAGCGCAAACCGGAGGAGCCGAACGCGACGCGTTTCCTCGCGCGCATCCTCTCGGAGACGGAAGCGTGGCCGGAGCTCGCGGTGTTGCTGGGCCGCGAGATTCAGCACGCGGAAGCGCGGCAACAAGAAGAGCAGGCGCTGGAGTTGTACGTGCGGCTCGGCCGCTTGAAGCTCACCCGTCTGAGTGACCCCCGTGGGGCCCTCACGACGTTTCAGGAGGTATTGCGCCGGAAGCCCGCTCACGCGGGCGCGGTCGGCGCACTCGAAGAAATGGCGCGCTCAGAAAATCCATTGAAGGGCGAGGCAGCCAGCACGCTGGAGCCAGTCTTCGCCGGTGAAGGTGAACACCTCAAGTTGGTGCAGATGCTGGAGGCCCGGGTCGCGGCAGAACCGCAAGCGACCGAGCGGGCAGGGCACCTGCGCAAGATGGCCGAGGTGTATTCGGCGCAGCTCGACAACGCCGAGATGGCCTTCGTGGCCGCCGCCCGGGCGTTGCGTGAGCTGCCTGACGAGCCTTCGAACCTCGAGCTGGTGTTGAGCTTCTACAAGAAGGCCGACGCTGAAGACGAGATGGCGTCGCTGCTCACCGAGGTCGCGCCGCGCGCATCGAACGACGCGGCCCGCGCGAATCTCTACCGGGCACTGGCGCGGCTGCAGGCGCAAGCGGACGAGGAGCAGGAGGCGATCGAGTCGTGGAAGCGGGTGATGGAGCTGGTGCCCACCGACGCCGAAGCGATGCAGCAGATGGGTCAGCTCTTCTCACGGCAGGGCCGGGTGAACGAGCTGCTCGAGGTGCTCAAGCGCCAGCTGACCATCGAAGAAGACACCGGCCGCCGCGCCGCGTTGCTCTTTCAGATCGGCACGCTGCAGGAAGAGACGCTCAAGGACGCGAACACGGCCATCGGTACCTTCCGCCGCCTGCTCGAGCTGCAGCCCGACGACGTGAACGCGCTGAGCCGCATGGAGCGGCTGACTGAGCAGCAGCAGCGCTGGCCCGAGCTCGCCGACGTGTTGTCGCGCCGCCTGCGCGTGTTGCCGCCCGAAGAGCAGGCCGCGGTCACCTTCAAGCTCGCCGTGGTGCGCGAGACCCGGCTGTTGGACAAGCAGGGCGCGCTCGATCTCTACCGTGAGCTGCTCGCGCAGAACGCGCGCAATGAAGGCGCGCTCCAGCGCATGGACGCGTTGGTGCAGAAGGAGCCGCAGAACCAGCAGGCCTTCGAGATTCTCGCCGGCGCCTACCGCGCGTCGAGCGACATGGATCGGCTCTCGCAGCTGATCGAAGGCCGGGTGGGGGTCTCGCCCGATCAGATCGAACGCAAGACGCTGCTGACCGAACTCGCTTCCTTGCGGGCCGCGCAAGCCGAGCCCGAGCTGGCGTACCTGGCGTACTGGCGCGCGTTCAAGGAAGACCCGAACGACGCTCAGATCCGCAAGAGCCTCTACGCCGCGGGTGCAGCCGCCGCTTCGTTCGACGAGCTGGTGGGCGCGCTGCAGGCCGAGTTGCCCCGCCTCTCCGAGCCGCACGACGTGGCCGAAGTGTGCATGGTGGTAGCGCAGATCTCCGAGCAGCGCCTCGACGAGAAGGAGCAGGCCGTCGTCTTCTACGAGAAGGCTCGCACCGCTCACGCCGAGACCGCGCAGAAGGCGCTGCCCGCGCTCGATCGCCTCTACGGCGAGCTCGAGTTCCCCGATCAGCAGGCCGAGGTGATCGAAGCCCAGGCCGCCATGGCCACCGAACCCATCGATCGCGTGGGGCTCTACTTCCGCCTCGGCCAGATCGCGATGGAGTCGCTCGACAACCCCGATCGTGCTGCCGGCGCCTTCGAGAAGGTGCTGGAGGCCGAGCCGAAACACCTGCCGTCGTTGCGTTCGCTGGAGATCCTCTACGAGCAGGCCAAGAGCATGGACAAGCTCTACCGCGTGCTCGAGGCCCAGCGAGAGCTGGTGCAGGGCGCTGAGAAGGAGCGGCTGCTCGGAAAGATGGCGGTCACGTCATCCGAAGGGCAGGGCAACATCGAGCACTCGATCAAGCTCTACCGTGAGCTGCTCGAGAAGAACCCGCGCAACGAGCAGGCCTTCGAGGCGCTGACCAAGTTGCTGGAGCGCGGTCAGAAGGCCGAAGAGCTGCGCGAGCTGCTCCAGTGGAAGCTGCAGTTCACCGTCGACCCGCGCGAGCTGGTGCGGCTCAACGAGCGGCTGGGCAGGGTGCTCTGGCAGCAGCTCGACCGCGCCGAAGAGGCCGTGCCGTTCTTCAAGGCGGCCCTCGAGCGTGACGCGCGTCACCGCGGTGCGTTGGAGGCGCTGCGCGACATCTTCGATGCCTTAGGCAAACGCGAAGACCTGGTCATCGTGCTGCGCCGCCTCATTCCGCTCCAGGAAGACGCGAGTGGGGTGAAGCAGATCCGCATTCGGCTGGCGGAGATCATCGCCGAGACGGCGCGACGCGAAGAGTCGCTCGACGCCGCCCGCCGCGCGCTGGAGGTCGAGCCGCACCAGTTGCCCGATCTCGAGCGCCTGCACACGGTGTTCATGAAGTTGAAGGCCTGGCCCGACGCGGTGCGGACGCTCGAGCAGAAGGTCGCGGTGCAGCTGCAGCTCGAAGAGCGTGAAGCGGCCGCGCAGACGATGTTCCAGGTCGCGGAGATCTGGCGTGGCCCCGCAGCCAAGGCCGACATGGCCGGCGCCGCGCTCGAGCGCGTGCTGGAGATCGAGCCCTCGAACAAGCAGGCCTACGAGCAGGCGCTCGAGCTGTTCAGCAAGTTGAACGACTGGCGCAGCTACGCCCAGGCGATGGACAGGTACCTGCCGAACCTCCACACCGACGAAGAGAAGGTCGTCGCGCTGCGAGAGCTCGCGCGGGTGCAGGAGCAGAAGTTGGGCGCCCGCCAGGTGGCGTTTCTCCAGTACTGCCGTGCGTTGCAGCTGACGCCTTCCAACGACGAGATCCGCGAGCAGGTCGAGCGCCTCGCCGAAGAGACCGGCAGCTACGAAGAGCTCGCCGCGGTCTACGAAGAGATCGCCGAGACGGTGCCGCGTGGCCCATTGGCCGAGCGGCTCTACCTCACGCTCTCGAAGGTGCAGGACACCAAGCTCGACGATCCTTCAGCGGCCGAGTCGTCGCTGCGGCGGATCCTCGAGTTCGATCCCACCAACGATCAGGCGCTGGAGCGCCTCGGCGCGATGTTCGCCCGCCGTGGCCAGAACAAGGAGTACGTGGTCTCGCTCGAGCAGAAGCTCGAGGCCGCCGGCAGCATCGAGCGGCGCAAGGAGATCCTCCGCGAGATCGCCCGCGTCTACGACGAGCAGATGGGCAACCCCGACGAGGCCGAGAACGCGCTGGTGCGCGCGCTCGAGCTCGAACCGGATCTCGATACGCTCGGCGTGCTCGTCACCCTGCAGCGCCGCGTGGGCAATCACCAGGCGGTGGCCAGCACGTTGATGCGCATGCGCGACATCGCGCCCACCCCGGAAGATCGGGCGCGGCTGCAGGTCGAGGTCGCGCAGGTCTACGAGCGTGAGCTCCAGGACGACGAGGCCGCGGTCGAAGGCTACCGGCAGGCGCTCGAGTTCGACCCTGCCAACCCGCAGGCGCTCGCTTCGTTGGAGCAGCTCTACAGCAAGCTCGATCGCCCGGCCGAGTTGCTCGCCGTGTACGAGCGGCAGATCGAGCTGACCTCGGACTACCGCGAGCGGGTGAAGATCCTCTTCCGCTCGGCGGCGATCTGGGAAGAGCGGTACCAGAACCTCGGCCACGCAGACGCCTGCATCGAAGCGGCGCTGCAGGTCGACCCGCAGAACATTCAGGCCATCAAGACGCTCGAGCGCCTGCGCAAGTCGCAAGGCCGTTGGGACGAGCTCATCGGCGTGGTCGACCGTCACATTCAGCTGCTCACCAACCCCGCTGAGAAGGCGGAGCTGTGCGTGGAGATGGGCGACATCTTCCACCAGCAGTTGAAGGCGGTGGACCGCGCGGTGACCGCCTACCACCAGGCGATCGAGCTCGATCCCCGCTGCCGCCCCGCGATGCACGCCCTGGGCATGTTGTACGAACGCTCGGGCAACTGGCCTTTCGCGCTCGACATGCTGGAGCGTGAAGCGCAGGTGCTGGGCCAGACGCCTGAAGCGGTCGAGCTCTGGTACCGCATGGGCAAGATCAACGAAGACATGTTGATCGACGCGGGCAGCGCCAAACGTTGTTACCTCGAGGCCCTGCGCGTCGACGCGGCGTACCTGCCGGCGATTCGCGCGCTCAAGGGCATCTACGAGCTCGAGCGCGACTTCGACAGCTACGAGAAGGCGCTCATCGAAGAAGCGCGGCAGACCGAAGAGCCGCAGGCGCGCAGCAAGGCGTTCGTGGCGGTCGGCCAGTACTACGAGAGCAAAGAGGATCGCGACCAGGCCACCGGCTACTACGAGGAGGCGCTCAAGCTGCAGGCCGACTCCCTCGAAGCGGCGCAGCCCCTGGCCGACATCTACCTCTCCACCGAGCGCTACGATCGCTGCGAGCAGATGCTCGACATCGTCACGCACAAGCTCGGGCAGCAGTACCAGTCGATGCCCGACGATCCAGAGCTGGGGCGCGAGCTGTGCCGCCGCCAGTACCGCCTGGGTTACGTCTCGGAGAAGAACGGCAAGCGCGAGAAGGCGCTCACCGCGTACGAGCGCGCCTACCAGCTCGACGCGACGTACCTGCCGGTGCTCGAGGGCTACGGCAACCTGCTGGTGCACGCCAAGCGGCTCGAAGAAGCGCAGCGGGTGTACCAGTCGATCCTCGTTCACCACCGCGGCGACCTGACCGATCTCGAGGTGGCGGAGATCTACTGGACGCTCGGTGAGCTCCACATGAGCCTGCGCCAGTTCGACCGCGCGCAGAATCACTTCGAGAAGGCGCTGGCCATCGACCCCAGCCACGAGCCGTCACTGCGCTCGATGGTGGGGCTGGCCGAGCAGGCGCAGCAGTTCGATCGCGCCGTCACCTTCCGCCAGAAGCTGGTGGAGACGCTCGACGGTGAGGCCAAGTTCGAGGCCGGCGTGGCGCTCGGTGCGCTCGCGCGCGACAAGCTGTCGGACCCCTACATCGCCATCGACGCCTACCTCGCCTCGCACCGCATCCGGCAAGACGCGCTCGACGTGATGGACGCGCTCTACGTGCTCTACCGGGAGACCAGGCAGGGCGCGAAGGCCAGCGAGATGCTGGAGAAGATGCTCGCCGTGCCCGAGCTGCTCGCGGATGGACCGCGGGCCAAGCGGGTGTGGTTCGCGCTCGGTGAGATCAACCGCGACGAGCTGGGCGAGGTCGACGTAGCGGCCAGGTGCTTCAACTCGGCCCTCGACGTCGACTGGCACTTCATCGACGCGTTCGCTGCGTTGGAGAAGATGCTGGGCCGGGCCAAGAAGTGGCAGCAGCTCGACGAAAACTACAAGCGCATGATCGGGCGCATCCCCAAGACGCCCGAGACGCACCAGGTGCGCATGAACCTGTGGAAGGCGCTGGGCGATCTGTACCTCAACGCGCTCAAGGCGCCGGAAGCCGCGGTGCAGGTCTACAAGGTGGTCGCTTCAGGTCTGCCCGACAACGTGGAGATCCAGGAGCTGTACGCGGGGCTCGCGCAGAACCAGGTCGGCTACGAGCAGGAGGCCGTCGATGCGTGGCGCCGGGCGCTCCCGTCGACCACCAGCCCGGGCAAGGTGGCCTCGGCGCTGGCCGAGCTGGCGGCGAAGCGGAAGGACTACGACTCGGCGTGGATCGCAGCGCAGGTGATGGCGGGGCTCATCGGAGATCCCGGCCCCGGCGAGAAGGAGATCCTCACCAAGCTGACCCCGTACGCGAAGAAGCGCGAAGTGGCGCAGCGGCAGCTCACCGATCGTCTGTGGACCGAACATCTCTTCCACCCGAAGGTGCGCGGACCGTTGTCGGATCTCTTCGCGATCCTCTTCGAGCAGGCGGGCACGCTCTACAAAGAAGACTTCACTCGCTACGGCATCGTGCCCAAAAAGCACTTCATCGACGTGGCGAGCGCGCCCGAATACCAGATTCATCACTACCGGTACGTCTCGCGCATCCTCGGCATGGATCAGGTGGCGGTGTTCTCTCCGTTCTTGATCACCACGCGCGAGCGCATGGCCAAGCGCACCACCGAGCCCGCGCCCGACCCGATGGTGGGCGTGGAGATCTGTCACACCGATCCGGTCGCGCTCCGCTTCGGCGGGAAGTTCTTCAGCGAGACGGGGCAGCGCGAGGTCTACTACCTGCTCGGCCGCACCATGACGATGCTGCGCCCCGAGCTGGCGCTCACGCAGCGGCTGTCGGGTGAGCGGCTCGAGGCCGTGATGCAGGCGGCGATCAGCCTCTCGGTCGACCGGTTCCGCTTCACGGCGGATCTCCGGGCCATCGACACCGAGCGAAAGCTGCTCGAGAAACACCTCACGCCGCAGGCCCGCGACGCGCTGGCACGCGTCACCCGCGAGTACGTGAAGATCGCCACGCCCAACGACTTGAGGAACTTCCTCGAAGGCGCAGAGCTCTCGGCCACCCGGGCCGGTGCGTTCGTCGCCGGTGAGATCGAGCCCGTCAAACGCATGGTGATGGCCGAGACGGGGCCGAACTTCAGGGTTCAGCCGCGGTCGAAGATCCGCGACCTGTTGGTGTTCGCGTTGGGCGAAGACCTCCACGCCCTGCGCGTTGCGGTAGGCATCAACGTCGAGGTCCAACTGCGCAAGTAGCAGTGATCGTTGAAGGTTTCTGGCGAAGGCGGAGGGCGACGGAACTCCCGCCGCCCGTCTGGCGTCCGTTGTCTTGACCGTTCAGCCTCGTAAACCTAAACTTTTCAAACGGTTACACGCAGTTCGCACTTTTGACGCGAGCCCTCTCGCTTCACCTTTTTCGCCCAGGGAATCACCATGCGCTTCGTCTGTGAGAGCTGCCGCGCGCAGTACATGATCAATGACGAGAAGGTCGGACCCAAGGGGGTCAAGGTCCGCTGCCGCAAGTGCGGCTACGTCATTCTCGTGAAGCGCGCTGACGCTGCGAAGGCCGGTGGGCCCATCGCGATGTCGAACGATCCCGATGACGCGCTCGCCACGCAGGTGATGCAGACGCCCCTCGCCGCGGCCGAAGCGACGCTCTCGAATGAAGAGACCGCGGCCGGCGAAGAGATGACGAACCCGGGCACGGCGCCTGCGCCTGCGCCGGGTGAAGCCTCGTCGGGCCCGAAAGACAGCTTCTTCGGCGCAGACGAAGACGAGATCGGCGCGGTGTTCGACCAGGTGCTGAAGACCGGCAATCACGCGACCCACAAGCCCGGAGAAGGTTCGCCTGACGATCGCCAGAGCACGCGGGTGATCGATGCCGACACGGTGCGCAAGCTCGCCGAAGAATCGAACGGCAAGGAGAAGGCGCCCGAGAAGGCCGAAGAGATCCCCACCACGGATTGGTACGTGGCGATCAACGAGAAGCAGACGGGCCCGCTCACGCTGGAGAAGGTCAAAGAGCACTGGGATCGCGGCGAGATCAGCCCCGACTCGTTGTGCTGGCGCGCCGGCTACGACGACTGGATCCCGGTCTCCGACGTGAAGATGCTCAACTCGGTGCTGGCGCCCAAGCCGCCCAAGCCGATCGTCGTCGCGCCCGCGGCCACCATCACCCAGAGCGGCCCAGCGGTGATGAACGTGCCGGTGCAGTCTGCGTTCAGCGCAGGCGGCATGGTGCAGACCGTTCAGTCGCAGATGCAGGTGCCGATGTCGGCCGGTGGCATGGGCCCGGAAGAGACGAACAGCTGGAAGCCTTCGGCTGCGAACTCGCTGGGCAACCTGCTCAAGGACGAGATGGAAGCGCAGGCCCGGCCGCCCCCGAAGCCGCCGCAGGTGGTGGTCGACGAGCCGCTCAGTGGTGGGCTGCTCGACCTTCCGCACGAAGAGAAGGCGACCAACGGCGCGACTGTGGTGCCGAGCCCCGTGGAGCACCGCGAACCGGCGCGCCCGGCGCAGCCGCCGGTCAACCCGTACCTGCAGAACCCGGGCGCGACCTACAGCGCTCCGGCGATGACGCAGTACCGGCCCCCGAACAACCGCAACCTGATGATCGGTGTCGCGGCGGGTGGTGCGGTGATGCTGCTCATCCTGGTCGGGCTCATCGTGTGGCTGGCCACGCGCGCGCCGACGCAGGTCGCGGTGGTCACGCCGCCGGCTCCGGTCGTGGTGCAGGCCCCCACGCCCACTCCGGTGGCGGTGGCTCCTCAGCCGGTCGCGCCGCAGCCGGCCGCCGTCGCGCCGGAGAACCCCACGGCTGCCGCGAACCCGGGAACGGCGAACCCGAATCCCACGGCTGTGACGGCTCCTGCGCCCGTCGCGGTGGCTGCCGTCACGCCGCCCGCGCCTGCGCCGGTGATCCCCAAGAGCAACACCGGTGGCAGCCGCCCCAAGACCAACACCGTTCGCGCGGAGAAGGAGCCGGCGCCCGAACCTGAGCCGAAGAGGGCCGCGGCCCAGCCCTCCAGCGGTGACGACTTCGACGATGCGTTCGGTGCGCCCAAGAAGACGGTCAAAGAGGAGCCGAAGAGCGAGAAGAAGCAGCCCGGCTACATTCCTCCCGCGCCGGGCAGCTCGTCGGCCAACGTGAAGGACGCCCTCGAGACCTCCGATGTGATGGAGGTGGTGCTCGCCAACAAGGGCGCCCTGGGTGAGTGCGTCAAGCAGCAGCGGGCGAAGGACCCGGGGACCTCGGGCAAGCTCCTGATGAAGTGGACGATTCAGACCAGCGGCAAGACCAGCAACGTCTCGGTCGCTTCCGATGAGTTCAAGGGCACGCCCATCGCCGGCTGCGTGGGCAACCTGATCAAGGGAATGACCTTCCCGCGCCACAAGAAGCAGGGCGATCCGATCACGTTCCCCTTCAAGTTCTGAGCTGACGGCGCTGTCGCGGGGCAGGCTGCGCCTGGGTGCGCCAGCCCCGCAAACCATGAGAACCAGTAATGAAGTTTAGGCCCCGGGCTTGCGTTACCGGCCTGCCGCGTCGATTGACACAGGTCGATCGACGGGTAAGGTCCGTCGCGCCTGTAACGGCGCTTTCACTCACCAACGAGGGGTTCCAAGCATGACTAGAAACAATCGAGCACTGTGGCTTTCGGCCGCAGCCACCATCGCCTTCACCATGAGCTGCGGCGGCAACGAGACGCCTGACGGCGGCACCGGCTCCTGCACCACTGACGCCACCTGCGGCACGGGCAAGGGATGTCACCCCGTCCTCAAGACGTGCGTCGCCACGTGTACCGGCTCCAGCGACTGTCCTTCGGCAGAGAAGACCTGCGCGAAGATCAACAACTCGGCCTCGAGCTTCTGCACCTGCAGCACTGACGCGCTGTGCGCGGCCAGCACCGCGGGCAACATCTGCAGCGCGGCCACCAGCCAGTGCACCGCGAAGTGCACCTCGTCGGCGAGCTGCCCGAACAGCGGCACCTGCAACACGGCCACCGGCCAGTGCAGCGGCGGCACGGTCACCGATGGCGGCACCGACGGCGGCACCGATGCCGGCACCACCGACGCGGGCGTGGCGTGCACCTCGACCAACGCTGAGCCGGACATCTGCGGCTACGCGAACGTCTGCTACTCGAACAACCTGTGCGACACGGCGAGCGACGATCGCTGCCCGAACATCACCGCGGCGATCGCGGCCAACGCGTACACGGCGTGGAACCCGTCCACGAGCACGGGCCCGGTCATCTACAACGTGACCGACGACGCAGACGTCGCGGCGGGCTGCCCTGGCGGCTCCGACGTGGCCTTCACGCTGACCCTCTATGCGTACGCGGGCCCGAACTACACGTTCCCCGCCACCATCGGCGCAGCCACGCAGCTGACCTATTACACGTCGACCGGTGCGGCGCGGCCGATCAACAACGTGGTCGTGGGCAGCCAGACCAACGCCTGGTCGCACTACATCCCTTCGAACGGCGGCAAGAACGTGGAGATCAAGATGACGCTCTGCGCGCCTGCTGGCACGACGTCGCTCACGGCTGGTTTCGCGTTCAGTGGCGGCAACGCTTTCTGCGCCCCGCTGACCCGCTGAACAAGCGCACGTTCACTTCGTATAATTACCGTCCGCAATAACAGGACCTCAGGAGAACAAAATGATCCGCAAAATGATGATGATGCAGTTCGCGCTGGCCGGAATCGCGCTCGCTCAGGCGCCGACCCTCGAGCAGGCTCCCGTCGTTGGCACCACCCACAAGCTGGCTTGCCCGTCCGGCACCCGCCAGATCGGTGGGCCTCGCAGTGACTTCGGCGCGTACGCCTGCCTCAAGGGCACCGTCGACGGCATGCGGCTGATGCACGGCCCCATGGTGTCGTTCGACAACGCCGGCCACGTGGTGGCGGTCGGTCAGATGGAAGAGAACTTCCGCACGGGTACGTGGAAGTTCTTCGACGCCGACGGCAAGTTGATCGGCAAGACCAGCTTCCTCAAGGGTGAGTACGACGGCGCTCGCGTCGAGTACCAGGCCGACGGCAAGCTGAAGTTCGAGGAGATGTGGGTCAAGGGCAAGCGCCAGGGTGCGCAGAAGGCCTTCGACACGCTCGGCCAGATGACGGTCACCGAGTACCGCGACGATCGTCCGGTCGCGAAGTAATCCAAGTCGTCTGAATTGAAGCGAAGGCCGGCTCCGGGGATTTTCCCGGGGTCGGCCTTTCGTTTTTGTGGGAGAAACGCAGTCGCTTTGACCGTGCCCGCCCAGACGCCGCTGCTGCCCGATCTGCCCTATCGCCGGGTAGAGGAGATGGGCCTCAAAGAGCTCGAGCGCATCCGGCTCATCTTGCGTGGCGGCTCGGTGATCGAGTGGCGGCGCATGCACTTCAAGACCTGGGACGAGGTCGACCGGTTCTTGCGGCTGTTGCAGATCGACCCCACGCGCAAACACGACGATCAATGGGTGCGCACGGTGCTGGCCGAAGCGGTCGAGTACCTGCGAATGACCTTCAACTACCGGGTGGCTGACGTGGTGGCCAACCCGAACATGATTCACGATCTCTTCCTGTTGGCGTCAGGCCACATCGATCGCAAGTACCGGAAGATCGCCTGCATCGTGCTCAAGACGATGCACGTCATTCAGCACATCGAGGCGCGTGATCTGCTCTTCAAGATCGCCGTGCCCGAAGCCGAGATGGCGCGGCTGGTCAGTGAGCGAGTCACCGCGGTGATGGATGAAGCCAGGGTGAAGGAGTTGCCGATCGTCGAGTTCTCCGACTCGATCAAGACGCGCGAGTCGACCATCACCAAGCTCATCGCGAAGAAAGACTCGACGGCCGCGGCCATCTACGACCGCACGCGGTTCCGGATCATCGTCAAGGAGCGGGACGACATCATTCCCACGCTCTACTTCCTCACCCAGCGCCTGCTGCCCTTCAACTTCATCGTGCCCTCGCAGACCGAGAACACGCTGATCCGCTTCAAGGACCTGGTGCGGCAGTACCCGAACTTCAAGAAGTACGCGCGGCAGCTGCACTTAGACCTCGACTACGAGGAGCGCGAGCTGGCGGCGCGGTTGGGCAATACCTTCTCGGGCTCGACCTACCGGGTGCTCAACTTCGTGGCCGACGTGCCCATTCGTCTCGACGCGTTCTTGCCGCCGCCGGAGCAGGACGATCGGGAGCGCCAGGGCCGCATCACGCTGGCGACCTGTGAGTTCCAGATCGCCGACGAGAAGACCGCGGTGCAGAACGAGAAGGGCGAGAACTCGCACGAACGCTACAAGCAGCGGCAGCGCGACGTGGTCTTGAAGCGGCTTTCTTCAGGGCTGGTGGTCCCCAAGAAGCGGGTGGTGGAAGACTAGGCCCTCACCCCGTGCTACGGGATCGTGCCGCCGTCGGCGTTCCACCCGATGTTGAAGGGCCCGACGGTGGTGGCGATGATGCAGCCGGTGCCATCGGGCATGTCGGTCGCCAGATCCCACTGATTGAAGCGCACGTTCATGCCGGAGCCCGCGAGGCGGCCGGCGCTGGCTCGGTCGGCGCGGGTGATGGTGAGGCTGCCGCTCTGGCCCAGGAAAGCGCGCGCGCAGACCGCGGTCATGGGGTCGCAGCTCTCGTAGAAGATCGCGCACGCGATGCAGTTGGCGTAGCGGGTGTTCGCGCTGAACGTCTCCGTGTAGGGGAAGTTCGGCACCTGATCGTTGGGGTAGACCACCTCGACGCGGAAGCCGTCGGGGCTGCTGGCGGTGAGGTACACCCAGCCCGCGTAGTTGTAGTGGCCGGGGCTGTTGGAGAAGGTGCGGTACTCCGCGAGGCCGAGGTTCGACTGGCCGGTCTCGAGCAGCGCGATGGTGCGGCAGTTGCCTGCGTTGCCGCCACCCGTACCTCCGCCCGTGGTGGTGCCGCCGCCGGTGCCGCCGCCCGTGGTGGTGCCGCCACCTGAACCGCCTCCGCTGCCGCCGCCCGTGCCGCCGCCTGAATTGCCCGCGCGGCATTCACCGGCCTGACACATCGTGCCCGTGCCGCAGCGGCCACAGCTCGCGCCGTTGGTGCCGCATGCGTCGGCGGTCGCGCCTGATTCACACTTTCCGGCCGCCGTGCAGCACCCCCCACAATTGGCGGTGGTACAGCTGGCAGCAGGGCTGCACGCAGCGAGCGTGAGGCCGCCGGCAAAACCAACGACGAGCATGATGAGGGTGCGGGGGTACATGACGGCTCCAGTCTTCGGGTGGTTGCGCGAGAGGGGAATCGAACCCCTACGATCCATCGAAGGATCTGCGGATTTTAAGTCCGCTGCGTCTGCCAATTTCGCCACTCGCGCGTTCGCTCAACACTGTTTAGCAGGGTCCGATCGGTGTAGGAGCGCGCCATGCTGGAAACAGTCACCAAGGGCTTCCGCGCTGCCAAAAATCGTCTCCTGGGCAAGGCCGAGCTGACGCCTGAGCTCATCGACGAGTCGCTGCGCGACATTCGAGTGTCGCTGCTGGAAGCCGACGTCTCCTTCGAGGTCGTGAAGAAGTTCGTCGCGCGGGTGCGTGAGCAGGCCGCGGGCGCCGAGGTGAAGACCTCGGTCACCGACAAGTCGGGCCGCAAGATGAAGGTCTCGCCCGGCGATCACTTCGTGAAGATCTGCCACGACGAGCTCGAGGCCCTGATGGGGCCGGTCGACACGTCGTTCAAGCTCAAGGGCAAAGGCCAGGTCAGCGGCATCATGATGGTCGGCCTCCAGGGCTCCGGTAAGACGACCACCACCGGGAAGATCGCCTTCAAGCTGAAGAAGGAGGGGCGCTCGATTCTCCTGGTGGCCGCCGACATCTACCGGCCCGCCGCCGTCGATCAGCTCAAGGTGCTGGGCGCCAAGCTCGACGTGCCCGTCTTCCACCAGGCGGGGTTGCAGCCGCCCGAGCTCGCTCGCCTGGCCTACGAGAAGGCGCGCGCCGAGAAGATCGACACGGTGATCATCGACACCGCCGGCCGCCTGGCGATCGACGACGCGTTGATGACCGAGCTGGAGGCGATCAAGGACATCGTCAAGCCCGACAACATCATCCTGGTGACCGACGCGATGATCGGCCAGGACGCCGTGAAGACGGCCGCCGAGTTCAACCGCCGGTTGGAGATCGACGGCTTCATCCTCACCAAGCTCGACGGCGATGCGCGTGGTGGCGCGGCGCTCTCGATCAAAGAAGTCACCGGCAAGCCGATCAAGTACCTCGGCATGGGTGAAGGCCTCGACAAGCTCGAGGAGTTCCGCCCGGCGGGTCTGGCCTCACGCATCCTCGGGTTCGGCGACGTCGTCGGCCTGATGAAGGACTTCGAAGGCGTCGTCGACCAGGACAAGGCCGAAGAAGACGCGAAGAAGCTGCTCTCGGGCCGCTTCAACATGAAGGACTTCATGGAGCAGATCCGCACGGTCCGCAAAATGGGCCCGCTCAAGGACCTGATGGAGAAGATGCCTTTCCTCGGGGAGATGAGCGAGCAGCTCAACCCGAACGAGGGTGAGCTCGACAAGATCGACGCCATCTACAACTCGATGACCGAGCAGGAGCGCAAGGAGCCGCACCTGATCGCCAAGGGCCGCGCCGAGCGCATCGCCAAGGGCGCTGGCCGCAAGCCGCAAGAGGTCGCCGAGCTGATGCAGAAGTTCCAGGGCATGCAGCAGATGATGGGCGCCATCGGCCAGGATCCCGGCATCCTGGGCAAGCTGCCTTTCTTCAAGCAGCTCGGTCAGATGAACCAGATGAAGAACATGGATCTGGGTGCGCTCTTCGGGAAGGACCCGATGATGGCGCAGGCCATGGGCATGGGGGGTGGCATGGGCGGCATGCCGATGCAGATGCCGCCCGGGTTGCCCCCTGGCTACACGCCGCCGATGAGCAAGGCGCAGCTCGCGCAGGCGCGCATGCAGGGCTACTCGCTGGGGCCGCAGAAGAGCGGGCAGACCGACGCTGAGCGCAAGGCGCTGAAGGAAAAGCGGAAGAGAGAGAAGGACAACAAGAAGAAGAACCGCCGGAAGTAGAGCCGAGGCCCTCACCCCGCCCCTCTCCCGAGGGGCGAGAGGGGCTCACGCTGACTTCTTCAGTAAGTACTCGGGCAGCCAGGGGAAGAGATTCCCCACCGCGCCCACCAGCTCGCGCACCTTGCGCAGCACCTTGCGATCCTTGCTGGCCACCAATGCATCGACCCACTGCCGAAGCGCCGCGTTCGCGCTCTCTTCGGTCAGCTCGAGTTCGAGCGTGGTGTCACGGCCCGCGGCGAGATCGAAGAGCAACAGCCCCAGCCCTGCTTCCGGCTGCGCGGGGAGCAGCTGGTGAGCGAGCTGTTCTGAGGCCGCCAGCTGACCCGACGCGAGGAGCGCCTGCGCGAGGCGCACGGCCGAAGGGCCCGCAGGGGGAACCCCGGCAGCCCGGCGAAAAGAGCCGACCGCACGTTTGTGATCGCCCGCGGCCAATGACGCTTCGCCGATCGCCCACTCCAACTCGGGACAATGGGGCTCGAGCGCTCGGTGTGCATCACTCCACAGTTCGAGGGCGGCCCTTCCTTCGAGCTGACGGGTGAGACTGGCCACCGCGAGCAGCGCTTCTGGATTGCGGGGCCCTGCTTCCAACGCGCGTCGGCCGAGTTGGAGCGCGGCCGCTCCGTCGCTGCGGGCGAGGGCGAGGCGGGCGAGGCCCAGGCGAGGCGCCACGGGGTCGTCGGGCAACGACGCTTCGTAGTCCTCTCGCGCCGCCTCGTGCTGCGACTGGTGTTCCCTGAAGAAGGCGCGGCGCAGCCGGTACTCGCTCGACGGGTGAAGGTGGGGCGACCAGCCCTCCAGGTACAGGAGCCCCGCGGCCGAATCGGGAGCGAACAGCCCCTCAGCGATGATCGCGACGAGTGCCCCGCCAAACGGTTCGGTGGTGAGCACGCTGCGCCCGGCGAGCTCGAGGCAGTCGGTCGCTTCGCGGGCCGCCTCACGCCACAAGGTTTCGTCTTGATGCGCGCGCGCCAGCTCGAGCAGCTTGAGCCAGCAGAAGAAGTCCCGAGGCTGCGTGGCGAGGTGTGCCCTCAAAATCCGAGCGTCGCGGCGTTTCTGATCCTGCAGGGCCGCGCGATGGCGCACTGCGCCCAGGTGAATCAGGGGCGCATCGATCAGCTCGCAACGCCGCGCGCCGACGTCGACCTCCTCACGCACGGGATGCCGAAATCGAATGGTGTCGTCACGTCGCCAGGCCCTGATGGCCGACGACTCCGCGCGATGACCGTAGGGGAGCGGGGTGGTGAAGCGCACTTCGAGCGCCCCGAGCTCCGGGCGGGCGATGGCCGCGAGCAGCTGCGCCTTGAACTCCGGGGTGACCCGTTCATCGGCGTCGAGCACCAGCACCCACTCGCCCGTCACGTGCGCGAGGCCCACGTTGCGCGCGGCGGAAAAGTCATGGGTCCACGTTGCGTGAACCAGCTTCGCGCCGGCCGCTTCGAAAGCCGCGACCGTACCGTCGGAAGATCCGGTGTCGACCACCACCAGCTCGTCCCACAGGCCGTCGAGGGCTTCGAGAAAGCCGGGCACCATCGAGGCTTCGTTGGCGACGATCATCGCCACCGAGAGCTTCACGGCGCCTGCTCGTACGCCTGGGCCGCGCGGCTGGTGGTCGCGGTGCGGCGAAGCTCTTCCTGCAGGCTCGCCTTGAGCTCGAACGCCAGCCGCTGGCAGTGGGCGAAGATCGGCCGCAGGCGTTCATCGGCGCTGGGCTCGGTGGTGAGGGCGAGCAGTGCCAGCACCTTCTCCGTCGCACTCTCCGAGGCGATCGCATCCTTCGCCTCCAGCGTCTGCTGGAGCGCCTCGAGCGCCGCGTGAACCTGGTGGTGGCGAATCATGGCGCGGCCGGAGCTCCCATGGCGGCGACGGCCTGCTGGAACGCTTCGACGATGGGCGCGAACACCCGCTCGGCTTCACGCAGCGCCGCCAGATCGCGGAACGAAGCGGCGCGCGCGAGGCGCTGGGCCACGAAGAAGTAGAGCTCGCCCAGGGTCTGGGTCAGCTCCGGCGCCAGGCGCGAATCGAGGGTGTCGGCCAGCTCGAGGATGATGTCGCTGGCCTTGGTCATGACGGGCAACGCGTCGATCGCCTTGCCTTGTTCGAGCAGGGTGGCCGCGTGGCGCATGTGACGGAGCGCGGCTTCGAACAACATGACCATCAGTCGTTCTTTCGACGCGGTCTCCTGGCTTGCACGGGCATAGGCGCGGCTGGCGTTCATCGGGCATTACTCCTTCGACCGGGATTCCTGGCTCGTGAGGTAGTCGCCAATCGACTTGAAGCTGCTGACGATTTTCTCCATCGCGGAGAACTGACCAATCAGCTTCTTTTTGTAACCCTCGAGCCTGAGCTGCAGCGAGTCGATCTGGGTTCCGATTTGTTTGACCGACTTGTCGTAGCTCTTGCTCTTCGACACGAGGATGCCGTCACTTGAGTTCGTATAGCCATCGACCAGCGCCTTCACCTTGGCGGCCACGCCGGTGGTCGACTTCTGAAAGAGCTCGTTGACCGCGTTGGGGTCTGTGCCCAGGGCCTTCTCCAGCCGGGAGGCGTCGATGGTCAGGGTGGCGTCGGTGCCGGTCTTGAGCCCCAGGTCAGCGAGCGATCGAACGGCCGAGCCGGGGTTCGAGATGTTGGAGACCATGCCCATCAGCGTGCTCTGCAGCGCGCGCACCGCGGAGTCGCCGCCCAGCGTCTTGTTGCGGTCGATCTGCTCGCCGATGTTGAGGTTCTGCCGCAGCAGCTTGATCACGTCGTTGTAGGCGGTGACGAAGGTGCTCAGCTTGGTGGTGGTGGCGGTGGTGTCGGTGTTGAGCACCAGGTCTTCAGGCACCAGCGTCGTCGCCTTCAGGTTCAAGGTCACGCCGGGCAAGGCGTCGGTGATGATGTTCGACGCGCGCTCGAACTGCAGCCCATCGATGGTCACCTTGGCGTTGGTGGCGTCGGTGACGGTGAAGCCCAGGGCCTGGCCCAACGAGCCGGTGCTGGTCTCGGTGATGGTCATGCCCGAGCCGGGGGGCTGGCCGGGGGTGAAGCCGGTGTTGGTGTTGGTGATGGACAGGAAGGCCCGGCCATTCGACTCGAGCACCACGGCGTTGGCGCCCGCGCCCGAGTCGTTGATCGCCTGCGCCACCTGGGAGAGCGACATGCCGTCGCTGATGGCCACGTCGGTGCTGGTGCCGTTGATGGAGATCGCCAGCGTGCCGCCGGTGACCTGCGAGCTGCCGCTGGTGAACTGGGCGCTGCGGGCTTTCGCCGCGGTGGCCAGCGTGTCGACCGTCATCGCGAAGCGGCCTGCGGTGGCCGTGGAGCCCGGGGTCGCGGTGAACCCCGAGGTGCTGCCGACCTGGCTGAGCCCCAATGCCCCACCGGTCTTGAGGGCGTCGGTGGCCGAGGCGAGGGTCTTGAGCCTCGAGGTGAGATCGCCCAGTTGGCTGATCTGCGCCTGGTAGGCCGTCTGGCGCGCCTGCGCCACCGTCACGGAATTGCTCTCGATCTTCACCAACTGGTCGATGATCGAGTTGGTGTCGAGACCAGAGGCGAGGCCTCCGACTCTGAAGTTGCTGTCGGCCATGGGGGCCTCCGAAGGTGGAACTGCGCTGAAGCTCACTGCAACGGGCGCTCCGAGGAGGAGCGTCAAAAGGACGACGGCGGGCTCGAAGTCGCTTCGAACCCGCCGTTTCAGTTTTTCAGTTCAGAAACTCAGCTCACCCGAGGAGCTTCAGGGCGATCTGAGGGGCCTGGTTGGCCTGCGCGAGCACCGAGACACCGGCCTGCATCATCACCTGCGTACGGGCCATCTTCGAGGTCTCCTCGGCGACGTCGACGTCGCGGATGCGGCTGTTCGCGGCGGAGAGCGACTCGGCCGAACCTTGGATGGTCTGGATGACCGAGGTGAGGCGGTTGCCGGCGGCGCCGAAGGTGGCGCGGGCGCTCGAGATGGTCTGCAGCGCGGTATCGATGGTGGCCAGCGCGGTCTGCGAGGCGGCCTGGGTGGAGAAGTCGAGGGTGCTGACCGCGAGGGTGGCCGAGGTGGCGTCGACCGTGCTCACGCTGATGCGGTCGTTCGCCGCGACGTTGCGGATACCGACCTGGAAGGTGAGCGAAGTGGCGGCCGAGTTCAGCAGGGCCTGGCCGTTGTATTCAGCCGCGTTCGCGATGCGGTCGATTTCAGTGATGAGCGCCGTGTTCTCGGTCTGAATGTAGCCGCGCTCCGTGTTGCCGACGCCGCTGGAGGCCGACTGCATCGCCAGTTCGCGCATGCGGGTGAGCAGCTCGGTGGTCTGGTTCAGGTTCGACTCAGCGGTCTGAATGAGCGACTGCGCGTCTTGCGCGTTGCGGTTGCCCTGGTTGAACGAGCGGATCTGCGCGTTGAGGTTCACCGAGATGCCGAGGCCCGCGGCGTCATCACCGGCCTTGGTGATGCGAAAGCCAGAGGAGAGCTTGCTGAAGCTGTCCTGCAGCATCGAAGACGAGTTGAAGAGGTTCTTCTGCGCGTTGAGTGAGCCGACGTTGGTGCGAATCGAAAACGACATGGTGTGAACTCCCTTTGGTTGATTCCGTGGGGGCGAACACCGCGTCCGCCTCGGGGAGTTGTTCGGCACAACCTGCCGGGCGCTTAAGCAGGTTCTGCCGGGCGCTTCAGGCCGCGCGCAGCAGGCTCGAGATGCGGCGAAGGTGGGTGTCCACCCGACGCAGCACCCGAGAACGCGCGGCCAGCAGCTCGAGGGCCGACGTGCCCACCGGAGCCTTCACGCGATCGATGCCGATGTGGGTCGCGGTTCCCGGCGGCCAGTGGCTGAGCACCGCTTCAGCGAGCGCGCCCCAGGACAGGTTGGCGTTCGAACCGAACAGCTCCCCGTCGAAGATGGCCTGATCTCCGTGAGGGGTGAGCAGCACGCTCATGATCACCGGCTCGTGTTGCTCGGCGCGCCGGCCCCCCAGAGACGAGAGGAGCGGGTGCACGGAGGCCGAGAGCACGCAGGGCGTCTCGGTGTGGCGCAGCACGTCGCGCATCTCCTGGAGCGTGGGCTCGAGCTCTTCGCGCAGAACGAGCTCGCGGTAGAGGCTGCCGGTGGCGTCGAGCGCGTGCAGGCACGCATGGCGTTCACCCTGGGGAAAGGCCACCAACTGCACGGTGGGAAGGCCGGTGGTGAGCGGCTTGCGCAACGCGCGGTACATCTCGGCCTGCTCGGGGATCCAGTGGAGGCGGCGCGGACGATTGAACGCGCGGGCCAGCGGCACCACCCGTTTTCGGGTGCCGTCGAGCAGGAGCACCTTGTTGCCGAGCTGAAAACCGACCGGCTCGTCGGGGGGCAGGGGGGAAGCGAGCAGCTGAGACGCGCGGGCCACCAGGGTGGGCTCTGCGCCGGGCGAAGGGATCAGCTCGACGGGCACGCCAGCGTGATGCTGGGTGAGCACGAAGCGCAACACGCCGGTCGCGTCGACCCGCTGAGCGAAGGGGCGGCCCGCGCGGGGAACGGTGACGACGAGGTGCCGCAAGAAGCCGGGCTCGATGGAGACCAGCGCGCGGGCCGCACGCGCTTCGATCGCCTTCGACACCCGCTGCCAGACGGGACCGACATGGGCGAGGCGGGGCGACTCGGTCAACGCGAGCGCGCGCAGGTGATCCAGCGACCGGGCGCGGGCGAGCACGAGGCCCTCCAGCTCGAGGCGCCAACCCTGTTCGGTCTGGAGCTCGCGCAGATTGCGGACCCGCAGCGAGCGCTCCAGGTGAGGGCGCAGCACCGGTGGGATGCGGCGGCCGAGCAGGGCAGGCGCGAGCACCGCGCGAAGCCTCTGGCGCTCCTTGAGCGGAAAGCCCCGGAGCGCCTTCAGGCACGAGGCGCGGAATTGGCGGGCGAGGCCGTCGAGCTCGGCGGGCGAGAGGGGCTGGTTCTCCAGGGCGGTCAGATCGCGGGCGACCGGGCTGCCGCTCCAGCGGGCCAGAAAACCCATGCCCGTGCTGGGCACCTGGGTGGTGCGGATCAGCTCGAGAGGCGCCAGCGAATCGGGTCGCACCAGCAGCATCAAGCAGCGCAGCATGGGCGTGGGTGCGCGGGAGAAGGCGTCGTGCCAGTCGAAGGTGGTGGCCGCCGGGACCGCGGGGAGATCGCCTGCGACGATCGCGCTCCAGGCGAAGACCGAAGCCGAGAGCTCGAGGAGGCTGGCCTGACGCACCTCGATCTCCGGTGCATGGCGCGCGGCGAGTTGTTGCAGCGCGGTGATTCGTTGGGTGACGCGTTGGTGCTCCATCGCCGCCAGGCCTTCGACGGGAATGACGAGCAGCTCGAAGCCGCCACCGGGTCGCGGTGAGAGCAGCACGCTGGCGATGAGCGGCCTGCGCTGCGAAAACGAAGTGGGGGGCGGCAGCTCGAGCCGTTCGCACAACTTTCCCCAGCGGCGCCTGCGGGGCGGCTGCACCACGCCGGGCGGCTCGACGTCGAGCGAAGGTCTGCGGAAGCGCGCCTCGAGCAACAACGGCACCAGCCTGACGAAGTCGCGCGCGCGGGGGCTCAGGCCCATCGCCAACCGCGAGGTGCGGCGGCGCAGGGTGGGCAGGGCCGCGTCGAACTTCGGGCGAGGGGTCCTTCGGCTGCGGCTCACAACTTGTCGAGCAGGGAGAGCCGGAACTGCTGAGAAGCAGCCGACATGCTCGCCTCCAGGGCCCGCTGGGTCGCGGCGAAACGGGTGGACGCCTCGAAGATGTCGATGTCCTCCAGCCGGCCTTGTGCGTCGGTGGCTGCGTCGCGGTTCTGCCTGGCCATGCTCGAGGCCACGTCGAACACGTTCATCATCGCGCCCACCCGGCTGCGTTCGCGTGAGACCTGAACGATGCCGTCGTCGAGCTCCTGCACGGCCACGCGGATGTTGGTGGCGTCGTTGGTGTTGAGCGCGGTCACGAAGCGCTGGAGCGACTGCAAAACGTCGACGCCGCCGCCCGCACCCTTGAGGGCCACGTCAGCGCGGCTGGAGGCGTCTTGCAGCACGCCGGGGGCGATCTCCACTTTGCGGATGTTGGCGTCGCCCAGGTAGTTGCCCGCGGCGTCGAAGGGAGGCGCGGCGTCTTGCATGCCTCCGAAGAGGTAGCGCTCGCCGAAGCGCATGTTGAGCTGAGAGACCACCGCCGAGAGCAGCTGCTGCACCTCAGCTGCCCCGCCAGCGCGATCGTTGGCGTTGTAGGTGTCGTTGGCCAGCTGCACCGCGAGCTCTTTGGCGCGGGTCAGTGAGGTGGTGACCTGATCCATCGCGCCGTCGACCACGCCCAGCTCGTCTGAGGCGAGGCTGGCCGCGGTGAAGATGCCGTTCTGCCGGCCGGTCTCCTGCTGGTGGCGCACGGCCATGCCGGCGTCGCCGCCCGAGTCCCACGGGTGTTCGATGCGTTTGCCCGAGGAGACTTGATCGCCCGCGGTGGTCGCGTCGGAGCGCGCGCGCATGATGCGCTGATTGGCGAGGGTGAAGAGGGCCTGGTCGCTGACTCGCATCGTGTCCTCTTGATCAGGGCTTGATCGACATCAGGGTGGTGAGCATCTCGTCGGCGGTCTTGATGACGCGGGTGACCGCTTCGTAGGCGCGCTGGGCCTTCTGCATGTTCACCAGCTCTTCATCGACCGACACGCCGCTGGCCGACTGGCGCATCTGATCGAGGTGGTTGAGCATCGCGGTGTCGCCGTCGTGCATGCTCTGCGCGCGAGCGGTGGTGGTGCCGTACTGCGCGGTGATGCGCGCGAGGGAGCCCGAAGCGGTGGTGCCGTTGGAGAGCACGGCCGACTCGGCGTTGATCATCGCCTGCACCGCGCCCGAATCGCCCGGGGCGGTGGTGGAGCCCGCGGGGAAGAGCGAGCTGTCGGCGGTGAGCACCGGGTTGACCACCATCGAGGAGGCCGCGCCGTTGGCGGTCGCGGTGGTGATGAAGAGAGGCCGCCCGCTGCCGCCATCGAGACCGAAGCCGGCCTGGGCCGCGGCGTTGAGCTGGCCCGAGAGATCGAACGCGAGCTGGTCGAGCTGGTTCTTCGAGGTGCGCAACGCGCCATCACGAGCGGCGAGCAGACCCCCGAGTTCACCACCGGGCTTGATGGAGAGCGGCTGGGCGACCGTGCCGTCGGGCTTCTTGAGGTACAGCTCGAGGTGACCACCGTTGCTGGCGTCAGGGAGCACGGAGAACTGAGCCGCCTTCTCAGCGGCGACCAACGCGGTGCCATTGGAGAGGGTGAGGTTCAAGTCGCCGTCGGCGTTGGGCACCTGGGTGGCGCCGGTCCACTCCGCGAGGCGATCGCCCAGGCGGGTGCGAGCGTCGAGCAGATCGTTCGGAGCGCCGCTCGCGCGGGCCTGGCGGATCTGCGAGTTGAGGTTGGCGATCTGACGCAGCGCTTCGTTGATCTCGGGCAGCCGGCCTTCGATCTTCTGGTCGATGCCCGAGCGCGCGCCTTCGATGGCCTGCGACGAGCGGTTGAACGACAGGCCCAGCTGCACGGCCGAACCGACCGCGGCCTCGCGGTAGTTGGCGCTGCCGGGGTTCTGCGCGAGCGAACGAAGCGACGAGAAGAACGCAGAGAGGGAAGGGGCGACGCTGTTGTCGAGGTCGAGCGCGCTGACCGACTGCAGGGTCTGCGCTTCGGTGCCCGAGGCCATCTCGCGGCCGATCGCGCCGGGGATCTGCGCCTCGAGGAACCGATCACGCGCCTGGCTGATCGACTGCAACACCGCACCGTTGCCGATGAAGGAGTTGCCGAAACGATCGGCAGGCGAGTTGGCGGCGATCTCCGCGCGCTGGCGCGAGTAGCCGACGGTGTTGGAGTTGGAGAGGTTGTGCGCGACGGTCGAGCTGTAGGCCGACTGGGCCTGCAGGCTGCTGGCGCCCTGCTGAAGCAGTGAGAGCAGGCCGCTCATGCGCGCTCCGAGTGGGTGCCGCTGGCGATCTCGGTGTGTTGGCCCCGCCGCGTGTAAGCAGCCGGGCGGGGTGCGAGGTGCGTCACGTAGGCGCGCACCACGGTGAGGGCCTTCTCGGCGAGCTGCTGGTTCACCTCGTCCAACTCGGCGAGGGCCTGGGAGAGCGAGCGCACCTCAGCGAACACACCGCTGAGCTGTTCACCTTCGAAGGGCACCAGCTTCCTGATCTGTTCGAGGCTCACGTCGGTGAGGCCGTGCTCCTGCGCGAAGGCGCCGAGGTGTTTGGCGAGCTCGGAGGTGAGGTACGCCGAGTGCTGGTTGAAGGCCTCGCGCAACGCCGCCTGGGAAAGGAGGGCAGGGGTGTCGAGGGTCTTGAGGACGGCGCGCGACTCCTGCGAGCGGGCGACCTCGGTGGCGAGGGACGCCTTGAGCTTGAGCGCGATGTCGAGTGCGAGCGGGAGGCTCATGGGAGTCCTGGGTGCGCTCACTTCAGCATCGTGCGCAGCTGGCCTTCGACTTCAGCCTCGCTGACGAGCTTCTGAGCCATCGTGGTGGGTGACGGGTAGTACTGCCCGTTGCGAACGGCGTTGACGACTTCGGCCACGCGGGTTGCGCGCGAGGCGTCCATCGCGGTCATCGCAGTGCGGATCGCGGCCTCTCCCTGGGGCGTGGAGACGGAGACACGGTCCTTCACTTCTTTCTGCTCCGCGGACTGCGCGGCACGGCTGGTCACGGCGGGAACGACGGCGGTGCTGGCGTCTGAGACTTTCATGGGGAATCTCCACCGTTCTCTTCGGCACGAAGCCGGTAAGCCTTAAGGGCCACCGTCGGATCGATGAATTGACCCGCTTTGCGCACCTCGAGATGGAGGTGCGGACCCGTGGTTCTGCCGGTTTGGCCGACCCACCCGAGAACATCGCCTGCATCGACGTGATCGCCGGGGTTCACCGCGACCCCGCTGGCGTGGGCGTAGAGCGTCGAGGTGCCGTCGGGGTGTGCGACCTCGATCGCATTTCCGTAGCCGCCCCGTTCACCCGCAAAAATCACCACGCCGTCTTTGGCCGCGGGGATTGGAGTGCCTTCCGCCGCGCCCAGGTCGACACCGGTGTGGTTCGAGTGCTGACCGTTGATGGGGTCGATGCGATCACCAAACTGACTGGTGATCGGTGCCTCCGAAGCCTCCCTCTCCCCGAGGGGCAGAGGGCTGATCATCTTGGCAATCCCAAACCCGCCACCGCCGGCGATGGCCTCACTCAACGTATCGGCAAACATGTCGGCGGTGAGCGAACCACCCGCCGCGTCCGATCCCTTGAACAGCCCCGACGTCTTGAGCAGCTGCTTGACGATGAAGCTCTCCAGCTGCTGAGCCTCATTCTTCCCCGAGGCTCTCATCACATCACCTCGAGCTCGGCATCGAGGCTGCCCACGGCCTTCAACGCCTGAAGAATCGAGATCAGATCCCGCGGAGGTGCGCCGATCGCGTTGAGCGCCTTGACCAGGTCATCCACCGAAGACGCGGCCGGCATGGCCACCGCCGACCGTTTCGCCTCTTCGGCCTCGACCTGCTGCACGGGCGCCACCACCGTCTGGCCGCTGTAGGAAAGCGCCGGAGGCTGGGACACCGCGAACTGCGTGGAGATGCTGATGCGAAGCCCCCCATGGCTGACCGCGGCGGGGCGCAACTTGACGTTCTCGCCCATCACGATGGTGCCGGTGCGCTCGCTGACCACCACCTTCGCCTTCTGATCGACCTCGATGGTGAGCGCCTCGAGCTTCGAGAGGAACATCACCGGCGACTCCTTGTCGGCGTCGGGCACCTTCACCTCGACCGCCGCGGAGTCGAGCGCCTTCGCGTTCTGCGCGCCGACCAGGGCCTCGATGGCGGTGGCGATGCGAGCGGCGTTGGTGAAGTCAGCGCGCTTGAGCCGCAGGGTGAACGAGCCCGCATCCATCTTCGGCGTGACCGCACGCTCCACCGTCGCTCCACCCGGGATGGTGCTGCTGGTGGGCGTGTTCTTGCGCACCGAAGCAAAGCCGCCCGTCGCATCGAAACCACCGACCTGCACTGGACCTTGCGCCACCGCGTAGGTCTGACCATCGGCGCCGGTGAGCGGCGTCATCAGCAGCGTGCCGCCCTGCAGCGAACGCGCGTTGCCCATCGCCGAGACGGTGACGTCGATGGTGGCGCCGGTGCGCGAGAAGGTGGGCAACTTCGCAGTCACCATCACGGCGGCGACGTTGCGGCTGCGGATGTCGCGGGGATCGACGCGGACACCCAGGCGGCCGAGCATGCCGGCGACCGACTGCATGGTGAAGAGCACCTGCTCGCTGTCTCCAGTGTTGGTGAGGCCGACCACCAGGCCGTAGCCGAGCAGCGCGTTGTCGCGGCTGCCCTGCACGTCGACGAGCTCCTTGAGGCGGGCAGATGCCGCGGGGGCCGATGACGCCACGCAGATGATCGACAGGAGGAGCGAGCGCATGGGAGAGCCTTAGAGGGGCGAGAAGGCGTTGAGCAGGCGGGTGAAGAACCCGGGCTTCTGGTTGTCGGTGAGCACGCCGCGGCCGGTGAACTCGATCTCGGCGTCGGCGACGTAGGAGCTGCGCACGGAGTTGTCCTGGGCGATGTCGATCGGCCGAACGACGCCGGAGATGTAGAAGTGCTGCTCCTCGTTGTTCACCAGCACGACGCGGTGGCCTTCGATGAAGAGGTTGCCGTTGGGGAGCACCTTCTTCACCACTGCAGGAACCGTGGCAGTCAGCTTCTCGGTGCGCGCGGTGCGGCCGTCGGCATTGAAGCTGTTGCCGAGCTTGAGCGCTGCGGTGACGTCGACTTGCGGCGTGGTGACGGCCACGGTGCGCAGGAAGGCCTGGAGCGACGCGGAGAACTCGGTCTCGCGGCTGATGTTGGTGTCTGCGCTTCGGCGCGCGTCGGCGTTCTCTTCGATGCGCACGACCACGAGGTCCTGCTCGCGGAAGGCGCGGTAGTCGGAGAACAGGTTCGCGTTGCGGCCATCGGAGCGCCACAGGCTGCCGTCGTTGTTCGCAGGCTCAGCAGAGTTCTTCTGGGCGATGGACTCGTAGTTGCGCTGCTTGGGGACGTACGGCTCGATGTGCGCGACGCCGCACCCGGAGAGAACCAGGGTCAGCGCGAGAAGACGGGAGCTCATGAGCCACTCCCCACGACGAGCATGCCGTCGCTCCACACGCCTGAGACCTTCTTCCCACTGGGCAAAGTCGCGCACGTCGCACTGCCACTGCACGAGTTCACCGTGCCGCGCTGCTCGAGCGACAACCCGCCCATCATCACGCGAACGGTGATCGAGCTGCCCGGCTTCGGCCCGGTGCGAACATCGGTCGCGTTCACCGGCATGCCCTTGCGAAGCCACCGGGTGGCCGTGGCGCCGCTGGGAACCTGAGCGAGCGCTTCACCGGAGGGCTCTGCGTCGGTCACCGTCCACGCGCCGTCCATCGACTCGTTGGTCTTGACGTCACGCGACAGGGTGGCGACCGCGACGATCACCCGCACCTGCGCCCAGCCCCAGGCCTCGCACTTCTTCCCGCGCACGCGCACCGGCACCCGGCCGCTGCTCTCGAATGGCGCCGGAGCGAACGTGCCCTTGCAGCGGCGAGGCGCCTCCCACGAGGTCAGCTCGACGCGCGCGCTCTCTCGGGTGACCGCACGCTGCAACGCGGCCTCGAGCGAAGGGTCGACGACTTGGAGCAACATGACGGTGAGGAGCGGGCTCATGGCGGTTACCTGAGGTTGCTGAGCTTCTGGAGCATCTGATCGGCGGTCTGGATGACCTTCGAGTTGAGCTCGTAGGAGCGCTGCGTGGAGATCATCGCGACCATCTCTTCGACGGCCTTCACGTTCGACGACTCGAGCGCGCTCTGGAGAATCGTGCCTGCGCCCTGTTCACCGGGGCGGCCGATGATTGGCTGACCGCTGGCGGAGGTCTCGATGAAGAGGTTGCCACCGATGGCCTCGAGGCCGGCCGGGTTCACGAAGGTGCACAGCTCGAGCTGGCCGAGCTCGGTGGGTTTGCCCTGCGTGCCTGAGGTCTCGACGGAGACGACGCCCTGCTCGGAGATCGACAACCGCGTGGTGTCTTTGGGAACGGTGATCTGCGGCTCGATGAGCTCGCCCCGCTGGGTGACCAGCCGCCCCTCTGCGTCGATCTTGAAGTTGCCGGCGCGGGTGTAGCCGTACTCGCCGTTGGGCTGCGTGATGCGGAAGAGCCCGTCGCCCTGGATGGCCAGGTCGAGCGGGTTGTCGGTCTGCGAATAGTCGCCCTGGCTGAAGGTGCGTGAGGTGCCCGAGGTGCGCACGCCGAGGCCGACCTGCAGGGGTACCGGCATCGAGCCGCCCTGGGCTGCGGGCGCGCCGGGGCTGCGAATGGTCTCCGAGAGGAGATCCTCGAAGTCGGCGCGAGATTTCTTGAAGCCCGTGGTGTTCGCGTTCGCCAGGTTGTTGGCGATGGTGTCCATCTTGGTCTGCTGGGCATCCATGCCGGTGGCAGCGGTGTAGAGCGAGCGCATCATGGTTTTTGTTCTCCCTTTCCTTCAGCGAACGCGGCCGACTTCGGACGCCTTTTCATCGAGACGGCGGTAGGTCTGCAGGGCCTGCATCGAGGTCTCGAAGTGGCGCTGCGCCGAGACGAGCTGCACGGCCGCTTCGAGCGGGCTCGCGTTGCCGGTTTCGATTTCACCCAGGCGCAGCGTGCCGTTCGACGGCGTGATCGACTTCGCGTCGTGCGGTGCGATCAGCGAAGGGCCGATGCGGTTGATGGGGCCGGTGACGTCGAAGAGCGCGAGCTCTCCGATCTTCGCGTCGTTGGCGAAGACGGAGCCGCTGGTGTCGAGGCGAACGCGCGCGCCGACGGGGGTGAAGATGGGGTTGCCGTCTTTGCCGATGAGCGGGCGGCCGGCGGCGGTGAGGCCACCGTTTCGTTCGACCTGCACGTGACCTGCGCGGGTGAGCGCGATGCCGTCAGCGGTCTGCACCGCGAGGAAGCTGCGGCCACTGGGCACCACGTCGAGCGGGTTGCCCGTCTGAATGATCGCGCCGTTGGTGAGATCGACCTGCGTGGAGACGGCGGCCGGGTAGACCTTGCTGCTGTTGTGCGCGTCGCCCTTGGCGAGGAAGGCCTCGAAGCTGGGCCGCGTCGCCTTGAACCCGGGCGTCTGGGCGTTGGCCAGGTTGTCTGAGACCGACTCGAGCTGCGCCATGCGCGCTGATGCCCCGTTCATGCTCACGTAAATCCCGTCGGCCATGTGATGCCTCCTGGGCAGGGCTCATGAGCAGCAGGTGTGCCAGCGGAACGTCGCGGCTAACTGCGCCAATCGACGACGCCCACACGGCAGAAGCTGCCCGTCTGATCCTTGGCGTCAGCGTCATGACCACCCCGACGGGTGACGGTTGACTCAGGCGGGCTCGCGGGTGGCGGTGAACCCTGTGGCCATTTCAGACCCTCGGGGGCGCGAGCAATCGCGTGGGCTTGGCGCGGTCTGAACACTGCAATCCGCACCGCCATGGTTCGCACTCGGTTGGATGCAGTGGTTCAGGTGAAGGAGCGGGTCGAAGAGAAGGCGGGCCAGGCGCTCGCCAGGGTCGAGTCAGCGGTGACGATCGCAAAGGAGAAGGTGGAGGTGGCGAAGCGGGTGGCTGCTCAAGATTTTCGGGCGCGCTCCGACATCTCGCAGTGGGAAGTGGCGGAGCTGGCGCATCACCGCGCGGTGGCCGATGCGAAGAAGGCGCAGAAGGATCTGGAGACGCTGCAGAAGTCAGCGCTGGTGGTTCGTGCGACGTACGTGAGTGCGCATCAGTCGGCAGAAGTCGTGCGCCGGGTGGCCACCACCCGTCGTGAAGAAGCCGAACGCGAGCTCAACCGCATCGAAGACAAGGCGCTCGACGAGGCCGCCTCGTTGCTGCACTTCCGCCGAGCAAGCTGACATCTCCCTCGCCCTGCGAAGCGGGGAGAGGGTCGGGGTGAGGGGCCGCGCCGCTCCCAAGTTCGTTTGCTCCCCACTTTCGCAAGCAGAGCTTTTGAAGTCTTCATGCGAGAACGCGCGCATGAGCTCAGAACAGAACCCAGTGTTCGCGCCGTGGACTGGTCCCTGGGGTGGGGTGCCTGCGTTCGATCGCATTCAGGTCACGCACTTCAGGCCCGCAATCGAAGACGGCATGTCGGGTCAGCTCGCCGAGATCGACGCGATCACCGCGAACGCGTCTGCGCCGACCTTCGAGAACACCATCGTCGCCTTCGAGAAATCAGGCGCCCCGCTCAACCGGGCGATGAGCCTCTTCGGAGTCTGGTCAGGCGGTCTGTCCAGCCCTGAGTTCCAGGCGCTCGAGACCGAGCTGTCCCCCAAACTCTCCGCCTTCCGCGACTCGATCATTCAGAACGGCAAGCTCTTCGCGCGCATCAAGGCCGTCTATGACGCGCCGAAGAACGAGCTGAACACCGAGCAGCAGCGCCTGCTCTGGCGTCACTACACCTCCTTCACCCGTCACGGCGCGCACCTGCCCGACGACAAGAAGCGCGAGCTCTCGGCGCTCAACCAGCAGCTCGCTTCGCTCACCACGCGCTTCAGCCAGAACCTGCTCGGTGACGAAGAAGAAGAGGTGCTGGTCATCGAGTCGCGCGAGGGCCTCGCGGGTCTGCCTGAGGGCCAGCTCGAAGCGGCCGCCGAAGAGGCCACCCGTCGTGGAAGGCCCGGCGTGTGGATGATCTCCAACACGCGCTCCTCGATGGAGCCCTTCCTCAGCTCTTCCTCCGACCGCGGGCTGCGTGAACGCGGTTGGCGCATGTGGACGAGCCGAGGCGACAACGGCAACGCGCGCGACAACAACGCGATCGCCGCCGAGATCCTCCTGCTGCGCGCGAAGAAGGCGAAGCTGCTCGGCTTTCAGACCTTCGCGCACTGGCGCCTCGACGACGCGATGGCGAAGGATCCGCAGAAGGCGCTCGATCTGATGCTCTCCGTCTGGGCGCCTGCGCGCGAGCAGTTCCGCAAAGACGTCGCCGAGATCGAGCAGCTCGCTGGCCTCGAGATCGCGCCGTGGGACTACCGGTACTACGCCGAGAAGCTGCGCAAGGCGAAGTACGACCTCGATCTCAACGAGCTCAAGCCGTTCCTCCAGCTCGACCGGCTGCGCGAGGCGATGTTCTGGGTCGCAGGTCAGCTCTACGGGCTGCGCTTCGAGAAGCGTGAAGGCCTGCCGCTCTTCCACCCCGACGCGAGCGTGTACGAAGTCTGGCGCGACAAGACCGCGGTGGGGCTCTGGTACTTCGATCCGTACATGAGGCCGGGCAAGCAGTCGGGTGCGTGGATGAGCGCGTATCGCGATCAACAGCGCGTGGAGGTCGAGGTGCTCACGCTGGTCTCGAACAACTCCAACTTCGTGAAGGGTCAGACCCTCTCGTGGGACGACGCGCGCACGTTGTTCCACGAGTTCGGCCACGCGCTGCACGGGCTGCTCTCGAACGTGACCTACCCGTCATTGTCGGGGACGAACGTGGTGAGGGACTTCGTCGAGTTGCCCTCGCAGCTCAACGAGCACTGGCTGTCGACGCCCGAGGTGTTGAACTTCCTGGTCGACGCGAAGGGGCAGCCGATTCCGGCGAGCTTGATCGAGCGGCTGGAGAAGGCGCGCACCTTCAACGAGGGCTTCGCGACGGCCGAGGCGCAGTCGAGCGCGATCGTCGACATGAAGCTGCACCTGGCGGGCGAGACGCCGATCGACACCAAGGCGTTCGAGAAGGAGATCCTCGAAGAGATCGGCATGCCGCCGCAGTTGGTGATGCGTCACCGCATTCCGCACTTCGGGCACATCTTCTCGGGCGATGGCTACGCGGCGGGGTACTACAGCTACATCTGGGCCGAGGTGCTCGAGCGCGACGTGTACCAGGCGTTTCTCGAAGCGAGCGGGCCGTACGATCGCGGCGTCGCGACCAGGCTCATCGACGCGGTGCTCAGCGTGGGCGACACGGTGGATCCCGCGGAGGCCTTCCGGAAGTTCCGCGGGCGTGATCCGAAGCCTGAGGCGCTGCTTCGTTCGAAGGGTTTTGCGCTTTGACAGTCTCGCCGGGTCGTGGTCTTCGAGCAGCGCTCCTGCTCGTGGTCGCGACCCCTGGTTGAGCTTGTTTGGGTTCACGCGCCAAGGTGTCTGTGCTGTGGAGATGTCTTGCTTTGCGGGTTCCAGGCACGTTCCTGTGCGCGCGCACAGCCTTTTTACGTGGCGGGAGTGGGGTCGCCCTGACCCGAGGCGGTAAACACCTACACGCGAGTCATCTTTTCCGTCGTTGACGCGCCCTCGATGCGCGCAGATAGTTTGCGCGCTTCAACTCACTCTTCGAGGAATTCTAACTGATGCTTTTATTTCGATGTATTGCTGTTTTGGTTGTTTTGTCTTCATGTGGTCGAGAGCCCCTCGACACGCGCGCTGAGGTGGCTTCCACGCGGCAGGCCATGGTCTGGGACTCCGATGGTGCGGTCGAACGAATCGATATGAACCAGGGGGTCTATGACCCTGTGTCGTTCGGCACGGAGACCCTGGTCGCCGGAAAGCTGCCCACGGTCATCGTGAGCATCTCGATGGATCTCGACCTCTCGGGAAACCGCGCTGATTTCTATGCCATGGAGGTCGAGGTGTTTGCGCAGGGCCTGGCGACCACTGATCAGACGAAGCTGTGTGCGCTCAAGCCCGTCAAGAACCCGACCCCGGCGAGCCGCATCGTCTTCGCTCAGCCCGCCGACGAAAACTGCGGCGTCTGGGGCCCTGGCCGGTACACGCTCAAGGCATACATCTCGGGTAAACGCGCCGAGCAGACCTTCACCTTCGTCAAGCGCCGCCCCGTGCGCATCCTGGCGGTGCCGCTCAAGGCCCGCTACGGCACTGAGATTCAGGCGCCCGACGACAAGTTCAAGAAGGCGGGCGAGTTTCTGCGTTCTGTCTGGCCGGTTGGCTATCTCGAGTTCACGTGGTCGGTGCGAGAGCAGCTCGACGTCACTGAATTCGACATCACCCAGGCCGAGGGCCAACGAAAAGTGTGGGACGCGCTGGCCAACCTGAACCCGAAGTCGTGTGAGACCAGGCCGACGGCCACCGGTTGTTACGACGCGATCATGGGCTTCGTGAAGTCGCGCATCAACGGCACCCTTCAGGGCTACACGTTCGGCGCACCCGCGGTGGTGAACGTGAACGACGACGAAGACGTGATGGCCACCGTGGCGCACGAGTTCGGGCACATGGCGCCTTTCAAGCTCGGCGACGAGTACAAGGGCGGTTCGTACAACTGCACGAACAACCCGCCCCCCGCCAGCTACGTCGGCTCAGACTTCAACACCCCCGGGGTGATGAATTTCTCGTGCACGAACTCCACCGAAGTCGCCTTCGATACCGACGGCCGGATGGGCACGGGTTCTCTCATTCCGACCACTGCCAGTGCCTACGACTTCGGTCGCGGCGCGCTCGACAGGCCGTTGCTGTCTTTCATGGGCTCGGGCTCGAAGCAGGCTGATGTCTGGGTACGGCCCAGCGTGTACAAACACCTGTTCGACGTTTCGACGCCCTTCGACGGCACGGCCGACCCGGTGACGGGGACGGTGGTGCAGCTCTCGGGGTGGATCCTCAAGGCCGATGGCACCACGCCTGGGCTGAACGACGTGCAGGTCGACCCGTGGTTCTCGTACACGGGCGTGTTGCCCACGGAGCCTGCGATGGCCACCGAGTTCACGGCGCGCGCGTACAACGGCGCGACCGAGCTGAGCCGTCAGAACCTGAAGGTGGTCTTCTGGGCCAATGACCCGGTTCGACCGCTCGACGAGGTGCCTCTCGAGGGCGCGCTCACGCTGCCTGCAGGCGCCACGCGCATCGACCTCCTCAAGGGCACGGAGGTCATGAAGTCGATCCCGGTCTCGGCCAACGCGCCCGTGGTGATGGTGAACCCGGTGACCACCACTGGCATGGGCGAGCAGATGATCTCGTGGACGGGGACCGACCTCGATCCCAACACGACCCTCACGTACCTGGTTGAGTACTGTGAAAACGATACGTCGGCGTGTGATGTGATTGAGCCTGACACCACCCAGACGCAGATCAGCATCAACCTCGACGAGCAGGCCGGCGCGCCCGCCGCCTTCGTGCGCATCACGGCGACCGATGGGGTGCGGAGCACTGCGGCGAACAGCCTCACCTTCAACGTGCCCTTCAAGGCGCCGGACGTCGAGATTCTCGAGCCCGACGGTGACGAAGCGTCGTTCGGTGGTCGCACCATCTCTTTCGATGCGATGGTCTTCGACGAGCAGGACACGATGGTCAACGACCCGAACAACCTGAAGTGGGTCTCCGACCGCGACGGCGAAATCGGCAAGGGCACGCGGTTTTCGACGTCTCGTCTGAGCGCCGGAACGCACGTGATCACCTTGACCGCCACGAACAGCAAGGGCCTGTCGAACTCTGAGTCGGTCACGGTCGAAGTGCTCGAGTCTCCGATGCTGCAGGGGGTGGATGGCGGAACCCAGATGATGCCGGGAACGACGCCGCCGCCAGGGTGCGGTTGTGCTGGGAGCCCTGCGGATCTGCTGACGCTGATGGGCCTGTTCCTCGGCGTGGGGTTGCTGCGCCGGCGTCGGTAAGCGCGTCTGGTGCGCTGCGTTCTGCTCACGACGATCGCCGCAAGCGCGCTGTGCGCCTGCGGCCCTGACCAACCGTCGTGGGCGGTGTCGCGCCAGCGCATCGAGGGAGGATCTCCCTCCGAGCACAGCGGGGTCGTTCAACTGTCCGTTGACCGGCCCCGCCAGTCTTGCAGTGCAGTGTTGATTGCCCCGAGTCTCGTTTTGAGCGCCAGGCACTGTGTGTCGCCCCGAGTGACGCCCGAAGGGGGTGGGGTTCGTTGTGGTTTTACTCCGTTCGTGGATCGAGCCGAGGGCGCGACGCTCCTCTTGAGTTCTGGAGCGACCGCCTCGAGTGCGCAGGCTTTACCGGCCGTGTCCGAGATCGTGTTTGCCCCCGGCACCGCCGATTTCTGCGACAACGATTTGGTGTTGTTGGTGTTGTCTGAAGATGTGCCTGCAAACCAGGCAACGCCTCTCGACCCGTCACTCGACGCGCCGGTGCTTCGCGCACAGGCGTACACCGCGGTCGGTTATGGCGCTGTGAATGATTCCGCCGTGGGCTCCGGGGTCAGGCGCGAGCGGGGCGAGTTGCCGGTGTTCTGCGTGGGCGGAGAATGTGGTGTGCCCGATGTGGGGCCGCGCGAGTGGCAGGGTGAGTCGGCCATTTGTGTTGGCGACT
Source organism: Archangium sp. (assembly GCA_030695565.1). Lineage (GTDB taxonomy): Bacteria > Myxococcota > Myxococcia > Myxococcales > Myxococcaceae > Archangium_A. Next base: position 75,792 of record JAUYRZ010000110.1, read on the forward strand.
CTGGCGGCCCGGCGCTCGATTCGAGACTTCAGGTCATCGGCATCGCGTCGCGCTCTGCGTATCAGTGCTCGAGCCCGGTGTACGCGAGTGTCTTTGCGCATGCGGCGTGGCTCAGAGGAGAGGCCACGCGGGTCGCCCAGGCCAGAGGGCTCGCTCCCGTCGGGTGGGCAGCGGCGCCTGCCGAGATCCCCAGGCCCGAAGTGGTGAGCCCCGCCGCTGGCTGTGCTTCGACGGGGCGATCGACGCCATGCGCCAGCTGGTGGCTGTGGGGGCTTTGCCTCTCGTTGGGCGGGTCGAGACTGCGGCGAGCGCGTCGCGCTGTGGTTTGGAGACCATTCCGCGCGAGCCCTGTCACTGGGAGTTCACGGGCCGTTCGCCCCGTGTGAGTCTTCGTCCGTGAAAAACCAACTCGCGCTGATGGTGGCGATCGCGCGGAACGCAGCGATCGGCAAGCAGGGTGATCTTCCGTGGGAGTACCCGGAAGATCGAGCCTGGTTCGAAGAGATGACGCGCGGTCATGTCGTGATCATGGGGAGGCGTACCTACGAAGAGGCAGGGCCGCCATTCGGGCTGACCTCCTTCGTGGTCTCGACCACGCTCGCGTTGCCGACGCCTGCGCCGGCCCGGGTCTTCGTCGTCCCGACCCTCGATGAAGCGCTCGAGCGTGCATGGGCGATCGACCCGCTGCCCTTCGTGATCGGCGGCGTAGGCATCTTCGAAGCGGCGCTGCCGCAAGTGACGCGCATCTACCTCACGGAGATCCCCGAGTCGCCCGAGGCCGATGTCTTCTTTCACCTCGACCGGACGGGGTTCAAGATCACCGCGGAGCGTTCGTTTCCCAACGGGCTCCGGTTTCTCACGCTCGACCGCACCGAACGCTGAGTGACGCCTTTTTTCAGCGCGTCCGGCTCGGCGACGCGGCCCGAGCGCAACCAGGCGGCCGGTACCCTGGCGCCTGGTTCAGCTCCACCCCGGTCGTCGAGCTGTTCGGCCCCTGGTCTGCCAACTCACCTTCGTTGACGACGACGGGTGGCGAAGAGGGCCCACGCGAGCGGAAGCAGCGTGGGCGCCGCGTCGCAGCCGCACCCTCGGCCGGGGGCGGGTTCGCCCAACCCCGCGTCTGAAGGAGAAGCGCCCGCATCCGGCGCCCCGGCGTCGCGCGCGCCCGCGTCCGTGCTCCCCGCGTCGGGCATTCCCGCGTCGGCCATTCCCGCGTCGGGCATTCCCGCGTCGGCCATTCCCGCGTCGGGCATTCCCGCGTCGGGCATTCCTGCGTCGGGCATTCCCGCGTCGGGCACTCCCGCGTCGGGCACTCCCGCGTCGGGCGTTCCCGCGTCGGGCACTCCCGCGTCGGGCACTCCCGCGTCGGGCACTCCCGCGTCGGGTCTTCCAGCGTCCGCCATGCCCGCGTCGCGGACACCACCGTCATCGATCGGGAATGGGAGCGCGGTGTCGAACACCCAGAGCTGGTCGCGCCGGTAGGGCACCACTCTGCTTCCGAACGAGAGCAAGCGGGTTCCGACGGCCACAGGCCGGGGGGTCGAGGACTTCCAGCCAGACACCCCGGCGGTCCGCACGGCGAAGTCGAGGGAGACGACCTGGGTGGCCGTCGCCATGAAGTGCTCAGCGCCGACGCGGTAGAAGGCCCAGGCCCCCACGTTCGCCTCGAGCAAGTCCGGAGCCGATGAGCCGCTGGAGAGCTGCACGGCGCCTCCGTCCTGGAGCTCGGAGAACCAGACCTGCAACCCCGAAGGGCCGTCGGTGGCAACGAAGTGCACGCCTCCGTCCGGGTGGGGGACGAGCCGGGTGAAGGGCAGCCCGGAGCCAGCGCCAGGGTTGAGGTCGTGAACGATCGCCGTTCCCGCGGCCGTGCCGTCGGTGCGCCACAGCTCGGTGCCCTGGCCGCCGGTTGCACCGCCGAAGAGCGCCCCCTCGGCGGTGCAGCTCAGGCCCTGCAGCGACAGCGTGCCGCGAGGCGCCAGCAGCACCGGGGGGGCCGGGGGAACGCTGGCGTGCACGGTGGTCTGGCCGCTCTCTTGCGAGACGATGTAGACGGAGTCGCCGCACCCGTACACCGAGCGCGCCAGCCGACTCGGCTCGCGCGGGAAAAACAGGCGGGTCGTCACCCCGTCGGTGACGCCCACGTCGCCGAGGTCTGAGACGAAGTAGAGCTGCGTTCCCACGATCGCCGTGGGGTTGCTCGCGGTGCGGGCGACGCTCACCCCCGAGACCAGCTGCGTGCCCGCCACCGTCTGATCAGACACGTAGAGCTGAAAAGGCGCGGTGGAGTTCAGGAGCACCAGGAAGAACGAGCGGCCCTGCGCCGCGCGCCCCGCCTTGAGCAGCCGCCCCGGGGGCAGGCCCAGGTTGAGGAAGGGGCCGCCGTCGGTGAGCTCCAGATTGCCGGTGCCGTTCTGCACGAAGGCCACCCCCGGGCCCAGGCCGCACACGCCGACGGGCGCCCGGCTGTTTCCCACCGGCGGAAAGCTGCGCACCCGCACCGTGCCGCTCGTGGTGCCGTCGGTGCGAAAGAGCACCTCGTCGTTCCCTTCCGTGGCGAACACCCAGCTCGTGGTGCCATCGCTCTGCAGGTCTTGTCCGGTGAGGTCGGAGGCGCTCAGGTCCACGATGGACGGGTTGGAGAGCGCGGGGAGGCTGCACGTCATCGCCACCAGCAAGAGCGTTCGGAGCATTCAGCGGACGTAGCAGATCGGCCTCAGGCAACCGAGCGCGGCTCAGCCAGCGCGACAGTCGCCGAGGGCAATCGCGAGCTGCGCAGGCCTCTGTAAAAGGCCTTGTTGCTTTGGCCTGGAGGAAACCGCCCGGAGCGGCCTTGCGAGAATGTCCTTCGAACCGGCCATCAAAGGGGACCGGTTCGGAGGATTCCCATGAACGCGCTTGCCGTGCCGAGATCCACTCAGACCGCTGCAGAGGTGAGGGTCAAGCTGGAGGTCGCCGGTCGGGCCAGCAGCAGGGAGCGCGCCAAGTTGGCCTCCGCGGCGGCACTGCTGCAGGGCGCCCTCAACGACTCGGGAGTCGAGGCGGGCCTCAAGCAGCGCTTCGGCGCCGTGAAGGGCGCGCAGATCTACAAGCGCATCTTGAGCGGCGCAGAGACCCTCAGCCCCCGACACGACGGCGAAGCGGACCTGCGCGTGGGCTTCTTCGACGCCCGCCGCGGATCCCGCCAACCCATCGCGCGCTCCTCGTCGTCGCAGTCGCGCATCGACATCAACCGCTCAGGCTTCGACGACCGCGACCCCGTGCAGGTCGCCCGGACCCTGGGGCACATGCTGGCCTACAAGATGGGCTACAGCGGGGCGGTGCCCGAGGTGCTGGGCAAGCTCTCCGAGCAGTTCGCCCGCACTGTGCCGGCCCCCACCTCGGGCCCGGTGCCTGGGCCCATCACCCCGATCCCCGGGGGCAACGCTGCTCAGCTGATCACCGCTTTTCACCAGGGCAAGGAAGGGAACTGCGTGAGCATCGCGGCGATCAAGGCGGCGATGGCGCGGTTCGGGGCCGATCAGGTCTTCACCTCGCTGCGCCGGGTGGGCGCCGGCTACGAAGCGGTGATGCGCGACGGCTTCAGCTGCCGGGTGAGCGACGCCGAGCTCCAGCTCGCCACCCGCGAGTCGCGCATGGTGGGGCGAAACACCGCGTTGCTGGACCGGGCGAATCTCCTCTACGCGGCGATGGCCAAGCGCGCCCAGATGCAAGGCAACGACAACCGGAGCAACATGTCCTTCGCGCGGGCGTGCGAAAGCCTCAACGACGGAGAGAACTACCTGGAGGGCGCCAAGTGGCTGGGGCTGTCCCGGCACGTGAAGAAGATCTCCCCCAGTGAGGTGTCCCGTTACACCGCGGTCGTGGCAGCCTCCGCCCGGCACGCCGTGTTCGCGACCGGCACCGTGGTGGACCACTACGGCTCTTCCCGGCCGAGCTCCCGCGGAGGGGCGACCGTGGAGGGCTGGGGCCGCCGCATCACCGGCGCCTACGCCTTCGTGTAGCGCTCACGCCGCCGACGGGAGCCCTGCGAAAAAGGTGAACGTCCGCCCAGATGACGGTCTGGTCGAACATCAGTCAGGCGTCAGCGCACGGTGACGCTGATCGACGCCACCGCCCATTCCGCAAGGTTGTCCATGCACACGGTGCCGTAGCAGCCGATGGTGTAGGTGGTGGACACGGTGGGATTCACCGTCCACTGCCCTGCCGGGCCGAGGTGGTGCCCGCCGGGGTTGAGGTCGCAGCCGCGCGCCATCTGCCCGGTCCAGGACAGCGTCACGGCCTCGCCAGGTGAGACGGTGCTGGGCATGGCGTTCAGGCCCGTGACGACGATGTGACTGCAAGCGCCAGTGCCAGCGCCAGTCGTGCCTGCGTCGAACACGCCTGCGTCGAAGATGATCATGCCAGCGTCGATGATGACGCCAGCGTCGAGAGGGTCTGTGCCGGCGTCGATGGCCCCCGCCTCATCGAAGTCTTCTTCGCTGCGACCGCACGACGCGGCGAGGGTGATGACGAAAGTGAGGGCGAATGCGCGCATCGCCATTCTCTACGCATCAGTGGACCGTGCGCGAATACATATCGTCGCCCGGCCCCCGTGCAAAAATGCACCACGGCGCTGCCACATGAAAATCGTTCGGCTGGGGCGCAACCCTCACGTGGGAACAGGGGAACGAGGTTGTCTGCGTAGACGGCGACGCGCACGGGCTCGCTCCGGTTGCGGATGTCGATGGCGCGCGTCTCTCGCGTCTCGCGCTCATCCCGGGCGATGATTTTCACGGCGCCTACCGCGGGCTTGTTGGAGCAGCCCGTCAGTCCCTGGGCCGTGGGTCGGCGTCGGGCAGTTCACCGCGACCCGGCTGTCGCTTCTCGTTCTTCCGTCGAGAGGCGCTTCGTACTGAGCAACCGCTCGCGTTCGTGTGCAGGGCTTTGCACACCGCAGACCGACAAGCGTGCGGAACCCGGTCCCTCACCACTGGCCCCGACTCTGCTCTGAGTGCTGGCCATGAGAACGCTGCTGTTGCTGTCGTTGGCCCTGAGCTCGCTCGCCTGCCGCCCTTCCCAGTTGGATACGAGCACGATCTCTCCGATGGGCACGAGCCTCGAGCTGGGTCTGTCTCGAACCGAGAAGGACACATGCCCGGTGCTCGAGCCGCAGATCAAAGCGAGCATCAACGGCAAGGCCACGGCGTTCTCGTCACGCGGCGGCGGGGTCTGCCATGAGACTGAGCTCAAGGGCGGCTCGCTGCTCACGTTTGTCCCGAAGGGTGAAGGCCCGCCACCGAAGGTGTGGACCTGCGCCTGCGATCCGGCGGTGCTCGATCTCCCGAGCGACGATGACGCCGCCGCCGAGGTGAAGATCTGCGACGGCGAGATCTGCGCGACCGCCTCCTGGGCGGGAGCCACGCCGCTACCCACCGTCGAGTTGGCGCGGCCGGTGCGCGAGGAGGAGCCTCTCATCATCCTCTTCACTCCCGCTCTTCCGTCTGAAGAGCTCTACCGGCTCACGCGCGTCGGCCGTGGCCGAGGCGAAATCTCTCATTCCGCGTTGGGCTGGTCCGAAGGCGCGATCACCGTGCCTCCTCATCCGAGCAACGCGCAGGGCCTCACCGTTCACATGTTCCGCTACCGGACGCTCGAGCCCCTCGTCTGCGAGGGCTTCGCGTACTGCAGTGCCCGTGGCCTCACCGAGAGGAAGACCGTCGAGCTCAGGCCGTGACCCAGGTGGGCTTCACGACTCATCCCCCGCGCTCACTTCGCGACGTCTCTCGCGTGCCCTCTCGTTTCACGTGTCCGTGTTCGTTTCCCAACGGGCTCCGGTTTCTCGCGCTCGACCGCACCGAACGCTCAGTGACGCCTTTCTTCAGCGCGTCAGAGCACCCTGAACGTCTTTGGGAGCGCTACCACCGCCGCGCGAAGACGCGTGGATTGCCGTTGCCACCGGGCAAGTCGTCTTGCGACCACAGCGCGATCGCACCCGTGCTGGTGCTGGCCACGGTGCACGAAGAGGCCTCTCCCCCGAGATGCTCCACGGGGCCCAGTGCAGCCATCACGCCCGCCGTCGTGCGAAAGCCCACCACGTTCGTGACATACGCCGCGTCCTGCAGCAGGCCCACCGCGAGATACTCGGCGCCGTCCCACACCATGAACTCCGCGCCGCTGCTGCCCACCGCGACCGAGCTCGACCAGGTGCCAGTCGCCCAGGTCGCAGTGCGGTCCGCAAACATCGCGCGGTAGCCAGTGCCGCTCGCGGCGACGGCGAAGGTGGTTCGCGTCCACGATCCGAACGACGAGGTCGTCCACGACGACAAGTTGAACACCGCGGCCGAGAAGCTGGTGTCGGAGCCACAGACCGCGGCGGCGCCGGTCGAGGCGCCCGCCAGCTTGCACGCGCCGGCCATGGTGGTGGCGCTGCTCCAGCTCGTACCGTTCCACGCGCGCAGTGCGCTCGAGTAGGTGGTGCCATTCCACGCCCTCGACGCGACCACGAAGCCCGTGCCGGCGGCGGCCAGTTCGATCTGGTCGCGCCCGGTGGTCTCGATGGTCGTCGGTGCAGACCAGGTCACGCCATCGACGCTCAGGGCCGACGACAGGTTCGCTGTCGGCGGCGTCAGCGATCTGTTCCACGCCAGCATGAAGCCAGCGCTCCCGTTGCTCAGTGCGAGATCGTTGTTGCCGGCGAGGTCTGCGACGTCGACGGTTGCGCCCAGCCCACCGCCCTGCGTGTACGTGACGGCGCGGAGCTTGCTCGGCGTGACGCCCTCTCGGGAGCCGATGAAGCCGACCACGAAGCGGCCTGCCCCGAAGGCGACCTTCGGTAGACGCGCGTGCACGGCCACCCGAAACGGCGCGCCCCACGCGGTTCCATCGAAAGCCGAGGCGAAGATGCACGTGCGCCCGCCGTCATCCTGTTGCCACGCGGCGAGCCCCTGGCCCGAGCCGTCGAAAGCAAGGCTGGCGTTGGAGGCCGCACCGAACCGCGGGGTGGTGGAGGCCGTCACCGCAGGTGCGAAGCTGGCGCTGCCCTGTTGCCAACTCCGGGCGCGCAGTGACTGGCCCTCTGCCCACAACACGACGGGTGTGCGCTCCAAGGCGGCGACGACCGCCACGCTGGCCCGCTCGACCGAGTTGACGGCGACGGCTGCGGCCCAGCTCACACCGTCGAACACCCGGGCGTAGACGGTGGCCTCGTCGTGCCAGGTCACGACGGTCGCGTTGCCGACCGACTTCACCTCGGTCAACGTCACCGGATCGGTCGCAGAGCCAGCCGTGAGCGTGACGGGAGCAGTCCAGCTCGTGCCGTCGAAGGTGCTGGCTTGCAGCGCAGTGGCGTTCTTCCACGCGGCGACGAAACCGCCGGGGCGGCCCGCGAGCACCGGCGCAGCGCTCGCCGTCACGGTCAACACGCCTGAGCCCGCGTTCCACACCTGCCCGGCCGAGGTCTCGACGGTCGCGGTGGGTGACACGAAGCTCGCCATGGCGAAGCCCGCACCGTTGCCCACCACCTGCCCGAGCCCTGCAGGGCGGGTGCGCGTCGACCAGAGGCCCGTTGCCGGGTCGAGCACGTTGCAGCCGCTGGAGCCCGCGACCCAGCACGCGAGGAACGACTCGCCGCTGCCCGCGACGCGGAAGTTGCCGGGCAGGGCGGTGCCGCTGGCCAGGGTGGTGGTGTGCCAGGTCGTCCCGTCGAAGCGGTTGGTCAGCACCGAGAAGTTGGTGGCGTTGATCGAGCGCCCGTAGACGACCGCCAGGCCGCCGTCGTTGGTGTCGAACACGGGCGGCGTCCCGACGACCGCGCCTGCGCCTCCGTCGGTCTGCAGCCACGCGCCGCCGTCGAGGGCCGAGACCGTGAAGAAGAACGGGAAGCTCTGCGAGATGGGCGAGACGCTGAACAAGGCGCCGCCCGAGGTGCCCACCAGCGAGCCGTTCGCCGGAGGAAGACCGTGCGTCCACTGGCCGTTGACGAGCACGGAGGTCGATCCGGCGAGTGCGCCGGGGCCGGTCCAGCTCACCGCGAAGTCGGCTCCGAAGGTGGCGATCTGGTGGGTGGTGGCGTTCGAGAGCACGGTGGAGGACCAGCCGGTTCCGTCGAAGACCGAGGCGCGCGCTTCAGTGGTGGCGCCAGTCGCCTCGGTGACCACGAGCGTACGCCCGCCCGCAGTGGCCGTGAGAGAGCGCGAGCTGGGCGCACTGGGCCCGGAGAGCGCGCTGAAGCTGCCGGTGGTGAACGGGGTGGTGCTGGTGCTGGCGAGCACGTTGCCGGCCTCGTCGCGCACGTTGCTGACCGTGATCGTGTAGCTGGTGTTCGCCGCGAGCGGCGCTGCGGGCGTGAGCACTGCGCGCCAGCCGTTGAAGTCGGTCACGTACGACAGCGTCGCGGTCAAGCCCGAGATGGACACGTTGGCCGCCGTGATGCTGGCGGGGTCCATCGGCTCTTCGAAGGTGATGACCGGGCGTACGTCGCGCGGCACGCCCGTGGCGTTGGGCCCGGGGGAGATCGAACGAAGCGTGGGCGCGGTGACGTCGTACCGAAGGGTGTAGACGGTGGGCGTCGCGCTGACGTTGCCCGCGGCGTCGCGCAGCCACACGCAGAGCTTCTTCGAAGTCTGCGCGGTGCCGATGTACGTCGACACGGGCGAGGAGAACGCGGTGAAGGTGCCGGGTGTGGTCGGGGTCGTCACGCTGCCGGCGACGACGGTGATGGCCTGCTGCACCGGGGTCTCAGACGGAGTGATGGTGAGGTTCACCGTGGTCTGGTTCGTCGACCTGCGGCCGTTGTCGACGTCGAGCGTCGCCACGGGCCTCACCGTGTCGACGGCAATGGTGTCTGACACGCGAACGACAGGCCCGGTGGGGTCTTGAAACTCGGCGTACACGGTGCGCGCGCCTTCGCCGGGCGAGAAGGTGAAGCTGCGCGTGGTGCTGAAGGGCTGCCACGCCGTCCACACGGTGGTGTCGTCTGAGAAGCGCATCTGGGTGGCGCTCGACGAGGTGAGCGTCAACGAGACCGTCAGGGAGGTGGCCCACATGGCGCCGCTGTTGATGACGACGGTTCCGTCGCCCGTCGCGGTGCCGCCGCCTGCGGCAGTGCCGCCACCAGCCGCAGTGCCGCCACCGGTCGCAGTGCCGCCACCGGTCGCAGTGCCGCCGCCGGTCGCAGTGCCGCCGCCGGTCGGAGTGCCGCCGCCGGTCGCTGTGCCGCCGCCGGTCGCAGTGCCGCCGCCGGTCGCAGTGCCTCCGACGGTCGCAGTGCCGCCGCCGG
>JAUYRZ010000043.1 GCA_030695565.1 Archangium sp.
ACGAAGAACTCCCTCTCCCTGCGCGAGCGGGGAGAGGGTCGGGGTTTGGGGCCTCACTTCCGCCGGAGATGCCCCTCACCCCCAGCCCTCTCCCCGCTGTCGCAGGGAGAGGGAGCCTGCTAATTCCCGCAGCGTGCAAGCCCCAGCCGTCGCACCCTTCAAGCTTCGTCACCACGTCCGCATCGTCACCGCGGCCTCGCTGTTCGACGGCCACGACGCCGCGATCAACGTCATGCGCCGGATCATGCAGTCCTCCGGCGCCGAAGTGATCCACCTGGGTCACAACCGTTCGGTCGCCGAGATCGTCCACTGCGCGATTCAAGAAGACGTGCAGGGCATCGCGATCACCTCGTACCAGGGCGGTCACGTCGAATACTTCAAGTACATGATCGACCTGCTCAAGCAGGCGAACGCGAACATCAAGGTCTTCGGCGGCGGAGGAGGCACCATCCTCCCGTCCGAGATCGAAGAGCTGCACAAGTACGGAGTGACGCGCCTGTACTCACCCGACGACGGCCGGGCGATGGGCCTGCAGGGCATGATCGACGACGTGATCAAGCAGTGCGACTTCGAGAAGCGGCAGGCGGACTTCAAGCCGCTGCTCCCGAAGCTGCGTGAGCGCAATCCTTCGACGCTGGGCTCGCTGATCACCATCGCGGAGAACTTCCCTGACGCAGGAGACGGTCTGCGCACCGCGCTCACCGAGGTCGCGCAGTCGAACGCACGCGTACCTGTTCTCGGAATCACGGGCACCGGTGGCGCCGGCAAGTCGAGCCTGGTGGACGAGCTGGTCCGCCGGTTCCTCACGGACTTCAAAGACAAGACGATGGCGGTGATCTCGGTCGATCCCTCCAAGCGCAAGACGGGCGGCGCGCTGCTGGGCGATCGCATCCGAATGAACTCGATCGACGACCCGCGCGTGTACATGCGTTCGCTCGCGACGCGGCAGAGCAACCTGGCGCTCTCCAAGCACGTGCGTGAGTCGATCGAGATCTGCCGTGCGGCGGGCTTCGATCTGATCGTGGTGGAGACCTCGGGCATCGGCCAGTCCGACACGGAGATCACGGATCACGCCGATGTCTCGCTGTACATCATGACCGCGGAATATGGCGCCGCGACGCAGCTCGAGAAGATCGACATGCTCGACTTCGCGGACATCGTGGCGATCAACAAGTTCGACAAGCGTGGCTCGCTCGATGCGCTGCGTGACGTGCGCAAGCAGTGGAAGCGCAACCACAACGCGTTCGATCGCAAAGACGAAGACGTGCCGGTCTACGGAACGATCGCCTCGCAGTTCAACGATCCCGGAATGAACCAGCTGTACCGGGCGATCATCGGAGTGCTCGCGAAGAAGACGGGCGTGAAGCTCGAGTCGCACCTCGAAGTCACGCCGGGCATGAGCGAGAAGAAGTGGATCATTCCGCCCGAGCGCACGCGCTACCTCGCGGAGATCGTCGAGACCTGTGAGGACTACGACGGCGTGGTCCGCGCGCAGGCGGCCATCGCGCGGCGCATGTACCAGCTGCACGGCACCATCGAGTTGCTGCGCGCCAACGTCGGCAAGAAGAAGCTGGAGATCGTCGAGCCGAAGGCGGCTGGCGGCGTAGTGCAGGTGACCGAGAAGGTCGAAGGCGAGCCCGCGTTCCTCGGTGAATTGGTCGCGCTCTACGGCGAACTCGAGAACCGTCTGCTGCCCGACTGCAAGCGGCTGCTGGCGGAGTGGCCTGCGACGAAGAAGCGGTACTCGGCGGCGAAGTACCAGTTCCAGGTGCGCGAGAAGATCATCGAGCTCGACCTGGTGACCGAGTCGCTCTCGCACCTGAAGATCCCCAAGGTCTCGTTGCCGAAATACGAAGACTGGGGCGACGTGCTCACGTGGCTGCTGCGCGAGAGTCCTCCGGGGCAGTTCCCGTTCACTGCGGGCGTCTTCCCGCTCAAGCGTGACGGAGAAGATCCGGCGCGCATGTTCGCGGGTGAGGGCGGCCCGGAGCGCACCAACAAGCGTTTTCACTACGTCTCACGCGGCCTTGCGGCGAAGCGGCTCTCGACGGCCTTCGACTCGGTGACGCTCTACGGAGAAGACCCGGATCCGCGGCCGGACATCTACGGGAAGGTCGGCAACTCCGGCGTGTCGATCGCCAGCGTGGATGACGCGAAGAAGCTCTACTCGGGCTTCGATCTGGCGGACCCGTCGACTTCGGTGTCGATGACGATCAACGGTCCTGCGCCGATGCTGCTGGGGTTCTTCCTGAACGCGGCGATCGATCAGCAGTGCGAGAAGTGGATCAAGGCGCAGGGCAAGACTGCCGAGATCGAGAAGAAGATCGACGAGCTGTTCAAGGCCCGCGGCGTTCCGCGCCCGAAGTACCAGGGCACGTTGCCCGAGGGAAATGACGGACTCGGCCTGATGCTGCTGGGCGTGTCGGGTGACGAGGTGTTGCCGCCCGAGGTGTACGGAAAGATCCGCGCGGCGACGCTGTCAGCGGTTCGCGGCACGGTGCAGGCAGACATCTTGAAAGAGGATCAGGCGCAGAACACCTGCATCTTCTCCACCGAGTTCGCGCTGCGGCTGATGGGCGACATCCAGCAGCACTTCATCGACAACAAGGTGCGGAATTTCTACTCGGTGTCGATCAGCGGGTACCACATCGCAGAAGCAGGGGCGAACCCGGTCAGCCAGCTCGCCTTCACGCTCGCGAACGGCTTCACCTTCGTCGAGTACTACCTGTCGCGCGGCATGAACATCGACGACTTCGCGCCGAACCTTTCGTTCTTCTTCAGCAACGGAATGGACCCTGAGTACACGGTGCTCGGGCGCGTGGCCCGGCGCATCTGGGCGAAGACGATGCGCGACAAGTACGGCGCCAACGATCGTTCGCAGAAGCTGAAGTACCACATTCAGACTTCTGGCCGTTCGCTGCACGCGCAGGAGATCGCGTTCAACGACATCCGCACCACGCTGCAGGCGCTGCTGGCGTTGATGGACAACTGCAACTCGCTGCACACGAACGCGTACGACGAGGCGATCACCACGCCGACCGAAGACTCGGTGCGCCGCGCGCTGGCGATTCAGTTGGTGATCAACAAGGAGTTCGGCCTGTCGAAGAACGAGAACCCGACACAGGGCTCGTTCATCGTGGAAGAGCTGACCGACCTGGTCGAGGCGGCGGTGCTCAACGAGTTCCGCGCGATCTCCGAGCGTGGCGGTGTGTTGGGCGCGATGGAGCGCATGTACCAGCGCTCGAAGATCCAGGAAGAGTCGCTCTACTACGAGACGATGAAGCACGACGGTTCGCTGCCGCTGATCGGCGTGAACACGTTCCTCGATCCGAAGGGTTCGCCGACGGTGCAGCCGCCGGAAGTGATCCGCGCGACGAAGGAAGAGAAGGACTACGCGATCACCTCACGCGACGCGTTCTGGAAGCGCAACGCCGCGACCGCGCCCGCCACGCTCGACGCAATTCAAAGAGCGGCACTCGACAACGGGAACGTGTTCGCCGCGCTGATGGAAGCTTGCAAGGTCTGCACGCTCGGCCAACTCTCAGGCGCCCTCTACAAAGTCGGAGGCCAGTACCGTCGCAACATGTGACCTCTGACTCCCTCTCCCTGCGCCAGCGGGGAGAGGGTTGGGGTGAGGGGCCGACTTGGCACACCCTCTGCTGAACGAGCACCGTGCACTTCATCGCCGTTAGAAACCTCACGCTTGTTTCCGCCGTCCTGCTGAGTGGGCCGGCGTTCGCCAGGGTTCAGTATTGCGCCCAGCGCTTGGCGCCAGCCGACCAACAATCGCTGCCAGCGAATGCGCAGGCGCTGATCGCGCACGGCAAGACCTCCGTGAGATTCGACCCGCAAGACGGCGGCACGATCGTGTGGACGCCCTTCATTCGGCGCCTGAACAGCGACGGTGGCGTTCAATCACTGGTAGCGGCGCCAGATGAACTCCAACCGACGGGCGACTATGGGAACGCAACGCTGTTTCTGCCTGGCACGCTGATCCCCGGCGAGCGATTCCGGCTCGAGTCATCCTCGGACTGCAGTGGCGACCTCGAGCCAGGCGCCGAAGTGCGCGTGGGCAAACCGGCTCCCTTGCCAGAGACGTTCGGAGTGCCCTCACTCCTCGTAGAACCTGGCGAGCCCGATGGCACCCGAGAGCTCGTCATCGACATCGATGACTCCGTTCGGCCGTGGCTGAGCGTGGCCAGGGTCAACCTCGAAGTGAACGGCCGAAGCCGAAGCACCGACTACGGGCGACTGGCCCGCAGATTCGACGGTGGCTCGCGCGTCTTCGTCGACGACCTGACGCGGCTCTGCGACCTCGAGTGGGCAGGGGAGTCCAACAACACGCTTCAGACCTGGCTCATCAAGCTCCAGTTGGAACTCCCCGGTGTTCAAGAGCGGCCTCCTGCAGTGGAGCTGACTGCTGAGATGGCTTGCCGCCAAAGCTGCGCGAGCGTCGGCGTGACCCCATGGCTGCTGGGGACGCTGCTGCTGGCCACTCGTCGCTTCACCTCGGGTCGCAGACGCCGCAACATCTGAACCGGACATGCGTCCCAACTGCGATTCAGATCATGATTGGGAGGTCATCACTCAGGCCTCGTTCGTGACGAAGCGTCTGGTCTGGAGCCAGTCCTCCAGTTGCAGGGCCTGCCACGCGCGAATGGAAGTGGACGGTGACGGCATTCCTCCACCCGAAGTGCGGGAACTCTTGCTGTCGAGAGACGGCGTTTGGGGGCTTCGGAACGCGAGCCGGCGTGGCTTCGCCCGAGCCATTGCTTCGTTACTTCACTTGGGCGTCGTTGAAACCTGGCCGCTGGTCTCAGACCGTGACGGAGTCATTGCAGTCGGGACGAGGGCAGAGGCGCTCTGGGTTGCAGCCACCCTGAGTGCAGACGGAGAGGGAGCTGAGATCGTCCGAGTCGACTCAGCTGACGGAATCCTTGGGATCCTCTCTACCAACCGCTTCCGGCGATCTGCCGAGTAGCCACGTTCGTCCGGTTCCAGAAGTTGATGAACGCGATGTTGAACACGAGCGCCCATCGCTGGGTCTCGTCGAAGAACCGGCACACCTCGTCCCAGATCGCGTCAGGCACCGGATCGGAGCGATCACTGATGCGCGTGGTGGCCTCGGTCAGCGCGAGTGCAACCCGTTCAGCATGCGTGAAGAACGGCGCTTCCGGCGACGCGGCCACCGAGAAAATCAATGTAGATTTATCGACAACCCCCATTCACAACGCACAACAACCATTAATTAACTTCCTGGGAAGCCGAGCGCAAGTCGGTGATTTATCGCCGGCCTATCGAAAGAAGATTCTGCCTCCCTTTGCGCCTCATCCATGCCGGCCACTTGAGCCTCGAGCGGGGAGCGCGCCAGTTAATAGGACTGCGTTTGGCAGACTGGCAGACCCGAAAGACCCTAGGTCAAGACGTGGTTTTTGTTGTAGGTTCTCAACCCATCTCGTTTGGGGGTCTCAAGATGAGCATTACGCCGAAGGGTATGAGTCTGCAGGAAGCTTACCGGCTCTATCGGGATGATCGGTTCGTCGTCAATCGTCGCTATCAGCGAAAGCTAGTTTGGACGGTAGAAGAGAAGCAGCGCCTGATTGACAGCATCCGATCTGAGTTCCCAATTCCCTTGATTCTATTGGCGGAGAGGGTGAGCGGAGGCGGGCTGGCATCTTTTGAAATAATTGATGGAATGCAACGACTAAATGCAATCTTTACGTTCATTGAAATGGCATTCGATCTCGGCGGACACTATTTCGATATTCGCGAGTTCCCGCGTGCCAATCAGGCCGCAAAGGACGGCAAGTTTACGCCAAGAGATGGTGTTGACCTGCTCACGCCAGATGACTGTGCCGACTTCCTGGACTACAATCTAGCTGTAACGACCTTTCCTGCCAAAAGCGACGATCAGGTCAATTCAGTTTTTGGCCGAATCAACTCGAATGGCAAACATCTCAGCCCCCAAGAAACCAGGCAAGCCGGCGTCAGCACCGCCTTTGCCGACCTCGTAAGACGGACTAGCGCTGAGATTCGTGGCGACACTTCTGCCGATGTTCTGCTTTTGGCGCAGATGCCGCAGATTAGCATTGAGACGGAACGCGAGCAGCAAGGCTATGGAGTACGGGCCGACGACACTTTTTGGTGCCGGCAAGGGATTCTCTTGCGTGCCCAATTACGCGACAGCGAAGACGAGCAATTGCTTGCGGATATTGCGGCGTCGATTCTCCTGGAGGAACCTTTTGCATTTAGCCGAGAGCAGCTCGATCAAGCCTACTCACTCGGAAGCAAGCTTCAGCTTGATTTGGAGAACCGGCTTTCGAAGTATGGCTCCGACAGACTTTCGCATGAAATAAAGACAGTTCTGTCGGTTCTCAGGGACACGCTGGAGGCGTATAGCGCGGACGCTAATTGCCTGCGGAATGCGGTACGCACAAGTTCGTCGGGAAACCCAATAAAGACCGAATTCTATGCGGTTTTCATGACGTTCTTTGATTTCATGGTTACTCATGGTCGTTCGCCGGACGATCCGACAGAACTGGTCGGTTCGCTTCGTGGACTGGCTGGCAAGTTGGACCACCAGTCGCACTACACGACAACCGAGGGGCGACAGCAAAACATTAGAATCACGCGCGGGTTGCTGGATGATTTTTTCGTGAAGAAGACTCCCCCTGCGTTGCTTCATGGCCCCGGTCTCGCTCTGGACTTCGAAAACTCAATCCGCAGGTCTCGCATCGAGTCGTCCCGCTACGAGTGCAAGCAGGGCCTATGCACCCTTGCTCCGACTGGTCGAATTGCGGACCAGGAACTCATGAGTCGACTGTCGAACACGATTTGTGCGATTGCGAACGTTGGGCCTGAGGCGGATGGCTTTTTGTTTGTGGGAGTCGCAGACAAGAAGGCTGATGCCGATCGTGTTCTCGCACTTGATGGTGTGGCTGCCATTCCGATTGGCGATAGGTTCGTGGTTGGAGTGGACCGCGAAGCAAAGTTGCTTGGTATTCAACTCGAGCGCCATGTAGAGCAGTTTTCGAATGCGATTCGGAATTCTGCTCTCACCGATCCACTGAAGACGCAGGTGCTTTCTGCGATCGATTGTGTTGAATACAAGGGGTTGTCGGTGATTCGTGTTCGGGTTCCTGCCCAGCGCGCGATTTCTTTTGTCGGTGATGTTGCATATGTCCGTGACGGCGCGAACACAAAGGAGGCTCGCGGGCCGGCATTGGCTGCAGTGGTTGAGCGATTTCTGGGGCATGTTCCGGGAGTGCGCGGGGCAGGGTCTCCTCAACCTGTCATGAGGAGTTTCCCCCAAGATCGGAAGCCTGCAGCGCCGGCCCCTAAAACTAAGGTCGCCGCGAAGGGTGTCCCCGCCTCGCCCAAGCCGGCGACAGGAAAGAAGCGAAAGTAGCGTCACTTAGTGCGGTGCACCTTGTGACTGAAAGTTGCAGTCGGCTGCATCGCTGGCTCTTCTTGGAGCAGGAGACCGCCTCAAAGCTGGCACCTGCCGAGCCCCTTGCCGCGAGCCGGACTCTGACGGATGAAGGGAACATGACGTTCCCGCGAGTCAATGCCGCTGAATGGCGCGCCCAGGTCGAGAAAGAACTGGCCGGCGCTTCGTTCGACAAGACGCTGGTCTTCAAGACCGCTGAAGGTCTTTCGATCGCGCCGCTCTACACCGAGGCGCCTCAGACTCACGCGATCGGTGCCGGTGCTCCGTTCAAGATCGTGATGCGCCACGAGCCCACGATGACCGACGACCTCGACAACGGGGCAGAGGGTCTGTGGCTGTCCGCCGAGGCGCTGAGCGGAGTGAAGGCACGTGATGCCTTCTTCGTGATCGATGGGGCGCTCCCTCAAGACGCTCGATCGGATCTTCGGTTCGCGCTGATCGGTGCACCTGACCAGGCCAAACGCGTCTCGGAGAAGTTCCCGAATGGGGTCGCCGCGATGGTCTCCACGCTGCGCTACCACGACGCGGGCGCTGACTCGGCGGACGAGCTCGCCTTCGCGCTCTCCACCGGGGCTGCGTATCTCGAGACGATGATCTCTGCAGGACTCACGCCCGCGCAGGCCGGCAAGCAGCTCGCGGTGCAGATCGCCGTCGGCCGCGACACCTTCGCTGAGCTCTGCAAGGTGCGCGCGTTGCGGGTGGTCTGGCAGAAGCTGCTCGCCGCCGCGAAGGCCGAAGCAGGGCGCACTCTGATTCACGCCGTCTGCTCCTTCCGCACGCTCACTCAGCGCGATCCCTGGGTGAACATGCTGCGCGGCACCACGCAGGTCTTCTCCGCGGTGCTCGGTGGCGCAGACCTCGTCACGCCGTTGTCCTTCGACCTGGTGCTCGGAGAACCTTCTGCGCTCGCCCGCCGCGTCGCCCGGAACACCGGCCTCGTGCTGAGAGACGAGAGCTCACTGGGCCGCGTGTCGGATCCTGCCGCGGGCTCGTACTACCTCGAGACGTACACCGACGCGCTCGCGCGAGAAGCGTGGAAGCGTTTCCAGGCGTTCGAGAAGGAGGGCGGCATCGAGGCCCTGCGTGCTTCAGGAAAACTCGAAGCCCGCCTCGAGGCGTCCTGGCAGGCGCGGCTCGAGCTGCTCTCGAAGCGCCGTGCTCCGGTGTTGGGCGTCTCCGAGTTCGCCAACCTCACCGAGAAGCTGCCCAGCGCGCCGATCGCCGTCACCACCATGGGCCACCGCGACTCGGAACAGTTCGAGCTGCTGCGGGTGAAGGTGGAGAACTCGCCGTACCCCATCGAAGCCGTGCTGCTCACGCTCGGTGACTTCGCTGCATCCCGCCCGCGCGTCGGCTTCGCCACCGGCTTCTTCGCCGCGGGCGGTATTCATTCGCGCGAGAGCGCAAGGAACGAGCACGCGCGCATCGTCTGCCTGTGTGGCACCGACGAGCAGTACGCCGCCGAGGCCGTCACGCGCGTAAAGGCGCTGCGAGCCGCCGGGTGTCAGAAGATCTTGATGGCCGGCAAGCCAGGCACGCTCGAGGCGGAGCTCCGGAAGGCGAGCATCGACGGCTTCATCTTCGTGGGCTGCGACGTCATCACCACGCTCAACGAGGTGCTGTCATGAAACACCTTCCCGATTTCAGCACGATCGACTTCGACTCCGTCAAGGCGAGCCCTCCGGCAGATCCCGTCATCCCCGGTTGGGACACGCCTGAAGGCATTCCGCATCGCGCCCGCTACAACGCCGCCGATCTCGAAGGCGTGGACCACCTCGGCACCATGCCGGGCTTCCCGCCGTATCTGCGCGGGCCGTACTCCACGATGTTCGTTCGCCAGCCGTGGACCGTGCGGCAGTACGCCGGGTTCTCCACCGCGGAAGACTCGAACGCGTTCTACCGGCGCAACCTCGCGGCTGGGCAGATGGGGCTCTCCATCGCGTTCGATCTCGCGACGCACCGTGGCTACGACTCCGATCATCCGCGCGTCACCGGCGACGTGGGCATGGCTGGCGTGGCGATCGACTCCATCCTCGACATGAAGCTGCTGTTCGACGGCATCCCGCTCGACAAGATGAGCGTGTCGATGACCATGAACGGCGCGGTCTTGCCGATCCTCGCGCTCTACATCGTCGCGGCAGAAGAGCAGGGCGTCTCACCGGAGAAGCTCGCCGGCACCATCCAGAACGACATCCTCAAAGAGTTCATGGTGCGGAACACGTACATCTACCCGCCCGCACCCTCGATGAAGATCGTGGCCGACATCTTCGCGTTCACCTCGAAGAAGATGCCGAAGTTCAACTCGATCTCGATCTCCGGGTACCACATGCAGGAAGCCGGAGCGACCGCCGACCTGGAGCTCGGCTACACGCTCGCCGACGGCCTCGAGTACGTGCGCACCGGTATCGCGGCGGGCATGCCCGTCGACTCGTTCGCGCCGCGGCTGTCGTTCTTCTTCGCCATCGGCATGAACTTCTTCATGGAGGTCGCGAAGCTTCGCGCAGCCCGGCTGCTGTGGGCGCGGTTGATGGCGACCTTCAATCCCAAGAGCAACAAGAGCCTCGCGCTGCGCACGCACTGCCAGACCAGCGGCTGGTCGCTCACCGCGCAGGACGTTCACAACAACGTGATCCGCACCTGCATCGAGGCGATGGCCGCGACGCAGGGTCACACGCAGAGCCTTCACACCAACTCACTCGATGAAGCGCTCGCGTTGCCGACGGACTTTTCGGCGCGCATTGCTCGCAACACGCAGCTGCAGCTGCAGCTGGAGTCGGGCACCACGCGGCCGGTCGATCCCTGGGGCGGGAGCTATTACGTCGAGCGCCTCACGCATGAGCTCGCGGCGCGCGCGCAGAAGCACATCGATGAGATCGAGAGCCTCGGCGGCATGGTGAAGGCGATCGAAGCCGGCGTTCCGAAGCTGCGCATCGAAGAGGCGGCGGCGCGCACTCAGGCTCGCATCGACTCCGGCCGGCAGGTGATCGTCGGCGTCAATCGGTTCAAGCCGACCAATGAGGCGCCCGTCGCGGTGCTCAAGGTCGACAACGCGGCCGTGCGCAAGACTCAGATTGAGCGGCTCGAGAAGCTGCGCCGTGAACGTGATGGGGCGGCGGTCACTCGTACGCTCGACGCGCTCACCGCGTGCGCGAAGGGTGCTCCCGGAAATCTTCTCGAGTTGGCGGTGGAGGCTGCTCGCGCTCGCGCGACCGTCGGTGAGATCTCCATGGCTCTCGAGAAGGCGTGGGGCCGTCACCAGGCGGAGACCCGCGCCATTTCCGGCGTGTACAGTGGCGAGGTGGGTGAGAACTCTTCGGCGGTGCTCGGTGTTCGCTCGCGCACCAAGGCGTTCCTGGATCGCGAGGGCCGGCGGCCGCGCATTCTCGTCGCGAAGATGGGCCAGGATGGTCATGACCGCGGGCAGAAGGTGATCGCTTCGGCGTTCGCGGATCTCGGGTTCGATGTCGATATCGGGCCGCTGTTCCAGACTCCCGATGAGACGGCTCAGGCCGCGGTCGAGAATGACGTGCACATCATCGGGGCGAGCTCGCTGGCGGCGGGGCATATGACGCTCGTTCCGGCGCTGCGGGCGGCGCTCGCTGCTCGGGGTCGGCCCGATATTTTGGTGGTGGTGGGCGGGGTGATTCCTCCCGACGACTACGCGCCACTGAGGGCGGCGGGTGCGGCTGAGATTTTTGGTCCTGGGACTGTGATTGCCGATGCGGCGATCTCGCTGATTGACCGCCTGGAAGGCGCGTCTGCCCTCTCCCCAACCCTCACCCCCTCGGGGTGAGGGGGCGCTTGAGCCTGAGTTTTTCGTGAAAAGGCCCCGGCTTTCTCTCTCTGCGTTTGAGGCCGGCGTTCGCTCCGGCGATCGCGGCGTGCTCGCTCAGGCGATCACCTTGATCGAGAGCCGTGATCGCGACGATGGCGTGCTCGCTCAGGCGCTGTTGACCCGTTTGCTTCCCTTCACAGGGGCGGCCAGGCGGGTGGGCATCACCGGCGTTCCCGGCGTTGGGAAGAGCACCTTCGTCGACGCGCTCGGCATGAAGTTGCTCGAGCAAGGCAACAAGGTCGCCGTGCTCGCGATCGACCCCACCAGCAGCATCTCGGGCGGGTCGATCCTCGGCGACAAGACGCGCATGGCCCGGCTCTCCCTCGAGCCCCAAGCGTTCATCAGACCGTCACCCAGCGGCCTCACCCCCGGCGGCATCGCGCGGCGAACCCGTGAGACGATGCTCCTCTGCGAAGCAGCCGGCTTCGACGTGGTGCTCGTCGAGACCGTCGGCGTCGGGCAGGGCGAGACCGCCGTCGCAGAGATGGTCGACTGCTTCCTCGTGCTCATGCTCCCCGGGGCGGGTGACGAGCTGCAGGGCATCAAGAAGGGCGTGCTCGAGCTCGCCGACCTCATCGCCGTGAACAAGTCAGACGGGGAGGGCGCCGCACTCGCCCGCGTCGCGCTCGGCGAGCTCAAGGCTGCGCTCCGCTACGTGCCTCGCAAACGGGGCGACTGGGAACCGCAGGCCGTTGCCATCTCCGCTCGCACCGGCGACGGCATCGACGCGTTGTGGGCCATCGTCGGTGACCACCGCGCCGCGCTGGAGAAATCGGGCGGCCTTGCCGAGCTGCGTCACGAACAGCAGCGCTCGTGGATGTGGTCGCTCATCAGTGAACGGCTCGACCTCGCCTTCCGCCACCACCCTGAAGTCGCCCAGAAGCTGCCGAGCCTGGAAGCCGAGGTTCGCGCGGGGCGCATGACGCCAACCTCAGCTGCAGACGCGTTGCTCGCAATTTTTGGGGTCTGAGCTCTTTTTTTCGGGGTGACCCCGGTCAGAGTCCTCGCGCCGACGAGCCCAGCGCGTACAATTCACCTCGACGTGCCGACACTCAGCTGTTTCTTCGCGATCTACACCGAGGGAGAGAGTCTCCACGACTCGTTCCCTTCGCCCACCGCCACCGATGTGTTCCTCGGCGAGATGGGAACCCTCATCCTCCCCGGCCCGAAAGACGAACTCTTCGGCCCTCACGCGAACATCTTCTCGCGCGTGAAGCTCAAGCGAGGCTTCCTGCTGGGCTTCACCCGCAAGCTGCACGGGCGGGCGGAGACCTTCTTCAGCGAAGTGCGCATGGCCGTGCTGCGCGCGACCGCGGGCGCCAAGGGCGTCGGGCTCGACATCTTGAGGCTCGCTCCGTTTCCGCTGGAGACCGCGAGCGAATCGCTCCCGGAGGACCTGCTCGCCGAAGACCTGTTCTCGGTCGGCTTCACCGAGATGGGCGACAGGGGCCTGCGCGCCGAGACGCTGGGTTTCGCCAAGCTGGGTCAGCGCGAGATCACCTTCGAGTTCACCGACCCCGCGCTCATCGAAGAGGCCGCGTTGATGTGCGGCCATCTCGCTGACTGGCTGCTCGATCACAAGAAGCGCATCTCACACGGCGAGTCGATGTCGTTCGGGTTCGACCGCATCTCGTTCTTCTCCGCCGAAGGCAGTGCAGGGGGCCCCTTCCGCGGGTGGCACCCGCCGTTGATTCAGAAGCTGATCCCCGAAGAGCTCTTTCCGGGCGTCGGGGTGCTCGAAGTGCACGCGTTCCCTCCGGGCCACGCCGACCTGCGAGAAGACCTGACCATTCCGCTGCGCCGCGCGCTCGAACAGCGCACGTTGTTGGAGGAGCTGGATCTCTCCGGCGACGCGCCGCACTCCTCGAGCACGGCCCAGGTGAAGGGCTTCATCACCGAGCTCAAGAGCCTCGTGGCGATGCGCGAAGAGTCGGCCAACTCGAAAGACAGCGGCTGGCGCTTTCGCAGCACCGTCGAGGGTGACTCGGGAGAGAACGGCGTGATGTCGCTGGCCGATCTCGCGCGCCGCGCGCCTGAGCTGGTGCGTTTTCTCGCGCTCCCTCAGGGCGTGAAGCTCACCTGGGACATTCAGGGAGATCTCGATGTCGACCGGTCTCGCGTCGAGTTGGATGAGGACGAGCTGGCCGACGACTCATGAAACGCCGGTCCTCCAGGTGGCCCCTCGACTGCTCTCGGGGCGAACGGTGAGCGGCCCGTTCTTCGGCGAGCTGTATCTGCGCTCGACCCGCCCGTTCCTCTCCGACGTCGTCACCGAAGCCGAAGCCCGCTTCCTGCGCACCAACCTGCCCGAAGGCCGCCTGCTCGATCTCGGCTGTGGTCACGGCCGGCACCTGGCGCAGGTCCCCGCGTTCGGCATCGATCGCGACCCGCTCTCTCTGGCTGAGGCGAAGACCTTCGGGCCGGTGGTGCGGGGTGACTTCCGCGCGCTGCCGTACCGCACCGCGAGCTTTCGGGGCGCGTGGTGTTGGTACAACTCCATGGGCACCTTCGAAGACGATCAGGTTCCCCTGATCCTCGCGGAGCTCAGCCGGTGCGTGGCCCCCGGCGGCGCGCTGGTCATTCAGGGCTCTCACCTCGACCGCGCGATCGCCCAGCCAGAGGCGGGGTACGACGGACCGCTCCCCGATGGCAGTCACCTCAAGGAGCGCGCCGTTTTCAACCCGCAGAAGAAACGCGACGAAATTCATCGCTCTCTGCAGCTCCCCGATGGTCGACTCATGGAGGCACCGTTCTTCATCCGTTACTATGACCTCGAGGAATGGCGCGGATTGCTGGCAGAAGCGGGGTTTGAGGTGGCGTGGTCGGTCGGCGGCCTCGATGGCGCGCCGTTAAACGAATCCTCCACAGACGTGATTGTCGGAGCGAAGAAGTCCCCATGACGATGACCAACCCACTCGGAGCGATCCCCAAGCGGGTCGAGGTCTATGAGGTCGGGCCCCGCGATGGGCTGCAGAACGAGCTGCGCACGCTCGCCACCGCCGACAAGGCGCGGCTGATCGAGGCACTGGTCGGCTCAGGCCTCAAGCGCATCGAGGTGTCCTCGTTCGTTTCTCCCCGGTGGATTCCGCAGCTGGCTGACGCGGAGAAGCTCATCGGCCTCGTGCCGCGGCGGGAGGGTGTGGTGTTCACCGCGCTCGTGCCCAACTTGAAGGGCCTCGAGCGGGCGCGCGCGGCCGGGCTTCAAGAGGCGGCGGTGTTCCTGTCGGTCACCGAGAGCCACTCGCAGAAGAACATCAACAAGTCGGTCGCTGACGCGATCAGCACCGCTCGCGAGGTCGCCAATGGCGCGCGCGCGGCCGGCATGCGGGTGCGCTGCTACCTGTCGACCGTGTGGGGCTGCCCGTATGAGGGCATCACGCCGGTGGCCCGGGTGGTCGAGGTGGTGAAGCAGCTGGCGGACATCGGGTTTTACCAGCTGTCGCTGGGTGACACGATCGGGGTGGGCACTCCGAGTCAGACCGCGGAGATCGTCGGTGAGGTCTCGAAGGTCGTGGGTTTGGGGCAGATCGCGCTCCACCTGCACGACACGCGCGGGACGGCGCTGGCGAATGCGCTGGTGGGCCTGAGCATGGGCGTCACCACGTTCGACGCGAGCATCGGTGGGTTGGGTGGGTGCCCGTATGCGCCTGGCGCGGCGGGGAACCTGGCTACAGAGGATCTCGTGTTCATGCTTCAGGGCATGGGCGTCGAGACGGGGATCGATCTCGGTAAGCTCGTCGAGGCGGGTGAGCTTGCTCAGGAGTTGATTGGCCGAAAATTGTCCGGGAAGTACCTGCAGGCGGCGCTCGGTGAGCGCGAGAAGATGGCCAATCGGGCCCGGAAGTAGCTCCCTCTCGCCCGAAGGGAGAGGGGACCTCGTTCCACTTACTTGTTCACTTGAATAAGCGCTTGAGCCAACCGAGCACCCCGCGGGGCTGGAACACGTCGACCTCGGGGTCGGTGTCCTCTTCCATCGCGCGGATGTGCTCCTTCACGTTGGCCGGCGTGTCACGCGTGGCGAACTGAGAGACGATCCGCCTTCCGGTCGACTCCTCTTTCGCCGTGATGGTCAGCAGGCACTCGTTGCTCAGCTCGAAGCTCAGCTCGATCGCGACCGAACCTCGCGGCCCCGGCGGGAGATCCGTCACCTTGAAGTTGCCCAGCCAGGTGTTCTCACCGGCACGCGTGGCCTCGCCCTGGAAGACCGGCAGCTCGAGCGTCTTCTGATTCTCGCGCGTGGTGACCATCTGGTATTTGCGCGTGGTCGGCAAAGAGGTGTTGCGCGCAATGATCGGGTGAAACCGCCCGCCGGGCAGGCCGATGCCGATCGACATCGGCAACACGTCGATGAGCAGCAGCCCCGCTTTCTTTTCCAACGCATCGGCGAGCAGCGCGGCACCGAGCGCGACCGCTTCTTCCGGGTTGCCCACCATCACCGGCTGGCGGCCGAAGAGCAGCTTGATGCGCTCCTGCACCAGCGGCGCGCGCGATTGGCCACCGACCAGCACGATCTCGTCGATCTGATCGGCGCGCAGGGTGCGGTTGCGAATGACCTCCTGGCAGACCTCCATGGTGCGATCGACGATCGCCCGGGTGATTCGCTCGAGCTGCTGCCGGGTCAGGGTGACGTCGAGGTCGACGGGCTTGCCGTTCACCACCGAGACGAAGGGCACGTGAATGCGCGCTTCGGTGAGGTTCGACAACGCGATCTTCGCGCGCTCGGCGGCGTCGTACACGCGCTGAATCGCCACCCGATCGGTGAAGATGGTGTCGGTCTTCTCCTCGAAGTCGCTCATCAACTGCGTGACGATCGCGGAGTCGAAGTCGATGCCGCCCAGGAACGTGTCGCCGCCCGTGGAGACCACCTCGTAGACGGCCTCGGTGTACTCGAGCACCGACGCGTCGAAGGTGCCGCCGCCCAGGTCGTAGACCAGCACCCGCTGCGGCTTGCGATGCGAATGGCCCCAGGCGAGCGCAGCCGCGGTCGGCTCGTTGACGATGCGCTCGACGTGGAAACCCGCGAGGCGGCCAGCTTCACGCACGGCCTCACGCTGCCGCTCGGAGTACCAGGCAGGCACGGTAATCACCGCGCGGTGAACGGGCTCGTTGAGGCGGTGTTCTGCGAGTTGTTTGAGCTCGCGCAGCAGCAAGGCAGAGAGCTCCTCGAGCCGGTACGCCCGATCACCCAGCTGCACCGCGCACTCGCCGTCTTCGGTGGGCACCACCTCGTACGGGAAACGCTTGAGCAGCTCGCGCACTTCGGGCGAGTCCACCGGCCGGCCGATGAGGCGCTTGAAGCCGTAGACGACCCACTTCGGGTTGATGGTGAGCTGGCTCTTGGCGGCGGCACCGACCACGAGCTGACCACGCGGCGTGAGCGCGATCATCGACGGCACCAGCGCCTGGCCGTCTTTCCAGCTCAACAGCATCGGCTTGCCGTCGCGCACGATCGCCGCGCAGGAGTTCGTGGTGCCCAGATCGATGCCGATGATGGGCCCGGTGCGCGGGGGCTCAGGCGCAGCCTCGAAGGCGGGCGCCTTCACCTGCGTGGTGTCGCCTTGCACCAGCAACCGGCCGGCGAGCTCTGAGGGCAGGGGGGCCTGGGCCTGGGAGGCTGCTGGCGGCTCGGGCGGGATGGCGTCGGGGCTGGTGTCGATCGGCCCCACGTTCCTGGGGATCGGCGGATCCGACGAACGCGCGTGCGGCATCGCTGCAGAGGCCGACTCGAGGAACCGCCGGCTCACCGCGTCGAGGGTGATGAACTTGAAGCCCATGCCCGTGACGCCTTCGCCCTTGTTGCCGGTGACGTAGGCGACGACCGCCGAGGCGTAGAGCACCCGCGCTCCCGTCTCGATCTTGATCTCCAGGAGCACCGAAGTGCCCGGGTTCTTCAGTGACTTGGAGCGGAGGTAGATGCCCCCTCTCGTCAGGTTGGCCCCGTACTTCGCGAGGAAGTCTTCAGCCGTCGCGAAGGGCAGGCGCACCGAAAGGCCAATGGGCTTGTTGTCGGTGGACACAACGGAACCCGAATAGGACCCGCTGCTGGAAAAGACCAGTCATTCCGGTCGGCGGCCTGCTTCCGTTCGGCCCTCAAGTTGTCTAGAGGCTCGACATGCTGACTCCGAACATCCGCCTGGGTCTGACCTTCGACGACGTTCTGCTCCTGCCCGCGGAGAGCTCAGTTCTCCCGCACCAGGTCGAGCTGTTCACCAAGGTCACCCGGAACCTGCGGATCCCCATTCCGCTGCTCTCCAGCGCGATGGACACCGTCACCGAGGCCCGCATGGCCACCGCGATGGCCCAGGAAGGCGGCATCGGCGTCATTCACAAGAACTTCAGCCCCGAGCTGCAGGCGGCCGAGGTGCTCAAGGTCAAGAAGCACGAGACCGGCATCGTGGTCGACCCCATCACCATCGGCCCTGACGCGCCGCTGTCGAGGGTGGTCGAGGTGATGCGCGAGCACGGCATCAACGGCATCCCGGTGGTCGAGGGGAAGAAGCTGGTCGGCATCATCACCAGCCGTGATGTTCGCTTCGAGAAGAACCTCAATCAGCCGGTGCACCAGGTGATGACGAAGAAGCTCATCACAGCGCGTGAGGGCGTCACCCAGGAAGGCGCGATCGAGCTGCTTCATTCCAACCGCATCGAGAAGCTGCTGGTGGTGAACGAGGCCGGCGAGCTGCGCGGCCTGATGACGGTGAAGGACGTGGAGAAGCGCCGGGTGTACCCGAACGCCGCGAAGGACTCGAAGCAGCGGCTGATGGTCGCGGCGGCGGTCGGCGTGGGCGCGGATCGCGATGCCCGCGTCGAAGCGTTGATCAAGGCAGGGGTCGATATTCTGGTGGTCGATACCGCGCACGGTCACTCGCGTGGCGTGATCGATTCGATTCGCGATCTGCGGAAGAACTTCAAAGGCTCGTGGGACCTGGTGGCCGGCAACGTCGCGACCGGCGAGGCGACCCGGGCGTTGATCGATGCGGGTGTCGACGCGGTGAAGGTCGGCATCGGGCCGGGGTCGATCTGTACGACTCGTGTGGTGGCGGGTGTCGGCGTGCCTCAGGTCACGGCCATCGATGACTGCGCTCGCGCGGCGGCCGGGAGCGGCGTGCCGATCATCGCTGACGGCGGCATCAAGTACTCGGGCGACGTGGTGAAGGCGATCGCGGCGGGTGCGAACTCAGTGATGGTCGGATCGCTGTTTGCCGGCACTGAGGAGTCACCGGGCGACACGATTTTGTACCAGGGCCGCTCGTATAAGGCCTACCGCGGCATGGGCTCTCTCGGCGCCATGAAGCAGGGCTCGAAGGACCGGTATTTTCAGAGCGGCGTGCAGGACGAGAAGAAGCTCGTGCCTGAGGGCATCGAGGGCCGCGTTCCGTACAAGGGCACGGTCGGGATGAATGTGTTTCAGCTGCTCGGTGGGCTGCGGGCCGGCATGGGCTACTGCGGCGCCAAGGACATCGAGGAGCTGCAGAACAAGGCCACCTTCGTTCAGATTACGTCGGCCGGGCTCAAGGAGAGCCACGTGCACGATGTGATCATCACGGAAGAGGCTCCCAACTATCGTCGGGAATGAAGTGCTCCCTCTCCCTGCGCAGCGGGGAGAGGGTTGGGGTGAGGGGCCGATTCGCTCACTTGTCGCGCTTGCGCTTCGTGTCCTTCACTTCGACCGTCTTCTCGGCGTTCGACAGGCGGGTCAGCAGTGAGTCTTTGTCGTCCAGCGCCAGCTTCTCGATCGCGCTGCGCAGAGTGTCGAAGCTCAGGCGCGCCGCCTTCACCGGCTTGCCGTCACGGTACTCGTCGACCACCGGCAGGTTGATGATCTCGCGAACGAGCCCTTCGAAGTCGAGCCGCACGTCGGCCTGCGACTGAATGCAGCCGTCGCGTGCCGCGATGATCTCCTGGCTGCCTTCCTGGTAGGCCAGGTCGGGGTTTCGCGAGAGCGCGTCTTCGAACTTGGCCGTGCGGTCCTTCACCTGATCGAACAGGTCCGTGTAGATGCCGATCCGCTTTTCTTCCGGGGCGGAGTCATCACGCGCCTTCGAGAGCTCCGACGTGATGTCGTCGCACTTCATCTTCACCAGGTCGCCGGCCGTCGATGAGGTGAGCGCTTCACTGCGCTTCGTCTCCCGGTCGAGGCGATCGTCACTCGAGATCTCTTTTACGCAGCCGGTGAAAAGCAGGGCGGTCGCCACAATGGTCAGGATGCGCTTGCTCATTGGCGCGAGAGTGTTGAAGGGATAAGGGCGTTCGTCAACGACTGATCCCGGAGCCTCACCGTGCACGCCACTCACGAGAAGATCCTGATCCTCGATTTCGGTAGCCAGTACACCCAGCTCATCGCGCGCCGGGTGCGCGAACTGGGCGTCTACTGCGAAATCCAGCGTCACAACCTGACCCCCGCTGAAATCAAAGCCTTCAACCCGCAGGGCATCATTCTCTCGGGCGGCCCCATGTCGGTCGAGCAGGCCGGCGCCCCGATGTGCGCCCCTGAGCTGTTCGAGCTCGGCCTGCCCGTACTGGGCGTCTGCTACGGCCTGCAGCTGATGGCCAAGATGCTCGGGGGCCGGGTCGACAAGAGCGCCCACCGCGAGTTCGGGCCCGCCCAGGTCGAGGTCAGCTCGGCCCGCGGCCCTTTCGCCGCCTTCAAGGCAGGCACCCAGCTCAAGGTGTGGATGAGCCACGGTGACCGCGTCGAGGCGCTGCCTCCCGGTTTCGTGGCCATCGGCACGACGCCCAGCGCGCCGTTCGCCGCCGCGGCGCACCAGACCAAGCCTCTCTACGGCGTGCAGTTTCACCCCGAGGTGGTCCACACGCCTGAAGGCAAAGAGATGCTGCGCGCCTTTCTCTTCACCGACTGCAAGGTGAAGGGCGACTGGACGATGAAGAGCTTCATCGAGGAGTCGATCCAGGAGATCCGCGCCAAGGTCGGTGAGACGGGCAGGGTGATCTGCGGGTTGTCGGGCGGCGTCGACAGCTCGGTCGCTGCGCTCCTGCTGCACCGGGCGATCGGTGATCGGCTTCAGTGCATCTTCGTCGACAACGGGCTGCTCCGGCACGCCGAGCGCGAGCAGGTCGAGGCGCTGTTCACCGGCCGCTTCCACGTGCCGCTCAAGACCATCGATGCGCGGGCGCGGTTCCTCGGCAAGCTGGCCGGGGTGACGGACCCCGAGAAGAAGCGGAAGACCATCGGTTACGAGTTCATCTCGGTGTTCGAAGAGGCCGCAGGTGAGTTCACCGATGCGAAGTTCCTCGCGCAGGGCACGCTGTACCCCGACGTGATCGAGTCGGTCTCCGTGGTGGGCAAGTCGGCGACCATCAAGAGCCACCACAACGTCGGCGGGCTGCCCGAGAAAATGAAGCTCGCGCTGATCGAGCCGCTGCGCGAGCTGTTCAAAGATGAAGTGCGCGTGCTGGGCCGTGAGCTGGGTCTGCCTGACGAGATGGTGTCGCGGCATCCGTTCCCCGGGCCGGGTCTCGCCATTCGGGTCATCACCGATCTGACCGAGGCGCGCCTCGACATCCTCCGGAAGGCCGACGTGATCGTGCTCGAGGAGATCAACGCGGCCGGGCTCTACAAGGAGACGTGGCAGGCGTTTGCCGTGCTGCTCCCGGTGCAGAGCGTGGGCGTGATGGGCGATGAGCGCACGTATGAGATGACCTGCGCGGTTCGCGTGGTGACCTCGGTCGACGGCATGACCGCTGACTGGGCCCGCTTGCCGTATGACGTGCTCGGGAAGATCTCGAGCCGCATCTGCAACGAGGTGCGCGGGATCAATCGGGTGGTGTACGACATCTCGTCGAAACCGCCCGCCACCATCGAGTGGGAGTAGTCTTTTCGCTTCCATGGCTGCAGCCCAGAAGTCAGCGAAGAAGAAGAAGGCTCCCGCGACGAAGGCGGCTCTCAAGAAGAAGGCTTCTCGCGCTGCCGCGCTCGCCTGGTTTGCGAACCTGTCGAGCCGGATCTTCGAGGCCGGGGTGCCTGAGCTTCAGGTGCTGATCTCTGAGGCTCGGACGTATGACCTCGTCGGGTTGAGCGAGGCGCTGGGCGAGGATTCCCAGGTGCTCGCGCTCAACAAGGCGGCCAATGAGCTGATTGAGGCAGGGTTGGATTCGTTTGGGGCAGCGAGCCCTCAGGGATTCCAGCTCCAGGTGCTTCGGGACATCTTGAACGACTCGTGAAACGAAAAACCTCTCCCTGCGAGAGCGGGGAGAGGTCGGCCTGCAAGGCCGGGTGAGGGGCTCAGCTGGGGCCCCTCACCCCGACCCTCTCCCCGCTGGCGCAGGGGGAGGGAGAACAGATTACGGCTGGCCGGCCTTGGGGCCCGCGGCGGTCGGGGCCTTGAGCTCGTCGACCAGACGCTTGGCGCCGTACACCTTGTCCATCGCTTCGATCAGCGCGGCCGAGTGCACCGCCACCGTGCGGTTGACCGACTCGTCGAACCCGTAGTCACCACCCAGCGACTGGATGTTGCCGTCGAACACCAGCCCGACGACCTCGCCCTTCTGGTTCACCACCGGCGAGCCACTGTTGCCGCCGATGATGTCGTTGGTGGTCACGAAGTTGAACGGCACGTCCTGGTCGAGCTTCGCCTTGGCCGCCAGCCACGTCTTGGGCAGCGCGAAGGGCTCGGCGCCCGTGTGACGCTCGAAGGCGCCCGCGAGGGTGGTGAACGGCTTGACCTGCGCGCCGTTCTCCTCGTAGCCCTTCACAGCGCCGTACGAGAGGCGCAGCGTGAACGTCGCGTCGGGGTAGATCGCGTCGCCGTAGACCGCGAAACGGGCGCGGGCGAGCAGCTCCTGCTGCTTCTTGAGCGGGCCATCGACCTCGGTCTCGTACTTCTTGCGGATCGCGCGGGCGTCGGCGTCGAACGCGCGGGCCAGCTCGATCATCGGGTCCTTCGACGCGTCGATCTTCGCCTTGCCACCCTCGAGCAGCTCCTTGCGCAGGCCGCCGATCGCGTTGCCGGTCTTGTCGACCTTGAGATCCTTGAGCTTGGTGCCCTTGACCGCCGCCTTGGCGATCTCTGCCGGGCTCTTGGTGCCGAACACGCGCTTGATGACCGGGTGATCCGGGCCCAGCTCTTCACGCATCTTGGTGAGCGACCAGGTGAGCGTCGCGACTTCGAGCTCGTCGTAGATGGGCCGGTTCGCCAGCATGCCTTGCTTGAACTGGGGCAGGCGGGCGTCGCTGAACTCCTTGAGGCGCTCGCCGTTGGGCTTGCCGATCTCTTCGGCGTACCGAACGTAGCCACGCGCGATGCCGAACAGGTCGGACATCGGGCCACGCTCGAGGGCGTTGAACTCCTTGCGGTAGGCCTGCTGCTTCTTCACCAGGCCCGCGATGTTGTCCCAGACCGCGCCGTACTGCTTCTCGAGCTCGGGCTTGGCCTTCACCTTGGCGCGGAAGTCCTGCTCGTTCTTCACCAGCTGGCCGTAGAACGCCTTGTCGGCGAGCGCCGCGTGACGGCCCTTGTACGCCTTGAGCCCGTTCTCCACGCCGAACAGCAAGTCATTGGAGTGACGCTTCTGCTCGGCGCCGCGCTCCTGGTACATCGTGGCGAGGCCCCGCAGCTCGGCCATGCGCATCAGGGTGATGGGCATGCGCATGTCGCGGTCGTCCTCGAGCTGCGCGACGGTGAGGCCACGCGAGGTGCCGCCGGGGTTGCCGGAGACGAAGGTCGCATCGCCTTCCTTCATCGTGCCGTCCGACCAGGCGAGGTAGTGCTCCTGCTTCATCGGCTTGCCGTCGGTGCCGTAGATGCGCACGAACGACACGTCGAGGTCGTAGCGGGGGAACATGAAGTTGTCGGGGTCACCACCGAAGAACGCGATCCCGTCTTCGGGCGCGAACACGAGGCGGATGTCCTGCAGGCGGCGGTACTTGTAGAGGTCGTAGCGGCCACCGCGGTAGAGGGTCACCACTTCACAGCGGAACTCGTCGCTGGTGGCGCAGTCCTTCTCGATGCCCGCGATGGTGGCCTTCTGCACGTCGGCGAACTTCTCGACCGCGACGTCCTTGGTCGAGTCCTGCACGCGCTTGGTGACGTCGGTGATCTCGGTGAGCTGGTTGAGCTCCATGCCGGGGCAGCGGGCTTCGTCTTTCTGAGTCTTGGCGAAGAAGCCGTCGCGGTTGAAGTCTTTCTTCATGTTGCCCGAGAGGTTCTCGATGCACTCACGCGCGCAGTGGTGATTGGTCATCACCAGGCCGTCAGCAGAGACGACCGACGCCGAGCAGCCGCCCGCGATGCGCACGGAAGCGAGGCGGAGGTGATCGAGCCAGTCCTTCTGCGGCTCGAAGCCGTACTTCGCCTTCACCTTCGCGGCGGGGAAGTTATTGTACGTCCACATGCCTTCATCAGCGAAGGCGGGAGCAGCGCACAGCGCTGCGGCGAGGCACAGCGAGGCAATTCGCTTCATGGTTGAACTCCTTGAAGGGTCCACGACGAGAGCCTTGTGCCCCCGCGAGTGACCCAAATCAAGGCCTACCGGGTCAGCCAGGGACTGACTTCCCCCAGATCTCGTCGAAGCGGTTCTGGAACATCGAGGCCGTCTCCTGGTGGTTCTTCACGGTGATGCGGTTCTCGGAGTGTTTGGTCGACGACGACTCGGAGAAGTTGGCGCTCCCGAAGAAGACGTCGTTGCCGACCACGCCGAACTTCTCGTGCATCGTCTTGGCCTTCTGAATGCGCACCTCGACCGGGTAGCCCTGGGCGGCGAGGGCCTTGAGCGCAGCAGCCGCCGGAGCTGTGTAATTATTCTCGAGGACCACCCGAACCACGGCGCCTCGTCTGGCCGCGGCCAGGAGCGACACGAACTCGGGCGCCGTCGGGCTCGCCCCGTACATCGCCACCGAGATGGGATCGCCCGCCTTTGCCCGGTTGAACAAGTCGGTGGCTGCGACGGTGACCGACGCGCGCGTGGGCGAGACGACGCCATCGGCCCCAGCGACGAGCGCCTGCCGGATGCCATCGGGGCCGTAGCCGGTTCCACCCGCGGGTGAACCTGCGGGGCGGCTGTTGAAGAACGCCTCCACGTCGACCGCGGTGAGGGAGTGGCGCAGCCGGGTGATGGTGGCCTTCGGCACGCCCACTTTGATCAGCTCGTCGATCGACTCGAAGTCGCCGTTCTTCTCACGGAAGGCCACCAGCGCCGTCGCCTGCGTCTTGGTGAGGCCGACCTTGTCGAGCTCCTCCAGCGAGGCGGTGTTGATCGACACCTGGCCCGAGCCGAAGCCGATGTCTTGCAGTTGGGTGTCGGTCAGTGACGCGAGCTGCGGCACGCGCTCCTTCAGATCGGCGGCGTCGGTGAAGCGGCCGTACTTCGTGCGCTCCTGGATCACGCTGCGCGCCAGAGTCTTCGAGCCGAGCAGGGTGGCCAGGCGGGTCTCGTCCTGCACGCGGAAGCCGTTCACGTCGAGGCTGCGGGTATCGGAAGGCACCGTGTACGCGACGAACGCATCGTCAGGCCGGTTGGTCACCGAGGTGGCGGGCTTGTTGTGCGCGCGCATCATCTCGTTCCACTTCGTGCCCTTGTAGTTCTGGAAGGCGTTGGGCGAGAGCGCCGCCTCGGGGTTGTTCCAGTAGCCGGCGAACTCGCC
Organism: Archangium sp.; assembly: GCA_030695565.1. GTDB lineage: Bacteria > Myxococcota > Myxococcia > Myxococcales > Myxococcaceae > Archangium_A. The sequence goes on from JAUYRZ010000043.1 coordinate 24,886, forward strand.
ACCGAACTGCTCTACAGCGCGGCGGGAGGACGAGTCTTTGTTCTGGAAGATGGTGAGATCTTCGTAGTTCTTGGTGTCGGCGGTGGCCGACCAGTTGAACGAGCCGGTGAGCAGTGAGTCAGGCTTACCGTCGATGAAGGTGACGAAGCCCTTGTGGTGATTGAGGCCCTGCGTCGCGCCGTGGTTGTAGGCGGGGCGCTCGAGCGTGCTGCTCCAGACGTAGGGGAAGTCTTTCTTGAACTTCACCTGGATGTTCGGGAGCCCGAGCTTCGCGAGCTCAGGCAGCGCGTTGCCGCCGCTCGCGGTGGCCTGGCCGGAGTCGGCGATCACCCGGAAGGTGACGTTCGGGTTCTGCCGGGCGATGTCGGTGATCGCCTGCTGCATCACGTCGCTCTGGAACTCGAAGATGAGCATGTTGACGTCCATCGGGCGGCCGTTGGCGCGGACGACGGAGTCCTGCAGCTCCTTCACCATGCGCGCTTCGACCGACTTGCCCTGGAGCGTGAAGACGTTGCTCACGCCGTCGAGGTTGCCCAGATCAGACATCGACGTGATCGCGACGTGCGCGCCTTCGATGCCCACGCCCAGCAGATCGGGCGTCAACGCGCCGGTCGCCGCAGCGATGAAGGCGTCGGCCACGGCCTGCACTTCGTTGGCGGAGAGCACCTTGTTGAGGTCGGCCCCTGCGGCGTTCACCAGCGCGCCTTCGATGCGCTTGCGATCGACGTCGTTGGTGGCGCGGGCCAGCACGCGATCGACGATGGGGCGGGCGGCGCTGGAGATCTTGAGCTGGGCGAACGTGGGCATGGGCGGCGCAGATCGGACCCATTCGCAGGCCCATTTGCAAGGGGCTTGGACAGCGCCAGCAACACCACCAACCACACGCAGGGCCAGCTCATGGCGTACCTCGAGTCGACGAGACCTCGAAGGCGTCGCGCGACGAATCGTGTGACGGTGGGCTCATCTCATTTCCAGGCAGAACCTCGGACCTCTGCGGAGGTTCGTTGCAGTCGATGTGCCGAGAAGTTCCTACGCGTCGATCAGCCCGGCGCTTCTGCTGGGGGCGTCACTGCAGGCCGGCCAACGGCACGCCGTACTCGCGGAGGATTCCGTCGATCTCATCGCGACGGCGATCGAGAGCGCGTTCCAGCGCGGCCTTCAGCGCGGCCTGGCCCTTTGCCACGCCGACGCACACGTCGAAGGAGAAGAGCTGATCTTCACTGCCCGGATTGATGAGCGAGATGCGCAGCGTCGATTCTTCTCCGCGCGCGAAGGCGCCGGCGATCGGGCCCCACACCAGACCGACGTCGACGTCACCGTGCTCGACGGCGGCGATCAGCCTGGCAGGCGATCCGCGCAGCACGCTGTCGGGCCAACCTCGCCGGCTGAGCGCCTGCATCAAGGGCGTGTGGTCTTCGAGGCCGAGCTTCAAGGGCCGCAAGCGCGGATCGTCGAGCGACTGGAAGTAGAGCTGGCGATCGGCGCGCGTGAGGAAGACGTAGCTCGAGCGGTAGTAGGGCCGGGTGGTGTCGGTGCCCGCGGGTGCGCCGATCACCACGTCGCAGCTGTGCTGCTCGAGAGATGCGCCCCAGCTGAACTGAACGCGTGCCCCGAGCTCGTCGCCCAGCGCGTAGGCGATGCGGTTCTCGAAGCCGCGCTCAGCGCGATCTGAAAAAGGGAGGTTGTCGGGGTTGGCGCAAACTCTGAGGAGGTGCTGCGCAGCTCCTGGAGGGCAGGACACCATCGCGAGAGCCAACAGGACGAGAAGCGCACGCATTCAGCCACTCGAGTTGCATTGCTCGTACCGGGCGATCTGGGCGCAAGCGATGCAGGCTGAGAGCGACGATTACCTGGAGTCGTAGACGGTCAGCGTGACCGTGTTGCTCCTTCTCGCCACCAGCCAGGTCACGTCGTTCAACTCGAGGCCGACGGTGCAGACGACGATCGGGTGCCGAGCCGCGACAGTCTGGATTCTCTTGATCGCGCGCCTGAGCATCTCGCCGCTGAACGGCGCGTAGAGGAAGAAGACCGTTCCATCCAGGTCGGCTTCCGTCGCATCTGCGAGCACGAACGAGATGTTTGAGAGACACAGATCCTCGCTGCGGGCGCGCGCGTCGAGCACCAGCGGCTCTTGAATCTCGAAGCCCTTGCAGGCCGAGCCTGAGATCACGTGCGCGAGCATCAACACACGCCCGAGACCCGAGCCGAGGTCCACCAGTTCGTCTTCGGCGCGGAGCGGCACGTCTCGCACCATCGCGAGGATCTCGTCGACGCCACAGGGGAGATACGGGACCGATTCACGTGGCAACCCGGGCACGTCGACCGGCAGCTCGGGCAAGCCGAAGACCTCATCGACCCACGCGTCACGTTCGATGAACGGAACGGAGAGCAGCACCTCGAGCAGTGCCGAACCGCGCAGCGCACCGCTCTTGATGCCGATGCGGGCTGCGCGCGCTCGAACTCGCAACGACTCGTTCATCGTCGGCGAAGTTAACCTCTCCCTGCGAAAGCGGGGAGAGGTCGGCGCACAGCGCCGGGTGAGGGGCTTCAGGGGGGCAAGTGGCCCGCTGCGCAGGGCGAGGGAGTTAGCTCACGTCGATCCACAACGCGGCGCCCGCTTTCGCAGACTTCACCTGCAGCTCACCCTCGCCGACCTTGAGGCCTTCACCCGGAGCGAGCGTCGCGGAGGCGGTTGAGAGGGTGGTGTCGAGCGCGAGCAGGTACCCCTTCCGGCCGGCCGCGAGCTCCACGGTCTGCGTCTGGCCCGCCTCGAAGTCGATCCACCAGACCTTCGCGTCGCAGCGCAGCGGCATGACCTCGTCACCGGCCACCATCTGCTTCGGCCCGCGGGCGATCGTACGTTCGAAGTACGCGGGCGGACCGCCGTGGCTGGTGGGGCGGAACCAGATCTGCAGCATCCGCACCGGACCCTCGGTGTCGTTGCCTTCGGCGTGCACCATGCCGTCGCGTGCTGAGATCAACTGAGCGGATCGCGCGTGCACCGTCGCTCCGTGCGCCTGATCGCCGTGATGACTGAGCGAGCCGTCGAGCACGATGCTCAAGATCTCCATCTCCTGATGCGGATGAAGAGGAAAGCGCGAGTGCGCGGTGAACGTGGCGTCGGCCAGCACCAGCAGTGAACCCATCGGCTGGCCTTGACCCGCGCTCGGGCCGACGGTCGCGACGAAATGATCCCGCAGGCTGAGCCAGGAGAGCGTGGTGGTGGGGAGCGACGTCAGCGGGCGAAAGGTGGTCTGGGCCATGGGGCGTTTTCTCGAGCAAGACGCGAGCAGCGAGGCGCCGACGAGCAGGGTGGAGCGACGGTCGAACTTCACGCTGCATGTCTACAACATCGGCCGTGAAGCAATCGCCTGCTCGTTCACGCGTGCTACGTCCCCTCACTGTGTCTGGTCAAAGGGCGTGGGCGGTCATCATCACTCTGGCGTCATCCCTCGCAGCCGCGGAGGACGAGGTCACTCCACCCACGCTCGTGCAACCATCGCCTGCGGCCTGGCCTGAAGACGGCGGCGTGGGTGGAGACGTCGAGCTGCTCCTGACCATCGACGAGACCGGCAAGGTGCGTGACATCGAAGTGCAGGCTTCGCCGGGTGACGCCTTCACGGACTCAGCGATCTCCGCGGCGCGCGGGCTCGTCTTCGAACCGGCAACGGTGGACGGCGGCGTCGTCGGGGTGGTGCTCGCCTATCGCTACCATTTTGAGCAAGCGGCGCGTGACGCAGGCCTGCCACCGGGCCGGCTCGTTGGAACGGTCATGACGAAGGGCACCCGCGACGTCATTCCGCTCGCGCACCTGAGCTTCGGAGATGCGGGCATCGACACCGACGGGGCAGGGCGGTTCGAGATCGACCTCCCCGCAGGCGCCTTCGAAGTGCACGTCAGCGCCTCGGGCCACGTGGAGCGCCTCTTCAAGGAGAAGGTCGCTCCCGGGCAACAGGTCGAGGTGCTCTACCGTCTCGAGCGCACATACTCGCGGCCGTACGAGACGGTGGTGCGTGGCCAGACTGATCGCGCCGAGGTCTCGCGCATCACGCTCTCCGGTGCAGAGATTCACGAAGTGGCGGGCACCGCCGGCGATCCGCTGCGCGTGGTGATGCTCTTGCCCGGAGTCACCACGGTCGCGTCCGGCTTGAGCTACCCGGTCGTGCGCGGCTCACTGCCTGCGGCGACCGGCTTCTTTCTCGACGGCGTGCGGGTTCCTCAGCTCTACCACCTGCTCGCCATCAACCCGGTCATCCACCCCGACTTCATCGAGAGCATCGATTTCTACGCAGCGAACGCGCCCACCCGGTACGGCCGCGTCTCCGGCGGCGTGATTGGGGTGCAGGTGGCGAAGGCGCGCGACGATCGGGTGCACTTCACGATCTCCCCCGATCTGTTGCAGACCAACGGCTTCCTCGAGATTCCGATCCCGTCGACGGGCACCAACATCACGCTTGGTGGCAGCGTGAACTACGCCGGGTGGATCCTGGGGACACTCGATGCGGCATCGCTCTTTCCTCCCGACCTCGCTCCGGTCGCCGAGTCCTGGGACTACCAGGCGCGCATCGAGCAGAAGCTCGGCAAGGGCAGCGTGCGACTCCTCGCGTTCGGTTCGAGCGACCAGGTGGGCGTCCGTGCGACGGGCCCGAACGGGGTGACGCTGCTCATGACTTCACGCTTTCACCGCGTCGATCTGCGGACCCAGCACCCGGTGGGTCCTGGCTTCCTCGAGGTGGGCAGCTATGTGGGCTGGGAAGAAATGGGCCTCGAAGGAGCGACGGCCGGCACGGTGGGCAACTTCCGGCTCGATCGCTTCATCTGGGCCGCGCGAGCGAGCTACCGGGTCGAGCTCGGCGAGCACGTTCAACTCAAAGCAGGCTTCGACGTCGAGCGGCAGACCTCTGGCATCCAAACGGCATTCGGCCCAGAGAATCAGGCCGATCTGCTTCGCCAACCGAACGTCATGGGCGTCTTTACTGGCTCCTTCGTCGAAGCGGCCTACCTGTCGAAGCAGTGGTCGATCGTCGCGGGCGTTCGGGTCGACACCTGGCACCTGCCTCCCAGCCTGACTCTGGTTTCCGCTGATCCCCGGCTCGACGTGCGCTTCAAGCCGAGTGAATCACTCACCATCCGCGGCAGCGCGGGCCTCGCGCATCAAGCGCCGATGCTCTTGCTCTCGTTGCCTGTCGCCGACACCGCGGCGTTGAGCACCGGGCTTCAAGAAGTCGGGCAATTCAGCCTTGGCGCCGTGGGGAAGCTGCCGTGGCTCGATCTCGAACTCTCGGGCGACGTCTTCTACAACCACATCTTTCAGGCCCGTGAACGAAGCATCAGCGAGTTTCTCAGCGGCGTTTCATCGGTCGACGACCGCTACTCGGGTAATCGCTGGGGCAGGGCCTACGGGCTCGAGCTGATGCTTCGTCTTCCGCAACAAGGCCGGCTCTTCGGCTGGCTGTCGTACACGATGATGCGCAGTGAACGCATGCGCCGGTTCGCAGTCTTCAACCCCGACCAGACGTTCGCATCGAGTACCACCGCGATGCTTCCCTTCGCTTTCGATCAGACCCATTCCCTCAACGCAACACTCGGCTACCAGTTCACCATGGGGTGGAAACTGGGAGCGTCATTCCACCTCAACACCGGCAGACCCGAGTCAGGCGAATTCGGCTCACGGACCTCGCGCGTGGTGGAGAACCCGCAGACGGGACAATCACGATGGAGCCCCGTGCCGCTCAACGAGGTCGAGCGGCTGCCAGCCTTTGCGCGCCTCGATGTGCGTGCCTCGAAGACGATCACGTTCAGCACGTTCAGCGCAGAGGTGTACCTCGACATCATGAACGTGCTCGTGCGCCCCGAAGTGCACGCGTTCAACTACGGCTACGAAATGGACGTGCCGCGGAAGAGTGAGCTCAGCATTCCCACGGTGCTGCCGACCCTCGGCGTGAAGGTGGTGTACTGATGCGGCTCTCCTGTCTTGCTGTCGCTCTCGCGCTGAGCGCATGCACCAACCCCGATGACTACTTGCCGCTCCACGGCATCGTCATTCCCGCCGACGGGATCGAGAGGCCGGCGGTGCAGTTGCTTCGCCAGAGTCACGAAATCGACCCGCAGTCGTACTACACACCGTGTGATCCATCACGGGGGCCGCTTTTCAAGGAGTCGCAGCCGGATTCCGAAGGGCGGTACGAGTTCGAGCTGTTGCGTGGAGAGACGTCGTCATTCACCGGCTTCCTCGAGTTTTGCTTCCGTGCACAGACGACGTTCGGCTCAGGGAGCACCGCGTGGACGGACCTCCCGGGCCTCGCCACGGGTATGCCGCTCGCGGCGCTCCGAGAGTGGCGGCCCGCGCTCGCGATCGACGCAGGCCTGCTCCAATTCGAGCCCATCATTCCGTTTCCGGTCGAAGTTCCGTTCGTCTTCAACGGCACAGACGAGCCCCAGTTCACGATCGCCCTCAACCACCACGCCACCGTCACCACGGGAGACGGTGGACTCCTCTGGGAGGCCGACGATCGGTTCGTGGTTCTGGACGGAGGTGCGAACTACCGCGAGCCCCTCGTGCTCGATGCGGCTCGCCTGGAGGACTTCGAAGGCGCCTTGACGCTCGAAGCCGAGCTGGATGAGGGGATCCGGGTCCCGTTGGGGGTCAGCTTCACGTACGTGCCCGCCGTCTTGATGCGAGGGCTCCCGTTGCCTCTGGCCGGAACTGCAGTTCCCGTCAGCCGCGGCATTCCCTGTGCTGGCTTTTCTCTCCCGTGTCCTATCACTGACGGCGAACTGACGGCGGTCGATGCTGGCTTTCGCGAAGAGCTCTCGCTGACGCTCTCGAGCCCCACCGTGCTCAAGACGATCGTGTTGAGAGGCGCGAACGTGGCCCTGAGTGGCAACTACTACGCGGTGCTGCCGACCATCAGCGCGCTCGTGACGACCGAAGACGGAGGGACACTGACGATCGACCAGCCTCTTGCGTATCCAGCTGCTCAGTGGCGCCAGTCCTATTCTCGCCTTCCGGTGGTCAGGCCCGATGGGGGCTATGCGAGCGTGCGGACTGTCTTTGCGGCCATCCCAGTCGATGCAAGTGCACCTGTGGTGAGTGTGAAGCTCCTCTTCCCCCAGGGGCTCGTGAGCATCACCGAGGTCTCCCTGTTCGAGTGACCCCAGCACGAGTTGTGTGGAGGAACGTCACCAGTTCCGCCGCCGCAGCGAGCTGCGATCTGCGCCCGATCGATGAAACCGTTGCGGCAGTCGCGTGAGCCACTGCAGCGAATCAATTGGGCCGATCAGAGGGGCGCGCGCTTTGCACACCCCGTCCGGCGCCATGACCACCACCACACGCGACGTCGCGAAGCCCTGCGTCATCTTCGGCGGCGCAGGTTTCATCGGCACCAACCTCGCGGCGCGCGTGGCGAACTCCGGGCGCAAGGTTCGGGTGGTCGACAACCTCGCGCGGCCCACCTCGGCCTTCAACGCGGCCTGGCTGCGCGAGACCTACCCCACGGAGATCGAGATCCTCCGCGGTGACGTCCGTGATCCGCAGCTCGTCGAAGACGCCGTGGCCGATGCGGGCGCGGTGGTGCACCTCGCCGCGCAGGTCGCGGTGGCCACCAGCCTCGTCGACCCGCGGCACGACCTCGACGTCAACCTGATCGGCACCTTCAACGTGCTCGAGGCCTTGAGAGGCCGCGACGTGCCGCTGGTCTTCGCCTCCACCAACCAGGTGTACGGCGCCCTGCATGGCGTGCCCTTGAAAGAAGGCGCCCGCCGCTGGGAACCCACCTCCGACCTGGTGCGCCTGCGCGGTGTCTCCGAGTTTGCACCGCTCCAATTCTCCAGCCCGTACGGCTGCTCGAAAGGGGCCGCCGATCAATACGTGCTCGATCACGCCCGCTGCTTCGGCATGCCCAACGTCGTCTTGCGCATGAGCTGCATCTACGGGCCGCACCAATTCGGCAACGAAGATCAGGGCTGGGTCTCGCACTTCACCATCGCCGCGCTCGCCGGTGACCCGCTCACCATTCATGGCGACGGCAAACAGGTGCGCGACGTGTTGTACGTCGATGACGTCGTCGACGCCTGTCTCGAGGCGATCACCGAAGCGCGTGTGCTCAGCGGCAGGGCGTTCAACATCGGCGGCTCACCCCGGCACACCTCCAGCCTGTTGGAGCTCGTCGAGTCGCTCGAGACGATCTGCGGCCGCAACCTCGAGGTGCGCTTCGAACCGGCGCGCACCGGCGACCAACGCTTCTACGTCTCAGACACCCACGCCTTCGAGGCCGCCACGGGCTGGGCGCCGCGCATCCCCGTCACCACGGGCGTGCGTGCACTCGCCGACTGGGTGACCGCCCATCACCCGCGCCTTGCGCCGAACAGGAGACAGTCATGGCCGAAACAATCCCAACCACGATGGGCGCCGTCGTAATCGAAGGGCCCCGGCGCGCTGCGCGACACTGGGTGCCCACGCCCGAGTGGGGCGAAGACGAGGTGCTCATTCGCGTCGAGGGCTGCGGGGTGTGCGGCTCCAACCTGCCGGCCTGGGAAGGGCGGCCCTGGCTCCGCTATCCGCTCCCGCCGGGCAGTCCGGGTCACGAAGGGTGGGGCGTGGTGGTGCGCGCCGGCAAGCAGGTGACCTCGGTCGCGCTCGGCGATCGGGTCAGCTTTCTCTCCGATCGTGCGTTCGCCGACTACGCCACCGCTTCACCCGCAGCGCTGTGCGTCTTGCCCGCGTCGCTGGCGAAGTCGCCGTTCCCCGGTGATGCGCTGGGCTGCATCATGAACATCTTTCGCCGCTCGCAGATTCGTGCGGGGCAGAAGGTGGCCGTCGTCGGCGCGGGCTTCATCGGGGCGGGCCTGGTGGCGTTGGCCTCTCGGGTGGGCGCACACGTCGCCGCCGTCTCGCGCCGCCCCTGGGCGCTCGATCTCGCAAGCCGCCTGGGCGCGAAAGAGACCTTCGTGATGGGTGACGATGACTTCGCCACCGTGCGCGCGTTGATGGACTTTTCGGGGGGCGAAGGGTTCCACCAGGCCATCGAAGCGGTGGGGGCCCAGCGAACGCTCAACCTGGCCTCCCAGCTGGTCGCCACGCAGGGCCGCCTGGTCATCGCCGGCCAACACCAGGACGGCCTGCGGCAGGTCGACCTGCAGAGCTGGAACACCCGGGGCATCGACGTGATCAACGCCCACGAGCGAAATCCAGGCCACCGCGTCGCAGGCATGAGGGCCGCGGCCGATGCGGTGTGCAGCGGGGCGCTCGATCTCACCGAGTCGATCACCCACCGCTTCGAGCTGGCCGACGTCGCCTCGGCCTTCACCATGCTGGAGCAACGCCCCGAGGGGTTTCTCAAGGCGGTGCTCAGCCCATGAATTCACTTTCCGCGCAGTCCGACAGGGGTTTCCCATGATTCGCCGCGTATTGATGACCGCTGAGGCCGGGAGCGGAGTGTGGACGTATTCCCTCGAGCTGGCGCGCGCGCTGGCCGAACACGGCGTGTCCGTGCTGCTCGCGGTGATGGGCCCCGCGCCTTCGGCCACCAAGCTGCGGGAAGCCGCAACCATCCCCACCCTCGAGCTGGAGCACCGGCCCTTCGCGCTGGAGTGGATGGAGCACCCCTGGGCCGACGTGCGCCTGGCGGGCGACTGGCTGTTGAACCTCGAGGCCCGCTGGCAACCCGAGCTGTGCCACCTCAACGGCTTTGCGCACGCAGGCTGCGACTTCAGCGTGCCGCGCATCGTGGTCGCCCACTCCTGCATTCCCTCGTGGCACGACGCGGTGCACCACGGGCCGCTGCCGGGCAAGTGGGCCACCTACCGGCGCCGCGTGGTGGCTGGCCTCGCATCCGCCGACGCGGTGGTCGCGCCGACGAGGTGGATGCTCAAGGAGCTGGAGCGCCACTACGGCAAGCAGGTCCGCGGTGAGGTGATCGCCAACGCCCGCTCGAGCCCGGGCTTTCAGGCAGCACGAAAGGATCCCGTGGTCTTCTCCGCGGGCCGGGTGTGGAACAAGGCCAAGAACCTGCTCGTGCTCGACCGCGCCGCGGAGCACGTGAGCTGGCCGGTGATGATCGCCGGCCCGACCGACCACTCGCAGACGCCACCGGGCACCTTCAATCACACCGGGCTGCTCGGCGAGCTCGAGCCCCAGGGAATCTCGCAGTGGATGGCCCGCGCCTCCATCTACGCTTCGCCCGCGAAGTACGATCCGTTTGGCCTGTCGGTGCTCGAGGCCGCCCTGTCGGGCTGTGCGCTGGTGCTCGGCGACATTCCCTCCATGCGCGAGGCCTGGGCTGACGCAGCGGTCTTCGTCGATCCGAACGCGCCGACGCAGTGGGCGGCGACGATCAACGGGCTCGTCGCAGAGCCTTCGCTGCGCCGGGAGCTCGCGCGGCGCGCTGCCGAACGTGCGACGGGCTTCTCGCCGCGGGCCCAGGCCACCGCGTACCTGGCGATCTATCAGTCGTTGACCCAGCGCACCGCGCACGCCCGCGCCTCCTGATTGTGGGCGCGATCGAAGAAGAATGCGCGCCGCGCAGCCCGGAGCGAATCGGTTACGGGCGGTGGCGTTCAGAGCCTCGGGAGATCACTGGCGCACTGACTGGCACACGCGCTGCTTCTGGCTCACACCCATGCGACCGAACGATCTCTACATCTCCACCATCACGCTGGCCCGCAGCGATCAGGAGGCCGAGCTGCTCGAGACCTCCCTCAAAGCCCTGGCGCTGCTGCAGGTGCCCATCGCCGTGAGCGACGGTGGTTCACCGAAAGCCGTGGTGGATTTCCTTTCCCGGATACCGGGAGTCTCGCTGGTCTCGTCGATGGCCCGCGGGCTGGTACCCCAGGTGAAGGCCTCGGTTCGTGCCGCGCTCACCAGTGGCCGCAAGTTCATCCTCTACACCGAGCCCGACAAGCAGCGCTTCTTCGAGAATGGGCTGGTGGAGTTCTTGCGCCGCGCGCCCGACACCGACGACGTGGGCCTGGTGATCGCCGCTCGAACGGAAGCGAGCCTCTCGACCTTTCCTTCGTTGCAGCAGTTGACCGAACGGGCCATCAACCAGCTCACCGGGCAAGTGGTGGGGCAGAAGGGCGACTACTCGTACGGCCCCTTCGTGATGCATCGCAAGCTGGCCGCGCTGGTCGAGCAGCTCCCCGATTCGATCGGCTGGGGCTGGCGCCACGCCCTCTTCGCGCTGGCCCAGCAGGACAAGTTCAAGGTGGTGCTCGCGCAAGGCGACTTCAGCTGTCCGTCAGCGCAACGCGACGAGCAGGCGCAAGACAAGGACCGCCGCATGAAGCAGCTCGACCAGAACATCGAGGGGCTGCTCACCGCGGTGAAGACCCCGTTCCACGCCTGACTCACCGGCCAGAGAACACCGCGTCGCGCCGCTCGACGAAGCTCATCATGCCTTCGGCCGCATCTGCGCTGGCCATCACGGTCGGGAGCAGCGCGGCCAGGTGTTGGGTGGCCGCCTGCACGCCGTGGGACTCTGCGATGCGGGCGTTGGCGAGGGTGCCCTGAACACCCAGCGGCGCCTGGCGGGCGATCACCTGGGCGAGGGCGCGGGCGCGCGTGACGTGTTGCCCGTGCGCGACGACCTCTTGCACCAGGCCGATGCGCAGGGCCTCGGTGGCGCCGAACTCTTCACCGGTCAGCAGAAAACGCATCGCGTTGCCCCACCCGAGCCGCGCGGGCGCACGCATGGTCGCCCCACCGAACGGCAAAATGCCACGGCCGATCTCCAGCTGACGAAACCGCACCGTCTCGGAGGCCACCACGATGTCGCAGGCCAGCGCCAGCTCGATGGACAGGGTGAACGAGATGCCGCTGACCGCCAGCACCACCGGCTTGGGCACCTGCGGGCCCCACACGCCGAAGGGGTCGAAGGCCCGCCCACCCGAGAGCGCCTGCGGGCCCCCTTCAGCGACCGCCGGGCCCACCTGCATCAGATCGAGACCGGCAGAGAAGTGATCGCCGTGACCGAAGAGCACGCCCGCGCGCAGGGTGGGGTCGGTGCCGAGCTCTTCGTAGGCCGCCGCCAACGCGGCGATGGTCTCGAGGTCGAAGGCGTTGCGTTTCTCGGGGCGGTTGACGCCCATCACCAGCACCGCGCCCTCTCGTTCGATCGTCAGTCGTGAGCTCATGGGCGAACTGTACCCGGGCCCGCGTTACCCCGGCGAAGTGCTCGTCGATCAAGAGGAGCGAAACGGCGTCACCTGGGGTTCCCAGAGGGAAGGAGAACCCGAGTGAGTGAACCGAACTTCGATCTCCTGAGAATCCACTCCGCCGCGAGGGCGTTGATGACCCAGCCTGCGGCCATCGACACCGTGGCGAGCGCCTCGGTCATGTACGGCCTCATGAAGGGCAACGCAGTGAAGCCGGCGGTGAAGAACTGGGTGCCCGCTCCGAGGAACAAGGCGTAGGCCCGAAGCATCCACGCGCCGTGCGCCTCGAACTGCCGCCTGCGCGCGGCGATGACCCCGAGCACGATGAAGGTGACCATCGCGATGGCCACCACCGTGCGAATCGCGTTGAGCGCGGGGCTGTCGAACTCCTTGGGCGCCCAGCGCAGCGCCATCCACGTGCCTGCGAGCGCCGCGGCGATGCCCAGCACGCCCAACACCCGCCCCACGATGCGATGCCAGGCGCCCCGGCGCAGTGACGGCACGAACTGAAACGCACCGACCGTGGCGAAGGCGGTCGCGCCGATGATGTGCAGCGCCGCCATCCACGGATCCGCGGCGAAACGTTCGTGGCCATCGAGCGTGAAGGCGCCCGTCGACAACGAGAGCACCCGGCTCAACCCGGCGAGCATCGGCACCGCGCTCAACAACAACAGCCCTGCGATCTTCGTTTTCATGAAGCCACGATGAACTGCGCCGCAAGGCGCCACATCGGGCGAAGGTCTGGCCGCGGGTCAGCCGAAAGTACGAGGCACGCGGCCGGTCTCCCACGCCCACAAGGCCACCTCGACGCGGTTACGCGCGCCCAGCTTGCCCATGAGGCTCGCGACGTGCGTCTTCACGGTGCTCAACGAGATGTGCAGCTGCGAGGCGATCTCTTCGTTGGGGAGCCCGCGCGCCAGCGTGCGCAGCACCTCTTCTTCCCGCTCCGTCAGCGGCTCGAACGGTTGTTTCGAGGGGCTCGCGGCGTTGGCAAACCGCTCCAGCAGCCGGGCGGTCGTCTTCGGCGAAATGAGCGCGTCGCCGCTCGCCGCGGCCTGAACGGCCTGCACCAACAACTCGGGCCCGGCGTCCTTGAGCAGAAAGCCACGCGCGCCCGCCTTGAGCGCCGAGAACACGTACTCATCGAGGTCGAAGGTGGTGACGACCACCACCGCGAGCGGGTTTTCGATGCCGGGCCCGGCGAGCCGCCGCGTGGCCTCGAGGCCGTCCATCACCGGCATGCGGATGTCGAAGAGGCACACGTCGGGGCGCAGCGACTGCGCCAACTTCACTGCGCTCGCGCCGTCTTCTGCTTCGCCGACGACGTTCAGGCCGCTGGCCTGGAGGATCATCTTCAAGCCGCTGCGCACGAGGTGTTGATCGTCTGCGATGAGAACGCGCAAGGTCATCGGGTGACTCCATCGCGCGGGAGCAGCGCGTCGACGCGCCAGCCGCGTTCGGGAAGGGGGCCTGCTTCGAAAGTGCCACCGAGCAAGGCGACGCGCTCAGCCATGCCGATCAACCCGAAACCCGCGCCCCGAAGTGAGCTCGCCTCGCCATCGTCACGCACCGAGAGCTGAACCCGTGAGCCTTCACCCACGATGCGCAAGGTCACGGAGGAGGCGTTCTTCGCGTGTTTGATGGCGTTGGTGACGGACTCCTGCGCGAGCCGGAACAAGGCGCGCTCCGTGACGGGCTCGAGGCCTTCCAGGTTGCCGGCGAAGGAGACTTCGACGGCAGGCCGGGTGGAGCTGCGAGCGAGTTCACGAATCTCAGCCAGGCCCCTCGACGGAGTGAGGGTGGGATCGTCGCGCAGGGCCCCCACGATGGCGCGCAGCTCGACGAGCGTTCGTTTGGCCTCGGCTTCGATCGCGGCCAACGCGTTCGCCGCGTCGTCGGGGCTGAGGCGAAGTACCGCGCGCGCGCCCTGCGCCTGCAAGGTGATGGCGGTCATGTGGTGCGCCACGCTGTCGTGGAGTTCACGCGCGAGTTGTTCGCGCTCGAGCAGCCGGGCCTGATCCACCGCGCGTACCTGCGCTTCGTCGCGAAAACGAAGCACGGCGCCAATGGTGCCCGGAAGAATCATCACCACCGCGCTGCCGATGATTTCTTCGAGCTGCGCCAGCTCTCCTGCGAGCAGCGAAGTGAGCCAGGTCACGAAGACGAAGGCGGCGCCGGCGATCACCTGCCGGGGCGAGGCCCAGCGGCACAGCGCGTACGGGAGAATGAGGATCGCCGCTGATGAGGCGGGTGCGAATTCAGGCAGCGCCAGCTGATGGCGAACGAAGGTGGCCACCGTCGCGAGGGTGAAGGCGAAGGCGGTGGCGATGAGCGGCTGGCTCCGGCGGAACCCCAGCGCGCCTGCCACCGCGAGCGCGAAGCCCAACGCAGCGGCACGGCTGGGCAGGTCGGTGCGAAGGCAGACCTCGACGGTCGCTGCGAGCGCGAACACCACCGGGAGCCACCACGTCTTGCCGCGATTCATCCAGCCAAGCGTAGATGAGTCGGCAGGTGCGCCCATCGACCGAAAGTATGACGAACTCAGGCTTGGGGAGGCACCGGGGTGCCGGCGTCGGGTTTTCCTTCAAGTCGCGCCGTGCGAAAGGTGCGAGGCCTTTCAGTGGCCGTCGATCGCACGAAGGCGATCCTGGAGGCCGCCGCGTGCGACGGCGAAGTCGTTCACTTCCCCCGTGGGGTCCGCGGTGAGCGGAAGTGGAATGGCCATCAGCTCGGAGAGTCGGTGCGCTCGCGTGAGCTCCTCGGGCGGAACGGGCTCGCCGCGCTGCGTGTAGCCGTCGAGCCGCGCATTCATGCGATTGGCGGCGAGGGTGGTCTGTTCGATGGGCGTCAGCTCGCGATGTTCGGCGGGGGTGATCAGCGCACCTCGCCGCGGGTCGATGGTGGTGGCCGGCGGCGGCGTCGCCGCCGGAGCAGCGTGCGAACGGGAGCTCCTTCCCGAAGGGGCGGCCGGCGCATCGAAACCATCGGTCAACCCCATCGCGCGGGCGGTCTCACGGCCCACCACGCCATCGACCTGCAGGCGATGAGAGCGCTGAAACTCGCGCACGGCCGTGGCGGTCTCCCGCCCGTAGCGGCCATCGACACGAATGTGTGAGCCGAGCTCATTGAGACGGGTCTGCGCGGCCGTGACAGGGGCACCAC
>JAUYRZ010000033.1 GCA_030695565.1 Archangium sp.
CTTCGGCGACAACATCAAGGCGCTGTTCGGCATGTCGGCTGACGCCCTCGCCGGCGACACCCAGGTCGAGAAGCGCACCAGCAAGTCGCAGGGCAAGCTCGAGAAGAAGAAGCTCACCGACTTCGCCAAGGAAAACGCGGGCTACTGAGCGGTTCTCAGGTCCTTCGTTTCAAGTGCCGCTCCCGCGAAAGCAGGGGCGGCATTTTCATGTGTGTGCCCAGCATGGGCGTGGATCGGAGGTGAAAGTCCTCTCGGGAGCTGGTTGTAGCGACCGACACGAACCGCAAGGTGGCATGGTCGAGCGAAGCAACGTCGAGAAGGCCCCACCGCAGTTGCTCCTCGTGACGTGAAGGCCACAGCCCGCTTCTTGCCGACCGCAGCCGTCGCCCCACCGGTGTGCCCGCCACCCTCCGCGGCCCGCTCTCCTCAGCCCAAACCGCTGCGCTGGCCCTCGTCCTGTCGCCTTCGGCTGCCCTCCATCGAGCCTCAGTCGCCGTGCCAGGCTCTCGGTTCCGCAGGTTGAACTTCTTGTTCTTTCCTGTCGAATCCGCCGACGGCGCCTCTGGGCTCCGTCGGCGTTTTCATGTGCACAGGTTCACTCGCCCCGCAGCCAGCCCAGGAACTTGCCGAACGTCGAGCGCGACGCCTCTTTTTCCGGCGCCGGCACGTGGTGTTGCTCCTCCATGCAGTCGCCGCACTCGAGCCCGGTGAGCGTGGCCTGACCTTCGCTGAAGGGCTTTCGTGCGCCGCAGCCGTCGCAGATGAAGCCGGTGCCGTTGGGCGGCCGCTTCGACGACGGAGACTTCTTCGCCAACGCGTCGAGATCGCGCGCCTCGAGGAACGTGCCTCGGCAGCTGGGGCAGTTCTCGACGTCGGGCCCGTCAGCGAGGCGGGCCTGCATCATCGAAGCGCCACACCCGGGGCAGCTGCGATCGGTCTTCACCTTGCTCGCGATGACCGCCTTCCCGCTCGCGTCCGAAAGCTCACCGGCATCGAACCAGACGCCGCCACAATCGCTGCAGCGGTCGAGCTCCACTTCGTCTCCCAGCCGGCGTGCCGGAACCCAGAACGGCTGGAGCCGCGTTCGGCAATCAGGGCAGTCGCGCTTCTTCATCTTCATCATCACGCGCGAACTGTAACCTGAGGTCAGGGCGTGACTTCCACGCGGCGCAACAACCAGCCGTCATCACCGGCGGCCCACATCGACGCGGGCGTGCCCCACAGCGCACGAATCACCGGGGCTGAAGACTCACCCACCGCCGACAGCGTCAGCTCGGTGCCGTTCCAGCGCGAGATCATTCCCTGCGTGCCGGCCAGCCAGACGTCGTCGGGCGCGTTCACCCAGGCCGTCACGGCCGAGGTGCCCTGCGGCAACACCAGCTCCCGCGGAGCACCTGAACCCACGCGCGTCACCGACTCCGCGTTCTCCGAGAGCACCCAGAGCTCCGTCGGCGTCACGCCCACCACCGTCATCTGGTAGCCATTCACCTTGCCCGCGGCCGGGTACACCTCGCCTCCCGCGGTGCTCAGCGTCATCACCTCGTTGGCCGAAGAGCCGTCGACCGTGTCGACCAGCGCGCCGACCGTGGCCCCGCCCAGCGAGAACAACGACTCACACTCGACGGGGTCGCCGCCGCGCGTGAACTCGAGGAAGCGGGTGTCGAAGACGAAGAGCCCTGAAGATGAACAGAAGAACACCGAGTTGGCCGCCGAACCGCGCACCGCATTGAAGTTCACGCTCGCAGCGCCGCTCACCGCGCTCAAGCTGGTGCCGTTCCACCGCAACACCGCGCCAGCCTCTCCGACGAACCAGATGTCGCTGGGCCCGATGCCCCAGATGGAGGTGAGGTTGCGCGAGGTGCCGCTGCTCATCGCGGTCCAGGCAGAGCCATCGAAGTGCAGCACGGTGCCGTTCATGCCGGCCGCCCACACGTCGTCGGGCGCGAAGCCGTACAGCGCATTGAGGCGCTCTTGGGTCTTCGATTCTGACTTTTCCCACAGCGGGCCGGTGGGGCCGCCGCAGGCAGCGAGCACGAAGAAGAAGCTGAACGAGATGAGCGCGCGCATCGATCAGATCTCCGAGGTGTTCGTGAGCGGCGTGGTTGCAGCGGGCAGGGGGAAGAACTCCACCTTGGTGCCGCTGAAGGCGATCATGGGGATGCCGGCTCCCAGCCCAGCGGCCCCCCCGATCAGCAGGCCGATGCCCACGTCGCGCAGGCTGGTCTGCAGGCCTCCGTAGGGGTTCTGCACGCCGGGATGAGGGTCGACCCTGCCCGCGGCGATGATGCTCAACGGAATGCCGACGGCCAACGAGACGATGCTCAACGAAGAGAGCATCCAACCCAGCATGCGCAGGTACGAGCTCCCCGTCTTCACTTTGAGCTTCACGCCTTCGGGATAGGCGAGCAGCGAGAAGCTCAGCGAGCCCGCGACGCCGGTGCCCGAGATGAAGAAGTCGGACTTCGGTTGTTCGATGAACGTCGAGCAGGGCGCCACGCACTCCTTCGAGATGGTGGTGAGCAGCGCGGCCTTGCCCGCCACCGTGCCGTAGGACGTGCCGACGTGGCGGTAGAGCGTGGCTTCTGGGTCATCGGTCTCCAGCTCCACCCAGACGGCTCCAGGCAAACGCGCCACCCGCGGCGCCTCGGGGGCCGGAGCTGCTTTCGCCACGGGCTCGGGTGGCGCGCTGACCTTCGCGTCGATGGTGGTCGCCACGATGAACGCGATGCGCGCGTCGAGCGCCCGGCAGTCGGCGTCGTCACCCACCACTTCGCGGGTGCCCAAAACGTCTCCTGCCGCGCTCACCACGGTGAGCCGCGCTTTCCACCGGGGCGCCGTACCGGCCTCCAAGACGCCATCGATGCGGAAGTCGGGGTTCAAGGCGAAGACCGGGCGGCCCAGCCGCTCCTGCACCTTCGCAGAGAGATCTGCAGCGCTGATGCAGCTCTCAGGCGCGCGCCAACGCAGGCCCCAGCGCGCATCGGCAGCGAAGGCAGGCAGAGAAATGAGGGTCAGCAGGGTGACGAAACGCATGGTGGAAATGCCTCCAGAAATTCAGTTCGCACGGTGAGTGCGACCAGAGGCGGCCTTTTTTGAAACAACTCAGGGGTCGGTGAGCAATGACTGGAGCCGCAGGAGGTGCGTCGAGGTCGGCCAGCGCTCCTTGAAGGCGTCGGCCCGGGTCCGCGCGTCGGCGCTCCGGCCCAGCTTCGAGAGCGCCTGCACCGCGAGCACCTCCCGCTCCTGGGCGAGGCTGCTGGCGGGGAAGCGGGCGACGTGTTGCTCCACCAGGGAGAGCGTTTCGGTGGGGGTGCCCGCCGACATCGCCGCCTGCAGCAGCTCCAGCTCTTCGTCTCCGGTGTTCACCGGCGCGGGGGCGGGCACCACGGGAGGAGGTGCGGCCCGCGGCCGGGGGGGCGGCGGCGTCACGACGGGAGGGGCGATGACCAGGACGGGTGCAGGCGGTGCGACAGCCACCACGGTCGCCGGGGCAGGCGGCAGGGGGGCGGGCGCGGGCCCTTCGTCTTTCTGGGAAAACCAGCTGCCCAGCCCGGCGCCCAGGGCGAGCAGGGCCAGCACGGTCAGAATCTTCCCGGCCACCCCCGCGGCCGCCGTTGCGGGCGCTGCGCCCGGAGGCGTCTCGAGCAGCGGCGCCACCCGCGCCCGCAAGGACTTCAACTGCTCGAGCGACGGCTCATCGATGACGGTGCTCTCCAGGAGCCGGGTCACCTCAGGCGAAGCGCCTTCATCCAGCCAGCGTCGTTCCGTGCTCATTCGATCGCCTCCGCGTGGCGCGAGACTGCCGCTTCGATGAACTTGCGCGCCGCGTACAGCCGCGACCACGCCGTCTGCTGAGGCACGCCCAGGGTCTCTCCGACTTCAGCCATGGAGAACTGCTCCAACTCGAACAAGACGAAGACGGTGCGTTTGTCTTCGTCGAGTCGATCGAGCAGCGCGTCGAGCTGAACGCGGGCCTGCTTGAGGGCGATCGATCGCACCGCCAGCTCGCCGCTGTTGGCGCGTTCAGGAGCGGTCTCACCCAGTGACTCGCGCTGCACGTGCGCCCGCTGCCGAAAACCCGAGGCCACCCGCACACAGATGCCGAACAGCCAGGTCTTCAAGCTCGAGCGGCCGGCGAACTCGGGGAGCTTGCGATGCACCACCACGAAGACCTCCTGCGCCACGTCTTCGAGATCCGCCTCACGCACCCCGAGCCGTCGCAGGGTGCGCAACACGCGGCTGGCGTGCGCTTCGTAGATCTCTTCGAACCCGGGGTCCGGAGCAGCAGGCTGGGGCTCCATGCCCTCTCAGCTCTGCGAGACGGAGACGGGCGAAGCCGACTCGACCGCGTCACGCCGCCACGCCCCACGCAGGAACGCGACGGCCGGCGTGCGCGACTTCTCGCGAGCGGCCATGGCCAGCGCGGTCATGCCCAGGAAGTGGCCGAGGAGGATCGACGCGCCCGCGATGCTCACCACCCCGAACACCGGCGGCCACAAGGCCACCACGGTGCCCAGGGTGACCCACGCCAGATCCAGAACGATCACGCCCGCGATGGCCAACAACCGGCGCTTGGCCCAGGTGCGTGGATCGAAGGTGGCCACCAGGTTGATGATCAGGTTCGAGCCCTGCTTCGTACCCGAGAGCCATACGAGGGCGCCTGCGCGCACCGAGCTGCGCACCGTGCGCACCGCACCTCCCGCGCCTCGTGCTCCGGTGACCAGGCTCTCGAACGCGGAGCTCGAGGGGCACGCGGCGGCAGCCTGCCGGGCGTCTTCGTCGATCCACACCTCGGCACCGGGAGCACCGGCCACCTCGAGCGTGGCGTCGGCGAACTTCACCGGGCCTCCCAGCACCGTGCTCAGGTGTTTGCGATCGAAGAACACCAGCGCAGGTTCATCACCATCGAGCTGCTTCACGCGTTGCTCGACTTGGTGAACCGCCAGCTCGGGCGCCACCACCTGGCCCTGCAGCAGGTTCGTCTTCCATTCACTGAGCCGCTCGAGCATGGCGCGCGCGTCGATCAACGCGTCGAGCGCCACCATCACCGCGGTCACCCAGGCCAGGCCCAGCAGCGACAGGCCCATCACTTCGCGGGTCAACATGGCTACGCGGCCTCCTGCTGCCGGGTGAGCTCCGGGGCGTGCACCACCTTCGGCACCACCGCTGCCGGGCGGGAGAACCGCAACACGTAGGTGCGGGCCAGGTACACCAGCAGGCTCTTCTGCAGCAGCTGCGGGTTCATGGTGGGCGCGACGTCTTTGACGTGATTGGCGGGCAGCTCGGTCCAGTGCAGGCCCGGCTTGTTGTGGTGCGCGGTGTGGTACCCCGCGTTCACCGAGAACCAGTTGAGGAGCTTGCCGCCGAAGTTGCGCGAGTGATCGATCTCCGACTCGGTGTCGCAGGCGTCGTGCTGGATCAGGTTCACCCGTAGGAACCAGCGGGCGCCCCACAGCTGCGGCACCAGCACGAAGAACAGCACCGTCCAGAAGTCCCAGGCGAGCAGCAGCGCGGTGAGACCGAAGGCGAAGATCGACTCCTGCATCGACTGGCGGCGATAGTCGGCGCGGCCCTTCACCGAGGCCCACCGGTTGATGCCCGCGAAGGTGATGGGCCCGATGATGTTGGGGAAGTGCATCAGGTTGAGCAGGTTCCAGGAGAACCGCGCGTGCGCAGGTGAGGCCCAGTCAGGCTGCCCGTCGTCGTCGAAGTGATGGTGCACGATGTTGTGCGAGGGGATCACCGACGAGACCGGGAAGAGGCCGCAGAAGCTCAAGACGAAGCGGAAGGCCCGGTTGAGCGCCTTGCTCTCGAACAAGACGCCGTGCAGCACGTTGTGCGTCACCGTCTGCACGTAGAAGCTGAACATGCAGGCAGTGGCCAGGAAGACGATGTTCCGGCACCAGGGCACCAGCACCATGGAAGCCAGGAGCGACAGGTACACGAACACGATGAAGAGCTGTCGCCAGTCGCTCGGATGCTTGAGTCTCACGGGGCGCACTTCCTACACCACGGGCCTTTCCGGCTTCCAGTGACCTCCGGTTCGCAGAATGTGCAGGTGCGACACGTCACGCAGGGGGCTCGCGCAAAGGCTGCTCCATGGACTCAAGTACGGGTTTCCGCGTACAAAGCCCGGCCGCTTGATTCTGGGGCAGCCATTTCCTTCGGGGGCTTCATGCTGTTGACCTCACATCCCATCAGTCAGTTCAGGAAGAACCCACGTTTCTATCTGATGTACGACGGGTTCTGGTTCCTGGTGTGTGCGGCCGTGCTCGGCACGTTCGCGGTGACTGGTTTCACGCCGTTGATCAGCGGCCCGGCGTGGTGGTTCGCGCCGGTGTTCCCGGTGCTGTTGTTCTGCCTGATCTGGGCGCACCTGCTGATCCACAACGCGACGCACGGCAACCTGCCCAAGCCCATCAACCGCATCGCCGGTGAGCTGCTGGGCCTGTGCGTGGTGGTGCGGTTCGCCTCGTGGGACATCATCCACATGCGGCACCACAAGCACACCGACGATCGGGCGAAGGATCCACACCCGAACTTCCCCTCGTTCTGGAAGACCGTGTTCCACACGATCGTGAACGTCGAGAAGCAGCTCTTCGAGCAGTACTACGAGATCTGGGGCGACACCGCCGAGAACCAGGGCCGGGAGCGCCGCCGCGCGTGGATGAGCTACGGCACCAACGTGGTGCTGCTCGCTTCGTGGTTCTGGCTGCTGGGCCCGGCGTTCTTCCTGCTGGTCTTCGCGCCCTGCAACCTGCTCGCGGGTCTGTTCGTCATTCACTTCAACTGGTCGACGCACAACGGCGAAGCGGCCCGGTCGCTCGAAGACATGCGCCCCACCAACCTGAGCGGCCCGTGGTACCGGCTGGGCAACAAGCTGTTCGCCGGCATCTACGCGCACCAGATGCACCACGATCGCCCCACGATGTTCAACCCGGCCAAGGCGCTGGCGGCAGCGGAAGCGGCGATCCAAGAACCCGCCGAGCAACAAGCGGCCTGAAGTTCAGCGGGCTGCGTCGAGGCGTTCCTGATCAGGGCGTGAGGATGGCCGTCACCGCGCGGCCTTCCACCACGTACGCGCCGGCGGCCGCGAGCTTCTCGAAGCTCTTCACCTGCGCGCAATCGAAGGACCACTTGAGTGGGCCTTCGGTGAACTTCGCCACCAACGCGTCGTAGTCGGGCTTCTTCAAGTCGCCCACCCGGGTCACCTTGAGCGCACCGCCGGTGATGGTGGTGGTCTCCTTGCCGCCGGGTGTCGCGTAGGGGTCGTTGCTGCTCTCGTTGCGGTGGCTGCGGCCGAACAGCTCGACCGTCTTGCCGTCTTTGAGGATCCAGGTGCCATCGAGCACTTCTTTGACGGCGCCGTTGTCTCCATCGGCCGAGCGGTACACCACGAAGCTGTGGTTGCTGCGGAACTTGGCCTCGAGCTCGTAGCCGGGCACCTGGCAGGCGGAGCGCAGCGTCGTGTCGATGAAGCCCTTCAGCGGGCCCGCACCCACTTCGCTCTTCAGCGCTGAGGCGCGTTCAGCCAGATCGCCAGTGGTGATCGCGCGCGGGCCTTCGGCGTCCCACACGCGCAGCTCAGAGAGCACCAGGTCGTCGTACTTGCTGCCCGGGTACGCTTCTTTGATGGTGAGCGTGAGTGACTTGGTGCTCACGGGCCTGGGCAGCACCAGCTTCTGGCTGCCCTGGGCATCTTTGAGCGTGAGCTCGAGGGGCTCGGCGCCATCGACGGTGAGCGTCACCTTCTTCGCGCGGGCGTTCTTCTTGAAGTGATCCTCGGAGCGTTGGTAGCCGTTCCACACTTCGATCGCCGTGACGGTGAGGGGCGCTGCGAAGGTGAGCGCCATCGATTCGCCGAGGCCGGGGCCCTTCACGCCTTCCACCCAGCCGAAGTCGAGGCGGCCATCGAAGAGATAGCCGGGGTGATACGCGTCTGCGGGCGCGAGCACCGACGACGCCTTCGCGGTGGCGGGCAGGCGACGGGGGGCGCGCACGTCGAGCGGCTTGTCGGCCTCGAAGCTCACCTCGGCCAGGCACGCGCCCGGGCCGGTCTCGTCGATGCGCAAGAAGAGCGAGCGCACCTTGCGAGAGCTCACGGTGACCACCGGCGTCTTCTTGCCCTGCACGGTCACCTGGCTGAAGTCGATGCCGTTGACGAAGGGCGTGAGCGTGGTGCGTTTGCCGCCACAGCTCTGCACGAACACCTTGTGGATCGCCGCTTCGCCCTCGAAGCGAAAGAGAATGCCTTCACCCTCGGAGTCGCCTTCGGGCGTCCAGCCGGTCTCCGCTTTGCCATCGAGCAGCGCCTCGGCGTTCGCGCCAGAGGTGGGAACGAGCGCCTGCACGGTGATGGGCGCCTGCGACAGCACGAGGGCAGCGACGAGGTCGAGCATGGGCGCGGGTTGTAGTCCGGCTGGTGGTCGTTTGCGGCTTCCGCAATGAGCCTGCACCGGCGCTCGTTCTGGGCGCCGTTCGTGCGCGCGGACCTGACCACAACGGCCGGGGAGAGGGCAGTCGCCTCTCGACATCGCCGAGCCATGACGGTCTGCTGGTCGCCGTGAACTGCGCCGTGCCCGTGCTGCGACTGCGACGCGCGAAGCTGCTGTTGGTGGCGACGAAGGTCCTCGGCGAGGCGCGAGCACGTGAATGGGTGCGAACACCACAACCCGTCCTCGACGGCGCCATCCCCGACGAACTCGCCGATACGCTGGAGGGACTCGAGCGAGCCCTCTGCGAGCTGGAGTCGCTCAGCGCCTAAAGCGACTCGCGCACGTGTTGATAGACCTCTTCGGTGTCCTGGAGCCCTTTGGGCCCATCGTGACCGAGGCCCTCGAGCTGAATGTTCTGCGCACCCGCAAGGCGTGAACTCTCAGCCGAGACGATCTCATCGCCGGTGCTGAAGATGGACACCCACCGCGTGGGCCCGGGCGTCGCAGGCAGCGTGTTGAGGTCCTTGATGAAGTCACCGGCCAGGCAGAGCTCCTGCCAGACGCAGACCTTCACCGGCGACAAGCACGAAGCGAACAGCCCGTGGTGCATGGTGCCCAGGGTGATGAAGGTGTCGACCTTCTCGGTGCCGCCCAGGCGCTGCAGGTAGTAGCGCGAGCTGAGGCCGCCCATGCTGTGCGCGACGATGGCGATGTGTTTCGCGCCGCCGGCCGCGAGCTCATCGACCCACTGCGCGAGCTCTTCGGCGTTGCTCGTGTTGCAGCCCCACTTCCCGTCGGAATAGCCGCGGGCGATCAGCCGCTCGACGGGCCAGCCGTCGGCCTTGAAGCGCTCGACCATCTTGTCCCAGTCGGCGCCGGAGCCATTGATGCCATGCACGAAGACGATGCCGTCGATGGCTTCGGTGCGTTCTTCGAGCGCGAGCCCGCTCTCGTCGACGTCGGTGACGCCACACCCGGCCGCGAAGATGAGAATGAAGCCCAGGGCGAAACGCATCGGTGAACAACCCTAACTCAGTGGCGGTCGGCCGGTACTTGCTGCGACTGCCCACTTGGTGCGGCGACAGTGTAGGCAACGCGGGCATCGTGATCAGCCAGCCACTCTTCCCGGGTGGTTCCATCCTCGAAGTTCCAGCGGCGAAACAGCCGGTTGTGGCGGAAGACAGCGCCGTCGCGGTGTTCGAAGCGGTGGTCGCGCTCGATGAGCTCGCAGCGGAATGGAAGAGGGAAGGTGGAGTGCAACGAGCCCTGCAGTGCGCCGGAGGCGATCGACAGGCGCAAAGTGAGCGTGGAGCCGCTGGTGTTGAGGAGACGGAGATCTTTCTTCGGGAAGAACACCGTCGCGCCGCAGCCGAAGGGCACGGTGCGCGAGTCATCGGGGAAGAGATCGAGCGCGTGGCGATGTCGCTCCACCACCTCGAGCCCGGCGTGCACCGCCAGATAGAAGAGCAGGTTGGCGACCTGGCACAACCCACCACCATCGCCCGATTCGAGCTGATCCCCATGAAGCTCGGGACCCGCGGCGAACCCGCGCAGCCGCAGGGGTGGCCCGACGTGTCGATGCCACGAGAAGAGATCTCCAGGGCGGATGGTGAGGCCGTCGAGCAGGGTGATCGCGCGGGCCACGTTCTGTTCCTTGGCGCGCTGCAGTGACTCGTCGTAGGTGAGCCGCTCGCGCCGCAGCGGGGTGCTTCGGCTGACCACCACGTGATCTCGCCTGGCGCCATCGGAGGCAAGCCGCTCGAGCTTGAGCAGCGAGAGCATCGAGGGCCACTGCAGCAGCGCGACCCGCACCGGTACTGGGACGATGCGGCGAACGAGACGGCGCAACATGGCGCGCACCCTACTGCGCAAACCTCGCCGTCCAGAGAGCGGGACTCAGAATTGCACCCGTGGTGGTGGAGGAGACACCACCATGATCCGCACCGCATCGGCCCGCTGGATGGGCAACTTGAAACAGGGCTCAGGCATCATCTCGACCGAGACCGGCGTGCTGAAGGATCAGCCGTACTCCTTCACCTCGCGCGTGGAGAACGCCACCGGCACCAACCCCGAAGAGCTCGCCGGCGCCGCGCACGCGGGCTGCTTCACCATGAAGTTCGTGGGTGTGCTCACCGAAGCGGGCTTCACAGTCGACGAGGTGCAGACCACCGCGCGCGTTTCGCTGGAGCTGAAGGGCGGCGACCTGAGCATTCCGAAGATCGAGCTCGTGTGCCTGGCGAAGGTGAAGAACATCGAAGACGCGAAGCTGCAGGAGCTCGGGCAGAACGCGAAGACGAACTGCCCCATCTCGAGGCTCTACAAGGGCGCTGAGATCACGCTCACCCTGACGCGCGGCTGAGTACATTCGCCGGTGGAATGGCCCAGCAACTCGAAGAGCAGCTGCGCGGGACGATGTGGCTGCCGCGCGATCGCCGCGAGGTGATGCCGCGAGGCACCTCGATCAAATCGGCGGTGATGTGGGGCCTCGAGCTCGGTGAAGCGTGGTGGCTCGCACAGCTCGGCCGCAACTGGACCAGCGTCGAAGGCGATCTCGAATCGGTCGCGGCGACCGTGCCAGACACCTGGTTCGCGCGCGCGATGCCGGTGATCGAGAAACGACGCTGACGGGTGCGGCTCTTTCTTCTCACGGTGCTGGCCTTCGCAGTGAGGCTGCAGCTCCTCCTCTCCAATGATGAGCCCACGGGGTGGGACGGCTACTCGTACGTGGTGCAGGTGGAGCGGCTCGTCAGCGAAGGCCGCCTGCACTGGCCTGACGCGAGCTGGGTGACGTACTTCCTGGGCGCGCTTCACCTGATCATTCCGTCGTCGATCATCGCGGTGAAGGTGGGCGCCTGCCTGCTCGCGGCGCTGGTGGTGCCCGCTGCGTGGAGATTGGGAAATCTCCTCGCGCCACCTCACGGTGCGTGGCTGCTCGCGTGCTGGGCGGCGGCTTCACCGACGCTGACCCACCTCGCAGGCGACTTCATCAAGAACCTCGGCGTGGTCGCGCCGCTGCTGCTCGTATTTGCCTCTCGCGAAAGGCTTCTTGCGCTCGTGGGCGGCGTGTTGGCCGCCGCGCTGGCCCATCGCCTGGGAGCCGCGCTGCTGATCGCCGCCGCGGTGGGGACCTTGTCGGGCGCCGTCTTCTCGAAGCTCAGCGATCGCCGGCTGCTGCTCGTCGCGCTCGGGCTGGGCGTGTTCTTCACCGCGCTCAGCGTGAGCCTGCCCAACCTCCTGCACCCGGCTGACCTCGATCGACTGCAGACCCAGTTCACCTTCTCACCGGGGCTGCCGCCGCCGCTGCCGTACTTCGCCTTGCGTGACACCCGTTGGCCGCAACGGGTGGAGTTGCTGCTCGCCTGGCCCGCGCTCGCGTTCGGTGCGTGGCAGTTCTTTCGCGTGAAGGAACGCAGGCCGATGCTGGGCGCGCTGTTGCTCCCGCTGGTGGTGTGCCTATTTCCGTTCTGGCGAAGTGACTCGCTCGACGTGGGCTACCGGCTCGTCTTGATGGCGCCGGTCTTCGCCTTCCCGGTGCTGCTCCTCGCTTCACCGCCACGGCGCAAGTCAGGCGAGTGGGTCGCGGTGGTGTTGATCATTCTGCTCGCACGCAGCGGATTCGATCCCCACTCCACGCCGCCGTATGCGGCGTGGCGCGAGTTGATCCGCCGCATTCCACGGCCGCTGCCGGCGCTGCTGATCGCTCCACAGGGTTTCAACTTTCTCTACGATCACCACACCGGCCAGGAGTCGCTGGCGTGGAGCCCCGAGCCCGGCATCGATCGCACCACCACCTCTCGGCTCGTGTGGGACCTCACCGACGGCGAGTGGGCCGAGTTCGCGCAAGGCCTCACGCCGCAGCCAGTGCGCCTCGACGCCCAGGTGGTCTACGTGCGCGAAGACGTGTGGGAACAGGTCCTCACCCGGGCCCGGCGCGAAGACGACGACGCGCTGCAGGCCCGGCTCACCGGGTGGCGCAACCCCTCGAAGGTGCGGCCGCGTTCACTGCAACGAAACCACTGACTACTTCCACGTGATGCGAAAGGTCGCTTCAGGCGGCGTCTGGTGGTCGACCACCACGGTGCCCTCCAGCCCGAGCAGCTCCAACGCGGCCTGGAAGATGCCGATCCAATAGGTGGGCATCTCCTGAACGTCGTTGATGGTGACCAACGCTTCTTTCGGGCCGAGCAGCTCGGTCTTCGCCTTGCTGAAGTTGTTCGTGGTGGAGAACGCGCGGTCGAGCCGGGTGAGCGCACGGACGGGCCCGATCAGGCGAATCATCGCCGCCGCCGCCGAGCCGAGCAGCCCGCTCTGCCAACCCCGAATTGCCGAGAGGCCCAGCAGGCGGAGTCGCTCTTCCCGTGGGTCCGTGGGGAAGGCGCCGCTCGCGATGATGTCCATGAACGGAATCATCGCGCTGGCGTTGATGGCCGGGGGCAGCTTGTCCATGTCGAGGCCCGCGGCCTTGAGCTTCGCTCGCGTCTCCGCAGAGAAACGCGGGCCGAGGCCCTTCACGTAGCCGTCGAGCAACGACGGAAAGACCAGCCGCTCAGAGGACATGGGCGAGATCCCGGAGGCCGAGTTGCCGAGCGAGCGGGCCGTCGAAGAACCCGTTCGGATTGAGCGTGCGATACGCCGAGAGGAACCGGGGCACCGCGCTGCCGTACAGATTCTCCACCGCGCGGGCGACAGCGTTCGCTCCGCAGGCGTCGCCCTCCTGGGCGGGGAGGATGAAGTAGGGCCGGCTCGCGTCGACCGGAGTCAACGAGGTGAGCACCTGCCCCTGCGAACCGACACAACCCAGACCACACACCGCCACCACGCCCAGCAGCCCTCGCATGACTGCAGACGCTAGCTTCTCCGAGGCCGGGAGGCCTGAAGGAAATCTCAGCGGTACGAGAGGCCGTACTGCAGCGCATCGTTCTGCGGCTGCGGCGACGGGGGCGCGCTCGGAGGAACACACCGCCGCGCCGACGACACGCGCGAGAGCGGCTGGCCGTCGTGGGTGCGCACCACGAAGTCCCAACCCTCACAGCGCGCCACGGTGCACGCGTTCAACGCGCGCGACACCTGAAACCCTTCGTACGTGCGGCGCACTTGATCGGCGCCTTCACAACGCACCGTGGTGCAGGCGTTGAGCACGCGCGAGATCTCGATGCCGTCGTGATTGCGACGCACCTGATCGCTGCCTTCGCAGGTCACCTTCACCGGCGGGCGCTCCGGGTGCTGGTAGGGCTTGCAGGAGAGGATGAGCGCAGCGGCGAGCGTGGTGAACATGAGGAGCTGAAACGGGTGAGGGCGCGTCGCGATCTTTCCGAGGAAGAGCCAAGTAAATTCAGTGGCCTGCGGGCCTTCAGAAAGGCGGTGGGGCGGGTCTGGTTCCTTGCTGATCCGAACTGGCCTCTCATCCACGAGCGAGAACGCTCATGTGACCAGGTCCGCCCGGGATGACTTTCCAGCGTGTGACAACCCTGTTGCTTCGCGTGACAACAGGGTTGTCATGGGCAGGAAAGTCGTCCCGGGCCTCACCTCTTTACTCTCGCATCCACGTTCGAAGAGAGAGGCCTGCGCGGTAAGGGCAACGAAGTGAGCCTGACACACAGCCTTCTTCAAGGCCTTCCTTCTCTATCTGGTGGCTGGGTAGCGCGCCGCTCGTGCGACGAATTCTGTTCCCGACGACGCGCGCCTTCGTGACCCGCTCCTCAACGGCGCCCGGCTGCACTGAGCGCGCGCCGCACGTGCGAGAGCGCCGAGCGCGCATCAGGATCCCACGGGCGTTCAGCCACCAGCCCCAGGATCAACCTCTCGGCATCGTGGTTCTCGCCCCTGGTGAGCATGGCCTCGACGCGCGCGAGCCGTTCGTCTTCGGGCCGCGGCTCGAGAGAAGGCGACCCACACTCTACGTTCGCGCTGCCTCCGGTGCGGCTGCTCACCACTTCGAAGTCGTGCGCGCCGCTGGTCCACGCGAGCACCACGGTGCGGCTCACGGTGTAACAACCACCGCGCAGGGTCTGGGTGGCGCGAACGAGCGGCAACGAAGGGAGCGTGGAGAACTCCAGCGCCCACGGGTCGACCAGCCCCGCGTCGACACAACGCGCACGGGCCGGGCGCCCGCGCGGATACCACGCGAAGATGAGGTGGGGCTCTGCGCTGCCCACCAGCCCCACCCAGAGCATCTGCGTCGTCGCGCCCTCGGGCCTCAGCTCGAACAACCGGCCGCGGCTGACCGCCTCGGCGTCGAGCGAGCAGCCGCTCAGCCGCAGATCTTGCGGTGGATCATCACCACCGCGGACCTCGGGCCCCGCGGCGAACACGTTGAACGCCAACAGCGCGACGGTGAGCGAGGTCGTTCGGAGCAGAGCCATGCCCCCGTGAAGGAGCAAGTGATGCGCCAGCCTCAGAGCCCCGGAAAACCTCCGGTGATCAACGCGGGATCGTTCGCCACGCCGAAGCTGTTGCTCTGATCTCCGAACAACTTCGCCACCGAGATCAACACCTTGTTGTGCGAGGTGAGATCGGGCCCCGACTGCAACCGGCGACCCATGGTGAGCTGTCCGTTCGCGCCACCCGCCAACAGCAGCGGAATGTTGCGCGTGCTGTGCGCGGAGGGATTGCCCATGTCGCTGCCCGCAAGAATCACCGTGCTGTCGAGCGCAGCCGCTTCGTCGAGGCGCTGCATCAAGCGGGCGATCTTGCCGTAGTAGTAGCGGTTCAAGCGGGCCAGCCGCACCCGGGTGGCGAGGCCCGCGGCCGTCGCCGAGGTCGAGTAGGTGTGCGCGACTTCGTTGTGCACGTCGCGCGGCAAGGCGGTGCCGTCGACGGTGTAGATCTTTCCCGGGTCGTCGAGGAACAAGGTGCCGAAGCGCGTCGAGCCGCACGCGATCGCCTGGGCCAGCAGGTCGATCTGCAGGTCCGCGATGCGATCGAAGTAGGGCTCGCCTCCGTTGTACTTGAGCACCTTCGGAAAATCGTTGAGCGGGTCGGCGTTGCCCGTCTTCTCCGGCCGCGTGGGCTGCGTGCAGGTCTGCTGCTGCACCACCGTCAGGCGCGTCTCGATCTCCCGCAACGCAGAGAGATGTTGATCGAGCTTGAGCTTCTCGGCCGCGGCGAGCCGGCCCGAGAGCGAGTTCAGGTCACCCCGCACGAAGTCGAGCACGCTCTGCCCACGCCGCCGCGCTGCGGCCGCCGCCGCCGCGTCGGTGTTCACCACCAGGCTCGAGAAGACCTGATCGAACACCACCACCGGGTCGAGCTGGTTTCGAATGACCGCGCCACCGGGGGCATGCGCGATGGCGTCTTGGTTCGCGTCGCCCGACGCGCCCACGCCGAGGTTCAAAGTGGGGAAGGGCGTGCCGGCGCCCAGGCCCCGGGTTCGCGCGAGGTATTGATCGAGCGAGGGCCCCTGCGCGTTGTGATCGCCGGGCGTGGTCATCGAACCGGTGAACAGACACACCGCTGCCCCATGGCCCGAGGTGCCGCTCAGCTCAGCCACCGCGAGGTCGACGCCTTCGAAGGTGATGATGCGATTCTTGAAGCTGCGGCCGCCGTATTTCGCGGGCGAGTCGAACGGCGTGAGCGCGCTGTCGGCGAAGTTCAAGTCGAACACCGTGTCGGTGTCGCTGGCACGCCGGGCGTAGTGCTCTGCCGAGACGCCGTGCGGGTGGTAGACGCCGATGAACTTGAGCGGCGTGGGCATGCCCTGCGCGTGCGCGATCGAGCGGTACATCAGCCGGCCGACGGGCAGTGACGCGAAAGCGCCCAGCGCCTTCAAGATGCTGCGGCGCGGAATCTCGAAAGACTTCTTCATTGCAGCCTCCTGGTCACGAATGAGTCGCTCTGCGCGTAGTCGACCAACAGCTCGAGGATCTTCCCGTCGCGGCCGCTGGCCCTGCCGCGCACGAAGTCGACGAAGGTGCGCTCCTCCTCCGCACCCGAACGCCCCGCCGCGAAGCGAAACAGGTGCTGCTGAAAACACCGCGCGACGGTCTGCGACTTTGCCAACAAGGTGCTCAGCCCGACCGCGTCGGTGAAGGTGCCCTCTGCATCGCCCGCGTTGAGCAGCTCGCCCGAGGCGTCGATGGGCTTGCCGTTCTCGGTGGTGCGGTAGCGGCCGACCGCGTCGAAGCTCTCCAGCGCGAAGCCGATGGGGTCGAGCATCTTGTGGCAACCCGCGCAGGTGGGGTTCGCCGAGTGCGCCGAGAACCGTTCGCGCGTGGTCAACGTCGCGTCGGGCGCAGGCACCACGATGTTCACGCCGACTGCGCTGGGCAACGGCAGCTCCTGGCACAGCAGCTTCTTGCGCACGACGGCGCCGCGTTTCATGGGCGCGGTGTCGGCGAAGTGCGCGTTGGCCGCGGCGAAACCACCCGCGAGCAAGAGCCCCTTGCGATGGGCCGGCTGGGTCATCGGCCCCGAGCCGGTGAGCCCGTAGAAGCGGGCCAACGCCGGGGTCATCACGGTGTTCGAGGTGGAGAGCAACGACTCCAGCGTGCCGTCACCGCCGAAGAGCACCGAGTCCACGATGAAGCGGCTCTCGGCCTGCATGTCCGTCCTGACCAGGGGCCACTCGGGGAACAAGGTGGTGTCTTTGCCCAGCGACTCAGCGCTGTCGGCGCCGGTCCACTCGAGCACCAGGCGGGCGACCTGCTGATGGGCTGCGGGGGTGGCCAGCAGCGCGCGCGCAGCCGTCTCGCGGCCCGCGGCCGTGGCGAGTTCACCGGCGCGGCCTGCAGCCATCAACGCGTCGTCTGCCGGTGCACCGGTCAACAACAGCGAAAGCCCGGTGGCGATCTCTTCGCCTGACAGCGTGGTGGTCTCGCCGTTCACCGTGCCGCCCAGCTCGGTCACGTAGAGAAACGACGGCGACTGCAGCACCGCGGTGATGGTGAGCTCGATGCCCGCCGCGTAGGTCGAGCCGGTCTGGCCCGCGCGGTACACGGTCAGCAAGGCGGTCTCTTCTTCGGGCGTGACGTCGCGGCGAAATGCGCGCGCAGCGAAGGCGTGGATGAAGGTCTGCGCGCAGGCTTCCGTGCCGGCGGCCGTCGCGCACGGAGCAAGGCTGGTCAAGCGGGCCACCACCGCGTCGTGGGCGAGGGCTTGCGCGGCTTGCCACAACGCGTCGGCCTGCACGCTGCCCACGCGTTGATCCGCGTTGCGGGTGAAGCCCGACTGCCGCATGTCCGCGCCGATCGCGGTGGCCAGCTCTGGCGCCGGTGCGCCCAGCAGGGTGCTGGTGGCGGCCTGCAGCTCTGCGCTGGTGAGCCGGCGAATGCCCGCGCGCGGAAACACCGGAGGTCCCGGAGGCGCCTCCGGATCAATCGGGGCCGGCAGCTGCGTCACCACCGGGGGCGGGGTGACCGAACCGGGCGTGGTGGGGGCCTCCCCCGGAACCACCGCCTCAGGCGCGGGCTCGGACCGCGGTCCATCGATGAGTCCGGTACACGACGACAGCGACAACGTGAGCAACCCGATGATCAAAACGATGCGCATGAGCCCCGCTGGAAAAAGTGAAGGCGCAAGGTGTCAGCGCAGGTTCTGCCTCCACAACCCCAGCTGCCCCGAACGTCGTGGGGTTCAAGTAGGCAGAACGAGGCTGCTGGAACGGCAAGAGCGTGGGGTTGAAATCGGAGTGAGGCGGTCGTGTTGAAGGCCGCTGCTGCTGTGGTGCGTTTGCAGGTGGGCTGAAGAGAGGGGCATGCCACTTGCTCACATGACCCTTCATTCCGGAGGGTTCATGGGAAGCGTTCTATCGGTCATCGTGGCCCTCACCCTCGCGGCCGAAGCGCCCGCGGTTCCGGCCCGCACCCGCCCCGGGGTCACCGTGCTCGCGTTCGTGGGAGCGGGGCTGGTGACCGCGGGCCTTGGGTTCGAGATCAGCGGTCGGGCGGGCCGCGATCCCCGCGCGCCGGTGTACGAGTGGCGGCCCAACGCGGAGGCGAACATCGTGGGCGGGCTGAGCCTCATCGCTGCGGGGCTGTGCCTCATCACCATCGCCGCGGTGCTCACGCGCTGGCAGGTTCCCGCGGTCTCGTTGTCGGTGACGCCCGGCGGTGCACGCCTGGCGCTGGGCGCGACGTGGCCGTGAACGCCCGCGGCATCGTGCTGCTGGTGTGGCTCACGGCGCTGGGCGCCTCCGCGAAAGACGCTTCAGATGCGCCGCTGCGCGAGCCTGAACCTGCACCCGAGGCGGGGTTGCCCTGGGAAAACTACGTCGTGCCCGCCCTGGAGAACGTCGCGATCAATCTCGGGCTGCTCTCCTTCAACAACCTCGTCACCCGCATGCCGTTCGCGTTGATCAGCGCTGATTCGGTCGCGCACAACCTGCAACCCCGCTCGTGGCGGGTCGACACCGACTACTTCATCACCAACCAGTTCGGTCACGCGTACCACGGCAACTTCAACTTCAACGCCGCGCGCTCCAGCGGGCTCGACTTCTGGTGGTCAGGCCTCTACGCCCTGATCACCAGCCTCACCTGGGAGCTCTTCCTCGAGGTCGAACCGCCCTCGGTGAATGATCAGATCACCACGCCCATCGGTGGTTCGCTGCTGGGCGAAGCGCTGCATCGCTCAGCCCTTCAGCTGCGAAGGAGCAGTGGCCCGAAGTGGCTCACGTCGCTTGGAGCTGCCTTGCTCGATCCCATGGGCGCCTTGAACGGCGCGCTGCTCCCCGAGCCGCCCAGCGACGACGAGGCGCTCGATCCGCTCTTCGTGCGGTGGCAGTTCGGGGCCGGGGCGAGCGTGGTGATCGATCGGGTCGATGGTGAACAACGGGCGCGCAGTCCGCCCGAGGCCATCATCGCCGTGCTGCTGGTGTCGGGAGCGCCGTGGAGCCGCCGCTCGAACTACGACGAGCCGCTCTCGTACTTCGACCTGCGGGCTGATCTCTCGTTTCCCATCAACGTCACGGGAAACCTCTTCATCCGCGGGCTGCTGTTCGGGAAACGCATCAACGGTCATGGCGTGTGGGGGCTCTTCGGCGCGTATGACTACGCGTCGGCGGCCATCGTGCGCGCGTCAGGGGTGGGCCTGGGGCCGGGTGTCATCTTTCAATGGCAGCCGTTCTCCGGGTGGTACGTGCAGACCGCCGGGCTCGTCGGGGCCAGCCCGTTCGCGGCGGCCGGCCAGCTGCTCGACGTGCCACGGGAGCTGGGTCGCGACTACCACGTGGGCCCGGGCGTTCAGTCGAACCTCGACGTGCGCGTGCTGCGGCCCGGCGTGCTGCAGCTCGAGTTGGGGCTGCGGAACTGGGTGGTGGTCGGCGCGTACACGTTGCCCAAAGGGTACGAGTCGATCACCTGGCTGACCGCGGCGCTGACTGTTCCCCTCTGGCGCTGGCTCGGTGCGGGCGCGGAGTTCACGCTCGCAGATCGCCGCGCGCGTTTCGATGGCGCCCGCGACAACGACGACACGGGTTTGTCGTTGCGGCTCCTGCTCAGCGTGATGACCGAGCCTCACTTCGGGGTGCAGCCGCAGAATTAGCGCAGCCCCGCCCGCGGCGCGCTCGGAAGAGGGCTGGTGCCCTTCTTGCTGAGCTCCCCGCGCGATGGCACCGTTCGCAGCGAGCGCAGTCGAGAGGCCACCGTGGCTTCGTGTGGCAAGTGACTCCTCGACTTCTCGCGGGGCGACCGGTGAGTCGAGGGCACGGCCCGTACCCCTTCGACTTCGCTCAGTCAGAACGGTGGCGCTGGCGGTCGTCCTCACGGCGCTCGCAGCGAACGCTGAACCCCCCTCACCCCAGGTGCTGCCGCACGCCGCGCACGGGCTCTTCACCGGAGAGCAGTGGCGCTACCGCCGCGACAACCTGCTCGGTGGCACCGCGCTGCGCATCGTGGCCGACCTCGTCTCGATTCCCACGGGAGCGCCGTGGTGGAACGGTGGTGAATGGGCGCTCTTCGGCGGCGTGATGGGCACCACCGTCGGGCTCTCGGTCGGCACGCCGTCGCTCGACGTGCGCTTTCAAGACCTGGTGCACGAGCGGTTCCTCGGGCCGGATCGGTTCAGCATCTGGAACCAGACAGGCGATCTGATCATCTGGTCGGCCGCGGGCGCCGCCACGCTGGGCCTGCTGATCTACGGGTTGATCAGCGGCGATGACCTTGCCGCCGAGACCGCCATGCTGATGGCCGAGGCCTTTGCGGTCGCGCAGCTGTACCACAACCTGATCAAGCTCCTGGTCGGCCGCGCCGGGCCACGCGAGACCTCGCTGCAGGGCCACTACTTCGGGCCCGCGGGTGGCGTGCAGCTCTGGCCGGCGGGCACGCCGTCAGGGCACATGGCGTCGATGTACGCGCTGCTCTCGGTCTTGATGCACACCATCGATCACCCTGCGCTCTGGGTGGGGCTCAACGCCTTCGCGCTGGTGTTCGGCGCGTCGCTGGTCGGCGACCAGTATCACTGGGTCTCCGACGTGATCCTCGGCGCAGCGATAGGGTTCTGCGTGGGCCGGTGGGTGGTGCGCCATCGCTCCACGCTGTACGTGTACGGCGACGATCCGCCGCCGACGGTGCAGTTCAACCTGGTGCCGCTTTTGATGCCGGGGCAGGGCGCGGGCTTCGGCGTGGTGGGCACCTTCTGAGGGCGCACCCGGGTGAACGGCTGTCGCCGGGTGAAGTGAGACTCACGCCACGAAGAGAAGAAGCGCGCCCCGCCCGCCGTTAGCTGATCAGCAGTGACCCAGACGCCCGAAGAGCTCCAGTTGGCCCTCGCGGCGTCCGCCCGGCGCGCAGCGGAGCTCCAGGCGTGGATCGATTCATCGGAGCTCGAGGCGGATCAGCTGCGGGCCCGCATCGCCGAGCTCGAAGCGAAGCCCGCGCCGAACACGCCTGATCCGCGTGTCGCCGAGCTGCAGGCGTGGGTCGATGCGTCGGAGGTCGAGGCCGATCAACTGCGCGCCCGCATCACCGAGCTGGAGACGAAGCCGACCGCGGTCGACCCGCGGGTGGCCGAGCTGCAAGCGTGGGTGGACTGCGCGGAAGAAGAGACCGATCAGCTGCGCGCGCGCATCGCTGAGCTCGAAGCAAAGCCCGCCACCAGCGCTCCTGACCCGCGCGTGGCCGAGCTGCAGGCCTGGGTGGATTCGTCGGACGAAGAAGCGGGCCACCTGCGCGCTCGCGTCGCTGAGCTGGAGGCCCAGGCGCCCGATCGCCGCGTGGCCGAGCTGCAGGCGTGGATCGACGCCAACGAAGCCGACGCCGAAGAACTGACCAAGCGCGCCACGCGGGCCGAAGCAGAGCTCAGCGCGCTCAAGGCCACCGTGCTGACCGGCGATTCGCGCGCGCTGGTCGAGCGCATCTCCGAGCTCGAGGCGGTGAATCATTCGTTGCGCGGGCTCAACACCGGCCTGGTGCAGCAGGTCAGCAGCGCCGGCCAGCGCGACGTGGCGCTGCTCACCGCCCAGCTCGAAGCGGCGCGCGCCCAGGGCTCTGAGAGCCGGGTGGCAGAGCTTCAACACGCGCTCAGCTCGGCGCGCGAAGCGCTCGCTGCGCTCGAGGTGCAGCACGAGACCACCATCGTCGAGGCCCGCTCTCACCTGAAGGACGAGGCTCGCGAGGCGCGCCTGGCGATGGACAAGCAGCGCGCAGCGCTGGTGGCCCGCGAGCGGGAAGTGGCCGCGCTGACCGCCCAGCTCGCCACTCGAACCGACGAAGCCGCGGTGCTCGAGGCCCGGGTGAAGGCGCACACGGCTTCGGAGCAGAAGCTGGAAGCAGAAGTGGCTGAGCAGCGGGATCGCGCGTGTCAGGCCGAGCAGTCGTTGGGGGCCGCGCAGTCGGAGGTCACCACCCTGCGCCACCGCAGCGGCGTGCTGGAGGCCAAGACCGGCGAGCTGACCGGAAGGCTCGAGGAGTCCCAGCGCTGGCTGGCCCAGGGAGAGCTCGAGGCCGCCGAACTCACCCGGGAGCTCACCGCCGCGAGAACCGAACGCGCGCAGCTCGCTTCTGCCGCGCCTGCCGAGCCGAGCGCGCCGCTGCGCATCGTGCCACCGCCGCCGCCCGCCGATGCGGACGCGCCCGAAGACGACGGGCTCGAGGGCTTCTCGCCTCAACGCATGCACCGGCTGGAGGCCCTGCTCGCCGCCGAGAAGGTGAAGACGGGCCTGCTGCAGCAGTTCGCGGCGACCTCCGAGGCGGCGCTCTCGCGCATGAAGGACGAGCTCGAGGCGGCGGGCGGCCGGCTGGCGGATCTGCGCAAGCGGCTGGGGCTCTCCGATACGGAGACCGACGAGACCCTGGAGCGTCTGGAGGCCGCCCGGCGTGAGCTGCGCGGCCTGTTTGCCGAGCTGGCGGCCCTCCAGCAGGGAGCGCCCGATGACGAACTCATCGCGCCGGAAGACGTGCTCGACGCACCGTTGGCCGCGCTCGACCAGCTGGCCGCGCAACAGGCCGAGGTGGCGCAAGAAGCCACCCGGGCGCTCGCCGGTGAGCAGCGGGCCCGCGAGCAGTTGATGGGCGATCTCACCTGGCTCAAGGCCGAGCTGGAGAAGCTCTCGAACGTGCGTGAAGACCTGCGGCACCGCATTCACGCGATGGTGCAGCGTGAGCTCAAGCGCAAGCAGGTGGTGAGCGCGTTGCTCGACAAGCTGCGCAGCACCGAGGTCAGCTCAGCTTCGCGCGCGGGCACCTTGAGGCGGTTGCACGCGGCGATGGAGCTGGCTCAGAAGACGGCGGTGCGGGTGCAGACCGTCTACTTCCAGAAGCAGATTGGCTCGCTCAACCGCCAGTTGGAGAAACGCACGCCCTCTCCCTTCGGGCCCTTCGGGCCCTTCGGGAGAGGGTCGGGGTGAGGGGCCGTTCACTTCAGTAGACAGAGCGATGCCCGGGCAGTTCCGAAGAACCCCCGGGCAGCTCTCTCAGTTCACGCCGCGCGAGCCGCGCGCGCTTCGTTCACCGACGCGCTGATCACCAACTTCGCGGTCTCATCGAACTTCTTGAGCAGCGTGGCCACTTCGGAGTTCGCCACCAGCTTCACCTCGATGCCGCGCTTGTTCGCCTCTCGCTTGATGTCGAGCACCAGCCGGGGCGTGCGATCCGTCTTGGTGAGCGCCACCGACAGATCGACGATCACCTCGTCGAAGCACGCCGCCGCCAGCTTCTCGATGGTCTCCTCGAGCAACCGCGTCACACGGCCGAAGTACTTCTCGATGCGGTCTTCCTTGCCGGTGAACGGGCCCACCTTCACCAGGTTCTCGTCGGCGACCACCAGCTCCTGGTCGTTGAAGTACCGCACCAGGAAGTCATCGATGCTGTCCTTGTCGAACGGCTTGTAGATGACGTCATCGAAGCCGAGCGCCTGCTGTTCTTTCTGCACGTCGTTGGTGGTGCGCAGGGGCAGGGCGAGGAACGCCGCGTGCGCCTGCAGCGTGCGCAGCTGATTCATCAGCGCCGCCGAGTTCACGTCGGGAATGTCGGTGTCGACCAACACCACGCGGAAGACCTTGTCGCGGCACAGCGTCATGGCGGCTGACGCGCTGAGCGCTCCGGTGACCGTCACGTGCGCAGGCACCAGCGTCTTGAGCTTTTTGCCGACGTTCTCCATGTCGTCGATCACCAGGATGTCGATGAACTGTTTGCCGGTGGGGTCGGTGCGCATGGGCAGCGAGGCCACGTTGAGCGCGGGCGCAGCAGCCGTCGAGGCGCCCACGGGCCCCGTCAACTTGAGCACCTTGAGCACCTTGGCCTTGAGCTCCTCGGGCTTGAAGGGCTTCAAGATGTAGTCCTCGATGCCCGCCTTCATCACGTCCATCATGATGCTCTTCTTCGACTCGCTGGTGAGCATGAGCACGGGCGTCTTGTTTCCGTCGCCGCGCATCTTCGCCAGCATCGCCGGCCCGTCCATGTTGGGCATCGTCACGTCGAGGATCACCAGGTCGTAGGTGACCTCCTCGAGCTTCGAGAGGCCGAGCAAGCCGTCTTCGGCCTCGTCGACGTCGAAGCCCAGTTCAGCGACCTGTTTACCGACGATCATCCGGATCGCCTTGCTGTCATCCACAGTCAGAATTCGGGGCATGGTGTGTTGGCCTTTCTCTCAGCTCGCGTCAGCCGCGACCTGCACTTCGAGGTGAATGTCGTCGACGTCGGCACGCAGCACGATCAGCTGCTGTCCGCTCCCCGGCCCGCCCCATGGTGCTGAACCGATGACGATGCGCGGCAGGCCCAGCGCCGAGTCGATCGACATCGCCCGCTTCACCTGTCCCGCGGTGATGTTGGCCAGCTCGCGCAGGGTGTCTTCCATCATCGAGATGTCGACGTCCTGGAGGTCGACACAGAAGAGGCGGGAGCCCAGCTTCTGGCAGCTCGCTTCGTCACCGGTCACCACCACCGCGACGGGGATGACACCGGTGATGGGCAGCACGGCGCGCCGGAACGGGTCGATGTTCTGCGGGCTGTTCGCCAGCACGAACCTCACGTTCATCATCGTGGTGGTGACGCTGTTGACCATGGAAGCCAACGAGTCAGGAGATGGAAATTTGCTCAAGGCGCCTCGCTTGGAACATCGCGTCGCGCACCTTGATGGTGACGACCGTCCCCGCCGCGACCACATGAGCAATGGCCGTGCCTCCGGGCGGATCACGCATTGTCGATGGGTTCGCGGCCTGCGAGGTGGGTAAGCGGTGACGATGGGTCATGGGGCACGGGTGATCCACATGACGGAGGATCGGGTTCGCACCGGGTCCGTCACACACCGGCGTGGTCGCAGCGCACCCTGTGACCCGGGTGCAGCGCGGTCAGCGATGCCGCTTTCGAGGGGGTTGCGCGTGGATCGCGGCTTGCTCCGTGACGCCGTGAAGTGGCCGCCGCGTCGAGTGCCTTCGCGTTGAGTGTCTTCGCGTTGGCTCCTTCACTTCGCCATGAAGCCGAAGGCGATCATCACCTTGATGAACACGCCCATCAGGCTCTCCCCGGCCACGAAGCCCGAGGCGATCGGCATGGTCATCTTGTCGGCCGGCTTCTCGCCCATTCGCCGGCGAAGCAGCTCAGCCAGGCCCGCGCCGATGCACATCATGATGCTGTTCCACGCGGGCAGCACCATGGCGATGCCCAGGCCCGAAGCCGAGGGCACGTACTTCTTCACGTGTTTGGGCACCTTCACCTCGAGCACGGCGAGCAGCATGCCCACCCCGATGCCGATGGCCGCTGCCACGCGGGCGGTCGGGTGGAGCGCGTCGAGACCCTTCACCAACATCTCAGACACGTTGCGCCACACCACGGCGGAAGGCGCGGGGAACTCGGCCCCTCCGAGCGCTTCGGCGTTGGGCACCAGCAGGTTGAAGATGGGCACCACCACCAGCGCGCCGGCCATCACGCCGAAGAACTGGCCAATCACCTGCTGACGCGGGCGGGCCCCGAGCAGGTACCCCGACTTCAAGTCCGTCAGCAGATCCGCCGCGTGCAGCCCCACGCCGCCGGTGATGTTCGCCGACATGATGTTGGGCACCAGCTGGCCCGGGAGCAGACCCGCGAAGGTGAGCTGCGTCACGGGGCCCAGCGCCTTGGTGGGCGTGATGTCGGTCTCGCCTGTGACGCGCGCGGCGATGACGCCCATCACCACCGAGAGCGGCAGCGCGATGACGCCCGCCCACACGGGAATGTCGAAGGCCCACCAGGCGAGGAACACCACCGGCGGCCCGAAGATCAGGAAGCCGATGGGGAACCACCACTGCGGCGCTTCGATGCCGTCGAGCGGATCTTCTTCGGCCGGCTTCTTTTTTCCGAAGAGCAGCGTGAGCGACTGCAGGCTCTTGAGCACGCTGCGCCACTGGAACGCGAAGGAGGTGAGACCCGATGACACGAGCACGGCCGCGCCCATCCACACCGTCCACTTCGCCATCAGCTTGAACTCCACGCCGCTGATGACCTGCAGCTCCACCATCTCGGGCGCGACGATGCCGAAGGTGATGAGCGCCCCCAGCAGGAGCGACCAGCCGGTGCGCCACGACATCAACGCGCCGGCGCCCAGCATCAGCACGCTGCCTTCGAGGCCCAGCGTCCAGTCGAGCAGCGGCTTGCCGCGATACTGAATCGGCAGGCTGAACTGAGCCGGCAGGCGAAACGGCATCCACGCCACCTTCGCGTCGCGGCACCAGGCGATGAGCGCCGCGGCGATGCCGGCCATACCGAGGTACTTCGCCTGGCGCCGGCCTTCGTCGTTCTCCGCGTGAAGGGCGCGCAGGGTCTCGGCGGTCGCGGTGCCCGAGGGGAAGACGAGCTGTTCGCGGTTGATCAGCTGCCGCTTGATGGGGATCGCGGCGAAGACGCCCAGCGCGGCGATGCAGGCGAACCAGGCGATGAGTGTCCACGTGCCGGGGCGCTGACCGGTGAGCATGATCAACGCGGGCAACGCGGCCATGTTGCCGCCACCCGTCATGTAGCCGGCCGCCGAAGCGACGCTGCCCATGGCGTTGTTCTCCAGCATGCCCATGTGGCCTTTGGGGCCGACCACCTTGCCGACCAGCGCGAAGATCGACCACGCCATGATGCAGGCGGTGATGGTGACGCCCACGCTCCAGCCGGTCTTGAGCACGATGTAGAGGTTCGCCAGGCACATCACCGCGCCGAGGATCATTCCGGTGATCACCGCGCGAACCGTCAGCTGCGGGGCGTCGGGCTGGTAGAGCTCAGCGAGCCACTTCTTTTCGAGCTCCAGCGCTTCCGCATCGGTGGGGGCAGCCATGAAGCCGCGCACCATACACGACTGCTCCCTTCTCCCTCTGGGAGAGGGTGGGGGCCGAGGTCAGGCTCTGACCCACAAGTGCCGCCGCCGGGCATCCACCTCCAACGCCTCCCGATGTTGAGGCGCCGCGATCGAGATCAACGCCTGAACCCGGGCCGCCAGCGACTTCGCATACAAATCGGCCACGCCGTGTTCCGTCACCACGTACCGAACATGAGCGCGCGTGGTCACCACGGTCGCCCCCGCCTTCAAGCGAGGCACGATGCGGCTCTCGCCCTTTGCGGTCGTCGAAGGCAACGCGATGATCGCCTTGCCACCCTCCGACAACGTCGCGCCGCGGATGAAGTCCATCTGCCCACCGACGCCCGAGTACACCCGCTCGCCGATCGAATCCGCCGCCACCTGGCCGGTCATGTCGACCTCGATGGCCGAGTTGATGGCCGTCATCTTCGGCTGCTGACGGATGACCGCGGTGTCGTTCACGTCGCTGCAATCACGCAGCTCGACCGACGGGTTGTCGTGCACGAAGTCATAGAGCCGCTGCGTGCCCATCACGAAGCTGGCCACCGTGCGGCCGCGTTGGCGCATCTTGAATTCGTTGGTCACCACGCCACGCTCGAGCAGCGGCAGCAGCCCGTCGCTGAACATCTCGGTGTGCACGCCCAGCGCGCGATGGTGCGTGAGCGCCCGAAGCACCGCATCGGGAATCGCGCCGATGCCCATCTGCAGGGTCGCTCCGTCTTCGATGAGCCCCGCCACCCGCTGGCCGATCGCGTCTTCCACCGGGTCGCCCGCCGTGGCGGCCGAGTGCTGAAAGAGGGGCAGGTCGACGTTCACCACCGCGGTGAAGCGCGACAGGTGCACCGCTCCATCACCCAGCGTGCGCGGCATCTTCGGGTTCATCTGCGCGATGACCACCCTCGCGCACTGGGTGGCCGCGAGCGTGGCATCGACCGACGTGCCCAGGCTCACGAAGCCGTGCGCATCGGGAGGGCTCACGTGAACGAGCGCGGCGTCGAGGGGCATCACGCCCTTGCGGAACAGCCGGGGAATCTCCGAGAGAAAGATTGGCGTGTAGTCTGCCCGGCCTTCCTCCACGGCCAGCCGCAGGTTCGCGCCGACGAAGAAGGCGTTGGGCCGGAACGAGGCCGCGACATCGGGATGGGCGTGGGGCGCTGTGCCTTCGAGATGAAGGTGCACGGTCTCCACGTCACGCAGCTCGGGAGCCCGGGCCGCGAGTGCGTCGAGCAGAATGGTGGGCGTCGCTGCCTGCCCCTGCACGAACACGCGGTCACCCGACTGGATGTGCTTGAGCGCTTCGGCGGCAGACACGAAGGTCGTCATGGCGTGGCTCTGTAGCGCATCATTTGCCGGTGGCGAGCGCTCAGCGCTGGCGCGGGTGACGCTCGGCAGGGCCGGTGCATGGCTGATGCAAAGAGGCTCACATGTCGATCATCAAAGAGTTCAGGGCGTTCGCCGTGCGCGGCAACGTGATCGAGCTGGCCGTCGCGGTGGTGCTGGGCGGCGCCTTCGGGAGGATCGTCACCGCGGTGGTCGAGGGGCTGGTGATGCCGGTGGTCGCGGCCCTGACCCCCGGGGGCACGTGGCGAGAGTGGTCGGTGACGCCACTGGGCCTCAAGGTGGGCTCGGTGCTGGGGGCGACCATCGACTTCCTGGTGGTCGCGTTGGTGGTCTTCCTGGTGGTGAACAAGCTGCTGGCGAGGAAGGGCCCCGTCGTCGTCACCAGCAAGACCTGCCAAGAATGCCTCGAGGTGATCCCGCTCGC
Source organism: Archangium sp. (assembly GCA_030695565.1). Taxonomy (GTDB): domain Bacteria; phylum Myxococcota; class Myxococcia; order Myxococcales; family Myxococcaceae; genus Archangium_A. Next base: position 28,885 of record JAUYRZ010000033.1, read on the forward strand.
CGCCCGCCGCTGCAGGGCCTGCGGCGAAGCGGTCTTGCAGGCCGCGTAGCGCTCACCTCACTCGCAGCAGTACAGCGGCCTCGCGGTCTGACAGCCTGAGTTGACGCTCGAGATGTAGCTCGTTCCAAGCGCCCCCGACGGCAGCACGAGCGTTCCTTCGGTGCCGCTGTTGGTCAACGCGCTCGTCCACAGGCTGCACGTGTAGTTTTCCGTGCGATCGACCCGCGAACCGGTGCCGGGCATGGTGCCGTCGACCCACGCGCCTCCAGCGGGCGCTGCGATGTACGACGGGGAGTTGACGTACTCGAGCGAGCTGCAGAAGTGGCTGCGCGGGAACGCGGCGGCGCACAGCGCGTTGGCGGCAGGCCGGCCTCCGAGGTTGCCGGTGGAGGCCGTCGGCGTCAGGCCACGCACCGTATTGCGCGTCGGCGCCGTGCAGCACACCAGCGGCCGCGGCGTCTGACAGCCCGAGTTGACGCTCGACACGTAGCTCGTGCTGACCGAGCCCTGCGGGAGCACGAGCGTGCCTTCAGTTCCGCTGTTCGTGAGGTTGCTCGTCCACATGCTGCACGTGTAGTTCTGGGTTCGGTCGAAGCGCTCGTTGGGGCCGGGCAGCGTGCCGTCGACCCATGCGCCGCCCGCGGGAATCGTGACGCTGTTGGGCGCATTGACGTACTCGAGCGAGCTGCAGAGGTGGCTGCCTGCATACGCCGCGCTGCACAGCGCGTGTGCACCGGGGCGGCCACCGAGGTTTCCGGAGTACGTCAGCGGGGTGATGCCGACGACCACGATGCTCCCCGAGGTGCCGCCGTCAGCCGAACCTCCTCCTCCTCCGCTCGAGGCGCCCGGCGCGCCGTTGCACGCGTAGCCCGTCGTGCTGCCGGCGACGAAACGTGAGCCGCCCCACGGGCAGTTCACGTCGCCGCTGCTGAGCACCGTCACGGTGACCGACGCGCCCGCGGGGCCGATGGGGCCGACGCCGCCCGCAGGTCCGACGGGGCCGATGGGGCCGACGCCGCCCGCAGGTCCGACGGGGCCGATGGGGCCGACGCCGCCCGCAGGTCCGGTGGGGCCGATGGGGCCGACGCCGCCCGCAGGGCCGACGGGGCCCGCAGGGCCGATGGGGCCGATGGCGCCCGCAGGTCCGACGGGACCAACAGGGCCCCCAGGTCCCACCGCGCCGGCGTCACCCGCGGCACCGTTGCAGATGAACGTGCCCGCGTCTGTCACGCCTGCATCGCCGAGCGACAACACCACGCCACCCGCGGGGCAGCGGTTGTTCCCCGGGGGCAACTGCGTCACCGTCACTGACGAACCGGCCACGCCTTGCGGCCCCTGAGGACCGGTGACCACGCCGCCATCGAGCACGAGCACGGCGCCCTGCGGCCCCCTCTCGCCCTGGTCACCCTTGTCGCCTTGCGGACCAACGGGACCGACGGCGCCCGTTTCCCCCCTGGCGCCAGGCTCACCCTTTTCGCCCGCAGGGCCCGACTCGGTGCACGCAAACAGACTCAGAACGACCAACGCAGAAAGCAGACGCATGCCTCGCCGTACCCCGCACTCGCGCGCCATGTGCAAGCAGGCGCAATACGTTTGCGCCCGAATGCTTGTGGCCCTACGGCCGGGTCTTCGCGCGAGCGAGCTTGAGCACGCGGGCGAAATGTTCGGGGCTCACCGGCTGCACCGACAACCGCTGACCCTTCTGCAACACCGGCATACCCGTCAGCGCGTTGTCTGCCTTCAAGACGTCGAGTGGCACGACCTGCGCGAACTTCTCCACGAAGGCGATGCGCGCCATCAGCCAGCGTGGCTCGGCCTTGTCGCTGGTGGCGTCGTAGTACTCGCTCTTCTTGTCGAACTGCGACGGGTCAGGCACTGGCGGGCCGCTTACCTTCGCGACGCCGGCCACGCCCGGCGGCTTGGCGTTGGAGTGGTAGTACAGCACCAGGTCGCCATCCTTCATGTCGTCTCGCATCGAGTTGCGCGCCTGGTAGTTGCGCACGCCTTCCCAGCCGCTGGTGCCGTCCTTCTCGAGGTCGGAGATGGAATAGACCTCGGGCTCGCTCTTCATCAGCCAGTACCGCTTCGCCATGCCGGCTGTGTAGCGCATCAGTCGACGCTGGCGAGGCCCTGCTTGAGCGTCGCCCTCGCGCCAGTAACGCTCCTGCGCTGCGCTGTGTAGAAGACAGCGCGATGAAGCAGGAGACACTCGGCCCGCAGCTGTTGCTCGACTACCTCATCGAGCTCGGCACCGCGTTGATGTCGGCCGGCTGTCCCACGCACCGGCTGGAAGAGCTGCTGGTCACCGTCGCGCGGCACGAAGGCCATCAGGCTGACGTGTTCGCGGTGCCCACGGGTTTGTTCGTCGGGGTGCGCACGCCGGAAGGAGAGCCCTCGCTCACCACCATGGTGCGGGTGACGGAGTGGACGAATGATCTCCAGTTGCTCGCCGCGCTCGATGAGGTGCTCAACGAGGTGGCCGAACGCGCGCTGAGCATTCCCGCGGCGCGGCAGAAGATCCGCGAGGTGCAGCGCCAGCCCCGGCCGTGGGGCCGCGGCATGCAGTTGCTGGCGAGCGCCGCGGGCAGCGCGGGTGCAGCGGTCACGTTCGGTGGCGGGTGGACCGACTGCCTGCTCGCGGGCATCGGCGGGCTGATCCTCCGCGCCATCATGTTGAACCTGAGCCAGTCGCCCGGCGTGCGCGTGCTGGAGAACTTCATCGGTGGGCTGGTGGCGGCCACCACCGCGTGGTTCGCCACGTTGCTGTGGCCGGGCAACAGCCGTGAGGTGTTGATCCTCGCCATCGTGGTGCAGCTGCTCCCCGGGCTCACGCTCACCACGGGGTTGGCCGAGCTGACGTATCGAAACCTGGTGGCGGGCACTGCGCGCTTGATGCACGCGGCCATCACGTTGTTGTCGCTCGCGTTCGGAATCGCGGCGGTGGTGTCGCTGGCGCAGGCGATCGATCTGCCGGGCGCCCCGCCGGTGCCGCACGTGGCGCTCGCGTGGTGGTGGCAGGTGCTCGCCGTGCTCGTCGCGGCGCTGAGCTTCGGGGTGATGCTCGGGCTCTCGAAGGAGAAGCTGCGCATCGCCCTCATGTCAGGCGCGTTGGTGTGGGGCGTGACGCTGCTCACCCGCCCGCTGCCGGGTGTTCACGCGGCGTTCTTGAATGCGCTGGTGCTCGCGGTCGGCGCGAACGTGTGGGCGCGCGTCACGCGCAAGCCGGCGCAGGTGTTCTTGAACCCGGGGATGTTGTTGTTGGTGCCGGGCGCGTTGTCGTTTCGCAGCCTCGATACGTTGTTGTCGGGTGATGCCGTGCAGGGGATCTCGGGTCTGGCCGACGTGACGTTGATCGCCGGCGCGTTGGTGATGGGCCTGCTGGTGGCGAACGTCGCGCTGCCCCCGCGCAAGGTGCTCTGAGCCCCCCGTTCGCATCGAGCGCCCTCGACTGCTCTCGGAAAGAACGGACGGTCGTGCTCCAAGGCCCTCACCCCAACCCTGCTAGCGGCGCACGAGCGCGTTGCGATCGTCTTCGCCGGTGAGGCGCAGCTTCCCGCTCATGCCCAGCGCCAGCCGCTCCACCGCCCCGAACGTGAACGATTTGAAGCCCAGCTCGAGCACGCCCGCCCGCAACGCCGCCTCTGAGAACCCAGCGTCCACGATGCCCTTCATGAACAACGCCCCCGCCGCGCTGCTCCTCGCTTCGTAGAAGGCGAGACCCTCGACCTCGCCCACCACGTCATCGAACTCGCGGGTGGTCACCACGCGCGCACCGGTGTGCATCACGTCAGCCACCCGGCCATCGAGCTCGAGGGCCAGCACGCTCGACAGCTCGCAGGCGTCTTCATCCACCAAGCCCACCCGCCCGAGATCGCCGGGCGCGTACCGCAACAAAGGCATGGAGCGGCTCAGCGGCGTGCTGAACACCAGCTCGTCATGGCCCTCGTGCTCGGAGGGCAGGGTCTCGACGAAGGCCTGGTAGTCGACCAGGTGCAGGTGCCCCGCCGGGCAGCCGACGGCGAGATCGGTGCCACCGAACTCCGAGGCTCCGTAGAACTCGACCTGCGGCGCGTGGAACGCCCTGGCCAACGCGCGCTTCTGGCAGCGCGAAGGGTACTGGTAGGTGAACACCAACAACTTCGGCTGATGCAGCGCGAGCCCCAGGCCCTGCGCGCGGCGATGCAACCAGTGCAGCCAAACGGGGTTGACGAAGGCGATGTCGCCACCGAACGTGTTGAACGCTTCCGCCGTTCGGATGACGTGTGCGTCGCTCGCTTCGAACAGCCCCGCGCGAAACGTGAGCAGCAGCCCACGCTCACCGTGCGGCGCGATGTCACCGGGGCAGCTGGTGCCCACGCAGACGCCTGAAGTGAGGCTGGTCAACTTCGCGTCGTTGGGCAGCCCGTGCATCGCCCACACGCTGGGGGGCAGGGCGAGCTCCTGGTCGGCGTAGACCTTGAGCGGCTCGTCGGTGGAGCCGCTCGTGGTGAGCGGGCGAAACCGGCCCGAAGCGAGCGCGGCGGGGAGATCGATCTCCCCCGCGATGAAGTGCGTCGCGGGCACGCCGAGCAGCGCGTCGCGCCGCAACACCGGGAACGACGAGAGCGCTGCCGCCGCGTCGTACGTCGCGTAGAAAGGCACGCTGCGCAGCACCCGTCGTACGGCCTCGTGCAGGTGTTCTCCGTCGAGCGTGTTCATCAGGTTCCGCCCAGCAAGCGCAGCAAGCGACGGCCTTTCTCGAACCACTCCGCGTAAGGCCCGGTGTCCCAGTCTGCCAGACCCAGTTGATCCAGCGCGGGGCCCACTTGAAAGACCGGCACGGTGCGCCCCCGCGTCACCCGTTGCAGCGCGAGCTTCGCGCCGTCGTGCACCAGCGGCCGGTGCATCGCGCCCAGCAGCTCGAGCGGCGCGTGCAGGCCGGCACACCAGACGACCCCATCGGCGTCGTGCGCTTTGCCCGAAGCCTCGATCAGCGTCCAACGTCCCGCGCGGCGATGAACGGCAGAGATTCGCTCCGAACAGCGCTGCACCTGATCAGTTCGTTTCAGGCGCGCGAACAGTGGCGCGTAGCGCACCTCGAACATCTTCTTCACGCCCGGGGGCGCGGCGATCGGTGTCTTGCCGTCGAACCAGATCACCCGCTGCGACTTCGTCAGCTCCAGGCCCGAGTGCGGTGAGAGGCCGACACACGCCTCGAGAAACGAAAGCGCGCTCGGCCCACCGCCGACCACCGCGAGCGTGGCTTGCCGCAGCGAGCGCGTCGCCAGCCGCTGCAGCGCCGTGGAGAAATCGAACGCGTGTTCACCGCGCTTCAGTGCGCGGCGCAGCGGCTCGGGTCTCGCCAGCTCCACCTTCGGAGCGCCCCAGCCCAACGCCAACACCGCCGCCCTGGCTCGAATGATCGACCGGCCGGCCTTCAACTGCACTCCGGTGGAGGCCGTCTGGATCTCCCTCACCCGGGAAAAAACGCGCACCACGCCCGAGTCGCGAAGCACCTGCGCCGCCGCGTGCGAGAGCGCCTCTGCTGGCAAGAACCTTTCGCCTCTTCTCAAGACGCGAGAGAGCAAAGGGTGCTGATCGGGCCGCGCCCACGTGTTGAGGCGGAAGAAGCGACCCGCAACCAATGATTCCGACGGGGAATCAGGGCCGATACACACCACGTCGAGCCCCTGCGACCGGGCCTCGGCCGACAGCGCGCTGCCGAGCACGCCACTGCCCACGATCGCGACGTCGTACGAGTTGATCAAAGAAATCGCCGTGCCCTTTGCGCACCCGAACTATTTCCGGTGTGATGCACAGGTATCCCTTCTCCCACCTCAAGGACTGACATGACCAGCATCCGCAACAAGCCGCAGAATACCGGCATCACGGGCGGCCTGAAGAACGTGAAGAACAACGAAGTCCCTGCGAAGCAGAAGAAGGTCACCGACAAGAAGCCGGAGTCGGGCTGGAAGCCGGCCAAGCCCTCGCCGACCCAGACGCCCACCAAGCCGCCTCTGGCGCGCTGAGCTCAACACCCGGTTGCACCAGACGCCTCCTTTCACGGAGGCGTCTTCGTTTCATCAGCTGACGGGAACACCCGTGATGAGCGCGAGCCCGCCCAGGTGCGCGCCGGCTTCATCACCCAGCGCAGCCAACGCCAGCTGCGTGAGCGAACGCTCGGTCTTCTTGGTCTTCCAGTGCGCCGAAAGCGCCGCGTACAGCCGTGACGCCTTCCCGCCTCGCCACGCCGTCGCGAACGAAGGCGCCTCCGCATGTTGGCCCTCGTACGCGAGCGCTCCGGGGAAGAAGAGTCGGCTGCCTTCATGCACCGTGGCTTCGCCACCTTCGTCGAACTGCTGCATGCCATCGCCCCGCAACCCGCGCGGCCCGAGCCCGATGGGCTGCTTCCACCCATGCCTGAAGTACTTCACGCGCTCGAACGCATCGAGGAACTGCACCACGCACAAGCGCACCGAGTCAGGCGGCAACTCCATCGCCGCGAGTGCATCGCGCCCCGCTTCGCGCGGGTTGTCGTTGTCACCGGTCTCGCCATCGAGCACTTCTTTCACCGCCGCCACGGCCTTCGCCAACGAGCCCTCGGGCAACGCACCACTGACCGCGGAGAGCCACACCAGCACCTGGCGATCCGTGTGCAACGGCACCAACTCGAGCGCATCGCCCGGCCGCACCAGCCCGCTGAACTCGAAGCGCCGCGAGCGGAAGCTGCGCACCGAGACCTCCTTCGGCAACGCGCTCGCTTGCGGTGGAGAAATCGCCCGCACTGCCGCCACCCGCACGTCACCCACGGGCGTGTTCACCGAACGGCGTTGTTTCTGAAGCTCTGCCCAGAAGCCGTTCTTCGCCAGGGTCACCACGCGCAGCGGCTCTTCACCCAGGTGCGCGTTGGCCACTTCACTGAGCACACGCGGCCCTTCTGAATACCCGCGTGCACCCCGGCCCATGTAGCCCGCGCTGGGGATGAGGATCAGATCACCCGCCGCCAACAGAATCGGCTGCGCGTTGGAGAAATGATCAGCCGCTTCCCGCAGCATCTTCCGCTCGAGCGCGCCCCGATGCCCATCGATGGAGATGGTGCGCCCTTCTTCTCCTGACGCCCACAGCAGCCCCGACGAGACACCCGACGCATACGTGGTCACCCGCATGTGCCGCGGCTCGAACAACACCACCGCACACTCGAGGCGATGATCGAACGGCTTCTCACACAACTTCTCCAACGCGAGGTTGGCGGAGAGCCCGGGATCTCCGTCGGCCTCCAACGACTCGCGCAACGAGTCGAACGCGGCGTCGAGCGGGTGCGCGATCGGCCGGCCATCCTTGTCCACCACGCGCAGCGAGATGAAGGCGAAGCGCTCCTCGGCCAGCTCGATGCCGGCGAACAGCTCGGGCACCGCCTGGGGAATGCGCTGCTCGACCACCGACAACTCGAAGCGCGGGTAGACCTTCGACCACAAGGTGGCGTCGGGCTCGGGGTAGGGCGTCTCGTCATCGTCTTCCAGCGGGCGCGACTCGGGCTTCGGCTTGCGGGTCGAGATGCGTTCGGCCTCGATCACCAGCTGCGTCGAGCAATACGCGCACGTCGCACGCGCGGCGCGCTCGGGAATCTCGATGGGTGCGCCACAAGAGGGGCAGTGCGGAGCTTGAATCTGCATCACGCCTGACGATAACCCTGAGCGAGAAGCCGGAGACACGAAGACCCAGCCTCCTTTGAAAGAGACTGGGCCTCGAAGGACTTCACCAGTCCTGGGGACTGCTCAGCCGGCGATACGGACGTTGGCCGCCTGGAGGCCCTTGGGGCCCTTGTTCACGTCGAATTCGACCTTCTGCCCCTCAGCGAGGGTGCGGAAGCCGTCTGCCTGGATCGCGGTGTGGTGGCAGAACACGTCGTCGCCGCCGCCGTCCTGGCTGATGAACCCGAAACCCTTCGCATCGTTGAACCACTTCACAGTACCGGTTGCCATTGTGTTGTTCTGCTTTCCAGATTTTCAGAAGCGCTCCATGCGCCCTGAACGCCGACCCTGCGAGGCCGTCGCACCCGAAGGGATATCAGGCCTTCCCCGCTCGATGGAAGAGGCCGGGGCGCAGCGCAACCTCCGGAATCGACTGCGTGTATAACGGCTCTGTGATGACTCGCGCCCTGCTGCTCTGCTCGCTCCTGTTCTGCACGGCCGCCCGCGCCGACGATGTACCGCCGCCCCCGCCGAAGAAGACTGCGAAGGCGAAGAAGCCGCCCAAAGAGAAGCATGATGCGTTCGGTTTCATCGTGCTCAATGGAGAGCGCACCGAGGTTCGTTGGACTGACGGCGATTCTTTCAAGATCAAAGAAGGCGCGCGCAAGGGCATGGGCACGCGGTTGGTTGGGTTCAACACGCTCGAGGCCTATGGGCCGGTGCACCAGTGGGGCGAGTGGACGGCCCAAGAGCTCTTCACGCTCGCCAAACAATCCAGCCAGGTCGCCGCCACCCAGGAGTGGGACTGCGCCACCGACGGCAAAATGGACGGCTACCACCGGTTGCTGGTGCGCTGCGCGAAGCTCGCTGCCGAGATGGCGCGCGCAGGTCACGGCCTCGCCTACGCGGTCGATGGAGAGAAGCCCGATCCCGAAGTGGTCGCAGCGCAGGCCGAGGCAATGAAGGCGAAACGCGGCATCTGGGCCAAGGGCGTCACCAACGGGGTGATCACCTCGCTGCACTCCGTCGGAGAAGAAGGCAGCCAAGAGCCCGAGGCGTACAACCGCGTGGTCGATACGCGCACCGGGGCGGCCCTGAAGCGCAAACACGCCGACCGCTACGAGAGCTGCCAGAACGTCTGCCTGGAGACCGACGGCCAGACGTCCTGCATGATCTACGTGCCCTTCAAGCATCGGTATCGTGGGCAGCCAGACTGTCTCAAGTGACTGATATTGCGTGACTACATGTGTCAACCTTGGACAAAGGTTGCACTGAGTCTCCAGCCCGTTAGAACAGGTTCCATGACTCGTTTGCTCGCCGCAGTGACGTCGGTGGTGCTCAGTGGCTGCAGCTGCAACGGCTTCGAAGTGCCGCCGTTGCCCGAGAAGGTGCTCGGCACCTGCACGTACACGAACAAGTTCAGCCAGCTGACCGAGTGCAAAGACTACGTGGGCGAGTGGTCGGAGAAGGAAGCGACCGAAGACTGCAAGAGCAACGGCGCGAACATCGTGCTCGCGCAGAAGTGCGGCATCGCTCCGGCCGAGAAGTTCGGCGACTGCATCTTCATCGTCGACGAAGCGAAACAGAAGTTCGCGCGCGTCGAGTTGCCCGGCACCGACTCGGCGAAGTGCGCCTCGATGGAGCGAGGCTGCGAGCTCTTCGGCGGCGGCAGCTTTCAACCCAGCACCGTCTGCGGTGGGCTCACCGGTCTCGATGGGCCGTCGGGTCTTCCTACGTTCCAGCAGCCCACGCTCGACTGCAAAGAGCCGCTCGCTGGTGAGCCTGCCGGCAAGGGGCCGGACGGCAAGGTGTGCAGCTGGTCGATGATCTCCGGCGCGACGGAAGAGGGCCGCGACTTCAACGCGTACGGCAACTGCGACATGGTCCGCACGCAGCGCCCCTATTACCCCGCGCCCCCGGCGCCCGACTCCACCCAGGCCGATGCACGCATGGAAGATCCTGCGTACGCCGCCGACGTGCAGTGGGTGAAGAACCAGATTCAGTCGACCGCGTGCGTGTGTTGTCACTCCACGGTGGCGCCGAAGGGCAGCAGCAACTGGTTCCTCGAGTCGGGGCCGAACTTCTTCAACTCGTTCTTTCCGCGTGGCCTGGCGATGGGCGCAGGGTGGATCGATACGGTGGGTTTCGGCGCGTTTCCCCCGGAGCAGAACAACGGCTTCACGCGTGCCACGCCGATGAACCCGAACCACACCATCTTCGTGACCACCGACGATGCGCGCATGAAGCGCATCTTCGAGGCCGAGCTCGCCTTCCGCGGCAAGTCGCGCGCGGACTTCGCGGATCAGGTCTACGGCGCAGGCCCGCTCGACGCGCAGCGCTTCTACGTGCCCCAGGCGTGTGATTCGGGTGAAGGCGTGGCGGCCGACGGCACCATCACCTGGATCGGCGGCAAAGCGCGCTACGTGTACGTGATGGACATGAACGCGACCTCGCCTGGGGTGCCGCCCAATCTCGACATCCCGATGGGCACGCAGTGGCGCATCGACGTGCCGTGGATGGGTGGAACGCCCATCGAGTCGGGCTCGGTGAAGTACGGCGTGGTGCCGGATGGGCTCTCGCAGCGAAGTCCGTTGACCGGTGCGCCCGCGCCGCTCGAGGCAGGGAAGCAGTATTACCTGTACGTGCTGCAGGACATCGCGATCCCCGTGACGCGCTGCTTGTTCACGATGCCCTGAGGCCAAGCGGCCCTGAAGAAGGCGTGATGACGGGTCTGGTTCCTTGCTGATGACGAACTGGCCTCGCAGCCACGAGCGAGGATGCTCATGTGACGAGGTCCGGCCGGGATGACTCTCCAGCGTGTGACAACCATGTTGTCACGCGTGACAACATGGTTGTCACGGCCCGCAGCGGTCCACCAGGTCACCTGAGCTCACCTCGCATGTGCCGAGAGCCCGCGCGTGACGAGCGCTGAAGAGAACCCTCCAACACCGTCCACCATCAAGGCACGCGCGGCTGGCTGCGTTGAAGCGCCGCTCCAACGCCGGAAGGTGATCTCGGGGGTCCAGCCCTTCGGCAGCTCGACGCCGCGAAGAGCGAGCGCGCTCGCGACTGCGCTCCAGCATTCGATGTCGGGGCAAAAGCCCATCGACTGGTTGGATGCCTCGACGACCTTCACCACGCCTCCGCCGTGCGGAGGGCGCCGTCAGAGGGTGATGCCCTTCGTGTATGCGTGGGTCGTTCCGGAGAAGCCGGCGGCGAGCACTTCGTTCGCTCCCGCACACGCGAGGTGTTCCGAGCGCCGGGGCGCCAGCCGAAGCACGCCGGCGAGACCCACGACGAAGGTCGCGCCTTCCCCGAGGGCATCCGGGTTTTGCCCGAGCCACGCGGACAACGACGTTTCGTCGGAGATCGGTGCACCCACGGGCGCGCCCACCAACGGTCTGACCTCAGGCGCGGAGCAGCTTGCCGATCGCCAGCACGTGACCGAGCGCGGCCACGGGAACCATGAAGGAGGGGAGCAACGCGTACGGCCACTGCGCCACGATGGTCAGCGGCGCACCCATCGAGTCGAGGTGCAGCGGGCCCGGAGCCGACGTGATGGCGATGCTCACCACGTTCACCAACAACGCCACCGAGCCCAACTGCCACGCCCACTGCAGCCACCGCGGCGCGCGCTTCGTGGCGATCAAGAACGCCATCACCGGCGCCGTCACGCCGACCAGCACGTCGAAGTTTCTCCCCGTGAACGTCATCTGCTCCGGGAGCAGCCCCACCACGAACAACGAATAGAGCGCCAACTCGAGCGGCGCGCGGAACGTCTGCAGCGCCACCGGCCACCACGCGGGCATCATCTCGAGCGCCTGCTTCACCACCTTCACCCGCGAGAGCCCCAACCCCAGCCCGATGGCCCCGAACGCGAGCAGCGGAATCTTCGGCGGCATCTCTTCGAGCTTCGCCAGCATGCCCGCGCGTTCGAGCGCGAACACCACGGCGAACCAGGCGGCGATCGCCAGCGCGGGAATCAGCTCGGCGCCGGGCCTGGCGCGGCGAAACGCGAAGAGGAGCACCACCGCGAGCAGCACCGGCAACAGCAGGAACGGGCTCATGCGCGAGAACGTACGCCCAGCCACGGGCCCAACGGTGTCCTCCACACGAACACGATGAAACTGAGCACTGCGATCGAGAAGGTCAGCGATTTGGCCTACGACGGGGCCCATGAGACTGGTGACCCGGTTGAGCCTGGCCTTTCTCCTGGTCGTCATCTGCATCATCTCGCTCAATGAGTTTCGCCAGCTGGCCGATCGCCAGGCTGATTTTGAGCGCGACATGGATCGCACGCATCAGCTGGTGGCCACCGCGCTCGCCGAGTCGGTGAAGCGGGTCGCGCCGCGGGAGGGCATCGAGGCCGCGCAGGCCACGGTGAAGGCCATCAACCAGCGCGTGGCCGGCGACCTTCGCGTGCGTTGGGTCTGCGGCACGAACACCGAGCCCACGCCCTTCGACTGCACCGCGCTCACCAGGGACCTGCCGGTCTCCACGACCCGCCAACAAGACGGCCAGGCCGCGCGCCGCTTTACGCTCGTCCCGGTCTGGGAGGGCGGTCAGTTGCTGGGTGCCGTCGAGGTCTCCGAGTCGCCTGCCCACGAAGGAGAGTGGGTGCGGCAGCATCTCGCCGACGCCGTACTCCTCTCGTTGATGACCATCGCCGGCATGACGGTGGCTTCTTTCGCGCTGGGGTGGTGGCTCGTCGCCAAGCCCACCCGGCTGCTCCGGGAAAAGGCGCGCGCGGTGGGGCGAGGCGAACTCGCGCCGGATCTCCGGCTGTCCACCCGTGACGAACTCGCGGAGGTCGCCGACGAAATGAACGCGATGTGCCGCCAGCTCGCGCAGGCACGAAGCGACACCGAAAGAGAAGCGGCGGCCCGCCTCGCGGCCGTCGAGCAGCTGCGTCACGCCGACCGGCTGGCCACCGTGGGCCGGCTCGCGTCGGGGCTGGCGCACGAGCTGGGTACTCCGCTCAACGTGGTGGAGGCCCGCGCCGGGTTCATCATGGACGACTTCGCGAAAGGTGAGCCCGCGCACGAATCGGCGCGCGTGATCGTTCAGTGCACGGAGCAGATGACGCGGTTGATCAAACAACTGCTCGTCTTCGCGCGCCCGCGCACCCTCGAGCCCGTCGCCATGCGCCTCGACTACCTGGCCCGCGCGGTGGTCGACCTGGTGCATCCGCTGGCGAGCAAGCGGCACGTGTCTCTGCGCGTTCAGGAGCTGCCGGAGGTGCGCCTCGAGGCCGACGAAGTGCTCGTGCAGCAAGCGCTCACCAACGTGGTGGTCAACGCCTTGATGGCCAGTCGCGAAGGCTCGGCCGTGACGCTGGCGATTGGCTCGGTCGAGACGAAGAAGCCGGGCGCCACCGAAGACCGAACGTGGCACACGCTCGCCGTGCGCGACGAAGGAGAAGGCATGACCCCCGAAGTGAAAGCGTCGATCTTCGAGCCCTTCTTCACCACCCGCCCCGCTGGTGAAGGGACCGGTCTGGGGCTTGCAATCGCGCTGAGCATCATGGAAGACCACGGAGGGTTCATGACGGTCGAGTCGGTGCTGGGTCAGGGCAGCACCTTCACCCTGCATTTCCCCGCGGAGGCTCGATGACTGGCCGCGTATTGCTCGTCGACGACGATGCACACCTGACCTCGACGCTCGAGCTCGGTCTTTCGCAGCGCGGCTTTCGGGTGGTGACCGCGACGCGGGCAGAGGAGGCGCTGGTGCAGCTCGACTCCGAAGACGTCGACGCGGTGCTGACGGATCTCCACATGCCGGGGCTGGGCGGTCTCGAGTTCGCCGAGCGCGTCGCCCAGAGTCATCCCCAGACGCCGCTCGTCGTGCTCACCGCCTTCGGTAGTTTCGAATCGGCCGTGGCTGCGATTCGTGCCGGCGCGTACGACTTCTTGTCGAAGCCCGCGAAGCTCGACGCCATCATCATCGCCCTCGAGCGGGCGATGCAGCACCGGCAGCTCCAGCGAGAGGTGCAGCGGCTGAGGGTCGAGGTCACGCAGAACCAGGGCCCTCGTGTGGAGGGCGTCATCGCGGCGAGCGAATCGATGAAACGCGCCCTCGACGTCGTGGCGCGCGTCTCGTCCACGCAGTCCTCCGTGTTGATCACCGGTGAGTCCGGCTCGGGCAAGGAGGTGCTCGCGCGGGCCATTCACGCGCGGGGCGGGCGGGGTGGACCCTTCGTGGCGATCAACTGCGCGGCGATGCCGGAGTCGCTGCTCGAGAGCGAGCTGTTCGGTCATGTGCGCGGCGCCTTCACCGATGCGCGGGAAGCGCGCGTGGGGCTCTTCACCGAGGCCAACGGGGGCACGCTGCTGCTCGATGAGATCGGCGACATGCCCCTGGGCCTGCAGCCCAAGCTGCTGCGCGTCTTGCAGGAGCGCAGGGTGCGACCGCTCGGCGCCCGCGCGGAGCACCCCATCGACGTGCGCATCATCGCGGCCACCCATCGCGACCTCGAAGACCGGATCGAGCAGGGGCTGTTCCGCGAAGATCTCTACTTCCGCATCAACGTGGTGCAGCTGGCGCTGCCGCCGTTGCGGGAACGCGCGGCCGACATCCTGCCACTGGCGCATCGTTTCCTGGCGGAGCACAGCGCGAGGTCGGGCAAGGCGGTCAAAGGGCTCTCTGCGCCCGCAGCGGCGAAGCTGCTCAGCTACGACTGGCCGGGCAACGTGCGCGAGCTCTCGAACTGCATGGAGCGCGCGGTGGCGTTGACCCGCTACGACGAGCTGGGCGTCGATGACCTGCCCGAGAAGGTGTGCAGACACGTCGCGACCCGGCTCGTCGTCGCAGCCGATGACGTGAGCGAGCTGGTGTCGCTGGAAGAGGTCGAGAAGCGCTACATCTTGCGGGTGCTCGAGACGTTGAAGGGCAACAAGACGGCCGCTGCGCGCACGCTGGGCATCGAGCGAAAGACGCTCTACCGGAAGTTGGAGAGCTGGGGCATCAAGGGCACGGAGTGAGCCCACCGAGGGCGTAGAAGAAGGGAACGAACGTGTCCTTTTGACACGGGCCGCCGACGGGCTCTTCCCCTGCGGCGGGGTGGCGTCGTTCTTGAACAGCGAAGGTCCGTGAAACGAATCTCGATGTTGGGCGCGCTGCTGATCGCGCTGTGTGCCGCCAGCTGTCATTCAGAGCACCACGAAGCCGAAACGAAGGGGAAGCTGCAGGTCACCACGCCGCTGCGCAGGTCGACCGCGCTGACCCGCCAGTACGTCGCCCAGATTCGCGCGATTCAGCACATCGAAGTGCGCGCGCTCGAGCACGGCTACCTGCAGGGCATCTTCGTCGACGAAGGCCAGGCGGTGCCCGTCGGCCACAAGATGTTCCAGATCATGCCGCTGCTCGCGCAGGCCGAGGTGCTCAAGTCACAGGCTGAAGCAGAGCGTTCGCAGATCGAGCTCGACAACACCCGGGCCCTCGCTGACAAAAACATCGTCTCGCCCAACGAGCTGGCGCTGGCGAAGGCCAACATGAACCGGGCCGTGGCCCAGCTCTCGATGGCCACCACCCACAAGGGGCTCACCGAGATCAGAGCGCCGTTCAACGGCATCATGGGCCGCTTTCAAGCCCGGCTCGGGAGCCTCATCTCCGAAGGCGACCTGCTCACCACGCTCTCTGACAACAGCACGATGTGGGTCTACTTCAACGTCACCGAGTCGGAGTACCTCACCTACCAACAGGCCGCTCACGGCGCCGCTCCGCAGCAGGTGAAGCTGCTGATGGCCAACGGGGCGATCTTCGATCAGCCCGGCGAAGTGCGCGCCATCGAAGCCGACTTCGACAACGAGACCGGCACCATCGCCTTCCGCGCGACGTTCGCGAACCCCAGCGGCCTGCTGCGCCACGGGGAGACCGGCAAGGTGTTGATGAGCGAGCCGCTGCCCGACGCGTTGCTCATTCCCCAGAAGGCCACCTTCGACGTGCTCGACAAGAAGTTCGTCTTCGTCGTCGACGAGAAGAACGTGGTGCACTCGCGGCCCATCATCATCGCCGCCGAGCTCCCGCAGCTGTACGCGGTGAAGAGTGGCCTCGTCGAGGGTGACGAGATCCTCCTCGATGGGCTGCGCAAGGTCCGGGATGGTGACGTGATCGAGCCCGACCTCCGCCCGCCCGACGAGGTGTTGGCGCACCTCGAGGTGCACTCCGAATGAACCGGTTCATTCACCGGCCGGTGCTGGCGATCGTGCTCGCGATCTTGACGGTCTTCCTCGGCGTGTTGTCGATGCGCGCGCGGCCGGTCTCCCAGTTTCCCGAGATCTCGCCCCCACGTGTGATCGTCTCGCTCGCCTTCCCCGGGGCCAGCGCTGACGTGCTGGTGCAGTCGACGCTGATCAGTCTCGAGCGGTCGATCAACGGCGTGCCGGGCATGAGCTACATCATCTCGGATGCCACCAGCGCGGGTGAGGCGACCATTCAGGTCATCTTCACGCTGGGCACCGACCCCAACCAGGCGCTGGTCAACGTGAAGAACCGCGTCGACCAGGTGATGAACAAGCTGCCGCCGCTGGTGCAGCTGGAGGGCGTCATCGTCAACCGCGTGATGCCCAGCATGCTGATGTACGTGAACCTGTACAGCAAAGAGAAGTCGACGGATCAGAAGTTCCTGTACAACTTTGCGAGCGTCAACCTGTTGCCCGAGCTGCAGCGCGTGAACGGCATCGCGCAGAGCCAGATTCTCGGCTCGCGCACCTTCGCGATGCGGCTGTGGCTCGACCCGGATCGCATGCGCGCGTACAACGTCAGCACCGAAGAGGTGATGAACGCGGTGTCTGATCAGAGCGTCATCGGCCGCCCGGGCCGGCTCGGTCAGGCCTCGGGCAAGACGTCGCAGGCCCTGGAGTACGTGCTCGTCTACAAGGGCCGCTTCAACACCCAGGAGGACTACGAGAACATCATCATCCGCGCGAAGCCGGAGGGCGGCAGCCTTCACCTCAAGGACATCGCCACCGTCGAGCTGGGCAGCGAGTTCTTCGACATCTACTCGAACCTCGATGGCCACCCCTCGGCTGCGATCATGTTGAAGCAGACCTACGGCAGCAACGCGAGCGAGGTCATCAAGGACGTCAAGGAGAAGCTCGACGAGATCAAGAAGACCTCGTTCCCCGAGGGCATGGACTACGAGATCAGCTACGACGTCTCGAGCTTCCTCGATGCGTCGATCGAGAAGGTCATTCACACCCTCGTCGAAGCCTTCATTCTCGTCGCGCTGGTGGTCTTCGTCTTCCTGGGTGACTGGCGTTCGACGCTGATCCCCACCATCGCCGTTCCCGTGTCGTTGATCGGCGCCTTCGTCGCCATGCAGGCCTTCGACTTGAGCATCAACCTCATCACCCTCTTCGCGTTGGTGATGGCCATCGGCGTGGTGGTCGACGACGCGATCGTGGTGGTCGAAGCGGTGCACGCCAAGATGGCCGAGGAGAACATCTCGCCCTACGCGGCCGTGCAGAAGGTGCTGGGTGAAATCAGCGGCGCGGTGATCGCCATCACCCTGCTGATGACCGCGGTGTTCGTGCCCGTGGCGTTCATGGGTGGGCCGGTGGGGGTCTTCTACCGGCAGTTCGCCATCACCATGGCTTCGTCGATCGTGCTGTCGGGCGTCGTCGCGCTGACCCTGACGCCGGTGTTGTGCGCGATGATTCTCAAGAACACCCACGGCAAGCCGAAGCGGCGCACGCCGGTGAGCATCTTCCTCGACGCCTTCAACAGGGTCTTCGACAAGAGCACCGCCTGGTACGTGAAGCTGTTGCGGTCGATCGTCGACCGGCGCCTGGTGACCTTCGGCATCCTGGCAGCGTTTTCCGTCGGCACCCTGCTGGTCAACGAGGTGCTGCCCGCGGGGTTCGTGCCCAACGAAGACCAGGGCATGATCTACGCGATCGTGCAGACGCCGCCGGGCACGACGCTGGAGCGCACCAACGACGTCTCGCGCGAGCTGCAGCACGTGGCCCAGCAGGTCGAGGGCGTGGCCTCGGTCTCGTCACTGGCAGGCTACGAGGTGCTCACCGAAGGCCGCGGCTCGAACGCCGGCACCTGCCTCATCAACTTGAAGCCGTGGGGCGAGCGCGAACACAACGTCACCCAGATCATCGAAGAGCTCGAAGAGAAGGCCAAAGACATCGGCGCGGTGGTCGAGTTCTTCCAGCCTCCCGCGGTGCCGGGCTACGGCGCGGCCGGCGGCTTCTCGTTGCGCATGTTGGATAAGCAGAACAGCACCGACTACCAGGAGTTCGATCGCGTCAACCGCGAGTTCATGGATGCGTTGCGCAAACGCAAAGAGCTCACCGGCCTCTTCACCTTCTTCGCTGCGAACTATCCACAGTACGAGTTGATCGTCGACCCGTCACTGGCGATGCAGAAGGGCGTGTCGATCAAGAAGGCGATGGCGAACCTCGACATCTTGATCGGCTCTACCTACGAGCAGGGCTTCGTTCGGTTCGGCAACTTCTTCAAGGTCTACGTGCAGGCCTCGCCGGAGTACCGCCGGCTGCCGTCGGACGTCTTGAACATGTACATCAAGAGCGAGCGCGACGAGATGGTGCCGTATTCGGCGTTCATGACGATGAAGAAGACGCAGGGCCCCAACGAGATCACCCGGTACAACCTGTACAACTCGTCGGCGATTCGCGGCGAGCCGGCCAGGGGCTCCACCTCGGGCGCCGCGATTCAGGCCGTGAAGGAGGTGGCCGCCGCGACCCTGCCGCACGGCTACGACATCGCCTGGGAGGGGCTCTCCTTCGACGAAGCCAAACGGGGCAACGAAGCGATCGGCATCTTCATGGTGGTGATCGCCTTCGTCTACCTGGTGCTCGCCGCGCAGTACGAGAGCTTCATCTTGCCGCTCGCGGTGTTGCTCTCGCTGCCGCCCGGCATCTTCGGCTCGTTCCTGATGCTCAAGGGCATGGGGCTCGCCAACGACATCTATGCCCAGCTCGGCCTGGTCATGCTGGTCGGCCTGCTCGGCAAGAACGCGGTGTTGATCGTCGAGTTCGCGGTGCAGCAGCACCACCTCGGGACTTCGGTGCTGGAGGCCGCGATCGAAGGCGCGAGGGTGCGGTTCCGCCCGATCCTGATGACCTCGTTCGCCTTCATCGCAGGTCTGATTCCCCTCGCGGTGGCCACCGGCCCCGGCGCCATCGGCAACCGCACCATCGGCGCGTCGGCGCTCGGCGGCATGCTCTTCGGCGCCCTCTTCGGGGTGATCATCGTGCCGGGCCTGTACTTCGTCTTTGGCACCCTGGCGGCGGGCAGGTCGCTCATCAAGGGTGAAGAAGATCAGTCGCTCGCAGAAGAGGTCTCGCATCATGTGTGAGCGATTTCGATGGGCTGCCGCGGCGATGTTGCTGCTCACCGGGTGCATTCCCACGTTGCTCGAGAACCCCTCGCGTGAGGTCAGCAAGGCGGTGCCCAGGAGCTTTCGAGAGGGAGGCGAGAGCGCACCGGAGCTGAACGTCGGCCGCAAGAACTGGAAGGACTTCTTCACCGCGCCCGAGCTGCAAGAGCTGATCGGCCTGGCGTTGCACAACAACCAGGAACTCAATCTCCGCATTCAGGAGGTGATCATCGCGCAGGCCGAGGTCTCGGCCCGCCGGGGCGACTACTGGCCTCGCGTCGGTGCGGGCTTGGGCTCGGGCATCGAGAAGGTCGGCGGCTTCACCAGCCAGGGCGTCTCCGATCGCGTCAACGGCGTGCCCGAACACCTCGGCAACTTCGGCTTCGGGCTCACCGCGTCCTGGGAGTTGGATCTCTGGGGCAAGTTGCGAAACGCCGCCAGCGCGGCCGACTTCCGTTTTCAAGGCACCCGTGAGGGGCAGAACTTCGTGGTCACCCAGCTGGTCGCTGAGATCGCGCGCTCCTACTTCGAGCTGGTCGCGCTCGATACCGAACTCGAGGTGCTCCATCGGAACATCAAGATTCAAGGCGACGCCCTCGAGGTGGTGCGCGCTGAGAAGCAAGCCGCCCGCGTGACGCAGCTCGCGGTGCAACGCTTCGAAGCCGAGGTGCTCAAGAACCGCAGCCGCCTCTTCGATCTCGAGCAGGAGCGGGTGATGGCCGAGAACCGGATCAACTTCCTCGTGGGCAGGTACCCGCAGAAGGTCGCGCGTACGGCCAACGTGCTGACCGCTCCGCTGCCGACGATGATCGAAGCGGGGGTGCCTTCCGAGTTGCTCAGCAACCGCCCCGACGTCCGTCAGGCGGAGTTCGAGCTGGAGGCCGCGAAGTTGGAGGTCTCCGTCGCGCGTGCACGTTTCTACCCGTCGCTGAGCATCGACGCGTCGCTCGGGTACCAGTCGTTCAACATCACCCACCTGGTGAACACCCCGGAGTCGTTGCTCTACAACCTCGCCGGCAACCTCACCGCACCCTTGCTCAACCGCGCGGGCATCGAGGCGCAGTATCGAACGGCCAATGCGCGGCAGATTCAGTCGGTGTTCCTGTACGAGCGTACGCTCCTGCAAGCGTTCACCGACGTCGCGAACCAGCTCATCCGCTACGAGAATCTTCAGAAGAGCTACGACCTGCAGCTGCAGCAGGTCGACACGTTGGCGCAGTCGGTGGAGATCTCTTCCACCCTCTTTCAGTCGGCCCGTGCCGACTACATGGAGGTGCTGCTCACCCGGCGCGACTCGCTCGATGCGCAGCTGGAGTTGATCGACACCAAGAAGCGGTTGGCGCTCTCGATGGTCGCCATCTACCAGGCGTTGGGTGGCGGCTGGCGCTCTGACCCCTGACGCGAACGGACACCCAGCCACGGGCCCAACGGAGTCCTCCACACGAAGACGATGAACGTGAGCACTGACATCAAGAAGGTGAGCAGCGTGGCCGCGAGGTACTCCAGCCAGCCCGGGCCTTGCGTCTTCGCGAGGAGCACCTGGAGCGCCTGCACCAACGGGAAATGCACCAGGTACACCCAGTACGAAGACTCCACGAGGAACCGCAGCCACGGCCGCTCTGCCGGCTGCACCCGGAAGGCGAGCCCGAACGCGCCGAAGGTGATCAACCACGGCACCACGCCCGCGAGCACCACGCCGGTGGTCTGCCACTGCAGCGGACCGCGGAAGATGAAGACGCCGAGCGCGACCCCCGCGAGCAGAAAGAGCGCTGACTGCCGACGCAGCGGCTCGAGCGCCTCACGCGCAGGCCACAGCCACCACCCCGCCGCGTAGAACAACCCGAAGTGAAACACCTCGAAGGGCATCGGCCACAACGCGAGGTCGGGCCGAATCGCCGGGTGAATCCACAACGCCACGCAGGTCGGCACGGCGAGCAGCAGCATGAGCACGGGATGACGGAGCCCACGAGCCATCCACCGCGAAGGCGCGGCCCACTTCGGCACAGCCCACGCGAGCGCGCAGAAGGTGAACAGGTACACGAGGAACCACAGATGCCGAGGCAGCAGCAGCACGCCGGTACCGTCTTGAAACTGCGGCGACATCAGCCCTGACGACTGGCTCCACCTGCGCAGCACCACGTCGAGCGCCAGCACGCAGGGCAACGCGACCAGAAACGGGAGCACCAGCCGGCGCGTGCGATCGGTGAGGAACCCGGCCGGTCCACGCCGCTCGAACACCAGGTGCGAGAAGAAACCCGACAGCGCGAAGAACGCCTGCATGCGGAACGAGTGCAGGAAGCCCGTCACCATCGGCAACCACCCGACGGGCGAGGTGTCGGCCACGAAGTACCAGGGGCCCACGTCGGGCAACCAGGAGTAGGTCGCGTGGTACGCGAGGCCGAGCAGCATGGCGCCCGCGCGAAACGCGTCGAGGCCGTCGTAACGCGGCCCTGGTTTCATCGACTCGAAGCTCAGGTCGGCGTGGCGACCGCGCGCAACATGTCGAGCGACTCGAGCGCCTTGCCCGCGCCCATCACCACCGACGAGAGCGGATCTTCGGCGAGGAACACCGGCAGGCCCGTCTCTTCACGAAGCAGCGTGTCGAGGTTCTTGAGCAGCGCGCCACCACCGGCGAGCACGATGCCGCGATCCGCGATGTCACCTGCGAGCTCGGGCGGCGTGCGCTCGAGCGTCATCTTCACCGCTTCGACGATGCCGTTGATGGGCTCGGAGAGCGCGTCGCGAATCTCGTCGCTGGTCACCGAGAGCGTGCGGGGCACACCGGCCACGAGATCGCGGCCCTTGATCTCCATGTTCATCGCCACTTCGGTTGGGTAGGCGGTGCCGATGCCCATCTTGATGAGCTCAGCCGTGCGCTCGCCGATGAGCAGGTTGTACTTGCGCTTCACGTACTGAATGATCGCCTCGTCGAGCTTGTCGCCGCCGATGCGCACCGACTTGCTGTAGACGATGCCCGACAACGAGATGACCGCCACGTCGGTGGTGCCGCCGCCGATGTCGACGATCATGTTGCCCGACGGCTCCGTCACCGGGAGCCCGGCGCCGATGGCCGCGGCCATGGGCTGCTCGATGAGGTGCACTTCGCGGGCGCCGGCGTTCTCTGCCGCTTCGCGCACCGCGCGCCGCTCGACTTCGGTGATCCCCGAAGGGATGCCGATGACGATGCGCGGCTTGACGTTGAACTTGCGCTGGTGCGCCTGCTGAATGAAGTACTTCAGCATCGCGGCGGTGATCTCGAAGTCGGCGATGACGCCGTCCTTCATGGGGCGGATGGCGACGATGTTGCCAGGCGTACGGCCCAGCATTTCTTTCGCTTCCTTGCCGACGGCGAGCACCTTTTTGCCGCCGCGCGCATCTTGCTGAACGGCGACGACAGAGGGCTCGTTCGAGACGATGCCCATGCCGCGCACGTAGATGAGCGTGTTGGCCGTGCCGAGATCAATCGCGAGATCTCGCGAGAACAACGTGTGCAACCAGTCGAACATTGGTTTTTTCCCCGGGACGGCGGAGTGCGGCGCGGCTTTTGGCAAGGACCGCAGTCATGAAGAGTACTGAGTTGCGAACGTCACGCCAAGTGGAAGGTAGAAGGAAATCAGGATCTTGGCCGTTTCGCGTTGCGTTACGGGTGCGGCTGATCGGCGTCATCACCCGTTGGAGGCGATTTGCCGCCCTTCCGGGCAGGAAGTTCAGCCCGAAGTACGGGGGTGGCGATCAGCAAAGAGAAAACTTCTGAAACGGCCCGGGAAGGTACATTCCGCCGCCCATGAGCTCCGAAGAGACGGAAAACCAGGACGACCCTGGCCTCGAAGAGATGGACCCCATCGAAGACGCGTGGCTGCTCCAGGAGCCCGACCAGGTCGAGAAGATCGCCCGCGAGCGTCTGGCCACCGACGCCGATGACTCGGCCAGTCAGGCCTGGCTGGGCCTGGCCCTGTGCATCACCAACCGGCTCCCCGCGGGGCAGGCGGCCTTGAAGAAGGCCTTCGAGCTCATTCGCGCCAAGCTCGCGGTGCAGACCGACGAAGAAGAAAAACACATGCTCACCTGGGAGCTCCACGGCATCGCCAACCGCCTGGTGGACACCCTGGCCGAGAACCCCACCCTGGGCGTGGCCTCCGCGCAGTTCGTGGTCGACGGGCTCAAGTTCGAGCACGCCCCCAGCCTGCGCATGCTCTCGGAAGACGTGGCCACCCGCGAAGGCGACCCGGTGAAGGCGGCCGGTTTCCTCAAGCGGGCGCTCGCCGTCGACGCCACCGACCCCGAATCGCACTACCTGGCGGCGCGGTTGATGGCCCGCCTGGGCAAGAAGCCGCAGGTGCTCTCGCATCTGCAGAAGGCCCTCGACAACGCGGCCGGCACCATCGCGGTGCGCACGCTCGCGCGGTTCGAGCCCGACTTCGACGGCTTCCGCAAGGACCCCGAGTTCAGCGCGTTGATCGATCTCTTCCCGGCTGAGGCCGTCTTGCGCCCCATCTACGTGGCGCTCGACGCGGGTGACTTCGCCAGGGTGGTCGAGCTGTGTGGCGCCAACTTCGACAAGGCGCCCCACAAGCTCGACGTGCTCTATCCGTGGCGCGAGTCGCTCGAGCTGCTGCTCGACGAGCCGGGGCCCGAGTACGACCGGGTCAACCAGGAGCTCGAACGTGTTCAGGCGGTGATCGACGAACACGAAGGCAAAGACGAGGAGAGCCCCGTCTACCAACGCTTCTGCGGCGACGCCTGAGCCTCGTGCGAGTTCACCTGGTCGACGGCACCTTCGAGCTGTTCCGCGCGCACTACAGCAAGCGGCCCTCGCACACCTCGCCGAAGGGGAAGGATCTCAAGGCGACGGTGGGCGTGGTGCAGTCGCTCATCTTCCTGTTGCAGGAGCAGAGCGAGCGCGCCACCCACGTGGCGATCGCGTTCGACAACCCCATCGTCTCGTTCCGCAACGAGCTGTTCGATGGCTACAAGACCGACGCCGGTATGGACCCCGCGCTGCGTGGCCAGTTCGACGACGTGGAGGAAGCGGCCGCGGCGCTCGGCGTGGTGGTCTGGAGCATGAAGGCGTTCGAGGCCGACGACGCGCTCGCCACGGCCGCCTGGCGCTTCGAGAAGGATCCCCGGGTGGAGCAGGTGCGCATTCTGACGCCCGACAAAGACCTGGGCCAGGTGCTCCTCGGCGAGCGAATCGTGCAGGTCGATCGCATTCGAAGGAAGGTGATCACCGAAGAGACGCAGTGGAAGGACAAACACCTCAAGCCCGGCAGCGTGCCTGATTTTCTGGCGCTGGTCGGAGACACCGCAGACGGCATTCCCGGGCTCGACGGCTGGGGTGAGAAGTCGACGGTCGAGGTGCTCGCGGCGCACCCCAGGCTCGAAGACATTCCCGACAAGGTGGCCGACTGGAAGGCGCGGCCGCGCGGCGGGGAAAAGCTGGCCATCGTGCTCGCCCGTGAACGGAAGCAGGCGATGCTCTACCGCACCCTGGCCACCTTGCGCGCCGACGTGCCGCTGCCCCAGACGCTCGAGCAGCTGGAGTGGAAGGGCGCTCCGAAAGAACGGTGGCTCGCGTGGTGTGACGCGGTGGGCGCCGATTCGATGAAGGACAAACCGCCTCGTTTCATCGGGTGAACCATGAGGAGGCGGCCCATGAGATTCGTCCTGCTGGTGTTGCTCGCTTCGGGCTGTGGCGAGGCGATGACGGCTGATGCGGGCGTGGATGCCGGCCGGGTGGTCATCGACGCGGGCACCGACGGAGGTCGTGGTTTCGACGCGGGCGCGTGCGCGGTTGCTCCGGCGTTCGGCCTGGCTGATCTCAACGGCAAGGCGGGCTTCGACCCGGGTGGGCCGACGTCGCCGCCGTTCAACTTCGCCACGTTGAGCCGGGCTTCGGGGGCCGACGCGGGTCGATTCGACGTGATGTTCAACGAGTTCTACGCAGGCGCGGTGGTGAGCAACGCGATGATTCCGGCCGAGAAGTACCGCGACTGCAGCCTCTGCTACGCCATCCGGATCGACTGCGACACCATGGGCCAGAACTGCGCGAAGTCGTACCTGGCGCAGTCGGGTTCGGTGACGGTCAGCGCAGCCACGCAGGATGCCGGGGCAGGGCGATACGCCTTTCAACTGAACAACGTCGTCTACCAACGTTGGGACTTCACCTCAGACACCGCCATCGATGGCGGCTGCCTGGCGCTGGGAAGCTTTTCATTCAGCAGCAGCTGGCCCTGAGCCGCTACGCCTCTACAGAGTCGGGCGGGCGCGTAATCCACGCGGCGATGAACAGGTCGATCTCGCCCCGCATCACGTCCTTCACGCGAGGCGAACCTTCACCCGTCCGCGGATCTTCCACCCGCGGACTCTTCCCCACGAAGTAGCGCCGCACCTCCGCGCCGCCTTCGCCCTGGCCACCGAGCACCGTCATGGTGAGCGCCTTGAGCTCCAGCACGGTGGCTGAGCCGAACAGCGTCACCTCGCGCCCCGTCTTCTCGTCGCGAGCCGACACCTCACTGCCGACCCGCTCCACGAAACGGCCCGCACGCCGCTTCACTTCTTTGCCATCGAGCCGGAGCGTGTCGGGAACCACCACCTCGCTCGAAGACGGCCGGTAGATCCGCACGTAGGCCGACAACCGCGCGTCATCATCGATGCGTCGGTGCGTGCCGCGCTCTCCGGCCAGAAAGCCGAACACACCCGGCCCGTGCAGATGCAGCACCGCGCGAGAAGGCTCAACGCCTTCGGCAACCGCGTTCACTTCGTAGCCGCGGCGTTCTGCCCAGCCCCGGTACATGGTGACCAGCTCGCGCACCCACGCTTCGCTCGAATCACCATTCGCGCCGGCGGACACCTCGAGCCACGCGTCGTCGACGTCCTTCGCACCACCGGCGGCCACGCGCGCTTCCGCCAGCCGCACCTCACGCGCCGCTTCTTCGACCGCGCGCACCGCGCCCGCCAACTGAAGCTCGCCTTTGGCATCGCGCGCACGTCGACGGGCGACCTGGCAGAGCTCACGCAGTCGATCGAGTTCACCCAGCTGCGCATCGATCGCGCGGAACGTTCGCAGCACCGCAGCCGCGCGTTCACCGTCATCCCAGAAACCGGGCGCCTGCGACTTCGCCAGCAGCTCACGCCGGCGCGACTCGAGCTCCGGCCGTTTCGCCGCGGAGGCGACCGCCGCTGCTCGGCCGACGAACGCCTCTGCCTCTTGCGTCAGCGCCTTTTGATCGAGGCGCTTGTTCTTCACCTGGCCACCCGCCGAGGGCAAATGCGCCTGCGCCGTGGCTTCCCGCTCGCGCGTCACCCTGGGCTCGGCCACCGCGTGCACGGTGCCCTTGTGCGCGACGACCTTGACTGGCGTACCGGCGGGCAGCGGCCTGCGCGCGATCTCCACGGCGAGGGCGGCGGTCAGCGTCTTCTCGATTTCCCGCTGAAGGAAACGCGCACCATGTGACGGCGAATAGCCACGCTCCACCAGCAGCTCGACGACCTCGGGCGCCACCTCGACGTCGAGATGACGCGCCCGAATGCCCTCACGCTCGAGCACGCGGCCGACTTCGCGCTGCGCGATGCGGCGGATCTCGACCTTGCCCAGCGGGCGGAAGTGGCAGAGGCCGTCGAAGCGATTCAAGAACTCGGGGCGGAAGGTGGAGGAGATGCGGCGATCGATCTCGCTGATCAGCTCGTCGTCACCCCGGCGCGCGGAGAAGCCGATCGGCCCCTCGCGATACACCTCGGCGCCCACGTTCGACGTGCAGACGATCAACGTGTTGTTGCACGGCACCGTCTCGCCGGCCGCGTTGATGAACTGCCCTTCGTCGAAGAGCTGGAGGAACCGGTCGTGGCACTTCGCGTGCGCCTTCTCGAATTCGTCGAGCAGCAGCACGGTGAACACGCGGCCGTCGAGCAGCTTGGTGAGCTCCCCTCGTTTGCCCGACACCGTCTGCGCCCAGGGATTCCCGAAGAGCACCTGCTCGTCGCCGAAGTCCGGGTAGTCGGCCATGTTGAGCCGCACCAGGCGATCCGCCGCGCCGAAGAGATACTCCGCGAGCAGCTTGGCCAGGTGGGTCTTGCCGACGCCGGTGGGCCCCGCGAAGAGGAAGACGCCGAGGGGACGGCGCGGGTTGTTGAGGCCTGCTTTGAGCAGCGCGACCGAGCGCAGCACCGCGGCCACCGCGTCGGTCTGACCGAGCAGACGCGTGCCGAAGAAGCGGCCCACCTCGTCGAGATCGAGCGCCACCGCGTCGTCGGCCATGAAGCGCGGCAGCCGGGTCGAGTTGCAGAAGCGCGCGAGCACCTCTTCGCTGCTCACCCGCTCCTTGGCGGCGCCGGCGGCCTCCGTCACGGTCTCGCGCAGCAGCTCGATCGCTTTTCTCGGCAGCCGCTGAGCCAGTAGAAACTTCACCGAGAGCCGCAGCGCGAGGTCGCAGGCGGACGCGTCGATGGGCAGGTTCTGCTCGACCTCGAGCTCTTCGGCGACGCGCCCGAGAATCCAACGCGCGCGCTCGACGGTGGGCTCGGCCACCATGAAGAGGTGCAGCTTCTCGGCGAGCGCCTCGTCACTGCGCAGCAGCTCGTGCGCCGCGCGGATGTCGGTCTCGAAGATGAAGCGCAGCTTGCCGGCCCGCAGTGCGCGAATGAGCACGGGCACCAGCGAGCTGCCGCGCACGTGGCCGACGTCGCGGATGAAGAGGATGGTGGGGTGGGGCTGCTGGCTGGTCTCCTCGAGGAATTCTTCGAGCAGCTCGGCGGCGCCCTTGGGCGTGCTGGTGCGCGCGAAGATGCCGGCGGCGGTCAGCTCGAGCACACGCGCGTTGAGGAGCGCCTCGGGGGCGTTGCCTTGAAAGATGCGGCGAGCGAGCTCCTGCACCACAGCGCTCTTGCCGACACCGGCTTCGCCCGCGAGCAGGGGGGCCTTGCCTCCGCGGGTGAGCAACGTGGCGAGCTCAGCGGCAGATTGATCGAGGCCGTAGCCTTCAGGGAGTTTTCGCGCGGTCGCCAACGCGGTGAGATCTCGCTCCACCAGCGTCTCGGCTGAGTCCCGGGGGCTCTTGTTGGTCTTCTTCGCCATGTGCGGATGCTCCAACCGACGGACGAGGTTGCCCTCGCTGACGGCGCGGCACGATGGCACACGCTCGGCGCAGGTGACGGGGAAGTAGCGCCTCACCCCTGGAGGGAGACAAGGAATGGGGGCTTGGGCAGACTGCGTCGTCGTTTGCAGGGCCGGCAGAGAGAATGGGTGCTTCATGAAGCAACTGCTGAGTGCGCTGGCCATCGTGGGGATTCTTCTTCTCCTTTCGCCTCGCGGCGTGGGCGCGGCGCCTGTCGAACCATGTCCGGTGAGCGAGTTGTTGACCCTCACGCCCCTCGAAGCGTTCGAGAATGGGGCGCTGCTCACCCGCTCGTCGACGGGCCGCTACGTCACCGACGCCGGCCTGGAGTTCGACCTGGAGCGGGCCGAAGCGACCGCGCTCGAAGGAAAAGCGGACCCTCAGAGCGGGTGCTCTGGCGCCTCGAACACGGTCCAGCTCGAGATCATCGATCCGTTCAGCGGCGCCTCGCACCGGGTCACGCTGGAGGTCGCGCCGTGAGCTCGAGATGGTGGGTGGCGGCCCTGTTGCTCGGCGCCGCGTGCAGCAACGGCTTCTGGGCGTGTGGCGGTGGTGGCTCGACCTGCTGCAGCAACCCCGTGGTGAAACGCGACCAGCGCTACGTGGGCTCCATCCCTGCTGCTGATGGGGGGACGCCGACCCGGGTGGAGTTCATGGTCACCACGAACAGCAACAGCCGCGTCACGTTCGTGCGTGAGGGCGTGGAGATCGAAGAGTCGTTCTCCGTGACGTCGCGCTGATCGCTGGAGTGGTTCGAGGGCAGAGCGTTCTCGGTTGCTGGGATTGCCGATGGAGAGTCCACGCCGCGCCCGCGGAACCGCGCCGTGCGACGGGTCACCGCTCGGGCAGGGGCTGGCTTCGTCCCTGCACTGGGAAGTGAGGGCAGCTATCCACTACACTTCGGAGTGCTTTCATGTCGCAGGCCACCAAGTACGTCACCCGAGCGGAGTTCGACCCCGTGAAGGAATCGGTCAACACCTTGTCGACGCAGGTTCAGATCCTGACGATCAGGATCGAGGTGCTTGGTCAGGATGTCCACCGGCTCACGAACCAGGTGGCCGACATCGCGGAGGACCTCAATGAGGTGCGCTCCGACCTGAACCAGGTGACGACCGAGGTGACTCAACTGGGTACTGCGGTCGGCGCCCTGAGTACGGAGGTCGGTGCCCTGAGTACGGCGGTCGGTGCCCTGAGCACCCAGCTCACCGAGTTCCGCGGCAACACCAGGGCCGAGTTTGCCGGTGTCAGGGCGGAGTTCGCGGGCGTGAGAGCCGAGCTCGCGCTCCAGAAGTCGGAAGTTGCAGGCGTGAGGACCGAGCTTGCGGAGCAGAAGAGGGATATCGCCAGCATACAGAACCAGCTGGTCGAGATCAGGACCGAGCTTGCGGAGGTCAGGACCGAGTTGGCCGAGCAGAAAACGGAGATCGCGAGTCTGCGGACTGAGCTGGCGGAGGTCAGGACCGAGATTGCCGACGTGAAGTCCGAGCTGAAGGCAGAGATTGCCGACGTGAAATCCGAGCTCAGGGCGGAGATGAAAGCCGGCTTCGCGGCGCTGGCGCAGAGCGTCGCCGATGGCAATGCCGCCCTGATGTCGGCCTTCCTGCAACTCGCTCCGCGCTGACCTAAATTTTAGTACCTCGCCACAGTGAAGATGAACGGTTGGTCGATCGGTCAAAATCACTGTGGCGAGGTACTCAATTTAGTCGCTCCAGCGATCCAGGAACGTGCCCAGCAACACCCAGCGCCGCGCATCGCCTTCACGCCCGCGTTTGGCCACCATCGGCGTCGTGTAGTGCCAGAACGGCAGCCGGTAACAGGTGACGCCGCCCATCGTGGCCACCGATTTGATCTCCTGCAGATGCCCGGCGCGTTCGTAGACCAGCCACTGATGATCCACCGCGTCGGTGGAGAACGTCAGGTGCATGTCGGTGTACCCATCGCAGCCCAGCGGCTCGTCAGGGTGATGGTCGTTGTGCGGCCCTGAATAGTCGCCGGGCCAATGACACAGGGTCTGCAGCCCCCACTGGCGGCGCAGCGGATACCCCGAGAGCGCCTCGGCGAACGCGTGAAAGCTCTTCGACTCGAGCATCGTGATGAGGCCGATCTCTTCGGCCTTCTTCCGTGCGGGCGACTTCTTGTCGTCGAGCATCGCGGTGCGCACCTTCACGGTCTTGGGCAACTTCTCCGTGTAGGCCTTCTTCATCTTCCACGTCGCGCCGGGTGGAATCGACTGCTCCATGGGCGACATGCGGTACCCAAGCGAGCGCTCCAGCAGCCCGGCGATGGCCCGCGACTTCTTCGCGTCGAGCAGGCCCTCCGCGGCCACGAAGCGCGACTTGCCCTGCGCGAGGAAACCGGAGAGCTCCGGATGACGGCCCTCCAGCACCCGACGGCCCGTCTTCGTCAGCAGCGCTTCGAACTCTTCTGGAAACGACTTCACTGCGTCTCGGCTCCCGTGCCTTTGACCCACCGATCCGTGCCGATGATCGCATCGACCTCGTCTTCGAGCGCCGTCAGCTCGGGCGGGGCCTTCTCATCACCGCGGTTGTGCCGCACCGTGTGGCCCTTGTACGTGAGCACCACCGACGGCATGTCGCTCACGTTGGTGCGTGTGTAGTCGGGCCACTTCTCGAAGCCCGACGTCTCGAACGCGGCCTTCAACTTCGCCAGCGCCGCGGGCTCGAGCTTCACCTCGACGGGCTCGGTGACCTTCACGTGCCGCTCACCCCTGAAGCGGGTGGTGCCATCGCTGAGCACGGACACCGCGTAAATGGGGCAGGCGCCGTAGCACGCCGTGCGCTCCAGCGAGACCAGGGCCTCTGGGGTGGTGGTGACCGCGGCTTCAACCTTCTTCACCGAGGGGGCCGTCTGGCAGCCGAATATCAGAATGGGCAGGAGCGTCAGCAGCGAGCGCATGAACGCTCACTATTCTCAGGCCCTCCTCGAGTCGAGATTCACCGCGCGGGTGGCCCATGAAACCCCTCGGGTCCGCAAGGCGGCGTGGTACGGTGCGCGCGCTTTGGCCACTGATGATCTCACGCTCGTCGAGCGCGTACGCACGGGCGACCAGCGCGCCTTCAAGCTCCTGGTGGAGCGTTATCAGCGCAAGGTCTTCTCCGTCGCCCTCGGCATGTTGAAGGACAAGGAAGAAGCCCGTGACGTGGCGCAGGAGGCCTTCATCAAGGTCTACCGCTACCTCGATCACTTCAAGGGCGACGCCAGCTTCTACACGTGGCTCTACCGAATCACGGTCAACATCTGCATCGACGTGATCCGCAAGAAGGGCTCGTCGGGCAGTAAGGAAGCAGTCGAGTTCGACGAGTCGGTGAAGATGGATCTGGCCGAAGCGAACATCGGCGCCCTGGGTTCACGGCTGGGCACCAACCCGCAGAAATCAGCCCTGCGCGCCGAGCTGGCCCAGCGCATCACCGAGGCCATCCACCAGATCCCCGAAGCGCACCGGCAGATCCTCCTCCTGCGTGAGGTCGAAGGCATGAGTTACGAGGACTTGTCGCGCACCCTGAACATCCCCAAGGGCACCGTGATGTCGCGGCTGTTCCACGCGCGCCTCAAGATGCAGAAAATCCTCGGTGATTACCTGGAGTTAGACGAGTCGAAGCAGGGCGTCGGTTCCGAATAATCTCCTGAAAATATCGGCATTTGGCCTTCGTCACGAAGACTCAGGCGGTGACAACCATGAAGAATCCAGCTCGCGAAAAGTTTCTCCCCATGTTGTCGCCTTACGTCGACGGCGAGCTCACGCCCGAAGAGCGGCAGCTGGTCGAGCAGCATCTGGCCAACAGCAAAGAGTCAGCCGCACAGGTCGCCGACTTCCGCGCGGCCGACGGGCTGATGCGCCACGCGCTCGAGATGCAGGCCGACTCGATGGATTGGAAGGCCTTCGCCGATGACGTGATGGCCAAGGTGACGCCCGAGAAGTTGCCGCTGTTCGAGCGCCTCAAGCTCTCGCTCTCCGAGATGTTCACCTACCAGCGCGGCCCGTTGATGGTGGGCTTCGCCGCGGCTGCGCTGGCGGTGCTCATCGCGGTGCCCGTCACCATGAAGTTCGCCACGCCCGATGGGTACGGCGCCAGCAAGGTGCAGGTGCAGATGGTCTCGGTGAAAGACACCAGCAGCTTCAAGCCGGTGGTGATGGAGACCGACACCGGCGACGCGATCATCTGGGTGGTCGAGTCGACGCCCGATGGCGGCAAGAAGAAGAAAGACGGTGAGCACTCCGAAGAGACGCTCACCCAAGATCCGCCCCTCGATGGAAAGCAGGGCGACCTGTGATCAGACTCTCCGCTTCGTTCGCCGTGCTGGTCTCCCTCGCGGCGTTCGCGGCTGAGCCGTCCGTCACGGTGCAGGCCGACGTGGTGTTCGCGTCGACCGCGCCCGGCAGTGTCGACCCGTCGCTCACCAAGATGCGCGACGCGATGGCGCCCAAGGTGAAGTACCTCACCATGAAGAAGGTCGACTCGAAGAAGCTCGACCTGGTGCAGAACCGCGCGCAGACCATCGCGTTGCCCAATCAGAAGACCGCCGAGCTCACCTTGCAGCAGGTCAACGACGACAACGTGGCCACCGTGAAGGTGAAGACGCCTTCGGTCGAGGCGGTGTACTCGCTGGCAAAGGACAAGACCTTGTCCGCTCCGGCTGGAGCGAATGACGGCGGCGACCTGTGGCTCGTGGTGTCGCAACCGAAGTAGTCGCGTACGCTGCGCGGCGTGATGTTGCTCGCGCTCCTCTTCACTGCAACTGCGGGCCTGGTCGACGGCGGCGTGGAAGACGCGGTCGACGCGGGGCCTGAGCTGCACCTCGCCGTTCCTCTACCCGGGCCCGACGTGGCGCCGCCACCGCCCGATGGCCCGGCCATCACCGCGACTCGTGCGCCTGCGTTGACTCCGGTGCCGATGGCGCCTGCTCCCGCTGATGCCGGCATGGAGCCGCCTTCCGCGCTCTCGCTCCACGGCGCGGCGGAAGCGGAGCTGGGCCTCTTTCCCGCCGGTTTTCCCGAGAACGGCTTCGACCTGATGACCTCGTTGCACCCGGTCATCGGCTTCGCCGTGGGCGACGACTTCGGCATCGACTTCGGCCCCACCTTCCGCTTCCGGCTCATCGACACGCCCGCGTTCAACCGGCCCAGCGACGTGGGCGGTTTTCTGCGCGGCGCCGATTGGGACGAGCTGTCGGACTACGGCCAGATTCTGCAGTCGCTACGCATCGCGAAAGAGACGGGCATCTTTCACCTGCGCCTGGGCCCCGAGCGGAAGAAGACCCTGGGCCTGGGGCATCTGCTCTGGCGTTACAACAGCCAGGCGAACCCCGACTACCACCCGGCCAGTGGCACCGCGGTGCTGCGCGCCGGGCCGATTCGCGCCGACTTCTTCGCCTCCGACATCCTGGGTGCGCGGCTCTTCGCGGGCGCGGTGGCGTGGGACATCGGCGGCACCTTCTCTTCGGATGCTCAGGTGAAGGATCGCTACGTGCTCGCTTTCGAGCTCGCGCACGACGCGAACCTCGCTGCGCGGCCGTTTCGCCCCGATGCTTCGGTCGCGCCGTTCACCTTGCCCGCCGTCACCTTGTTGCAGCTCGACGCGAGCGCGGTGTTGGTGCGCAACGCGGCCTTGCGGTGGATGGTGATGGGCGGCGTGGGCACGCGGAACAACCTCACCGCGGATCTCGGCCTGGTGGTGGGCATGACGCTCGACGCGAACGTGAAGGAGATCGGTTTCTCCACCCGCCTCGAGCTGCGCAAGCAGGCCGGCGGTTTCCGCCATGGCTTCTTCGGGCCCACCTACGAGCTGCAGCGTTTCGTGGACATCGGCTTTCGCGGCGCTTCGTTGGGTGATGCGGTGTTGCCCGACAGTGGCTCGGGCTTCGCGGAGCTGCGCGTGGGCATCGGCACCAGGGTCAGCTTCGACGCGGCGGCCGAATACTTTTTCTGGAACCGGCTCGACCTCGACGGTGGGCTCTCGCTGGCGCTGCTGGGCGATTGGTTCTTCCTCACCGCGCGCACCACCATCCTGGGGCTGCTCCAGGCGCCCCGGTTCGCGTTCAATGCGGGTCTGCGCTGGCGGCTGTTCCCCAGCTTCTACGTGGTGGGAGACGGCGGCACCGTGTTCTTCCCGCAGGTCGACGGCACGCTGATCCGAGGGGTTTCGTTCTCCGCGGGCGTGGGCGTCGACTTCGAGCGGTGATGTAGGCAGAGCACTTCTCTCCGGTGATCCGAGGGCTTAGGGGATCAGGTCCTTGAAACTGTTCAGGTTCTTTCCAGAACTTGAACGAATCCGCTCGGTTGCATTGCGGATAACCTTTCACCATGAGCGCTTACCGAATTCGCACCGGAGACACCCTGTCAGGCATCGCCCAACGGTACGGCACGTCCGTCTCGGCGCTGATGGGTTCGAACCCGTCGATCACCAACAAGAACCTCATCTACGCGGGGCGCACGCTCAACGTGCCCGGCTCGCGTGACGAGTTCAGCTCAGGGCGGCCCGGCGGGGCCACGCGTCCTTCTTCTTCGCAGCCTTCGCGCCCGTCGACGCCTTCGCCTGCGCAAGGCCCCAGCAGCCCGGCGCCGGCAGGCTCGAGCAAGCCGTTGGATCTGGCCCGCCAGTACCTCGGTTGGAACGCACGTGACCTGAAGGTCCCCGGCAACGCGGTCGGCCGCGCGATGCAAGACTGGGTGCCCAACAACGTCAACTGCGCCAACTTCGTGTCCGGTACGTTGATCGCCTCGGGCCAGATTCGCGCGAACCAGGGCAGCGCCGGTGTCTACGCGCTCATGGGTAACCTCGATCGCGACTCGAACTTCCGCCGTGTTTCGCTCAGCCAGGCGCGCCCCGGTGACGTGGTCTCGATGCGCACGCCCGGTGGCCAGCACGTGGTGCTCTTCGCAGGCTGGAAAGACGGCCGCCCGCTGTTCATCGGTTCGAACAACGTGAACCCCGACGGCAGCCAGAAAATCAGCTACTCGCAGATGCGCTACCCCATCATGGCGATCCACCAGCACCGCGGCTGAGTCTTCAGCTGCACGCCTGATGAGAACGCGGCCTCTGCTCCTTCGAGCGGGGGCCGTTTCATTTTTGTGCTTTCGTCTGCGCTCGTGGCCACCCCCGACGCGCCGAAGACTCCGCAGATTCGCCTGTTCGCGACCGACGCGCAGCG
This sequence comes from Archangium sp., assembly GCA_030695565.1. Lineage (GTDB taxonomy): Bacteria > Myxococcota > Myxococcia > Myxococcales > Myxococcaceae > Archangium_A. The sequence continues at coordinate 64,185 of JAUYRZ010000033.1, forward strand.
CAGCCTGCAGTTGCAGGTCGTCAACGGGTCGCGCACGCGCCTGGCCGACGTCTATTACGTGTTGCTGCGCTCGAACTGGCGCACCGTGTTCGCGTTCGTGACGCTCGCCTACCTCGCGCTCAACGCCCTCTTCGGGCTGGGCTACTGGCTGCTGGGCGGCGTGCAGAACACCGACGGCGGGTACCTCGATCACTTCTTCTTCAGCGTGCAGACCTTCGGCACCATCGGCTACGGCGCGATGTACCCGCTGGCCAAGTCGACGCAGTGGCTGGTGGTGATCGAGTCGGTCTGCTCGTTGTTCCTGAGCGCGATGGTGACGGGCCTCGTGTTCGCGAAGTTCGCCCGGCCGACCTCGCGGGTGTTGTGGTCGAAGAGCGCCGTCATCTGCGACCGCGAGGGTTTGCCGACGCTCATGTTCCGCATGGCCAACGAGCGGCTCAACCACGTGGTCGAGGCCACGCTGCACGCGGCCATCGTGCGCGCCGAGAAGACCCTGGAAGGCGAGACGATTCGCCGCGTCATCGACTTGCAGCTGGTGCGCAACAACAGCCCCACGTTCATCCTCACGTGGACGGCGATGCACACCATCGACACGAACTCACCGCTCTACGGGCTGACTGCAGAGGACCTCGCCAAACAGCAGGCGGAGATCGTGCTGACGCTGATGGGCCTCGACGACACCATCATGCAGACCATCCACGCGCGCACTTCATTTCTCCCTCACGAAATCTCGTTCGCCACGAAGTACGCCGACGTCATCGGTCAGGTGAATGGCAAGCGGCAGCTCGACTACGCCAGGTTGCACGAGGTAGTGCCGGCGAAGCTCACCTGGTCGTTGATGGGCGTCGATCGGCCGATAGAGAACGAGGTGGTGAAGAAGGCCAGCTAGCCGAGCACGCGTTGCAGCGCGGCCACCGCTTCTTCGAGGCGCCACGGCTCGACCAGCACCACGTTGATGCGTAGGCGCGGGCGGGCGGCGTCATCGAGCTCGGCTGATTGAGCACCACGCCCATCAACAACCCGCCCGCGCTCCCCCCAGTGATCGCCGGAGCGCTGTCGCCCTCGTGTGCAAACGCCGAAACCCGAGTGGTGTGACGCGGCCCTCAGTGCCACAACCCGCGCCATGCGTTCGCTCATCGTCACGATCTTCTTCCTGTCCGCCTGCGGGGCCGCCACGTCCGTCGATGGAGGCGCCCCTGTCGACGCGCCTGACGCCGCGCCGAGCGCGATGGACGCCAGCATCGACTCGCCCGACGCGGGCATGACCGTTCCCGACGCCTCGGTCGCCGACGTCGACGCAGGCACGCCGCCCACCCGTTTCTCCATCGAAGGGATGCCCCTCACGCACGACGTCGACCGCTCGCTCGCGGCGGTGCTCGAGTCGTCGAACCTCGCCGGAGCCTGCGCCGCCGTGCGCGCGGGCGCGACCGACCGCACCACTCGCCTCCGCTGCGGCAAGTGGATGTTCTTCTACGAGACGTTCGGCACCGTGGGCGTTCCCTCGCCGCTGCTCGACTTCAACCAGAAGTTCTACGCGCCGTACTTCGGCCGCGGCTTCGAGCGCATGGGCTTCGTGGCCGACCCTGCGAGCGACGCCGGCATGCCGCTGGGCCTCGCGCCCACGACGGGCAAGGTGGGCACCGTCGCCACGCGCGCCTTCACCTGCGCGTCGTGCCATTTCGGTCGCCTGAGCGATGGCCGCTACGCGGTCGGCCACGCCAACCTCGCGCTCGACTACGGCCGCTTCATCGCCACCCTCGGCGCGCCGCTGTCGCTGGGCTTCAACGCCAACGATGCCAAGGTGCACCCCGACATCCGCACCGAGCTCGGGCCGTACGTGACGCAGGCGAAAATGCAGTCGAACTACACGACCGAGGCGGGCTTTGTCGGGCTGCAGTTGCTCGGCGCCGGGAGCGGCGGTCAGCTCACCGTCGACGAGCAGGGCCGCTACCTCGCGCTCGAGACCGGCACGCAGGACTTCCTCGCCAAGCCTGCGCTCGACGACGGCGTGTGGACGGTGAGCCGCATCCTCCCGCTGTGGAACTTGCCCGACGCGGCGCAGCGGCAGCGCGCCCACATGCCGCACGAGCGGTTGTCGTGGAACGCGGGCACGCCGACGCTCGAGCTCTTCCTCGAGGGCTTCGTGCTCTACGGCGCCGGCACCACCGAGTGGACGCCCGACAAGCTCGCCCCGCTCGCCGAGTACATCCGCACGCTACGCACGCCCGAGCTCGAGACCCCGCCCGACGCCGCCGTGGTTCAGGAAGGAAGCGCGCTCTTCGTGTCGAAGGGCTGCCTCACCTGTCACTCCGGCCCGAGTGGAGAGAGCGCGCCGATGCCGTTCAGCGCGGTCGGCACCGACGACGAGTACGCGAAGATCTACAACGCGCCGCCCGACGCCGGCCCGTGCTGCGGCCTCAACGGCCGGCCCGAGTGGGTCACCCGCCAGGTGAAGGCGCCGCGCTTCGTCGGCCTCGCTTGGCAGGATCGCTACCTGCACAACGGCGCGGTCGAATCGCTCGAGCAGCTCTTCTGTCTCTCGCCGCGCCCGATGGTCACGACCGTCGCGCAGACGGCGGGTGGTCACCTGCAGACGTGCGAAAGCCTGACGGTGAACGAGAAGCAGGCGCTCATCGGCTACCTGCGCTCGCTCTGAGCCGGAGGCACCGCCGCTTTGCTGGGCCGCGCGGGCCAGGCTGCCCCCATGCGAAGGGTCGCGTTGGGTGGTTCTGTTGCAGGGAGCCTGTTCTTGCCTCTCCTCGAATTGAAGGCCTGGGCCCGATCTCGCAGGCGTAGGTGTGGGACGAGCGGCTGTCGGGTGGTGTCGTGCTACCCAGTCGCGCGAGAAGATGCCGGCAGCGGCGGGTGCGTTGGTCGCCGGGGCGATCGCGCTGCTCATAGGCGTGCCGTCGCGCATCGGCATGCTCGAGGAGATGCCCGCGGCGTTCGACAGCCGCCAGAGCGGGAGGCGGCGAATGTCTTCGTGCTCGGTGTGCCGACGGAGACTCGGCCGAGCGGACGCAGCAGACGTCTGCGGGCTGAGCGATGTGCTGAAGGATGGCTTCACCAGCGACGCGCACATTTTCCGCGCAGAGACGTACGGCGCCTCGCGCTCGCGGTGGAGAGCGGCCGAGTCGACGCGCGTTTCTGCCGGGCGCGTCGACTTATGCGCTGCTCAAGCGCACCAAGCTCGGGGTCGACGTGCCCGCGCAGGCTCAGTTCCACGGCGCCACCACGTACTCGGGCGTGCTCGTCGCGCCTGAGGGACTCAAGAAGCCGTCGCTGCCGTGCCTTTGCGCGCCCGGTGGAATTCGCGAGGCGGGCTCGATCACCGAGGTCGAGACGAATACGGAGCCGGCGCGGCTGTTCGGCACGCGTTCGTTCGTGCAGTGGACTCGTTGTCGGAGACCTCGCGCCGCGGGGTGGCTCGGTCAGCACGGCGTGCGCATGACGGACTTGGGCGAGGTGGTGTTCACACAGACACATACCAGGGGTTGACGTTGTTGCACTCGGGTCGCGTGGACATCGCGGCGACGGTCGGGTGTTGATGGAAGGGCAGGCGGAGGATCCGAAGTCCAAGCCGGAGATCCCGGCGCGGTTCGATGGGCTGCTGAATTCGCTGCTCATCACTCGGCCGGACTTAGCGGTCGAGCGAAGGGAGAAGCTGCTGCAGGTGCTGTCGACGGTGTGCGACGATACGCAGAAGTCTCAAACCAAGCAGGCGCTGGAGACCGATGCGGCGATTATTGACTCGTTCGGCTTCGGTCGATTCGGTGCGGGAAGTGGCAAGTGGCTGGAGTAAGTAACTGCCAGTCCACAACACGCCAGAGATCGCCCGGTGAACCTGGCCTCTGGCAGCAGGACTACCTGCGCTTGGTGGATTTGGCGACGTGGCGAAATCGCTTCTGCTTCAGAACTCTAGCTGGCTGCTTGTCGGCTTGAGCCAACGCCTTGACCAACTGTTTGAACGATGGTGATCGCGACTTGCTCGCTTGGGTTGTGAGGACGGTCCCCATCGCCTCGGCCCATGCGACCTTGTTCCCGCCGTCGTCGCCCACGATCTTTCCGAAGAGTTCCCAAGTGTCGCAGATCGAATCCGGACGATACCTCTTAGCGAGTTCGAAATCGGCGTCTGGAAAGGCTGCACGGAGGCCGTGGAGGTCCCCAAGGTAGAATGCCTCGGTTTCTTCAGTGGCGACCTGCACAAACACACGCAGTTTTGGCGAGACAAATGCAGCCATTACCTTGATTGACTCGATCAACTGGTCAACGTTTGAATCGTCCGCATCAATCAAGACTACAAACGTATTCTCCTCGGGGTCGGGAATTCTCGAGAAAGCAGACAGCTTTGCGGGCAACTGATCAAGAAGACCACGTCGCTTCTTGTCGAGGGGGCGATTGAGCGGGGAAGGAATCGCCCCCTTTCCCTGATGAGGGTGAATTCGCACCATACTCGTCATGCGCAGACGAGGAACCCATTTGTCGAGCAGAGCGCGTTCTGAGGCTCCCTCAACGAAGATGTGAACCGTCATTCGGGCGCACCATCTTCGAAATGATTGCTGTACCAAAGCGAGCCAAGAGGAACTCCTTGTTCGGTCAGTTCCTTGATCTCCCTGTTGTCAGCGGCCCGCTGCGCCGTCGCATGACCCTTGGCGTTCTTCCTGATGAGCCAAACCTGCTCAGGCTGAAGCGCATCCACAAAATAGGGCGAATGCGTCGTCACAAGGATTTGCGTACCTGCTTTCTTCTCGCCAACCTGAGAGAACTGACTTGCGAGCCTCTCGACAAGCCGAACATAGAGACCATTTTCTGGCTCTTCGATTCCGATAAACGGCCTTGGCGAGGGATCCTCAAGGAGCACCGCATATGCAAGCATCTTAAGCGTGCCGTCGGACATACTCTGTTGATAGAATGGATCCTGATATCCCGCCTCATCGAACCGAAGAAGCAGTCGCTTGTCTTTGCTGATTTCCGGCTCGATCTTCTTTAATCCAGGAATCGCCTTAGCCAGTCTTTTGAGAATATTCTTGAATTCTGACGGATACTCTCTTTTGTAATACTGCAGAACGTTCCCGATATTCGAACCCGTTCGGTCGAGTCTCGGCTGGGCTCCTGCAGCGGGCAGGGTTCGTGCGGCTTCGGGGATGAAATAAGAGAGGTACCATTGCTCGATGTAGCTGCGGAGTTTTACAATGCGGGGATGCTCGGAGAGATTGCCGAGCGTCGCGATCCCCAACTTGTCCGCCTCCGCGAGCGAGACAGATTGTGAGTCCTTTTTCTGAGCCTTAACTTCAACTTTTTGACCGGCCCAAACTTTCCCCTCACCATTCTCGAGCTTGAGAAAGTAGTACGGCTTTCCGCGCACTTCCCCTTGTTGGCGTTGTCGTAGCGTTTCCTTCACAACACCAGGAACGCCATTGATCAGATTGACGTGGAGTTCGTAGACCATAGGACGGTCCTCGTCGTCGTCCTCGAAGAAGATCTCAAACTCTATTGGGCCCGACTGTCCTTGGGTTCGCAGTCGGTCGAATCCGCCGCGAGCAGCCTTGTCTGTTGCCGCTTCGACTCCTTCAAGAAGGCAATCAGCCACGAATCCGAATGCATCCAGAATCGTGGACTTCCCAGAGCCATTTGGACCAATCAGACAGGTCAATCTTGGTAGTGGCGTCCCTCTAGCGTACTGGACTTGTCCGAGCTGAAGGTCAGCCAGCGTTCGATAGTTCTTTACGCGGAAGCCAAGGAGTCGAGCCATAGGCGGAGCATTCTCGAAACTCTGGTCCGATGGAACATCTTCCTCGGCCAAGTTGGCCGACAGTCGAAATCGATCGCTCTGCGACGGCAAAGGCACTCGTGCGGAACGGCAACGCTCACTCAACTTTAACACTCTTGTCTGACCCATCCATCCGCGCTCAGGCGTCTGAAGACCATAAGCGTCCGGACCTGCGCATTGGCGTTGCTCCTCGAGGCGTGCTCGCCGAACCCCGCCATGGACGCTGGCGTCAACGGGTTCGCTGAATTCACCCCTGCCGCGAGAGGTGCCAGCGCTGCGTCGGGTTCAGTTCGTTCCCGCGATGCATGCCCACTGCGCACTCGCCACCAACAACCCGCGCGTGAGCGGCTGGACCCGGGACGAAAGAATTCTGATGCGGGTCAGCGACACGCCGCAGGAAACCTGTTCCTTCGTGAACGGAGAACTCAGCGGCGCGACTATCGCGTTCGGGAGCAACCCTTCGATCACGGGCTTTGGCAGATGCACGGGTGCGTGCCTCTGCCGAACTCTGTCCCGAGCGAGATGAATGGAGCTGCAGACCAATCCTCAACGCCTTCGAGACTTGCGACGAAGACCGTTCGCACTTTCAGTTCTGTAAGCCGAGCGAACTCGAACAGCGCGCCGCGATGGTTCGCCGGAGCAAGTGAGCTGAGTGACAGCAACATGAACTCGCGGACTGACTTTGGTCGCAGGAGAGCTGTTCTCCTACTCGGCTCTGTCCGTGAGGTTTGGGGCGAGACCGTTTGGCGGGGGAGGTGCGTTCTTCCGGCAGTGGTTCGGCTCGAGCCTCCAGCTGACGCCGCATCTCATCTGCTGCTGCCGGAGGCGCAGTGGCAGCGGGACGGCGAGGTGGTGTGCTACCGCAGCGCATCGACGAGGAGGTAACGGAGGCAGGCGGAGATCGTGCTCGCCCTGATGGGCCTCGACGACACCATCATGCAGACCATCCACGCGCGCACCTCGTTCCTCCCGCACGAGGTCTCGTACGCAAAGAAGTACGCCGACGTGATGGGCCAGGTCACTGGGCGGCGGCAGCTCGAGTACGGAAAGCTGCAGGAACTGGTGCCCGCCAAGCTCACTTGGACGGCGATGGGCGTGGAGCGGCCGACGGAGAACGAGACGCTCCGGAAGCTGGGTTAGCCGAGCACGCGTTGCAGCGCCGCCACGGCCTCTTCGAGGCGCCACGGCTTGACCAGCACCGCGTTGATGCGCAGGCGCTGGCGGGCGGCGTCATCGAGCTCCGAGGCCATGCCCGACGAGACGATCACCGGCACCTCGGGGCGCAGCTCACGCAGCGAGCGGGTGAAATCTTCACCGCTCATCTGGGGCATCGAGAGGTCGGTGAGCACCGCATCGAAGCCGGTGGGCGAGGCCTGGAACGCCTTGAGCGCCTCGCGGGGATCGTCGAACACCGTGGTGCGGTAGCCCAGGGTCTCGAGCAACCGCGCCGAGACGCGCGCCATGCCGGGGTGATCGTCGACGAGCATGAGGTGCTGGCCTGCGCCCGGCCGGCTGAGCTCTTCCGGCAACGAGCGCAGGTAGATGTGGAACGCGGTGCCCTTGTCGGGCTCGCTGTCGACCACCACGGCGCCGTCGTGGCCTTGCACGATGCTCTGCACCACCGCGAGGCCCAGGCCGTTGCCGCTCCCGTCGAGGCGGGTGGAGAAGAAGGGCTCGAAGATGCGGCGGCGGGTCGTCTCATCCATGCCCACGCCGCTGTCGGCGACGGTGAGGCGCACCCAGCGGCCGGCTTCCAGCGGCGGGTGCCGCGAGGCGAAGGCGAAGTCGACGTCGGCGGTCTCCAGGGTGACGGTGAGCGTGCCGTTGCCCGAAGGCATCGCCTGGAGCGCGTTGGTGCACAGGTTGGTGAGCACCTGGTGGAGCTGCCCCGAGTCGGCCAGCACGCGCGGCACCCGGGGCGCGACGATTTCGCGCAGGGTGATGCCGCCCGCGGTGGGCTCGAGCAGCTTGAGGGTCTCGTGCACCAGCGGGCCCAGCTCGAGCGGCTTGCGCTCCGGAGGACGGCGGCGACCGAAGGTGAGCACCTGCTGCGTCAGCTCGCGCCCGCGGCCGGTGGCCTGGAGAATCGCCTGCGCCACCTCGGAGGCCTTGCCGGGCAGGCCCTGTAGGCGCTGCGCGTGGGCCACGATGACCGTGAGCAGGTTGTTCACGTCGTGCGCGATGTGCGAGGCCAGCCGGGCGAGCGCTTCGTTTTTCTGCGACTCGGCCATCTGCGCTTCGAGGCTGCGCTGGAGCGCTTCGGCTTCGCGCGCCTGCGTGACGTCACGGGAGATCGCCGCGAGCCGGTAGACGTGACCACTCTCGTCGAGCAACGGCACCAGCGCGGTGTTCACCCAGCGCAGGCCCACCGGCAAGGGGAGCTCGTGTTCGAAGACGATGGTCGCCTTCGCGCGCAACGCTTGAGCCCAGCGCTCTTCAAGTCGTTGCGCGGCCAGCGGCTCGACCACCTCGCCGACGCGGCGGCCGATGGTGTCTTGCCGCTTGAGCCCGGTGATCAACTCGGCGGCGGGGTTCATGTCTTCGCAGAGCACGCTGCCGTCGCGTTCGACCCGGTAGAGCAGGATCGAGTCGTTGGAGTGTTCGAAGAGATCCTTGAAGCGGCGCTGCGACTCGAGCAGGGCCGACTCGGCGCGGAAACGTTCGGCGCCTTCGAGGGCGAGCGAGACGAGATCGGCCAGCGCACCCGCGAACGATTCTTCTCCGGGGTGCCAGCGGCGCGGGCCGCCCACGTGCTCCAGGCACAACGCACCGACCAGCTCACCGCGCAGGCGCAGCGCGACGTCGATGGTCGCTCCGATGCCGGCGGGGCCGAAGGAGGGCCCCACCAGTGACTGGGTGCGCGTATCGAGGGTGACGTCGGGCACCGAGAGCAGCCGCTGCAGGTGAAGCGCGTCGAAGTAGGGCTGGTGCGCGGTGACGGAGAGCTGCCTGCCCGAAGAGTGCAGGTTCGTGCGCGCGTCGAACACGTCGAGCTGAGTGAAGTTCGCGCGGGTCTCGTCGAGCATCCACACGCCGCAGCGCGCCGCCTGCACTCCGCGCACGGCCGCTTCGTTGATCTCAGCCAGTGCCGCCTTGAGGTCGTTGCCGCGGAAGCGGGGGCTGCGGGCGAGGCCCACCAGCTCACTGGTGCTCTCACGCCAGCGGCGTTCGGCCTTTTCGTGGGCGGCGGCTTCGGCTCGTTCACGTTCGAGCCTGACCATCACGGCGGCGAGACCTGCGAGATGCGGCCGGAAGAGCCAGTCGTGCGCGCCGTCGGCCAACCAGCGGGCGATGAGCGGCTCCTGGTCGAGGTTTCCCAGGGCGAAGAGCGGGGCGTCGAGGAGGGCCACGTCGAGCAACCGCCTCCAGGTGGGCGCACCCTCGACGCCGTCCTCGAGCGAGACGATCAAGCAGAGCAGCGGCGGCCGGCCGGCGAGCACACGGGCCGTCTCGAGCGGCCCGCTCGCGCGCACGACCTCGCAGACCCGGCCTGCAGCGCGCAAGACATCACTGATCCGCGCAGCGTCGGCGTCACTTCCCCCCACGAGGAGCACTTGCTTCGTGTCCACCATTCCCGGCCATCGATCTACCACCCCCTCAGGAAGAGGGAGGTACTCAGTTCTCGCCGAGCCTGGTGAGGTCCGACGAACCGGCGAAACGCTGACGGGTGATGTCGAGCAGCAGCCGGCGGGTCTCCAGCCTCGAGCGGCTCTCCAACACGCGGCCGAGGTCGACCACCGCGGCCAGCCCGTTGTCGCCGGCCATGCCCGCCGCGAGCCAATACTCGGAGCCGGGCAGCAGGTCTTCCCCCGCCAACACGCGCAGCCTGCGCTGGCCATCGGCCATCGGCTTGAGCTCGATCCACTGCGGTACGCCCTTCACGTGGATGACCGGCATGGTCTTCACGGTGCGCTTCTGGAACGCCTCGAGGCCTGCACCATCGACCACCAACAGCACGCCGCGCTCGGGCGGCACCACCGCCACCATCACCAAAGCATCGGCTGGGCCTTCGACGCGAAACCAGTCGGCCGCGGAGAAGGGCGCGTCGGGGCGCATGTCGGCCAGCTTGTCGAGCTCCACGCGATCGCCCGCCCACCCGATGACCGCGCGGGTCAGCGGCAACGACTGCGCGGTCGATTGGGTGTCGTTGGGCTCCACCTCGGGCAGCGCGTCGGGCGTGAGGGGCTCGAGCACCAGGGTGTACGGCACCAACGACTTCTCGCGGCTGGGCCGGTTGGGCTCGGTGCAGAAGGGCCGCTCCACCACGCGGAAGAACACCTCGCCCTGGGTCAGCAGCAGCCCGTCGACGCGCTCGGGTGCGCCCGGCCCGGAGTCGTCGAGGTACAACTTGCGCATCAACTTCTCCCCGCCGCTGGTGCCGTCGTCTTTGAGCTGCTTCTCCAGCTGCAGCACCTCGACGGCCAGGTTGAGATCCGCCACGCCGCTCAGGGAGAAACGGTGCGGCCCCGCCTGCACGTTGGCCACATAGAGATCACGATCGCCTTCACCCGCGGAGGCCCCGATGGTGCCCTGAATCGCGGTGCCGAGCGGAATGCGGGTGGCCTGCTGCACTTGATCATTCGGCTCGACCTCTCGATTCGAGATCACCTCGGCGCTCGACGCGTGGAGCAACTTCACCGCCCCGAACGCCCCCAGCGCGAACACCAGCAACGCGATGAAGGGCGCCAGCGAACGGCGCAGCTTCAGCTGGCGCTCGAACTGATCGAAGTCTTCACGCGACAACATCTTGTCCGACAGCTCGATGGGCATCGGCGTGTACTCGGCCGGCTTGCTGCCCAGGTTCTTCTGCAGCTGCTCCAGCGCCACGCGCATCGCCTCGGCGTCACGCCAGCGGTCACTGGTGCGCTTGGCCATCGCCTTGTCGAGCACCGCCTGAAACGCAGGCGAGATGTTGGCGTCGCGTTTGACCTCCATCACCCGGGGAATCGGCGCCTCGTAGTGCTGGGTGAGGATGCTGATGGGCGTGGGCCCATCGAACGGCTGGCGCCCGGAGACGAGTTCGAACAGCAGACAGCCCAACGAGTACAAATCGCTGCGGGCATCGACGGTGTCGCCGCGGATCTGCTCGGGCGACATGTACGCGGGCGTGCCGATGAAATCGCCGGTGGTCGACTTGCGGCCTTCGGCCTCCTGGAGCTTGGCGATGCCGAAGTCGAGCAGCTTGACCTGGTCGTCACCCGACTTGCGCCGCCGCACCAGCATCACGTTGGCGGGTTTGAGATCGCGGTGAATGATGCCGGCCTCGTGCGCCTCCTGCAGTGACGCGAGCAGCTGCACGCCGATCGCCGCGGCCTGCCCTTCACTGAGCGCACCGTGGGCCTTGAGCTGCCAGGCGAGATCCTTGCCGGGCACGTACTCCATGGCGATGAACAGGCTGCCGTCTTCCAGCTCGCCCGAGTCGAAGACCTGCACCGTGTTGGGATGCGACAGCCGGGCGACGACGCGGGCCTCCTGGAGGAAGCGGGCCTTGAGCGCCTTGTCGAGCGCGTGATCAGGGCGCATCAACTTGAGCGCGGCGAGCTTGCCCATGCGCACGTGCTCGACCTTGTAGACGGCGCCCATGCCGCCTTCGCCCAGCTTCTCGAGCACGCGGTACCGGTTGTCGATCAGCTTCTCTTTGAGCGGCCCATCGAGCGTGTCGGAGTCGCCGGACAACCCGCGCAGATCAGCACCGCACGCGGGGCAATAGTTGGGTTCTCCGCCGAGCACCTTGCCGCACTCGGGGCAATTGGCGGGCGCGGTGGAAGGCGCGGGCGTGTCTTCATCGGGCGAGGCGGGCCGGTCGAGGGCGGTGTTTCGATCGGAGGCCATGCGGGGAGCCGCACGCTACCACCTGATCAGCCGGTTGCCTGTTCGCTACTTCGAAGGTGACGCGCCTGCGTTTCCACCGCCCCGGAAAATGACATTCCCGGAGACGACCGCGTGCTGTTGGGCGGTCTGCCAGCTGACGCTCGGCCACCAGCGGGAAGATTCGAGCGCACGTTCAGGCTCGAAGCTCTGGCCGGGCTTCGGTGTGAGCACGTCGACCTGCTGTATCAAAGATTCCGCCAGGCTGCGTTCGATGGGCTCGGTCCACGAGTGGTAGGCCAGCGTGTAGAGGCCCCAGTGCATGGGCACGAAGCGTTTGCCCTTGAGCATCTGGTGCGCGGTGACCGCCTGCTCCGGGCCCATGTGCCAGTCGGGCCAGGAGCGGTGGTACTGGCCGACCTCGAGCATGGTGACGTCGAAGGGCCCGAGCCTCTCACCGATGTCCTGCAGCGCCGTGAAGAGGCCGGTGTCGCCGGAGAAGTAGGCGCGGTGTTTCGGCCCCACCAGCGCGTAGCCAGACCAGAGCGTGGCGTCTTTGTCGAAGACGTGGCGGCCCGATGCGTGGCGCACCGGGGTGGAGACGATCTCCAGCTCGCCCAGCCTGGTGCGCTCCCACCAGTCGACCTCGATGATCTTCGAGAGCGGCACGCCCCAGTATTCCAGGTGCGCGGCGACGCCGAGGGGCACGATGAACTTCGTGTCCCACTCCTTCATCGCGATGATGGTGCGGTGATCGAGGTGGTCGTAGTGATCGTGTGAGATGAGCACTGCGTCGATGCGCGGCAGCTTGTCGAGGGGGATGAGCGGCGCGTAGTAGCGCTTCGGGCCGATCCAGCTCAGCGGTGAGACGCGCTCGCTCCAGACCGGGTCGGTGAGCACGCGGTAGCCATCGAGCTCGATGAGCATGGAAGAGTGACCGAACCAGGTCAGCCGCAGGCCGCTCTCCGGAGGGGTTTGGAAGCGCGCGGGATCGACCGGCGCCACGTTGACGGGGGTGTTGGGTGAGGCGTCGGGGCTCACGTCGAACATGCCGCTGAGCATCGGGCCGATGAGGTTGACGATGGGCTGGGGGTTCTCGAAGGCGCCGTCTTTCCACTGGGGGCTGCGCTCCATGCGGGCGCGCCGTTCGCCGGTGGCGCGGTGGCCGAGGCCCTGCCACGCGTCGATGAGGGTGAGGCCGAGGGCGATCAGCAGCAGCACGCCGAACCATTTCGCGCCGCGGCGCAGTCGCTGTTTCATGAGCAGGCCGAGGCTAACAATGAGGCGGGGCTGGGCATGTGAAGAAGCGTTTGAGCCGCACGTGCCCCGGGTTCCCGGAGCTCACCTTCGCTTTGTCATGAGGGAGCAGGTGCCCGGAGAGGCGCTCGCCTCCCCCAGAGAAAGAGGGCCACGTCGCGCGAGCGAACGGTCAGAGGCCCGCGGCCGACGCCACCTGAAACACGATCACCGACACCACCCACGCCGCCACGTACGTGTACCCGAGCACGAACAGCGGCCACCGCCACGAGCGCGTCTCCCGGCGCACCGCGGCCAGCGTGCTCATGCACTGACAGGCGAGCACGAAGAACGCCATCAACGCCAACGCCGTCGCGGGCCCATACGCAGGCGCTCCCGTCGAGGTCTTCGCTTCACGCAGCCGCTCACCCAACGGCGCGGTGTCGTCTTCACCACCTTCGATGCCGAAGATGACGCCCATGGTGCCCACCATCAGCTCGCGCGCACCGAACGATCCGATCAACCCCACGTTGAGGCGCCAGTCGAAACCCGCGGGCCGGGTCACCGGCTCCAACAATCGCCCGACGGAAGCCGCGACGCTGCCATGCATCGCCACCACCCGGGGGGAAGCGCCGGGCGGTGCGGAGTGCGTGTCGCCCGGCCCCGGCACGGTGAGCAGCGCCCACAACACGACGGCCGCGATGAGGATGACCGAGCCCACGTCTTTCACAAAACGTTTGGCCGATCGCCAGGCCACCCGCCCCACCACCGGTGCTTGCGGCATGCGGTAGGGCGGCATCTCCAACACCAGCGGCCGCTGCTGCGCGGTGCTCTTCACGGTGCGGCCGAGCACCAGCGACGCGATGAACCCGGCCACGATGCCCGCGAAGTACAGCCCGACGAACAGCGCGCCCTTGAACCACGCCGAGTGGTCCGCGAAGAACGTGGTGATGAGCAACCCGTAGGTGGGAATGCGCGCCGAGCAGGTCATCAACGGCAACACCAGAATGGTGCGCAGCCGCTGCCCCGGATCCCGAATGATGCGCGCCGAGTTGATCGCCGGAATGGCGCAGGCGTGCGCGGTGAGCAGCGGCACGAACGAACGGCCTCCCAGGCCCGCGAAACGCAGCAGCCGATCGACCAGGAAGGTGCCGCGCGCGAGGTACCCCGACGCGTCGATCAGCTCCATCACGATGGTGAGGGTGACGATCTGCGGCAAGAACGCGAGCACCGTGCCCGCGCCCCCGAGCACGCCGTCGACCAGCAGCGACGAGAGCCAGCCCGTGCCGAGCCACCCTTCGATGCGGGTACCCAACGCCTGGTTGGTCAGATCGATCAGCGCGGTGAACGGCTCGGAGATGAAGAACACCGCCGCGAAGAGCGCGGTCATCAGGCCCAGGAAGATCGCCGGCCCCAGCACCGGGTGCAGCAACACGGCGTCGAGGCGCTCGGTGCGGCGGCGAACCCGCGCGAAGGCCTCCTTCGCGTCGATGCGCGGAATGAGCACCTTGCTCGCCAGCGCGTGCACGTCGAGGTCGCCGGTGGGGGGCGTGCGCCGCTGCCGCCACGCGTCGCCCAGCAGCTCGAGCACCTTCTGCTGCAAGCCGGCGTGGCGCGCGTTGGTGGCCAGCACGGTCACGCCGAGCCCTTCTTCCAGCGTGCGGGCGTCGAGCTCGAAACCCTGCTGCACCAGCGCGTCGTGTTGGGTGGCGATCAACACCACCGGCACGCCCCGGCGCCGCAGCTCGAGCGTGAGGCGAAGTCCCAGCTCCAGCTGCGTGGCGTCGATCACCTGGGCGATCACCAGCGGCTGGGTGGCCTTCTGCGCCAGCTCGAGAAAACGCCGCGCGTGGCCTTCATCACTGTGGGGATCCGCTTCGCCTTCGACGGTGTAGACGCCGGGCAGGTCGACCAGCTCGAGGTGTTCACCGCTGGGGAGCTTCACCTTCGCGTCGAGCAGCTCCACCGTGATGCCGGGAAAATTGCCGACCTTCGCGTGACCGCCGGTCACCGCGTTGAAGAGCGAAGACTTGCCCGCGTTGGGCCGGCCGATCAACGCCACGGTGCAGGCTGCTGCGTTCACGCCGGAACCTCGTCAGTGGGTGCATCGACTTCCACGTACCGGGCCAGCTCACGATCGACGGCCAGCTCGGCGCCGGTGGAAAGGCGCACGTGCAGCGGGCCTCCCAACGGGGCGCCACGCAACAGGGTCACCCGCACCCCTTCGCAGAGCCCGATGGCCCTGAGCCAGGTGGCTTCAGCAGGCGCGAGGCGGAGCTCGGTGATGGCCGCGGAGCGCTGAGGGGGGAGGAGGTCGAGTGACGTCACTGCCCCTTCGCCTCTAGTGCTCCTCGGTCTGCACCACAATCTGTGTGGTTACCCAGCGGTAACTCCATGCTTGCGGGGGCTGGAGGCGCCGGGCGCGCTGCGGAATTGTCCCCTCGCAGTTCAGGTGGGCAGGCAGCGTCGGGGGAACTCATGCAACAGCTCGGTGGTCTCCGCTTCGCAGTCCTGGCCCGCGCACTGGGCGCTGCGCGAATTTCAGGTGCATCACCACGCGTCGCTCGACGAGCTCGATCCGCGCGGTCGGGTTCGCGCTTCTTCACCCCACGTTGACGCCCTGAAGGAGGCCGCCCGATGGATCTCTTCGCGTCATTGATTGCAGGCGACTTGTTGGTCGAAGCGCGCGGTTGCTCCGCGAGGTTGCGCCTCGATTGGACGGGCAAGAGCAACGCGCGCAGGCCCGCGGTGATGCTGGCCCCGTACTTCGAGGCGGTGCTCAGCCGCGCGAAGACCTCGCAGTGCGCCATCGAGCTGCACTTCGAGCTGCTGGAGTTCTTCAACTCCTCCACGCTGGGCGCGGTGATCAAGTTCATCCGCGAGGCCAGGGAAGCGGGCGTCACCATCTCACTGCTCTTCGATGGTGCGTTGCGGTGGCAGGCCCTCAGCTTCGAGGCGCTGAAGGCCCTCCAGTTGCCCGACGACCTGGTGCAGATTCGCCCGGTGCGGGCCGGTGATTCAGGAACCGCAGCGCCGCTGGAGTAAGAGCCTGCGCATGGCTCTTCGCGTGCTGCTCGTCACCTTCGTCACCAGCGTTCTCGTTGCCGGGTGCGCGTGCGGCCCCACGTCGGGCGAAGACGGCGGCCTCGATGCGGGCGGCGAAGAAGACGCCTCGGTCGATGCGGGGCGGCCTGATGCAGGGCGGCCCGACGCGGGTGTGGATGCGGGCGAACCCGATGCAGGTGAAGCCGACGCGGGCGAGCTCGATGACGGCGGCTGCAGGTACCGGCTCACCGCGGTGGCTGCGCCGTGGACGACGGGGCGGCCGCTCTCCCTCGAGCTGGCCGACCTCAACGGCGACGGTCACCTCGACTTCATCGTCGCCACCACCAGCACGCTCGAGGTGCGGCTCAACGACGGCCAGGGTGCGCCCATCGCGCCGGGCATGTCGGGGCCCCTCACGCCGCTGACCCTGGTGGTGAACGACGTCGATGGTGATGGCCTGCTCGACGTGGTGGCCGTCGACGTGTCGGGCACGCTCACCCTGCTCGCGGGCGACGGTGATGGCGGCCTGAGCGTGCAGGCGCGGCTCGACGCGGGCCGCCCGTTCTTCGTGCCGTTGGAGACCGCGATGGCGGATCTCGATCTCGATGGGCGCGCTGACTTCGTCACGGTCGACGTGGGTGGTTCGGTGCCCGAGTTGATCACCGTGCGGGGTCAGTTCGACGGAGGTGCACCCCGTGCGAGCCGCGGTTCTCGCCGGCTGGTGCTCGCCGACGTGACGGGTGACGGGCTCATCGACGCGCTGGTGGGCAACGCGCAGTACGGGCTGACCGTGCACCCCGGCGACGGAGATGGCGGCTTCGGCGCGAGCACCGTCTTCCTGGGCTCGACGGCCGTCAATGCAGTCGCGCTCGCCGACGTCACCGGTGACGGCGTTCCCGACGCGGTGTGTTCGACCGGCTCCTACGACGGCACCACGGGCCTCATCTCGGGCGCGGGGGTGAGCGTGCTCCCCGGTATCGATGGTGGGTTTGGCGCGCCCCTGGGCACCCCGAATGGGCGCGACATCATCTGGGCGCTGGTGCTGGCCGACATGAATCGTGACGGGCTGCTCGACGCGGTCACCACCCGGCTGGCCTTCGATGGCGGGGTCGACGTGCTCGCGGTTGATGGGGGCGCCTTCTCCCTGCTCGCGAGGGTCGGGAGCCGAAATGGGTGGGCCCTTGCGGTGGGAGACCTCAACGAAGATGGGTGGCCCGATGTCGCGGTGGGCGAGGGCGCCGGGTCCAACGGCGAGGTGCGGGTCCTGCTGGGGAGCTGCCAGTAGCGCTACGCTCAGGGCCATGAACCCCACGGCCAACCCGCCCACCGTCATCCTCCGTCACTGCGAAGGCTACGACGTCGCGACGATTCGCCGGTTGGTGCGCGAGGGCATGGCCACGATGGGCATCGCGCCCAAAGGCCGCACGTTGGCCAAGCCCAACCTGGTCTCTGCGGGGCCGTTGTTTCAGCACGCGTACACCCGGCCCGAGGTGATGGAAGGTGTGCTCCTCGCGCTGAAGGATCGCGACGCCGGCATGACTGAGCTGCGCGTGGGTGAACGCTGCGGCATCACCATTCCCACCCGCTACGTGTTCGACCACGCGGGTTACGACCCGATGCTGGCGCGGCTGGGCGTGCAGCGCTCGTTGTTCGAAGAAGAAGCGCAGGTGGAGATCACCCTGAGCCACCAGGGCCGGCTGCGCGACAGCATCTTCGTGCCCGAGCCGGTGGCGAAGGCCGACTTCTTCGTCAACGTGCCCAAGTTCAAGTCGCACCCGTGGACCACGGTGACGTTCTCGATGAAGAACTACATCGGGCTGCAAGACGATCGGCACCGGCTGATCGATCATGATCACCGGCTCAACGAGAAGGTGGCGGATCTGCAGCACGTGATTCAGCCGAGGCTGATCGTGATCGACTGCATCACCGCGGGCGAAGGCCGCATGCTCACGCCGATCCCCCGCACCATGAATTTGCTCATCATGGGCAACAACCAGCCGGCCATCGACGCGGTGTGTTGTCAGATCATCGGGGTCGACCCGCACACGGTGGAGCACATCAGGCTGCCCCACGAACGCGGCTTCGGCCCCATCGACCTCGAGCAGATCGACGTGCAGGGCGACGTCACGCTCGACGAAGCGAGGGCGCGGGCGAAGGGCTTCAAGGTCGGCCTCATCCGGGTGGAGAAGTACTTCGAAGGCACGCACCTCACCGCGTACGCCGGGCCCCCGCCGGAACGGGAAGCGACCGACTACTGCTGGGGCGGTTGTCCTGGCGCGATCGAAGAGGCGGTGGAGATCTTGCGGCTGTTCGACGCCAGCTTCGACGGCAAGCTGCCGCACCTGCACGTGGTGTTCGGCAACTACCAGGGCCCCATCGACGCGAAGCCCGGTGAGAAGGTGGTGTTCATCGGCGACTGCGCGACGTGGAAGGGTCAGCTGGGCGGCAAGCCCGTGGCGATCGAGAACGTCTACCAGTCACGCGACACGAAAGATCCGCGTCACGCGAAGCACGACGACATCTACGCGAAGATGGTCTCGGTCACCGCGAAGATGGCGCAGCACCGCAACGACACCCACGTGCGGCTCACCGGGTGTCCGGTCAGCGTGGCCGAGCAGGTGCTGGCGCTCGCCTTCATTTCCGGGGCGAAGAACCCCTACTTCGAGAAGACCGAAGTGCTGAAGTTCAACAAGGCGTACCTCGCGTGGCGCGCGGCGAATGCGGGTCGGCGGTTGCGGGGCAAGCCCTACCAGGTCGAGGGCCCGACCGAGCGCGGCGATGGCGCACCCACGCTGACGGCGGCACCGACCTGATTTGCGCGTTAGCGTGAGGACGTCATGGACTCGATCGTGTTCGAAGTGAAGAAGGGGGTTCTCCACAGCTACGACGGCGAGCCTCACGAGGTGGAGGGTGGCGCGTACCTCTCGCCCGAGGCGTACCTGAGCACGGCCGCCGAGCTGGAGAAGCTGCGCCAGCGGCAGTTGCTCGACAGCACCTCGTTGATCGCGGGCCTGGTGTGCGGCTCTGCGTTGATCGGGCTCGCCGCGGGGTATTGGCTGGGCGCGCGCCGCACGCGCCGGCGCTTCGACCTCTCGCGCTGATCCTTTCGAACCCGGTAAAAGGGCACATGGGTTTCCGGGCTGGCCATCTGCGCTTCGTGATGCCCGCGTCGTTGGGCGCGCTGAAGGCCTCGACCCTTTCCCTGCAGCTCGGCCCCTGGTTGCGGAAGCGGCTGGGTCCCGAGCTGAGCGTGGAGATGCACGTGGCGCAGAGTTACGCCGCGCTCATCGAAGACTTCAAGGCGCAGCGGGTGGATGTGGCGTGGGCTCCGCCGTTCGTCTGCGCGCAGGTGGTGCGTGAAGGCGGGCGCAGCGTGGTGCAGTTCGAGCGTGGGGGCAGCACCACCTTTCGGGCTGCGTTCATCTGCCGCGCCGATGCACCGCTCCAGCTGGAGACGCTGGATCGGGTGGCCGTGGCCTGGGTGGCGAAAGAATCGACCTCTGGGTACCTGCTGCCGCGGCACCACCTGGAGCGCCTGGGCGTCGACCTCACCCGGGCGTTCGGAGATCAACTGTTCGCAGGCTCGTTCGCTGCCGCGCTCGAGGCGCTGCTCACCCACAAGGTGGCGCTCACCACCGTCTTCGCTTCAGCGGCCAGTGCCGCCACGCAACGCACCGGCCTCGACAGCCTGCCGCCGGGCCTGCGCAGCCAGCTGCAGATCATCGGCTTCTCGAACGAGTCACCCAACGACAGCATCGTCGCCTCGCCGAGCGTGCCCGAGCCGGTGTTTCAATTGCTGCAGGCGCGGCTGATCAGCAGCGACGAAGGGCTCAAGGCCCTCTTCGACGCCGACCGCCTGGTCGCCCCTTGATCAAGGCCTGGGGCCTGGTGTCGTCGTAGCCGGGAGGAATGGTCATCACGCTGCGACAAATCGCACGGCGGCGATCGTCACCGCTTCAGCCAGCTGTCGATCTCAGCCAGCTCTTCGGGTTGTGCGCCGACCTTCTCCAGGCTCGCCCGGGCGGCTGCCGCTTCGTGTTTCGCCTCGGCGCGGCGCGCGGGCACCACCTCCCACAACGCGCGCGCGTGGGCGAAGTGCACCAGGCCCTCGGGGTACGGCTGGCCGGGCGACTTGGCGTAGATGCCCTGCGCCTTTTCGGTCGCGGCGAGCGCGCGGGGCCACTCGCCGAGCTCCATCAGGGGAAAGGCGAGCCCACCCCAACAGTCGGCCAGGTTGGAGTGCGCGGGACCCGAGGTCTTCTCGGTCACCTCGATGGCCTGTTCGTAACTCTTCACGGAGGCCGCGAAGTCCTTCCGGCTCAGCTGCACGTCGCCCAGGTTGATCAACGTGGTGGCCACTTCTTCGTGCACCGGGCCGAAGGTCTTCAGCTCGACCGCCAGCGCCTGGCGCAAGGTGGCCTCTGCTTCGTCGAGCCGCGCGGTGTACCGCAGCAGCACGGCGAGGTTGTTCAACGGCGCGAGCAGCGAGGGGTTGTCGGGGCCCAGGCGCGTGGTGGTGGTCTTGAGCGCGGTCCGCAGCAGGGGCTCTGCTTCCTTGAACTTGCTTTGCCGCAGCAGCGTGCCGGCCACGTTGCTCGCGGTCTGCGCCACTTCGAGGGCGTCTTCACCGAACGCCGCGCGCTGTACCTCGAGGGTCTTCTCGTACCAGCGCATCGCTTCGTCGAGCCGGCCTGCTTCGAGGTGCACGTTGCCGATGTTCTTGGTGATGGGCGCGACGTCGGGGTGTGTGGCCGAGTACCGCGCTGTCACCAGCGCGAGCGCCTGGTGATGACGAACGAGCGCGGCATCCATCTGGCCGAGGTGACGCTCTTGCGCGCCGATGGCGTTGAGGGCCTGCGCGAGCGAGAGCGTGTCGGAGTCGAGGGCGCGGTGATGCGCGAGCGCGGTCTCGTAGGAGGTCTTCGCTTCGGCGTGTTTGCCTTCGGTGGAGAGCAGGGTGCCCACGTTGGTGGCGAGCGCGGCTTCGATCACCAGCGGCCGGCCCAGCCGCTCCGAGGCGGCCGACGCGAGCGCCGCGGCGCGATGTCCCTGCGCGGGGTGACCGAGATGCACGCCTTCGAGCAACGCGAGGCCGATCCACGCCTGCGCCGCGGCTTGCGTGTGGCCACCGGCTTGCGCGGCGACGAGGGCCTGCTCCAGCTTCTGGCTGCTGCCTTCGAAGTCTTCCAGCTCGGTGGCGAGCAGGCCGGCTTGCAGGAGCACTTCGGCTTCGAGCGGGCGATGACCTGCGTCGAGCGCTTCGGCCTCGAGGGGAATCAGCGCGGCGCGGGCGCCTTTCAGCTGGCTGGTCACGCGCAGTGCACTCGCGGTGGCCAGCGACTCGCGCAGGGCGGTGACGCGTGCGGCCAGCTGCGGGGAAGCGGGCAGGGGCACCGGCGCACGCAACGCGCGCTCGTCGTCACATTGAGAGAGAGGGGTGAGGCGCTGAGCGATGGCCGAGGCGCCTTTCACCACCGCGGCGTCGGCGTGGAAGAGCGCGGTGGTCAACGCGGCCACTTCGTCGAGGCGTTCATCGAGGCAGGCGCGCCGGAGATCCATCAGCTCGCCTGACTGGGTGTGACGCAGCTCGGTGGCCTCACAGACCTCGGTCGCGTGAGAGGCCCAGCGCGAGGCCCAACCCTCGAGCTCGGTGCTCAGGGCCTCCGCGGCGCCCGGCGCGAAGGGAACCCCGGTGGCGAGGAACGCCGCGCCGAGCTTCGCCTTCGTTTCGGCGTTCCACACGAGGTGGACCTTCTGCATCGCGCCATCGCAGACATGCGCTCGCCGCCAGCCGCCGATGCTCACGGCGCCGACCGCGACCGCGCTCAACACCGCGGCGGTGGCCAGCACCTGCCGTTCCCGTCGAGGCGGGGTGAGCGCGAGCAACAACGCGTCGAGAGAAGGCCACCGCTTCGAGGGCTCGAGCGACAGGCCGCGGGTCAGCACGGGTCGTACGCGGCGAGGCAGGAGCGCGAGCACGCTTTCATCAATGACGCCGGTGTCGAAGGGGCGGCGCCTGGTGAAGGCTTCGACGGCGGTGATGCAGAACGAGAATTGATCGCTCGAGGCATCGGCCTCGCCGAGCCGTTGCTCCGGGGGCATGTACGCGGGCGTGCCGACCAGCGACCGGGTGGGGCTGGAGGCCGTTCCACCGCTGCCGATCGAGAGCCCGAAGTCGGTGACCACCACGCGCGAGCGGGCGTGCTCGATGAGCACGTTGTCGGGCTTGAAGTCGCGGTGCACGATTCCAGCGGCGTGCGCGGCGGCGAGGCCCCGGCCTGCCTCCAACAACCGCGAGGTGATGGTCGCTTCGTCGCGCGGGGCCGCCTGCAACCAGGCGCGGAACGTGGTGCCTTCGATGAACTCCATCGCGACCCAGGTGCGGCCTTCCACCACGCCCACGTCGAACACGGTGGCCACGTTGTGATGCGAGAGCTGCGCCATCACCTGGGCTTCGCGCTGCAGCAACGCCTGCGCGGTGGGTGAAGACGCGCTGCGCATCACCTTCACGGCGACCCGGCGCTGGAGCGAGGGGTCTTCCGCTTCGAACACCACACCCATGGCGCCCGCGCCCACGAATCGGCGCAGCACGTAGCGGCCCAGGGTGGAGCCGAGCGGAAGTGCGGGCGCGTCGTCGGGTGGTGGTTCACCCGGCAGACTGCCCGGGCGGCGGCTGCGCAGCTTCATCAGCATGCCCACCAGGCGACGGCAGGAAGGGCACGATTCGGAGTGCGCTCCGAGCGCTGCCGCCTCGGCGGGGGGCAGCAGGTCGTCTGCGAGCAGCGACAGCGTGTCTTCGTCAGGGCAGGGGCTCGCGTCCATGGCTTTGCCAAAAGACACGAGCCCATCGCAATTGTCGCGAGAAACTTTGGTGCTCCCTCTCCCTGCGACAGCGGGGAGAGGGTCGGGGTGAGGGGCCGTCTCCGTCGCCCAGCTCGGCCCCTCACCCCAGCCCCCTCTCCCCGCTCGCGCAGGGAGAGGGAGCGCAGTGCTTCAGGCCCGCATCATGATCGGAGGCCGCTGCTCCTTCTGCAGCCGCTGCACCTCTTCGAGCTGCTTCTTCACCTGGCTGGCCACCTCGCTGGCGTTGGTCTTCACCGCAGCCGGCGCCCGAATGACATCACGCTCCAGCACCTCACCCTTGATGCCAGCGCCGCCGACGGTCTTGTTCTCGATGTTGCCGAGCGCGAGCCGCGATCGCTCCGTGTAGATGGTGGTCTTCAGCTCGATGTTGGTGTTGTCGCCCGCGAGCCTGGTGGCATCGGCGAGGTTTCCCTTGAGCGCCTCGGAGGCGATCTTCTTGATGACGCTCGGATCATTCGTGACGTCGATCTTCACCTCGGTGGTGACGCCGAGCCGGCGCTGCTCCTTGATCTTCCCGTCGACGATGCCGCTCTCGCCGCCGAGGCCGTTGCCAGCGCCGACCTGCGCGTCGGTCGAGAGGGTCAGGCTCTGCTTCACCTCGGGCTTCACCGAGGTGCCCTTGTTGATGACGTCCTGAACCGAGTTGATGCCGGGGAACTCGAAGCGCTGCTCGAGCTCGACCTTCGCCTTGCCGTTGACGCCCACGTTCACGGAGTCGAGCGCGCCCGAGCCCTGCACGTCGGCCTCCCCCGAGACGGTGTTCTTCACGGCGATGACCAGGCCCTTCTCGCCCTTCTCGATGCGAATGGTCATGTCCTGCTGAACCTTGCCGCTCGCGTCGAGGGTGATCATGCCGGGCAGGTTGAGCTTGGCGGCGAGGGCGATGGCCGCGGAGCCCTTCACCTCCATGCCCTGGAAGCTCTCTTTGATCAGCGCGAGCTGTGACTCGGTGGGGCCGACCACGGCGTTGGCGATCGGTTGACCCATCGGGCCTGCAGAGGCGACGAGCGCCTGGCGGGCGAGGGCTTCGGTGAGCTCCTTGGCTTTCGCCTTGGTCTCCACTTCGTTCAGCGTGCCGTCGGGGTTGAGCACGGGCTTGACCTTGAAGTCGATCTTGCCGCCGCCGCCGACGAGGCCATCGCCGCTCACGGAGTTGCCGGTGGGGTCTTCCACGCCGACCGACACGCCGACAAGGGCGTTGGCCTCGGTGGAGATGGTGTAGCCGCCATCGGCGTCGCGCTTGATCTCCGCAGACATGTCGCCGACGCCCTTGGCCTTCAGGTCGGGGATCGGCGTGGGGATCGACAGCTCGCCGCCGAGGTTCACCTTCACGCTGTCGCCTTCGGAGTTGAGGTTGTCGATGGGCCCGTCGACAACCTGCTTGCGCACTTCGTCGATCGCCCGTTCCTTCGCGGTGTCGAGACCGCCGGAAAGATCGGTGAGCTTCTTGGCGCCCTGATTGATGAGGTCGAGGCCTCTGGCCGCGGTGTCCTGCACGGTGCTGACGGTGTCGCGCACGGTGTCGACGAACCCTCTGGCCTTCTCAGCCAGCGCGCCCACGTCGAAGGCGAACGGCGTGAAGATGGGCGAGGGCGTCTCGGCGAGCTTCTTCGCTTCGGCGGCGAGTGCTCCGCCAAGGCCCGCGAGCCCGGCCGACTTCGGCGCAATCAACGCGCTGCCTTCGGCGATCAACGCGCCGGCCTTGCCGAGCTCGGCTTTCGCGCCGGCGACGATCGGCTGAAGTTTGGCGGCGGCGGCGGCGCCTGCACCGGCCGAGAGTCCACCCTTCGCGAAGACGTCCTTCTTCGAAGAGGCGAGCGCAGCGTTCGCGGCGGCAGCGGCCTTCGCAGCAGCGGCGGCGGCACGGGCGGCGTCTGCGCGCGCCTTTTCTGCGGCACGGCGTGCGGCTGCTGCGGCGTCTGCTGCGGCACTGCTTCCGGCGCTGCTGCGCTTGCTGATGGGGCTCATGGTGGGGTTCTCTCGGTGTTTCGGGGAAACCAGACGGTAGCTGAAGGGCTGGCAAAATCGTTCGACGCCGCTGCCGATCCGTTGGTTGCCGGCCAACCCGCAGTAATACAGTGCGTCGCGTGTTCAGTACGGCGAGGTGCGACATGCACCGCGCAGGTGGTTACGCTCGCCGCGTGAACTGGCTTCGCACGATCACCCTCGCTTCCGTGTTCCTCGCCGGCTGTGCAGTGAAGCCGGTGCTGCGTGATGAGCGGCCGCGCATGACGGTGGAGCAGGTGAGCGCGCGTCTCCCCGAGAAGGTGAAGGAGCGCGACGGCTGGGCCACCGACGTGTTGGCCGCGCTCGACGAGCACCAGCAGCCCGCTGATCCCGAGACCGTTTGCCAGGTGGTCGCGGTGATCGATCAGGAGTCCGGCTTTCAGGCAGACCCCGCGGTGGCAGGGCTCTCGAAGCTCCTCCGCGCTGAGCTCGACAAGAAGGTGGAGAAGCTCGGCCCGCTGGGACCACCCGCGTTGCACGAGCTGCTCAGCGGCAAGGCGCCGGGCAGCAAGCACACCTTCGAAGCGCGCTTGAACACCGTGAAGACCGAGCGGGATCTCGACGTGCTCTTTCGCGACATCCTGCACTTCTACGAAGAGAAGTTCCCCGCGCCGTACAAGGCGCTCGATCTCCTCGGAGCGCTCTTCGACGCGAGCCCGGAAGACTTCAACCCGGTGACCACGGTCGGCTCGATGCAGGTGAGCGTGCGGTTCGCGGAAGAGCTCGCGGGCAAGAAGCGGCGCGACGTGAGCGGCGTGCGTGACGAGCTGTACACGCGCGCGGGCGGCGTCTCGTACGGCACCGCACGACTGCTGGGGCACCAGGCCGCCTACGCCCAGCCGCTCTACCGCTTCGCCGACTACAACGCCGGTGTGTACGCGAGCCGCAACGCCGCGCTGCAGGAGCAGGTGAGCAAGCTGACCGGAATCGCGCTCGCGCCCGATGGAGATCTCCTCGCGTACGACAAGCACGCGAAGCCGCTCCATCGCGACACGCAGTCGCTCACCGCGATCCTCACCTTCGGTCAGAAGTTCGCGCCTGAGCTGAGTGAGCGGCGCATCCGCCTCGACGTGCGGCAGGAGAAGACGGTGGAGTTCGAAGCGACGGATACGTGGCGGGCGATCAAACGGGCGTGGGCGCAGAAGATGAAGTCAGACCCGCCGTACGCGCGTCTGCCCGAGGTCACCATTCGCAGCCCCAAGATGTCGCAAGACCGCTCGACGGCGTGGTTCGCGAAGAACGTCGACCTCCGCTACCAACGCTGCCTGAACCACTGACTCGTTTGAAAAGCCGAACACCCGACCCCCAACACGGTGCGGGGGCGCTAGCGTGAACCCATGCCCGTCACCGGAAGAGCCTGCCTGGGGCTCCTCTTGCTCTTCGCCACCGACGCCAGAGCCGACTTCTTCAACAGCCGGAACCTGCTGGTCGGAGAGAAGGCGAGCCTGCTGGGAGGCGCGTTCACCGCGTTGGCCGACGACGCCACGGCCGGGTACTACAACCCCGCGGGCCTGGTGCAGGCGCCGGGGTTTACGGTCTCTGCCTCAGCCGATGTGTACGCCTTCTACGTCTTGAACCGCACCGAGCGGGTGAACGCGGAGGGCGCGCAGCTCTCGCTCTCGTTCTTGCGCACGGTGATCCTGCCCTCCACCTTCGCGCTCTCGTACCGGCTGCACCCGCGGGTGACGCTGGCCGCGCACGTCTTCAGCCCCGATCGGTTCCGGCTCTCGTCGATCAACTCCATCGACGCGCCGGTGGCAGCGACCGCGCTGGGCAGTGACAAGATCTACCAGGGGCTCTCCCGTTCGGCGCGCTTCGATCAACAGAGCACGCTCTATGGAGCGAGCGCGGGCTTCGCAGTGAACGACGTCTTCTCTCTCGGAGTCGCGCTTCACTACCACCTGGCGCAGACCAGCCAGGCCCTCGCCTCGACGTACTTCACGCAGCCATCGGAAGACGGCACGGTGCCCGGTGAGCAGGCGACGTTGTCGGCAGACAATGAAGTGACCTCGGGCGGGCTCATCCCTTCTTTGGGCGTTCTCGTGCGCCTGCCCGCGGGCTTTCGAGTCGGCGCGAGCTGGCAGTGCGAGACGTTGATGCTGCACAGCGAGAACCTCTGGCAGGTGAGCTTCTCGGATGCGCAAGGCCAGTCTTTCGAGACGGGGACGACGACGGGTGACACGCGTTACCCGCATCGTTTTGCGTTGGGCCTGGGCTGGCAGAGTTCGGCGGTGACGCTCTCGCTCGATCTCATCGCGTACGCGCCGCTCGACTACGACGCGCCGCACGAAGTGCTCCGCACGCAGTTCGCGCAGAACCGGCACCGCGAGGTGGCGCACTTCGATGCTTCAGTGGGGGTCGAGGTGACGCTCTCGGAGATGTTCGTGATCCGCGGCGGACTCTTCACCAACACGTCGAGTGCGTCTGATCAGTTCGCCGAGGAGCGAATCAATCTCTACGGCGGCGCGGTGGGCCTGGGCGTGCGCAAGGACGGGCTGGAGACCGGCTTCGGGTTGCTGGCCCAGTTCGGACGGTCGCCATTTCAGCGCGAGAACGAACAGAGTTTCGAGACGCAGTGGACGAGAAGTCAGTTGATGTTCGTGATGGGCGGCTCACACCGGTTCTTCGAGAAATGAAGCAACCAACTCCACCAAGAGCTCCCTCTCCCCGAGGGGGAGAGGGTCGGGGAGAGGGCATCCGCCTCCTGTTGATGCTCTTCGCCTCGTGTGGAGCGCCTCAGCTCGAGCCCGTCGACGCCGGAACGCCTGACGCAGGCAGAGTGACCCTGACGCGCGACGCCGGAGTCGACGCCGGAATCGACGCCGGCCAACCCACCATCGACGCCGGAGTCCGCGACGCGGGCCCCAACCACGAACCGCAGGTCAACCCGGTCATCCTGCAGAACCGCACCACCGCCTACGCCGGGCAGATCGTCGAGCTCGCCCTCGGAGCCACCGACGAAGACGGCGATCGCCTCACCTTCGCCTGGTCAGGGCCCGGCACCTTCTTCGAGAACGGCACCCCCTCCGCGCAGCGCTGGTTCAGCGACGAACGCGCCGCCCCCACGCAGCTGCTGCTCACCGCGAGCGTGACCGACAACCGCTCCGCGCCCATCACCCGGCAGCTCACCATCAACATCACGGTGCCGCGCTTCACCGACGTGTTCAGCACGCTCTCCACGCCGGTGCTGCAAGGTGGCCAATGCGTGGGCTGTCACGGCTCGATGGGCGACTACCAGATCGCGGGCACCCGCAACGTCGCCTGGTCGCAGCTGGTCGCCGCCGATCACCACCGCGGCACCGCCTGCATCAACGCCGGAGTTCCGAAGCTGGTGGTGGCCTCTGATCGCCAGCGTTCACTGCTCTATCGAAAGATGAACAGCACCCAACCCGCGGCCTGCGGAGACGGAATGCCAGCGATGTCACAAGTCTCGCCCGCCTCGCCGCTGCAGCACATCGTGATGGTGGGCTCGTGGATCGCCGCCGGCGCGCTCAACGACTGAGTCACAGACGAGCGTCGACAATCGCAGCCACCGATGGCACACGCGGTTCAATGCGTTCCCTCGCCCTGTGCTCGATGGTCCTCGTTGGTTGCTCCTCCGCGATGCAGACGATCTCGGTGACGGCGGATCGTTCGACGGCCACGGCGAGCGGAACCGATTCGGTGCAGCTGACCGCGACGACCACCGCCGCGAGTGGAACCGCGGTCGACTTCACGGTGAGCGGTGGAGGGCAGCTCTCGGCTGCGCGCGTGAACACCGATGCCAGCGGGGTGGCGAAGACGCAGCTGACCTCGACGACCGAGGGGACCGTCACGGTGACGGCGACGCTGGGTCAGGTCAGCGACACGGCCACGGTGACCTTCGCGGCTGCGAGCGGGCCTCGGCTGCGTTTCCAGACGTCGCCCTCGAACACCATCGCGCAGAACCTGCTGCGGCCGATCCCCAGCGTGGTGGTGGAGGACAACTCCGGCATCGTGACCTCGTCCACCGCGGCGATCACCGTGGCCATCACGGCCGGTTCGTGTGCCGCCGCGCTCGACGCGTCGAGCCTGATGACGGTGAACGCGGTGCAGGGTGTGGCGAACTTCAACGGCCTCAAGAGCAGCACCCAGGCGACGGGCTGCACCCTCACGGCGACGAGCGGCACGCTGCAGGCGGCGGTCTCCACCGCCTTCGACCTCCAGTAGGGGCAACTTCTGGCGGGCAGGTGCGACAATGACGCATGCCCGTCAGCTCAATCACGTCCGTTCGAAGTGGTTCCTCCGGCAACGACGTGAAGGAGCTGCAGCGCGCGCTCAAGGAGAAGGGTTTCGACCCCCAGGGCACGGACGGAAAATTCGGGCCGAACACGCGCAAGGCGGTGGTCGCTTTCCAGCGCGCGAACGGTCTCGAGCCGGACGGGGTGGTGGGCAAGAACACGATCAAGGCGCTCTTCGGTTCAGCGCCGTCGGCACCCACGGCGCCTGCGGGCCCGGTCGATGGGTTCGAAGGTCAGAAGTACAAGGCGCGTGGCACGGGCTACTACCCCGACGCCTCGCCGCTCGAAGGTGGCTTCGTCGATCGGCGTGATCAGCCGCTGCGCACGCTGCAGGATTTTCTGAGCGGCAAGGCGAGCTACGTCTCCGTCGCGATGGACTCGAAGGCGTTTCCGTACGGCACGAAGCTGCGCATTCCGGAGCTCGAGGCGAAGTACGGCAAGCGGATCGAGTTCCGCGTGGTGGATACCGGTGGCGCGTTCGTGGGCAAGGGCACGAGCCGCATCGACATCTGCACTGCGAACAAGAAGGCGTCAGTCGATTCGGTGATCAACGGACCGCTGACCCTCGTTCGCAGCTGAAGAAGAAGGGCGCCCACCAAGCCCCTGTCGTTCACTGAGCCCAGTACTTCTCGTCGTCGAGCCCCTCTTCGCGCTCGGGCAGACCGCGGGTGAGGCGGGGCGAGGACTGCACGAGCACCTGGTAGCTCACGCGGTTGGCGTACCGGCAGACCTGGCTCATCGACGAATAGGTGAGGAACTCGCGAACATGTTTCGCGGAGTTCGGCACGCGAGCGCGGTGATACCGATTGGCAGCCATGTCGTGCAGCAGCGCTGCGAGCGCCGCGTCACCTGCGCCGTTGGTGCTCATGATCCGCTCGGGGCCGCCATGGTACGGCGCGATGTGAGCGAAGACCTGCACGGGCTTCACGCACGCCTTCTTCGCCATCGGGCGGCTGAACTCGTAGCGATTGAACTCGGCGATGGCGCCGGGCAGCAGCGGGTACCGCGTCTCGCGCTTCACCTCGTCCTCGGTGTAGCCGGCCAGATACAGACCGATGGGGCCCGCGGTGCACAGCACGAGATCAGCCCAGGCCAG
This sequence comes from Archangium sp., assembly GCA_030695565.1. Lineage (GTDB taxonomy): Bacteria > Myxococcota > Myxococcia > Myxococcales > Myxococcaceae > Archangium_A. The sequence continues at coordinate 94,270 of JAUYRZ010000033.1, forward strand.
GGTGCGTTCACACGCGACGAGCGGATCTTCGGAGCCGGTGAGCGCTTCGCCTTCCTGCTCATTCATTGCGACGATGTCGACGTACTCCGCGATGAACTCGCGCCAGAACTCCGGGCGTTCGGCGATGACGAAGCGGGTGCCCAGCGTGAGCACCACGGGAACGCCGCGAGCCCGGGCCAGCTCGACGGCGCGCGCGGTGGCGGCGGGCATGGGGTCGCCGTCTTTGCAGCGCAGCAGGTACGCCGAGATGACCAGGCACGAGGCGTCATCGAACACGTGCGAAGGAATGCTCTCAGGCTTGAGGCCATTCATCTGGCCTGCGCTGATGGCGAAGGTGCGTTCACCATCGGGGGTGACCAGCGCAAAACAGCGCCCGATGGGGCCTTTGACCGGCTGCAGGTGATCGAGGTTCACCCGGCTCGAGGTGTTGGAGAGGTAGCGGTACCCCGACGTGCCGAGGCGAATCTCTTCGCTCATCACCCCGAGCAGGATCGACGCGTCGTCGGCGAGCAGCGAGTAGTTGTGGAGCGTGTTGCCGATGGTGCCGCCGGCGAACTCCGAGCTGATCAGCTTGTGCTCGAGCAGCTCGTCGTAGAGGCGCAACGCGACCGGATCAGGAATGACCGTCGAGGCGCCTTTGGGCAGGCCGTACCGAGCGAGCAGCTCGGCGGGAATCCGGGCATCGATGTCGACCAGCGTCTGATCGACGCCCACCACGTGGGTCCGCTTGGTGGCCTGCTCGACACCCGCGGCCTGAAGAAGTGGATCCCGGGTTTGAACGGGGAAGTAGTGCTTGTGCTTACGACGGCCTGGAAAGCGCACGGGGTCCTCATGCAGCAAATCGCCGCGCTTGTCTTCCCTTGCCGAGGAGGCGAGCCCCGATGGGCAGGAACCCGTCACGGCCCGGTAGGGCGCCTTGCGCCCGCGCGCGCGCAAGCGCATGGTGGCCCCACGCGAAGTGGTCGTCGGTCTGACGATGGCGCGCGTAGGCAGATCTACCGACACCAGAGGTTTGAGAATGGGCAAGACCCGCGGGCAGACGTCTGTGCGAACGATCGCCATGCTGGGCAATCACCTGCCCCGGCACTGCGGCATCGCCACCTTCACCACCGACCTGAGCGCGGCCATCGACGGCGAGCTGCCCGAGCTGGATTGTTTCGTGGTGGCGATGAACGACGTGGGCGTGCACCACGCCTATCCGCCGCGGGTGCGGTTCGAGATTCCCCAGGGCGACATCGAGGCCTACCGCCGGGCCGCCGACTTCCTCAACGTGAACGCGGTCGACGTGGTCTCGGTGCAGCACGAGTACGGCATCTTCGGAGGCAAGGCCGGCGGTCACGTGCTCGAGCTGCTGCGGGGCTTGCGCATGCCGGTGGTCACCACGCTGCACACGGTGTTGGCGCAGCCTGATCCGGTGCAGCGCGCGGTGCTCGAGGCGGTGGTGCGGCTGTCGGAGCGGGTGGTGGTGATGAGCGCTGACGGCGCGGCGTTGCTCCAGTCGGTGCACGGGGTCGACCCTGCGAAGATCGACGTCATCCCTCACGGCATTCCGGCGATGCCCGTGCAGGACGACAAGGCGCTGCTGGGCACCGAGGGCCGGCAGATCATCCTCACCTTCGGCTTGCTCTCTCCCGACAAGGGCCTCGAGTACGTCATCGACGCGATGCCTGCGATTCTCGCCAAGCACCCCAACACCGACTACCTGGTGCTCGGCGCCACGCACCCGCACGTCAAGCAACAGCACGGTGAGGCCTACCGGCAGATGCTTCAGCTGCGCGCGGAGTGTCTGGGCGTGGGCTCCAACGTCATCTTCCACAACCGCTTCGTCAGCCATGAAGAGCTGGTCGAGTTCCTCGGCGCCGCCGACGTGTACGTCACTCCGTACCTGAAGGAAGAGCAGAGCACCTCGGGCACGCTGGCCTACGCGGTGGGGTGCGGCAAGGCGGTCATCTCCACGCCGTACCGCTACGCGCGTGAGCTGCTCGCGGAAGGCCGGGGCGTGTTGGTGCCCTGGCGCGACGCCAAGGCGATCGGCCGGGAGATCAACCAGCTGCTCGACGACCCCGAAGACCGCGCGGCGCTCCAGCAACGGGCTGCCGACTTCGGGCGCACCATGGGCTGGCCGCTGGTGGCCCGCAGCTACGTGGAGAGCTTCAAGCAGGCGCGCCGCACCTACGCTGCCAAACGCGCGGGCATGGAGGCGCAGCTGGCGAGGCCCCGGCGCACCGCTGAACTTCCGGAGATCAACCTCTCGCACGTGCGGCTGATGAGCGACGACACCGGGATGCTCCAGCACGCCACCTTCGACATTCCCCGCTACCGCGACGGCTATTGCGTCGATGACAACGCGCGCGCGCTGCTCCTGCTCACCCTGGTGGAAGAAGCGGGCACCGAAGCGCCGGGCACCGTGCGTGCGTTGGCCAACCGGTATCTCGCCTTCGTGAACCACGCCTTCGACGAGAGCAGCGGGCGCTTTCGCAACTTCTTGAGCTATTCGCGAACCTGGCACGAAGAACGCGGGTCCGATGACAGCCATGGGCGCTCGTTGTGGGCCCTGGGCACGGTGCTCGGCCGTTCGAACGATCCCGGCAGGCGCGGGGTGGCCAGCACGCTGTTTCACGCGGCGCTGCCGGTGGCCGCCACGCTCTCCAGTCCCCGCGCGGTCGCGTACGCGCTGCTGGGTTTCGATGAGTACCTGCGCGTCTTCACCGGGGACAGTCATGTGCAGGCTCTGACAGCGACGCTGGCCACCCGCTTGATGGAGGGTTTCCAGAGCGCCAGCCGGCCCGAGTGGCCGTGGTTCGAAGACAGGCTCACCTACTGCAACGTGCGGCTGCCGCAGGGCCTGCTGGTGGCAGGTTTTCGCATGGGCAACGCCGAGATGGTCTCCGCCGCGTTGCGTTCGCTCGAGTGGCTGGTGAACGAACACGTCGGCGCGGTGGGTGCGTTTGCGCCGGTGGGCACCAATGGTTTTCACGAGCGGGGTGCGGCGCGCGCGATGTTCGACCAACAGCCGGTGGAGGCCTGCTCGATGGTCGCTGCGTGTCTGGAGGCGCACCGGGTCACCGGAGAGACGCGCTGGATGGAGCGGGCGCGTTGGGCGTTCCAGTGGTTCCTCGGTCAGAACGTGCGGCAGGCCCAGGTGTACGACGCGCGCACCGGCGGCTGCCGCGATGGCCTGCACCTGGATCGTCTGAACGAGAACCAGGGCGCGGAGTCGACGCTCTCGTTCCTCACCGCCCTCGCTGAGCTGCGCGCGGCCGACCGGTTGGCGGCATCCCTCTCGCCGGGCGCGACGCCGCCGGTGCTTTCCATTCACATTCCACGCGTCGCCGAAACGATGCAGGAGAAGGCTTCATGAGCGGCAAACGCAGCTACGAAGTGTTGTTCGAGCGCCATCAGAAGAACCCCATTCTCACCGCGGCCGATTGGCCCTACCCGGCGCACACGGTGTTCAACCCCGGCGCGACGGTGCTGCGTGACGGCACCACCTTGTTGTTGTGCCGGGTGGAAGATCGCCGCGGTCACTCGCACCTGTGCGCGGTGCGTTCAGCCAACGGGGTGGATGGCTGGGTGGTCGACGAGAAGCCCACGCTGCTTCCTCAACCCGAGTCACACCCCGAAGAGCTCTGGGGCATCGAAGACCCGCGCATCACCTGGGTGGAGGAGCTGCAGAAGTACGTGGTGGCGTACACTGCGTTCAGCAAAGGCGGGCCGGGCGTGGCGTTGGCGCTCACCGACGACTTCAAGAGCTTCGAGCGCTACGGGCTGGTGATGCAGCCCGATGATAAAGACGCCGCGCTGCTCCCGCGGCGCATCGATGGAATGTTCGCCCTCATTCACCGGCCGGTGACTGATGGGGGCGCGCACATCTGGCTCTCGTTTTCGCCCGACCTGCGCAACTGGGGAAACCACAAGACGATGTTGCTGGCGCGCAAAGGCGCCTGGTGGGACGCGAACAAGGTGGGCTTGTCGCCTCCGTTGATCGAGACCGAACGCGGCTGGTTGATGATTTACCACGGGGTGCGGCACACCGCGGCGGGCAGCCTGTACAGGTTGGGGCTGGCGTTGTTCAAACTCGATGAACCCTCCGTGTGTTTGCTGCGGGGTGATGAGTGGGTGTTCGGCCCCGAGGCCAGCTACGAGCGTGAAGGCGACGTGGGCTACGTGGCGTTCCCCTGCGGCACCACGCTGGGCAAAGATCGCGACACCATTCATATGTATTACGGGGGGGCCGACAGCTGCATCGCGTTGGCGACGGGCAGTGTGGCGCGCTGTCTGGCCTGGCTCGATACGCACGGCAAACCCTGACGCTTCATCATTCTGAAGGAGCGCCCTGTCGATCCGATGGAGCGCCCCGCTCGAACTGAGGAGATTCGTTCACGAAGGTGGTGGCTCGAACGGTGCTGCTGGAGAGGGCATGAGCAAGCTCGAACAGGAGCGCCAAATCGCCACAGTATTGATCGTCGACGATGACCTCAGCGTGCGCGTGTTGACGCGTCGCATGCTCGCAGAGACCTACCGGGTGCTGCAGGCCGAGACGGTGGAGCAGGCGCTCGAGCTCGTCGCGCACGACACCATCGACCTGGTGTTGCTCGACGTGGTGATGGCGGGCACCAACGGCTTCGAAGGCTGCCGGCGCATCAAGGCGGGGGCGAAGGGGTATTTGCCGGTGCTGCTGCTCTCCGGGCTGGTGGCGCACGAGGCGTTGATGACCGGGCTTGAAGCGGGCGCCGACGATTTCCTGAACAAGCCCATCAGCCAGAGCGAGCTCTCGTTGCGCGTCGCGGCGTTCATCAAGATTCGGGTGCAGGGGCTGCTGATTCAGAAGCAGCTGCGGGAGCTGCGCGAGTTGGTGGTGTTGAAGGACGATCTGGTCGACCTGCTGGTCCACGATCTGCGCAGCCCGCTGACGGCGGTGACCTGCAGCTTTCGAATTCTCGAGGCGAAGGCGACCGAGCCCGAGATGCAGGAAGACATTCGCATCGGCATCGCGGCGACCCAGCAGGTGCTCTCGCTGGCGGAGGATCTGCTCTCGGTGCGGTTGCTGGAGTCCGGTGCGTTGGCTCCGGCGCTGACGCTGTGCAGTCCGCTCGAGGTGGTGGAAGCGGCCGTGGCGTCACTGCGCACTCTGGCGATTCAGAGCGGCGTGAAGGTGAGCGTGAACGGCCCGAAGGATCTTCGGGTGCGCCTCGATCGGAAGCTGGTGGTGCGCGCGGTGGAGAACCTGCTGGGGAACGCGGTGAAGTACACGCGCGACGGAGTCGAGTTGTCGGTCACGGCAGAGGGCGAGGGTGCGGTGATCGACGTGGCGGATCGAGGCAGCGGCATTCCCGATGCGTTCAAGCCAGGGCTGTTCGAGAAGTTCGGCTCAGTCGAAGCGCGTTCGGGCAGCACGCGGTGCGGGGTGGGGCTGGGGCTGTACATGGTGCGCATGGTGGCGATGGCGCACGGAGGCAACGTCTCCGTCGCAGACCGTGTTGGGGGCGGTGCGCAGTTTCGGCTGACACTCTCGGGCCAGGAGCAAACTCAGTGAGCAGTGGCCACGTTCACCCTCTCCACGAAGTGCTGTTGGTCTGCGCTTCTGGAAATGATTATCGATGCAGCCCATCGGGCGCAACCGCATGCGTCGTCGGACGTCTTAGCGAAGCGGCGGTAGCCAACTGCATGACCAGTCGAGTTGGCAGGGGTCGAAGTCGAGTTCCTGGCCGTTGGTGGCGACGTAGCGGATCATTTGGTTGATCAGCAGGGCGCCGAGGTCGAACGGCAGTTCGGGCTTCGGCTGAGGGAAGCCGTGGGTGCCCAAGGGATCCATCATTGGGAAGAGCTGCGCGCTGATTCCGCCACCCTGCGCTTCAGTGTTGCGACGCACGATGCGGAGCGGCGGGGTGAGGCGCGGTGCGTCGAAGCCGTCTCCGGCCACTGAGAGGTTCGCGAGGTTGTCGACATCCATCAGCACCGGCTTGCCCATCGTGTCGAGGTGGCGGCGTGAGGACTCCGTGCCTTCCACCACGCCCGTATCGAGCAGGAGCTGATCGACCGACTTGCCGTAGCGATCGTCGACGTCGCGGAAGTTCACCAGGCCGGCCGCGCGCGACATCATCACGCCTGATGCCGTGGGCACCCCGGGGTCGCCGAGCGTGTTGATGTAGAACGCCCGCGTCGAGACCGTCTCGCCCGTGCCGTAGGTGAGCGTGCGCTCCCCGTGCATGAACGGAGCGGTGTTCGCCGGGTCGGCTCCTTCGAGCGCCACCTGGGCCAGGCCCAGCATGCGGCGCAGCTCCGGGTTCCCGCGGCGCAGACCAAAACCATCCGTCACCGCGATGAAGTCGCTCCCCGCGGCGTACGTGACGCCCTGGAACTTCACGGCCTCGGAGAACGACCCGATGCGCTCGAGCGGCTCACCTTCCGGCACGCAGCCTTCGCGCTTCTGCGGCGCGAGCTCACCTTCGTAGAACGACAGCTCCAACCGGTGCCCCTTGTCGCTCGGCACCGCCACCCGCATGCGCCCACCCGCCTGCACGCGCGCGCAACGCCACTCCCCACTGTCCAGGTTGCGCAGCACCGCGATGCTGCCCACCTTCGGCGTGATGCTCAGCGTGCCGACCTTCACCTCTTTGTACTCCACCAGATCAGGCGCGCCTTCGTAGATGACGCCATCCCGCAGCAGCACCAACGGCGCCATCATGCGCAACACCATCGCGTCGCGCACACCAGACAGCGAGCTCCGCGTTCCAATGTCAGACAAGCCGCCACCACCGATGATGGGGATGACCGTCTCCACCTGCGGCTCCAGCCCGCCGATGTAGCTGGCCATGATGCCGCCCAGCGAACCACCCACCACGTGAATCGCCGCGGAGCCGCCGATGTCGACCTTGCCGTCTCCATTGAAGTCACCCGCGAGATCCGGCTGACCATCCATGTTCGCGTCGTACTTCCACGTCTTCACGCCATCGAACGACTTGAGGACACGCACCACCTGAAACAAATCCACGCCCGTCTGCCGCACCATGTCGCGCGTGTGGAACAGGTACGCCGTCCAGAAGTCGACGCCGCTGTCCAGCTTGCCGTCTCCGTTCTGATCGAGCGCGCGGCCATCGACGATGCCGATGCCCATGCCCTCGATGCCGCGCTGCTTGAACTGGCCCTTCACCACCTCGAGCAACACCGGGTCGACATCCACGCCGTGGCTGGGCGCGTCGATGCCCAGCGTCGCGATGCCCATGCGCGCGAAGAAGCCCGCCACGTTCATCGCGTCGAACTTCGTGCTGCCATGACCGTGAATGAAGATCGCCACCGGCGCCGGCCCCGCAGCGCGGTTCTTCGGCACCATCAGCCAGTAGTTCACGCCCTCGTGGCGGGTGAAGGCTTCTCCCGTCTCGGCGTTGAACTGCCACACCTGGTCGGTGAGCTTCTTCTGCGTCACCCCATCGTCTTCGAAGCGCGGGAAGAACTGCGGCGAGTCGATGGTGCCCACCGCGTGAAAGTCGATGAAGCCGAAGTTGTCGAAGAACAGGTTCTCCTGCGCCGCTGAGTTGCCCGAGCCGAACTGCGAATACAGGCTCTTCGCCATCTCCATGAACAACGTGTTCGGCACGATGCGCCCGTACACACCCGCCGCACGCGCGCGCGATTCACGCACCGTCATCTCCGCGGGGAACTCCGTGGCCAGGCGCGCGAACTTGCCAAGGCCATACAGACCATCACGAACCGCAACCATCGGCCGCGTCCACGCCTGCGTGGTGAACGACCAGGTGAAGGCCACCTCGTCCATCGAGTAGCCGAGCTGCTTCAAGCAGTCATCGGTGAGCGGCTGCAGCGCCTTGCTCTGCGCAGCGTGGTTCACGTACTTGAAAGGAGAACGCACCGGGTTGCCCTCCGCGTCCACCAGGTTCTTCGTCAGCACCACCGCGTACGTCGTCGCTTCACGCAGCGGGTAGATCGGCCGGGCGATCAACGTCTTCGTCTCGCGCTCGTAGAAGGTGATCAGCGACGGGTCGGCCGCGCTGCGCGTGTTCGGGTGATCGAGCACGCCGTCCATGTCGGTGTCTTCTCCGGGATCCAGCACGCCGTCGCCGTCGAGATCTTCTTCGACCTCTTCGAACAGCAGGCTCTGCAGCGAGTTGCGCGGATCGTCGGGGTAGTAGTCGGGGCGATCGAGCCGGGCGGGGAAGTGGCCTTCACCCAGGTCCAGCGGCGCCGCCTTGCAGAACTCCGGAGAGCCGCGCGTGACGTCGACCACCAGGATCACGTCGTCGCTCGTGTCGAACCGATCTCCGTAATGCCGGCGAATGACGTTCTCCGTGTCGAGGTCGCTCTCGAAGGAGACGGAGATGGCGCCCAGGGTGCCCCAGCCGTCGAGCGCGTCGAGCTCCTTGCGCGTCTTCGATTCCCACTCGGTGGGCGCGACCTGGCTCGCGTTGACGCGCTTCTTGGTGAAGCTCGTCGCGTCGAACCGCGAGGCGAAGTCGTTGGGCAACGGGATGTCCGGCAGCGGCCGGTGGAACACGTCGAACTTCACCCGCGGGCCGGAGCCTTCGGCGGTCAGCGCCAGCCCGCTCCCTTCAGGCGCGGCGCAGGCGGCGAGGAGCAGGCACCACAGGATGAGCCCAGACGCGTTGAAATGTTTCAAGGTTCGACGCAAACCACGGGTGCGGCCAGCGAAGCAAGCGCTGCGGCTATCGAAGATTCCAGACTCCGTCGGGCTTCGGCCGGTCGGTCTCTGGTTGCTCCGGCGTGTCGAAGAACTCCGTTCGCCATTTGTCTTCCTCGTCGGAGTTGAACGTGACTTCGTCGAGGGAGTACTCGGGCTTCGCATCCTGCTTCTCGATCCGCGTGACGAGCGCCTGCACCTTCTGTTTGAGCCAGCCCTCCGTCTCGCGGCCCCAGATGGTGCTGCTGCCTTCATAGTGCTGAAGGTCGTATTCGAGGCTTGTCGTGAAGTAGCCCTGATAGTCGCCGGTCACGCCCGCCACCATCGTGGGCCGGTGCGGTGCTGCACCTCGGAGGATTTGGTTGAGTTGGTGCGTCAGCCAGGTGGTCGGCTCCCCCGGCACTCCCAGCAGGCGAATGGGCTCGGAGAAGTCTCTGCATTGAATCTGGACCAGCCGCAGATTCAAACGGTTGTGCTGCGTCGAGAGCGGATACAGGGTTCCCCTGATGGGAACCCCGTAGTCACCAAAGGGGCGATTCACGCGCTTGGGGAATTGTGCATCTGTCTTGAATTGGAGCCGCGTCTCGATGCCCTCCTTCTCCGAGAACCGGTAGTCCTTGCCGAGAAACCGCATGTCACCGGTGCCCAGCTCGGCGCCCGCGATCGTCGACGTCCCAATTCGCGGCGTCTTGGAGAGCTTCTTCTTGTTGTCGAGCTCGACGCCAGCGATCACGTCGTCGGAGAACGCCACCTTGATCCGTTCGATGGGGTGAAGCTTCGACTGGGCACCGCTGATCGATCGCTCGAGCACGCCCGCCAACTGCACGGCGTGTCGTTCGATGAGGCGTTGGTTCTCGAACGGGTCTTCCCTCAGCTCCAGCAGCTCCTTCAGCGGCATCCTGGGCTCGGTGGGATCGGTCGGGTCGCAGTCACCGATCGCCCCTGCTGCGAGCGCGATGACGGGCCGCTCGCCCTGCGATGGCGTGAGCTTCTTCTCCAGCGCGTTCGTCGCGTGACCGAAGAAGTCGGGAGACTGCCGGTTGTGCACTCGCGAGAGCAGCGCACAGTGCGCTGCGAACGTGGAGAAGGAGCCGATCAGCTGATGTGGCGCGCTCTCTTTGAAGGCCGCGATGGTGTGCACGCGGCTGTCGACTGCCATCTCCTCGAGCGTTCCGTTCTGCGCTCCGATCGAGCCCGCCAACACCTTCTCGAGCTCTGCATCCGACATGGCCTTCGGGAAGTTGTTGCGAAAGGCCTGGAGGCTTCGGTTCCGCGCCCAACCACTCCACTCCGACGATTGGCCGATCTGCGCGGGCGTGCGGCGCGCGAGAGCCGTGCGCACCGCGCTCACCACCTTCTTCGTGATGAAGTCGGCCAGCTCGATGTTCAGCGCGAGCCGGCTGGCGGAGGTCGCCTTGACGAGCTCGGTCGAGGCGGCGAACGCGTCGTAATACCGGGAACCATAGAGCCCTCCCGGGCCCGCGTGGTTGTGGGTCGCGCTCAGGAAGAGATTGCCGGGATGGAAGCCCTCGTCCTTCAGCTCGTGCGCGGCCTTCTCGCTGATGTAGCGGGAGCCTCCGTGGAGATCCAGGGCGACCAGGGCAACACGTTGCCCCTGCGGGTCTTCCAGCACCAGCACGCGCGCGCACAACGGAACGGGGTCGCAGAAGGCGGCGTAGCGCACGCCCAGGGGCTGAAACGGGCCCCAGCCCGTGAGGATGATGTTCTTGAGCCACGGGAGCCTGACCCGCGCGGCGCCCGCCAAAGAGCCCGTGAGCTCACGAGGGAACTTCGGCGGATCAGGAGGCACTCTCGACTTGAGTGTGATGGTCATCGCGCGCTCACCGAAGGGGACAGAGGAAGACGGGAAGTTTGCATTGGTCGTGGGCACTCGCCGCCGCGGCCACGTTCAAGACGTACGCGCGGTAGGCCGGCTCGTCGACGATGCGCTTCTCGATGGTGTCGACCAGGCCCTTGAGCTCGAGCTGCAGCACGTTCGTCTCTTCGCCGCGGCAATCAGCGTCGGTGGGCGGGGCGAGCCACACCGCAGGAAAGGGCGTTTGCAGCCCAGCCAGCACGCGCGCGGCGGCCAGGTGCCGGCACACCTCGAAGGGCTGGCCCTGCAGAAGATCAGAGAACGCCTCGCCCGTGCGCGTGCGCCCCTCGTACGCCGGCACCCCCACCGGGAGCGTGAGCTCTTGCCGGCGCTTCACCTGCCCATCTGCCAGCACCAGCACCTGCGCGCTCATCGGCCAGTCCGTGGTCGAGCCGACGTTGATCTCGCGCACGCCGTAGTTCGAACGCAACGTGGCGTCGGCGTGGGTGTGCGCCGAGAGGTACGTGGCCTTGTGTTTCTCGATCAACTTGATCAACCGCGCGCGCTCCCCGGAGGTGGTGAGCTCACCGAGGTTGAAGTGGCCGGCGAGCACCACGGGCCGCTCCTTCGCCTCGGAGAGCAGCCGCTCGATGATGGTGAACTGCGCCTCGCCGATGCAGCCGCGGCTCCCCGCGCTGCCTGAGATGGTCGTGGTGGGCGCGGCACAGACCGAGGTGTCGATGATGATCACCCGGTAGTCTGCGCGGTCGAGCGACTGCACCAGGAAGGAGTCGTACGGCGGCAACAGCCCTGCGTTCGCCTTGAAGTCCGGCCGGTACCACTCACCTTCGACCTGCAGGTTGTCCCGCCCCGGGTTGGTTGACGCGAGCTTGAAGCCCCCGTCGATGCCGGTCGACTCGACGGCCACGCCGTACTGCTCGAGGTGCGCGAGGTAACGCGCCATCCACTGCACCTTGTTGAGCGGCTTGCCCCGCCCATCGTGCGTCGAGCAGGCGCTGGGCCACGCGCGGGGCGCGACGGCCGCGAGGTCGGGCCACCACGACTCGTCGGTCGGCGCGGTGGCCTTGCTCATCTTCAAGTCCCGCTCGAGCTGGGCGTAGGTGCCGCCGGCTTCGTAAGGAACGTACTGGTTGGTGATGCCCATCAGATAGGTGTCGTGATTGCCGTGCGCGAAGAGCACCAGGCCCGGCTTGCCCTGGCTCGCCGCGTTCAGCTGCGCGAGCACCGTGTCGTACTCGCCGGTGCACCCGACGTTGGTCAGGTCTCCCAGCACCAGCGTGAGCACGGGGTCTTTCGCGAGGCCCTGCTCCAGGAAATGGCGGAAGACGAACGGGGCGAGAATGTTGAGCTCGGCGCGTCGCCTCGCCACCTGCACGCCGAGGTCGGCCGCTCCGCTGCCCAGGAGCAGGCTGCTGCCATAGATGTTGTGGATCTGCGGGTCGGCGATCGCGAACACGAGCTGCGGGCCGTCACCTGCTGCTGAATCGCGCAAGGGCGTGTGCCGAGGACACCCACTCAACGCAAACACCATCACCACCCACGCCGCCGCCGCCCCGTATTCAATCCGCATGGCCGGAGTGTAGCCGCGCCGTGCTATGGCGCGAGCAGTGATTTCGGCTCCAACTGTCAGCGTCGTCATTCCCGTCTACAACGAGATGCGCACCCTCGCGGAGCTGCTCAAGCGCGTGGTCGCCGTCGACTTTCCCAAGGAGATCGTGATCGTCGACGACTGCAGCACCGACGGCAGCCGCGAGTGGCTCGAGGGCCTTCAGGCGAAGGGCATGGACGCGCTCGAAGGCGCCAAGCCGAAGAACAACAACACGTTCTCCGTGCAGTTTCAGCCGAAGAACCAGGGCAAGGGCGCGGCGCTGCGTCGCGGCTTCAAGGAGGCCACCGGCGAGCTGGTGGTCATTCAAGACGCCGACCTCGAGTACGACCCGCGCGACATCGTGCGGGTGATCAAGCCCATCCTCGATGGCAACGCCGATGTGGTGTTCGGCAGCCGCTTCACCGGCGAGACCCGGCGCGTTCTCTATTACTGGCACGCCGTGGTGAACCAGGGCCTCACCACGCTCTCCAACATGACCTCGGGCTTGAACCTCACCGACATGGAGACTTGTTACAAAGCCTTCCGCCGGGAGGTGCTGCAGTCGTTCACCCTGAAAGAAGACCGGTTCGGCATCGAGCCCGAGCTCACCGCCCGCGTCGGCCGCGCCAACGTTCGCGTGTACGAGGTGCCCATCAGCTACTTCGGGCGCACCTACGAAGAGGGCAAGAAGATCACGTGGAAAGACGGCTTCCGCGCGGTCTATGCGATCGCCAAGTACGGCGTGTTCAAGCGGTGAGCAGGTGACCCCTCGACTCCGCTCGGGGGGAACGGGGTGGTGGAGCGCCCGTGCTCCAGTGGATAGCGCATGGGCCATCCGCTCGATGCGCAACGGGTCTGCAAGTCACTGAGTTCGCAGCTGATCAGCGCTGGCACGTCGCGTGGATTGGGTGGCTGCATGCGCCTCACGCTGATTGCCCTCATCGCCGTCGCCCCCGTCGCGCTCGCAGCTCAGCCCAAGCGGCTCAACATGCCGGTCGGTCACACCACGACCGTGTCGATGTCGGCGCCGGTCTCCAAGGTCACCGTCGAGAATCCCTCGCTGGTCGAGGTCACTCGACGCGGGCGCCAGGTCATCTTCGTGGGCCGCAGCACCGGCAGCACCGAGGTCACCGTGCAGACCGCCGATGGCGAGACGCACCTGCGCATCTACGTGGCCGCCGACAAGTACGGCTTGCCGCAGTGAACTTCTGAAGGTCCTCACCTGGGTGAGGAAAATTTGAGCGGCGCGAACTCTGTGGGGGGTTCGCGCCGTTCGTTTTTTCCAGGGTGAATTTTCGGGGTGCGCTTTCCGTACAGGCACCGCATGCGCGCGACCGTTCTGCTGGCGTTTCTCTGCGTTGGTTGCGTGAGCTTTCCTCGCGCGGGTCTGCTGCCAGGCACCGCGCGCGTGGAGGTGGTGCAGGGCCCGGTGGTCTGCGGCCCCCTCGGCTTCCGCGCCGTTCCCCTGCAGTCGCGCTGGGGCGAGTACGTGCGCGTGACGGTGGCCGCTCCCGGGGCGCTCAGGGGGGCGGTGCTGGTGCACGCCAACGGGGTCGCCCAGAGCCCACGGGCCTGGAGCAGCGAGTCGGTGGGCGCGCTGGTCGTCGAGGCGCGGTTCCCCAATGAGGATGTCGATGCGCGCTTTGCGCTCGAGCGAGACCGGCCCATCGACATCACGCTGACCGGGCTTGCGGGCATGTGTGAAGGCGCGGTGTTCACGGTCGAGCATGGCGCGCTGGTGCCGTCGATCGATGAACGCGCGTGGATCGTGGAGCTGGAGCGGCGGGGTGGGCCGGAGCTCGCTGCACGCCGGGAGTCGGCGCGGGTCGCGGCGGAGGAGAGACGGCAGGCGCACTCCGCGCAGTGGGCGGCGCGGCCGCGGGTCGAGGCCTCGGTGGAGGTTCGGCAGGCGCACTACGCACAGTGGGAGGAACGTCGGACCGAGGGCGTCGCTGTGGTGATCGCGAGTGAGAATCCCCCAATCCTCCCGAGCACCGTCGAGGCAGTCGCAGTGGTTCGCACGGCAAGTGCCCCCTCGACTTCGCTGGGCGGCAACGGTGTCGTTGTGGTTGGTACGCCAAGTGCCGCCGCGACTTCGCCTGGGGGGAACGGTGTCGCTGAGATTCGCACGGCGAGTGCCCCCTCGACTTCGCTCGGCGAGAACGGTGTCGCTGTGATTCACACGGTCAGCGCCCCCTCGACTTCACTCGGGGAGAACCGTGCGGTCTCGCTGCCGAGCGAGTGGAGCCAGCCGGCGGAGTTCAGCGCGGAAGCCAGCTGGAGTCAGCCCTTCGCACCCCGCATGGAGACGGTGGCGGTGAGCAGCGAGTCGCAAGTCGCGACGCGGGTGAGCGGGTCCGTGGAACCCGCGTACGTGGAAACTTCCACTGAGGTCGTCATCGTTCCTGCGCTCTTCCAGCTCCTCTTCCACCTCGGAGCCGCCGTCGCCGCCCCCGCCCCGGTGCACGCCGCTCGACCCATCCGCTGATTTTCGTGCGCGCGGCGCGCCCCGAACGCAAATGAGGGGCCATGCCCGACGGCCCCTTTGCATTCGCCCCCCGCCTCGAGCCCACCGCGTTCGAAGCCATCCGCATCTCCGCGCTCTCCGATACCGAGCTCGACGCGCTCGCGTTCGGCGTCATCTGTCTCGACGCCGACGGCAAGGTGCTCCGCTACAACCTCGCCGAAGCGCGCCTCGCCCGCCTCGATCGCGCCCAGGTGCTGGGGAAGAACTTCTTCCGCCGCATCGCCCCCTGCACCGCGACGCCCGAGTTCGAAGGCCGGGTGCGGGCGTTCTTCAGCGCTGCACTCCCGATCGATCGCTTCTCGTACCTCTTCGACTTCAAGTTCGGCGCGCAGCAAGTGGAGATCGAGCTGGTGCGCGCGCCGGCCAATGATCGCGTCTACCTGCTGGTCAATCGCAAACAATTCGGGGCCCCGCGCGAAGGGCTTCCGGTTGGGTTTGCGGCGCCGCTCCAGGCGGAGCTGGCGCCCGGTGAAGCCGAGCTCGGTGTGCAGCGTGATGCATCAGCGCGCCGCGTGCTCTCGCTCGACAGCAGCTTCGTGACCGCGTTGCACCAGACGTGGCTCAAGGTCGCTCCGAAGGCGTGGCCCGGGTTCACCCGCGAGTGGGGTTGGCAGTGGGGCCGCCACGCCGTGGTCGACCTCGAAGCCGACCTGCTCGAGAAGAAGAACAGCACCCTGCGCGAGCTGCCCATGCGCGAGGCGATGGAGCTGGTCAGCCAATGGGCGCTCGCCCGCGGCCTGGGCACGCTGCGCTTCGACTTCACGCCGTCACGTCACGGCCTGTTCGGCATGACCCTCGAACGCAGCGCGGTCGGTGAAGCGGTGGGGCACAGCGACGTGCCGCGCTGTCACCTGATGGAAGGCCTGATGGAGGCGATCTGCGAACACCTCGCCCATCGCCTGCTCGCGGTGCGCGAAGTGCGCTGCTGCGCGCAGGGCTTCGACGCGTGCACCTTCGTGGTCGCCGCCGAGAAGCGGAAGGAGCAGGTCGAGAAGGCCATCAGCGGCGGCGCGGAGACCCTCGAGGCGATCGTGGAGGCGCTCCGTGCGTAGTCCGCCCCGGCTCACCCTGGCGAAGGCGCCGGTCGAGGTTGCTTTGGGATTGCCCGAAGAAGACCTGAGCGTGGAGACCTACTTCGAGCGCTTCGACTGGGAGGGCTCTGCCCCCGATGCGGCGACCTTGAGTGCGGAGGACTTCTTCACGGCTTTGGGCCCCTGAGTCGCGCACGCCTCGCTTCACCCTCTCCTCGCTCGCGTGGCGAGGGGCAGCTGCTAGGTTCGCTGTCGGATGTCCGCGGCGTCGCTCCATGAAGCCCTCGATAGCGCCCGCGCCACTCGCGCTTTGCAGCGCGTGCTCCTCTCGGCGCCTGAAGGCATGGGCCGCTCGTTTGCCCTGAACTCGCTCGACGGCGTGCCGTTGCTCCGGGTGGAAGTGGGCCACGGCCGCCTGGTGAGCCAGACCCTGCGCGCGCTCATCGGAGAGGCCGCTGACGACGACGCCACCTGGCGCATGCTCCAGGCAGCCCCGCTGCTGGCGAGCCTGGAGCCCGAACGCGCCGCCGTCGCCGCCGAGTTGCTCGCGTCACTGCTGGGCATCCGCCGTGCTGATTTCCGCACCGCGAAGCTCGATGAAGACTCGCGGCGTGAAGGCGCGTTTCTCGAGCTGGCCCGCTGGCTGACGGAACGGGCGCGTGAAGGGCTGGTGCTGGCCTTCGACGACGCGCACCTCGCAGACGATGACGGCGCCGCGTTCCTCGAGCTGATTTCTCAACGCGAAGAGCCGGTGCCGATGGTGCTGGTGGTCTCGCATGACGCCGACGTGGAGCGCTTCACGCCTGCTTTTCGCGCGCGTCGTGAGGGGTGGGTGAGCTCACCCGCGTGGACTCGGATTGACGTCGCGCGGCCGGCGCCCGAGGCGCTGCATCAATTGCTCACATCGGCCGGTGCTGCGCCGGCGCTGGCCTCCTCGCTCGCCGCGCACGCGCAAGGCAACCCCGGGCTCGCGTTGGGGTTGTGGAGCCTGGTGCGGGGCCATGAGAACGCGGTGATTTCGCAGCTGCCGCGCACGCTCGATGGGCTTCGGCTCGCCCGCGTTCGGGTGCTGGGTGACGAGGTGGTGCGCGCCTGCGCGACCCTCGCCGCCCTCGGAGGCGCTGCGCCCATCGCCGCCTTGTCGTCGGTGGATCCCGCGTTGCCGTTGCAACTCCAACCGGCGCTGGTGCACGGGTTGGTGCGCATGGTGCGCGAAGGGCAGCTCGAGCTGTGCCGCTTCTTCGACCCGCGCATGTCGCATGCGTTGAGCTCGGTGTTGCCGCCTGCGCAGCTGCTCGGCGCGCGGCTGGCGGTGGGCGCGTGGGCGGCGCAGGCCCTCGAGCAGCTCGATCTCGCGGGCTTCGCGCGCAGCGCCGACGTGCTGGTGCCGCTGGCCACTCCGGCGCTCGATGGCGTGACGTCGTCGCATTGGTACGAGGCGCTGGCGACCGCGAAACCCGGCCGCACCGATGCCGTGGCGTGGCTCGAGCTCGCCGCGCGCTCGGCCGTGGGCGTGCGGAAGCTGGTGCTGCTGCGGCGCATCGCCGAGGTGAAGCTGTTCCTCGGGCAGCCCGATGAAGCCATCGCGGTGGTGTTGGGCGCGGGCCGCCCTTCACCTGCTGCTGCACAGCCGTTGCCCGCTTCGGCCGCGGGCCGGGTGCTCGGTGGGCAGGTGCGCGGCGTGCTCGATCGCTGGGAGTCTTTGAGCATCGACGAGGCCCTCGCTGCGCTCGAGGTGGTGCGCGCTGAATCCATCTCGTACCTGGTGAAGAAGGAGGAGACGCAGAAGGCCTTCACCGACCTGGAGAAACGGCTCGCGAAGACGAAGGGCGCGGCCGTGCCGCACTTGTGGATCCGCTGGGCCAAGGGTTGGAGCTGGTTCCTCTGCGAGATCCTCGGCCGTGCGCAAGAAGCGCTGCAGGCCTGTGCGCGCGTTCGCAAACAGGTGAGCGCCGAACAACTCGCCGCCGATGAAGATGCGATCGCCTTCGTGCGCGCGGAAGAGGTCGCCACCTGCAGCGCGGGTGAGTTCGCCCGGGCGATGGCGCTGACCGAAGAACACATCGCGCTCGCGGATCGCGCCGGCAAGCTGCGTGACGCGTGCCTGGGGTGGAACGCCCGGGCCATCGTGCACTACGGCATGGGTGAGCTGCGCCAGGCCCGCAAGGCCTTCGAGCGCTCGCTCGAGCTGGCGCGCAGCACCGGTTGGCTGCGGCGTGAGGCGATCACCTTGCACAACCTGTCGCTGGTGCTCGCGGAGCTGGGCGAGCTCGACGCCGCCTTCGCCGCGGAGACCACGTACTCGCGGCTCTCCGTGCTGGTGGGCAATCACGCGGGCAAGGCCGAAGCGCCGCTGGTGCTCGCGGGCGTGGAGCTGGCGCGCGGCCGGCTGCCTGAAGCGGAGACGCAGTTGGCCATCGCCCGGAAGGTCGCCGAGGCCAACGCGTGGGACATGCTGATGACCTGGGGTCGCGCGCTGACCGGGCGGCTGCGGCTGCTGCGCGTGAAGGGCGGTGGTGACGTGCTGGAGATCACCAAGGCGAAGAACGATCTGATGGCGGCGATCGAGGTGCTCGAGGAGCGCAACGTCGGGTGGACGGAGGAGCTCGATCCCGGCGAGGTGGTGGGGCTCTATGCGCTGGCGCTCAAGTGGTCCGGCCAGGCCGCGGCAGCGACGGCTGTGATCGACAAGACCCTCGACCGGTTGCCCTCAGAGAACGTCGTCTCGCGGCAGCAGTTGCAGGTGGCGCGTGCCGCAGTGGCAGGGCTGTCACTCGATGCGCCGCTCCAGTGGTTCGAGGAGCGTGGTTTCGTTCGGCGCGTCGCGTTGTGGCGGAAGCTGAGCTGACCCACTGATTTAGCTGAAGCTGCTGGCGATGAAGTCCCACGCGGCGGCCACCCGCGGTACCCGCCGCAACGCCTCGTGAGTCACCAACCAGAGGTCGTCGATCGGCAATGACTTCGCGTCAGCGGCGAGCTTGCGCGAGAGCCGGAGCAGCTCGAGCCGATGCACCTGCGCATACGGCGCGGGCACCAGCGCGACCCCCAGGCCCTGCTGCACCGCGCTGACCTGCATCACGAAGCTGTTGGTCTTGAGCACCGGCGGTTGACGCACGCGCTCCGAGAGCCAGCGCGCGGCGTGGAGGTGCTCGAGCCCCTGCCCCCAGGTGATCCACGGCACGTGATCCCAGCTCTTGAGCGGCCCCAACGCAGCCACCATCTCAGCCGTGGCCATCGGCACCCACTGTGCCCGCGTGAGCAGCTGCCTCACCAGCGGCCCACCTGAAGGCCGAATGGTGCGAATGGCGAGGTCGGCTTCCCGGCGGGTGAGGTCGGCCTGCTTCACGCTCGCGTCGACCTCGAACCGCAGCTTCGGGTGCCGCGCCAGCAGGCCACCCAGCATGGGCGCGACGAAGCTCTCCGCGATGCCCGGCGGCACCGAGAGCTTCACCGCGCCTTCCACTTCGCGCTCCAGTCCATCGAGCTCGCGGCGGAAGGCGTGCGAGGCGCGCTCCATCTCTTCTGCCGAGGCCAGCAGGCGCAGCGCGGTCGCGGTGGGCACGAGGCCCTCGCGGGTGCGGTCGAACAGCGGCACGTCGAGCTCGGCCTCCAACTTCGCCAGCCGTCGTGACGCGGTCGAGGTGTCGAAGCCCAGCGCCTCGCCCGTGGCCGACAGCCGCCGCGTGCGCAGCAACGAGAGGAACAGCTGCATGTCATCCCAGGGGACTTGCATCATTGCAACCTGACCTTGTGAAAGTGCGAGTTGAGTTGCGTCGGTGCAATCGACACTGTGGCACACATGAGCAACTCACTCTTCGTGGTGTTCGGAGCAGGGCAGATTGGCAGCCTGGTGACTTCCCGCTTGTTGGCCGCGGGCCATCCGGTGAGGCAGGTGCGGCGGAGCGGCGGCGTGAAGGTCGACGGCCGCCTCGAGGTGCGGGGTGGCGACGTGGCGGAGCTTCGATTTGCTGAAGAGGTCGCGCGGGGTGCGACGGCGCTCATTCACTGCGCGGTGCCGCCGTACCACCAGTGGGGCGAGCTGCTGGAGAAGGTGAACGATGGCGTACTCCACGCCGCGAAGACGTCGCAGGCGCCGCTGGTGGTGCTCGACAACGTGTACGGCTACGGCCGCCCCGACGGCCCGATGAAGGAGACCAGCCCGGTGGCTCCGGTCAGCCGCAAGGGGGCGCTGCGCGCGAAGGTGGCGCAGAAGCTGATCGACGCGCACCGGGCGGGAGCTGCGCGGGTGGCCATCGCGCGCGCGGCTGACTTCTACGGGCCGGGCATCACGCTCGCGGCGATCTTCGGGGACCGGTTCATTCAGCGCGCGTTGAAGGGCAAGGCAGGGGAGTGTTTCGGGCCGCCCGACCTTCTCCACTCGTATTCGTATGGGCAGGACGTGGCTGATGGGCTGGTCACGCTCGCTTCTTCTGAGCGTTCATGGGGCGAGGTCTGGCACCTGCCGGTGGCGAAGGCCGAATCGACCCGCGAGGTGGTGGCGCGTTTCGGGAAGGAGCTGGGCACTCCGCTGGGGTGTGGCGTGGTGCCCGGGGTGGTGCTGCAGGCGCTGGGGTTGTTCACGCCCGCGGTGAAGGAGTTGCTGGAGATGCGCTACCAGTGGCAGCTGCCGTACGTGCTCGATGACTCGAAGTTCCGGGTGGCGTTCGGTGCGAGTGCGACGTCATGGGAGGCCGGGGTGCGCGCCACGGTGAGCTGGATGAAGACGCTCGGCTAAGCTCACGCCCATGCGCGTGCTCTTCGTTCTGCTGGTGGGCTCGTTGTACTCCTGCAGTGGGCTGGTTCAGTGCAAGCCCGGTTCGTGCGCGGCAGGGGAGCACTGCGTGTACGTCGGGTCTGCGACCGCCCCGAAGTGTTTGACCGCGTGCGACCTCACGGACGGCGGCGGCTGCAAGGCGGGAGAACGCTGCGGCTGCGGCGGGACCTGCCAGGGCTGCGAGAACTGCGTGCCGGTCTGCCAGCCCTGACTTCCGTTGTGACGAATCGGACATTGGGCCGGCCAATCGTCACAACCGAGTTTTGCCCCTGCCTCGAGATGTCAGTCCCGGGCGGTACACCGGGGCTCGGAGGCGTTCATGGTCGAGGCAGAGGTGAATGGGATGGTTGGAGCGGGCGGGCTTTGCGGCCTGGTGACTCGCGCTCAAGCGCTCAAGTTTCTCACCGCGCGTCAGATCAAGAGTCGTGTGGAGACGGGCGCGTGGGGTCGGGTCCTGCCGAGAGTGTACCGAGTCGAAGGTGCGCCCAAGACGTGGCGCCAGAGCATTCAGGCGTTGCTGCTGTGGGGAGGAAAGGGGGCGCTGTTATCGCATCGGACCGCCGCGGCGCTCCACCACTTCAACGGCTTCTCCGAAGGTCCGCTTGACCTCACCAGCTTGCGTCAGCTGAGGGCCCCCGAACAGGTGCGCCTCTTTCGGGTGACCGCGGTAGCTGCATGCGACCGCGCGAAAGTCGATGACCTGAGCGTGACAAGCGCAACGCGAACGTTGATCGACCTCGCCGCGCTCCACGACTCGTACACCCTGCGCGCGGCGATCGACCAGGGACTGCGCGAGAAGAAGACGACCGTGGAGAAGCTTCTGGCGGCCGTGGCGCGCTCGGCGAATCGCGTTGGGGTGATCTGCATGCGCGGGGCGCTGCGAGAGTTCTCCGGCGAGGGCGGCCCGACCGAGAGTGAACTCGAGCGCCGCTCACTCGAGCTCATCGAGGCAGCGGGTCTGCATCGGCCCAAGGTGCAGTGGGGGCTCGTGGTGGGTCGGAAACAACGGCGGCTCGACTTGTTCTTCGAGGCGCAGGGAGTGGTGGTCGAGGTCGATGGCTACGCCTGGCACTCAGGGGTCGACAGCTTCGAAGACGACCGCGTGCGTAGCAACAGCCTGACACTGGCCAACATTCGAGTACTCCATTGGACCTGGCAGGCGCTCCAGGAGCGGCCTGAGGAGCTGATCGGCGAGTTGTTCGTCGCGCTGAACCTGCATTGAGAATCGGTTGTGACGATCGGCCGGGCCAATGGCCATTTCGTCACAACCGATTTCGCGATCAGGCCCGTTCGGCCCGGGCCCGGTCGATCTCGGCCCGAATCACGGCCAACTTCGCCTGCGCCGAGCCCCGGTAGAACAAGTTGAAGCTCTCGAACGGGATCATCCGCCCATCCGGCTGCGCCATGTGAATGCAGGACTTCTTGAGCGCGCGGATGTCCATCGAGTGCGCGTCCATGAACTGCACGATCAACACCCGGAACACGTTGTCGTACTTGAGGTTGGGCGGCGCGCTCACCTGTGGCAGGCAGCACAGCAGGTCCGACAGGCACCGCGCCTGGCTGTCAGGCGAATGGTTGGTGCTGAAGGTCTTGAACACCGCCTCCTTCAGGGCCGGGTCGTCTTCGAACACGATGGTGCTGCGTTCGCCGCTGAGCATGGTCTGGCTGTCGAGGTAGCGGGTGAGCGGCAGCACCTGGCACGCGCACGCCGACTTGCCGGTCTCGCACCTTCTGCGGTCGAAGACGCACGCGTCGGAGGTGCGCGATGAAGCGAGGGAGACCAGCGACGCGGGAGAACGGCGCGCCGAGCTGAGGGTGCGCGTGAACGGTGAAGAGCAGACCTGGCCGTGATGCGCTCGCACCCTGACTTGCCGACGGAGCACCTGCGGTTGGCGCAGGTGGTGGCGACCGCGTGGCTGTTCACCGGGCAGTCCGTCATGTGGCCCGCACAAACGCTGCTGTGGACCGGCGCGTTGGCGGTGATCAGCAGCGCGCTCTGCGTGGCCATCGTCTTCTCGCCCTACACGCGGGCGTGTTGCCTGTGCCTCGCTTCATTCATCGGGCTCGAGATCGCGCTCAACCCGACCTGGTTCTCCCACAACCGGCTGTTCGTCGCGGCGCTGCTGCTGATGGTGAGCCTGTCGAGCCGGCGGGTCTCGGTGCTCCCACGATGGCAGGTGGCGTTGGTGTTCCTCGTGGCCGCGCTCGACAAGCTGTCCTCACCCGCCTGGCGCGATGGCCGCTTCATGGCCTCGTTCATCGCGGAGCTCGCGCGATTTGGGCTGATGTGGGCTCCCGGCGGGAAGACGGGAACGCCGAACTGGCTCGCTCAGGCCTTGAACGAGGCCGGTACGCGCGAGGTGTGGATGGTGGTGGGGCTCTTCGCGATCGCGGTCGAGCTGTTCCTGGCCGGGTGCTTCTTGTTCGGTACTCGTTTCGGCGCGGGGCTCAACGTGACCTTTCACGTGATGGTCTACGCGGTCACCGGCAGCACGATGGGCCAGTTCTTCTTCGCGGGCGTCGCGTGTTCGCTGCTGCTCGTTCGTGAAGAGGAGCTGCCCAGCGCATGGGTGGCCGTGCTCGCCACCGTGGCTCTCGCAGGGCCCTGGACGCATCGGTTTCTTCCCTTGGGAATGCTGGTCGTTCTGTGGCTTGTTCGGCGGCACCATGCCCACGTGTCTCGTGTTCATCGCGACCAGCGTTGACGGTTTCATCGCGCGCCCTGACGGCGGCCTCGACTGGCTCAAGCGCGTCGAACGCGACGGTGAAGACTACGGCTTTCAGAAGTTCTTCGACTCCATCGATACGATCGTGATCGGCCGTGGAACCTATGACGTGACGCGCGCCTTCGAGACCTGGCCGTATTTGGGGAAACGCTGCGTGGTGATGACGCACCGGCCGACGACACCCCGGGTGAACGAAGAGTTCTTCGCGGGCACGCCGGCAGAACTGCTGAGCACGCTCGAAGGCCGCGTCTACGTCGACGGAGGCAACGTGATCAGCCAGTTCCTCGCCACGGGGCTCATCGAGCAGATGACCATCTCGCAGATCCCCATCGTGCTGGGCGAAGGACTGCCGCTCTTCAAGGCCCCGGGTGAACACCCGCTCACCCTGGTGGAGAGCCGCGCCTTCCCCTCTGGTCTGGTTCAGACGACCTGGCGCCTCACAGCGCGCACCTGACGATCACGCGCAAGGCTTCGATGGTGAGGGCCTCCGCGCGATCACACGCCCGACCGTGCAGCGCGAGCTCGCCGTTGTCGGCGTCGACCCACGACCAGCCTTCGGTCTGCGTGAGGTCGTAGGGAATGAGATCGCCTTCGAGCTGCAGTTCGATCGAGCCACCGAGATCCGGAGCCGAAGGCGTGAGGTACCGGCAGCGGCCCACTTGCTGCCGGATGGTGGTCAACGCGAGCTCGACCTCCGATTCCGAAGACGCCGAGTAGAACTGCTGCGTGCCGCCGACCCGCGGCTTGCCCCCCGCCTCGGCCATGCGGTTGAGCACCGAGACGAACAACGCATCGGAGTCGCCGCGCAGTCCGATGATCCACGTGGGAATACCCGAGGCGGCCATCGTGCTCAGGCGGCCGATCGTTCGCGTGTCATCGAGGCACCGGTTCGCCGTGCACGCGCCGCTGCTGCTCACGCAAGCGCAGGTGCGGGGATTGAGCGCGGCGTTGCAGTCGGGCGCACCATCGGTCGCGAGCACGACGGCTCGGGCTGAACCCGCGGTGCGCCGTGAAGTGAGCGCGACCGCCGCCCGGTCGAGCGCGAGCGCCGTGGGGGTGGAGCCGGCGGGTGAGGCGGCGTCGAGCTTCGCCAACACGGCGGGCACGTTCTCCAGCGCAGGAGCGAGATCGACCGACACTCCGACGTTGCAGGCGTTGCTGGTGACCGAGGGGAAGAACAACGCACCCAGCTCGATGCTGCTGGTCCAGGGAGGCAGCGCCTGGTGCAAGGCGGTGCGCAGGCCGTCCCACTTCGAGTCACCGGTGCCGGCGAAGTTCTGGTTCATCGAGCTCGAGCGATCGAGCACCAACATCACCACCGGCCGGGCCGAGAGCAGGGCCAGCTCACCGTCGATGCAGTCCACTCCGCCGTCGGGTTTGCGCGCAGCGAAGTCGCCGTCTTCGTTGCCCCCATCGAACGAGTAGCGCACGGGTTCCGTCCGGCCACACGCGAAGAGCGCGAACGAGAACATCAGGCCGAAGGCGACGCGCGACACACCACTTCCTCTCACCCTTCGACTTCAATCAAGACTCGCGCCAGGTCGAGCTGCACTTCCAGGCGCTTGTGCTCCAACTCGATGGCCAGGCGGTCTGCCGTCGCCAGAACCCGAGTCTGCAACGCGCGGTGGCCTTCCACAGCTGCCCGATAGTCCTGTTCGAAGACGAGCCCTCTGGCGCGCAGCCCTTCGGCTCGCTCGAACGACTGGGTCGTACTCATCTATTTCTCGTTGGTGCCGCCGGGTGTGCGGGAGCGGACCTCGAATGCCCCGGCGCCATCGAACGCGCGCGCCCACGATGAGCCGCTGGGCGCAGCGGCGGGCGGGAGCGGCTCCTGCAACAAGGTCTCACTCGCCGGGGTGAGCACGGTGACGGTGTCGCCATTGGGCTGCGAGAGACCGAACTCACCGCGCACGCACGGCGTCACGGTGGGAGGACAATCGGTCTCGAGGAACACGGTGAAGTAGCCGCGCGGCTCGATGCGCGTGCCCGCTCCGAAACGCAGCGCGGTGGAATAGCGCACGCCCGCATCGTCTGCGTCGGTGATGCCGTGGTTCGCGAGGTCGATCGCCGTGTCGCTCGCGTTGAACAGCTCGACGAAGTCGCCGCCCGTGCCCGCCAGCTCGTTGATCACCAGACCCGCATCACTGCACGCGCCCGACACGCAAGGGCCCGGCGGTGGCGCACAGCCGAGGGCGAACAAGACGAGGAGGGAACAGGACCGGGGCGACATCACCCAATCGTGACACGAAATCACCGCGTGAGCGCCTCGACGTGTTCTCGCGCCTCGGGGAACTGCGCCAGCAGCGCGTCGCGTTTCCCCAGCTCGAAGTCGGAGAACTCGAAGCCGGGTGAGACCGTGCAGCCCACCAGGCTGTAGCGCGAGCCGGGCGCAGGCAAGGCGCCGAACCAGGTCCCCGCGGGCACCACGTACTGGAGCAGCTCGCCCCGCTCACGGCCCAGCCGGGTCACCTTCGCCGCGGCACCCGGTTGCAGCTCGATCACCAGCAGCGGGTCGCCTCGGTAGAAATGCCAGACCTCGTCGGCCCCGATGCGATGGAGCAAGGAGCGTTGCCCGGCTGGAAGCAGGTAGTAGATGGCGGTCGAAAGACTCCTGCCCGATCCGGCGAGCGTCTGCTTCGAGCGGTACGTCTCACGGAAGTAGCCACCCTCTGGGTGAGGGGCGAGCTGGTAGTCGGCGATCAGTTGGTCCACCCCCCGATGCTACGCTGGGCCGGTGAGCGATTCGCTCTTTGTGCTGGCAATGACGGGGCTCGTCATCTCGCTGTTGCGCTTGCTCGTGTTTGCGTACCTGTGGAGACGAGAGAGCGCAGA
Organism: Archangium sp.; assembly: GCA_030695565.1. Lineage (GTDB taxonomy): Bacteria > Myxococcota > Myxococcia > Myxococcales > Myxococcaceae > Archangium_A. Next base: position 120,238 of record JAUYRZ010000033.1, read on the forward strand.
GCACCTGCGTCTGTGGACGCTCGGCTTCACGGTGCAGACCCTCTCGCAGCTCACCGCGGTGCCCGGGTTGCTCGGCCATCGCCTTGCGCCGCTGCAAGCCCTCACCATCGCCTGCGCGTTCGTGGCCACCTTCTTTCTCCTGCGGGGCACCGCGAAGCTGACGGGCAGCAAACCCGATTGGCGTTGGTGGGCCGGTGGGCTGGCCGGCCTCGCGGGCGTGAGCGCGGTGTTCGCCGCGAGTGGCAGCCTGTTGATCGCCACCGTGGTGCCGATGCTGTTCCTCACGTTCTCCTTCTGGAGCATGGGGTTGGCGCTGTTCCGCCGGCGCCACGAGATGTCGGGGCTGGGCGTGAGCCTGACCATCTTCGCGTTGTCCGCCATCGGGGTGCACTTCCTCGACTTTCCGTTCCTTGCCGAGGTCTCCTGGTTCGTGCCGTGGGGCATCGGCATCGCGCTGTGCAACGACGTGACGCTCACCGTGGGCCTGGTGGTGCTCACGTTCGACAGGTCACACGCCGCGCGGACCCAGGCCGATGCGCGTTACGCCGAGCTGGCCGACACCATCGGCGTGGGCACCTACGTCGCCGCGACGACCGAACGTTTTACGGAAGTGAACGGCGCCCTGGTGCGCATGCTCGGCTACGCATCGGCTGCGGAGTTGCTCGCGGTCGGGCTCGACAGCCTCTCGCTCACCCCGCTGCCGCCGGGCCAGCACGTGCTCGACATGGAGGCGGTGCCGGGCAGCAGCGCCACCTGGCGGCGCAAAGATGGCCGCCCGCTCGTGGTGCAGTTGCACAGCCGCGTGACGCGGGACGCAGACGGCAAGGTGCTCGGCTGCCGCGGCTTCGTGGTCGATCGCACCGCGGCGCACGCGGTGGAGGAAGCGCTCATTCGCACGCAGAAGCTCGACGCCGTGGGCCGGCTCGCGGGCGGCGTGGCTCACGACTTCAACAACCTGCTCACCATCATTCTTTCGAGTCTCGAGCTGCTCGCGCTCAAGCCCGGTGACGCTTCGCTGATTGGTGACGCGATGGAGGCGACCGATCAGGCCGCGCAGCTGATCAGGCGACTGCTGGCGATTGGCCGCAAGCAGACGCCTCGCGCCGCGCCCGTGGAGGTCTCCGCGACCGCGCTGCGCACGGTGGAGATGCTCAGCCGCTCGTTGGGCCGCAAACACCGGATCGGCTCGAGCGGGGTGACGCCGGATTTGTGGATCACCATCGACCCGGGCCAGCTGGAGCAGGTGTTGGTGAACCTGGTGCTCAACGCGAAAGACGCGATGAACGAAGGTGGGCTCATCGAAGTGACCTCCCGGCCCCTGACGCGCGCCGGGCTCTCAGGTGTGGAGCTGGCGGTGAAAGACCCCGGCCACGGCATGACCCCCGAGCAGCAGGCGCGCATCTTCGAGCCGTTCTTCACCACCCGTGAGCCGGGGCGGGGCACCGGTCTGGGGCTCTCCACCGTGCACAGCATCGTCACGCAGGCCGGTGGGCACGTCGACGTGGAGAGCGCACCGGGCCGGGGCAGCCGCTTTGCCTTGTGGTTCCCCCAGACGGCTGCGCCTGCTCCAGTGCCGCAGGGGCCCGTGGCTTCGCCGGGCAAACGCGTGCTGGTGGTCGATGATGAGCCCGGCATTCGCAGCGCGGTGTGCCGCATGCTCGAGGTCGCCGGCCACACCACCCGGGAGGCCGCGTCGGGAAACCAGGCGATCGCCCTGGTGCGCGCGGGTGAACGGTTCGACGTGGTGTTGTGCGACGTGCGCATGGCGGATGGCGACGGCGCGTTCACTGCAAAGCAGCTGCGGGCGATCGCGCCGGGCACCCGGGTGATTCTGATGTCTGGGTACGAAGATCAAGTCGACGAGGCCACCAAGGCGAGCGCCGAGCTGCTGCTCGCCAAGCCGTTCACCCGCGCAGTGTTGATGAGCGCGATCGACCACTGAGGGGCTGACGCTCTGTCTTGCAGCGTGACGCGCCGCTGAGCGCAAAGACTTCGGGCTCCCCAGTTTCGCCGCGGGGCACGCTCAGTGCACCCCGTCGCCTGGGGGCATTCTTGAAGACAGCGTTGGTGCTGAGCGGGGGCGGAGCGAGAGGCGCGTACGAGGCCGGGGTCATCTCGTTTCTGCGCAACGACCTGGAGCCCCGACTGGGCCGGCCGCTGCGTCTGGACATCCTCTGCGGCACTTCCGTCGGCGCGTTGACCGCCTGCGCGCTCGCGGCCACCGCCGACCGGCCTTCGCGCCAGGGCCTCGAGCTGGTGAGGTTCTGGTCGAAGATCTCCTTGAAGCAGGTGCTGCGTTTCGGAGTGACCGACCTGGTGCGCACGCTGCGAGAGCAAGGTGGCGGTGGCCTCGCCAACCCCGACGGCATGCGCGAGCTGGTCGGCGCCATCGAGTGGAGAAACATCGGGCGCAACATCCGCAACGGCTTGCTGGAGGCGTTGTCGATCTGCGCCACGCGCGTCTCCGACGGCCGCACCACGCTCTTCGTTCAGCAAGACGAGCCGCTGCGCCCCGTCTGGCTGGAGAACCCGCACTTCGAAGCGATGCGCGCACGCATCGGGCCCCGTCACGCCCTCGCGTCTGCCGCGATGCCGGTGCTCTTCAGCCCGGTCGAGCTCGGCGGGCAGCTCTACCTCGACGGTGGGCTGCGCATGAACGTGCCGGTGAGCCCCGCGCTTCGCCTCGGTGCGCAGCGGGTGGTGGTGATCTCCCTGCAGCCGCAAGCCTCCCCCTCGAGGGTGGTGCCGCCCATGCCGGTGCGGCCGACCGCGTTGTTCCTCGCGGGCAAGGCGATCAACTCGCTCCTGCAGGACAGGCTCGATCAAGACGTGGAGAACATGCGCCGCATCAACTCGATCATCGAGGAGGGCTCCGACGCCTTCGGGGCCGACTTCACGAACTCGATGAACCGCGCGCTCGATGCGTACCGCACCTTTCCGCTGCGTTACGTGCGCAACATGTTGGTGCGGCCTTCGCGGGATCTGGGGGCGATCGCGGCGCAGTGCGTGCGCAGCCACGACTTCCTGCTCCGGCACCCCCAGGTGCCCGGCTTGTTCCTCTCGCTACTCGGGGGACACGCCTCGCAAGACAGCGCGGATCTCGCCTCGTATCTCTTGTTCGATCCCGGCTTCGCGGAGGAGTTGATCGCGCTGGGCCGCTCCGACGCCCGCGCGCACGAAGACGGGTGGGCGCGCTTCTTCGATGACGCTCCGATTTGCGACGCGGAGGCCGCCGAGCTCGATCGCGCCGCGTTCACTTCGCGGTCAGGGTCTTCAGCCACTCTTGCAGCCCGCGGAATTGGATGACGAAGGGGTTGGCGCCTGCGTAGGGCCGCTCCCAGCCCAGTGGCAGCGTGCCGGGCTCGGGGCGGTACGTGCCGAACAGCTTGTCCCAGAGCATGAACGTCGCGCCGTAGTTCGAGTCGGCGTAGCTGCGATTGCGCGCGTGGTGCACCCGGTGATTCGAGGGCGTGTTGAGGAAGCGATCGAGCAGGGGAATGCGGCCGATCACCTCGGTGTGACACCACAGCTGCGAGGCGTGGTTCAGCTCGACCACGATGAACACCGCGAGCGGCGGCGCGCCCAACAGCACCAGTGGCAGGTAGAAGAAGTCATCCATCACCCGCTGAATCCAACCCAGCCGCAGCGCCGAGGTGAGCGAGAGATCGGTGCTCGCGTGGTGCGGTGCGTGGAGCGCCCAGCCGAGCCGGGTGCTGTGGAGCAGCCGGTGACGTGAGTAATAGAAGAGGTCCACCACCACGTAGAGCAGCACCCAGGTCAGCGGATGGAGCGGCCAGGTGAAGGGCGCGAACGTGGCGGCAGCGGAGAAGACCAGCCAGCGAAGGCCTCCACTGGCCGTGCGCAACACGAGCTCGAACGCCCACATGCCCAGGTTGACGGTGATGGTGCGTTTGTCGACCGGGCGCGCGAAGACCAGGTGACGGACGGCCGACTCGAGGAAGGCGAGGGTGATCAACCCCACGGCCAACCCCAGACTCAGCCCGCGGAACCAGAGATAGAGGGGGCTGCTCTCACTGCCCACGAACATTCACTTCCCACACACCACGGCGATGAAGAAGACGAAGCCCACGCAGAGCAGCGCGAAGAAGGCGAGCAGCCCGCCGAGCACCTTGAACACCACGCTGAGGCCGTTGTTCTCCCTGCGATTGGTCGGTTCCTGCATGGTGGGCGAGACCCTACACCTGAGAGGAGACCGGGTCTGTGGTACCTTCGCCCACAGTTCATGCATCGGCGTCTCCCCACCGCCCTTCTTCTCATCGCCGGACTCCTGAGCGCCGTGGTTCACGCGGCCGAGGAGCCCGTGCGCCCTCCGAGCCTCTCGGTGAGCCTGGCGGGTGGCTTCAGCACGCGCGAGACCGCCTACGAAGCCGGCGCGACGCAGGCCCAGCGCACGCAGCTCAGCGGCACTTCTCCGTGGCTGCTCCGGCTGCGCGCCGACTGGTTTCCCCTTCGCTGGCTGGGCATCGAAGGCGAAGGGGTGGGCGACTTCTTCCGCGCTGTTCGGGAGAGCACCCGCCTGACCGAGCCCTCCCGGCGTGGCTTCGGCCGGCTCGGCGTCTCCGCACGTTTTCTGACCAACGGTGGTTTTCTCCTCAACGGCTCGCTGGGCTATGGCGTCTCTGCTGCTCCCGTGGTGCGCACGGTCATCGGTGCTCCGCCCTCCGCCGATTCGTTGCTCTCGCACGGTCCCGTGGCGCGGGTGGGCATCGGCTACACCGGCGCGCGTTTCGAAGGCGTCGCGGGGCTGACCGCGCTCTTCTCGATCGGAAATCAGATCAACTCCATAGAGCCCCAGCTGTGGATCGCCGGGCGGGTGGCTGACCTCACCCCGACGACGGTGTTCTGGGTGGGCCTCGATGTGGGGCTGCTCCTGGAAGGTTCGCCTGATGCGATCGGCTACGGCGGCGGCACGCTGCGGTTCGGGCTCGCGCTCAAGCTGCAGCTGCTTCCCCCTGCGCCGCCCAGACCCGTCACCGACGGTCTGCGCCCCGAGGGGCCGACCACGCTGCAGGTGCAGGTGGTGTTGCCCGATGCTTCGCCCGCGGTGGGGGCGTTGGTGACCATCGATGGCGCCGCGCCCGTGGCCGTCGACGCCAGGGGGCAGCTGGTCAGCAACGCCACCGCGGGTGCCCACGCCGTGAGCGCCAGGCTCTCGGGTCACCGCGAGACGACGGGCTCGGCCCAGGTGGTGACCGGCAGGTCGACCTCGCTGGTGCTGCGCCTCGAGGCGCTCACCGGCCCAGGGCAGCTCGCGGGCACCGTGCGCGCTTCGGCGACGGGCGCTCCGGTTGCTGAGGCCATCGTCACGGTGGGCGAGCTGCCCCCCGTTCGAACCGGAGCAGACGGCACCTACACGCTGGGCAGCGTGGGCCCGGGCCCGGTGAAGGTGAGCGTCGAGGCGCAGGGGTTCACCTCGGCAGAAGAGATCGCCCAGGTGCCTCCGGAGAGTGCAGCCACGCTCGACGTGCAGCTCGACGCGCTCGGCAAAGGCAGCCCCGCCACGGTGCGTGGTCTCATCCGTTCGCGCAACGGCGAAGCGATTGAGGCGAACCTGCTCATCAAGGGCCTCGGCACGAAGGTGCAGGTCACCGCCGAGGGCCGCTTCTTCGTCACCGTGCCGGGCGGCACCTATCTCTTCGTGATCACCGCGCCGGGGTATGTCACGCAGACCAAGAAGGTCGTCCTCTCGGATGGAGATCAAGCCATCGTTCACGTCGACCTGCAGAAGGCCTCCCGGTGAAGCGCGCGTTGCTGCTGTTCTCGTTGATGACGTTGGCCGGGTGCCCCGAAGACGTACCGGTGCCGCCGCCGCCTCTGGTCAAGGTCAAGGTGACTGTCGCTCAGCTCTCCGGGATCGGGGGCCAGGTCACGTTGACCCGCGAGGGCAAGACCGCACCCGCCGTGGCAGGGCCGCTTCACGAAGGTGACGTGCTGGAGACCGGTGACGATGGCCACGCGCTGCTCTCGTCTCAGGGGCGCGAGGTCGAGCTGCTGGAGAACAGCCGCTTTCGGGTCGGCGCGACCCTCGCCGATCTCGATCTCTCCCTGGGTGAGCTGCTCTTCGAAGAGCTCGATGGTGGTGAGTTCAGCACCTCGGCCGGTGCAGCGCGCGCAGGTGCAGGCAGCCGGGTGAAGCTGCAGGCCCGCGATGGCGGCACCAGCTTCGAGGTCGACATGGGCACGCTCGAGCTGTTCGACCTCGCCGACGGCGGCAGCAACACCGTGAAGGCGGGCGAACGATTCGTGGTCGGCGTGGGCGTGTTGTCGCTCGAAGATCTGCCGACGGCTCCGACGGCGCCTGAAGTGGTGAAGCCGAAGGTGAAGCTCACCCCGCGCGGCACGGTGATGCTCAAGCCGAAGTCGGGGCCGAACGCGAGGCTCGCCGCCGAGGGCAAGGAGCTCGAAGAGCCCGGCACGTTCGCGGTCGACAAGAACGGCCAGCTGCGCGCGGAGTTGGAAGGCACCACCGTCGAGTTCGAAGGCGCGTCGAAGGGCAGCCTCGAGCCGGGCAGCGGCGATCCCCGCATGGGAGTCACCCTGGCGGCGGGTGCTGCGCGCCTCTTCTTGAAGGCGGGCGAGAGCGTGTTGCTCGGCGGGAAGAAGCCGCTCACCGTGCGCGCGAAGGTGACCTCGACGTTGCTGGTGACCTCGACCAAGGCCGGCCCGCGCGTCGAGGTGTTGGGAGGGGAAACCGAGGTGGCGCTTCCCGGTGGGCTGCCTCGCAAGCTGCAGGCCTCCGAGGTCGCCACGCCCAGGGGCAAAGGCTTCGACACCGGTCGCAAGGGCGCTCCGATTCTCACGTTGCCCGCGGGCAAGAACACCCGGGTGTACTGGGGCCGCGCAGGCGACGTCGCGCTCACCTTTCCTTCGGGCGACGGCGTGATGGAGGTCTCCAGTGATCCGCAATTTCAGAACCTGCTGGTGAGCGCCCAGGGCAGTGACCTGGTGGTGGTGCCTGCGCCGCTCAAGGGCTCGCTCTCCTGGCGGCGGCAGGGCGCTGAGGAGACCTCGGGCGCGCGCTTCGAGCGTGATGAGAACGCGTCGGCGATGAGCGCGAAGTCTGACACCGTCGCGGAGACCGGCCTCAAGTCGACCGTGTATTTCCAGAGCGCGGTGCCCACGCTGACCTTCACCTTCCCGCTCAAGGAGGGCGCGGCCTCGTGGCGCTTTCGCGTGTACTCGGTGGCCGACCTGAAGACGCCGCTGGTGGATCGCCGCGTGAACGAGAACCGCACGGTGGTCGACTCGGGGGCGCTGCGGGAGGGCAGTTATGTCTGGTCGGCCGTCGCGCAGGACAAGTCGGGCGTGGAAGCGCCGGGCGGCCGGATGAACAAGATGGACATCGTGTTCGACAACTCGGTCACCCGGTTGGTGTTGTCGTCACCACGTGATGGCGAGCGGGCCAGCACGGCGACGGGCGTGGCGCCGCTGGGGTCGCGGCTGTCGCTCAATGGCAAGAGTGTTCCGCTCGATGCGGCGGGGCGGTTCTCGGTGCCGCTGGGGAACGCGTCGGTGCTGGTGTTCAAGCTGGTGTCGAAAGAGGGCGCTGAGTCGCAGTGGGTGAGGCGCCTGGGTCGGTAGGCGCCCACCGGTGGGGAATCGGAGTTCTCCCCCATTGACGGCGCTGGCAGATAACCTGCCCACCGTGGAATCCCCCCCTGGAGGTCTGGTCGTCGAGCAGCTCACGCCCGTGCGGCATCGCACCGGCTTCGAGGAGCTCGCGGGGGTCTCGGGTGGCCGTGAAGTCTCGGTCGGCGTGACCAACCCCGACCTCTTCGCCGACGACAACGCCTCTGCCGCGTTCGCCGTCGCGGTGCGCGGTGCGCTGCAGATCACCCACCGCCACGTGGCCACCACGCTCGCCGTGGAGACCGCGGGCCCGCGCCGATGGGCCGTGTTGTGGGAACGTTTCCCCGGCCAGACCCTCGATCAGGTGCTCTCCGACCGCGGCACCCTGCTGCCCGATGAAGCGGTGAGCATCACCGTCGCCCTGGCTCAGGCGTTGAGCGCCGCGCACGAGGTCGGCGTGTTGCACGGCGGCATCAGCCCCGAGTGGGTGACGCTGGTGACCGGCCCGATGGGCCTCGACACGCGGCTCGGTGGGTTCGGTCTCGCGCTGCTGCCCTCGTTCACCGGGGGCAAGAAGCCCACCATCGCCTCCGACATCGCGGCGCTCGGCTCGTTGCTGCACACGCTGCTCACCGGCGTGCCGCCGCAGGGCAAGGTGGGCCAGCTGCCGAACAACGGGCTGCACCTCGGCGCGGTGTTGACCAAGAGCCTGGGCATCGACGTGTCGGGCCGCTTCCGCAGCGTGGCGGAGTTCGAGAACGCGCTGGGTGAAGCCAACCGCACGCACGTCTCGGGTGGTCATGTGCTGCCCGAAGACAAGGCGAAACCCGGCGGCATCGCGTTGCGCACCCTGGGGCCCTGGGAGCTGCAGTCGCTGCTCGGTGAAGGCGCGATGGGGCAGGTGTTCTTGGGCAAACACTCGCTGCTCGGACGCCAGGCGGCCATCAAGGTGCTGCGCCCCGAGCAGTACCAGCGCGAAGACCTCATCCAGCGCTTCTTTCAGGAGGCGCGTTCGGTCAACCAGATCAACCACGAGCACATCGTGGAGATCTCCGACTTCGGCAAGGAGCTCGACGCCGACGGCAAGCCGACCGCCGTGTACTTCGTGATGGAGCTGCTCCACGGCGAGACGTTGGGCGCCCGCATCGCGAAGGGAGCGCTGACGATCGAGCGCGCGCTGCACGTCACCCGGCAGCTCGCGTCGGCGCTCGCTGCTGCGCATCGCCTGGGCGTGGTGCACCGCGACGTGAAGACCGACAACGTCTTCCTCATCAAGCGGCAGGGCGATGCGGAGTACGTGAAGGTGCTCGACTTCGGCGTCGCCAAGTTGACGCAGCCGACCTCTGCTGCGCCCACCGTCTCCACGATGGATGGCGCCATCATCGGTACGCCCACCAGCATGTCGCCCGAGCAGGCTTCGGGTGGTGTGGTCGATCAACGCGCCGACATCTACGCGGTCGGCGTGCTGCTCTATTTGATGTTGTCGGGGCGGTTGCCCATCGACGCTGACAACTTCGGCAAGTTGATCGCGCTGCTGCTCACCAAGCCGCCGCCGCCGCTGCCGCCGAAGAACCCGCTGGGGGAGACCATTCCGCCCGAGCTCGCGGCGGTGGTGATGCAGTGCCTCGAGAAGGATCCCGCGAAACGTCCGCAGTCGATGGACGAACTCATCGAGGCGCTCACCGAAGCGCCGAAGCTCGCGGCGCCGCCGCCTTCCCGGCGGGGGCTCTTCATGGGTCTTGCGGTGCTCGCGCTGGTGGCGGCTGGCGCGGGCGTGATGGCGTCGTGGCCGAAGCCTCCGGTGGTCGTCGAGGTGATCGACGCGGGCGCCCCGGTGGTCGCGGTGGAGCTCGACGCAGGTGCACCGCTCGCGGTGGTGGTGATGCCGCCGGCCGACGCCGGTGAGCCCGAGCCGGGTGAGGTCGAGGAGATGGATGCGGGGACCGCGGTGGTGAAGGTGGTCAAGCCGCAGAAGCCGGTTGCCCTCACGCCTGCGCTGCTCACGTCGGTCATCAACCGAGAGAGCGGGTCGGTGAAGAAATGCATCTTGAGCCACCGCACGAAGCTGCCTCCCGGGGCTGGTGCGGTGAAGATGAAGTGGGTCGTGCAGCTGAGCGGCGCGGTCACGGACATCGAGGTGGCGGAGCCCACGACGATCAAGGGGACAGCGCTCGAGACGTGTCTGATCAAGGCGCTTCGCGGGTTCCGATTTCCGAAGAATGTCGGGCCCACCAAGGGGCTTTCGATGCCTTTCACCTACAAGAGTGAAGGCGCTGCGCCGCAGTAGCGCCCCTCGCCGCTCTCTGCGCTCACAGGCGAATCGGGTTGTGGACCAGGGCGTCGAAATGAAGGCGCGGCCCCTTCATCTTGATGGGGGCCTGCGGCGCGAGGCCCTCTCAAGAGCCTGAGTTCATTGCGAACGGGCGCTGGCTCCAATGCTGCTCAAGGGCAGTCGCGAACCAGTCTCCACCAATCACTCAGAAGGACTCACCCATGATGAAGAAGACGTTGTCCATCGCCGTGCTCGCGCTCGCAGGTTGCGCCACCGTTCAACTCCCTGCCGATCGCCTGCAGGGTTCCGAGGCGAGCATTCGCAGCGCCGAAGAGCTGGGCGCCTCGAACGTTCCCGCGGCGCGGCTGCACCTGCAGCTGGCGAAGGACGAGACCCTGGCGGCCAAGAAGCTCGCGGCCGACGGTGATGATCGAGCCGAGCTCGTGTTGGCCCGCGCCGAAGCCGACGCCGAGCTCGCCCTGGGCCTCGCGCGCCAGGTCGCGGTGCACAGCGAAGCGCTGCGCGCCGAAGAAGACCTGAAGGCCGTTCGCGCCCGCCCCACCAACTGATTCCTTCCCATCCCTCTTCAGAAAGCCAAACAACCATGAACAAGACACTCTTCGCTTCTCTCGCGCTGACCGGTCTCATCACCGGCTGCGCCACCGCTGCACCCAGCATGTTGGTCGACGCCCGCCAGTCGTACGAGACGGCCACCAAGGGGCTGGCCGGCAAGCTCAGCCCCACCGAGCTGTACGACGCCAAGAAGGTGCTCGACAAAGCGAACCTCGAGTTCGAAGCGCGCGGCGACACCCTGGAGTGCCGTGACCTCGCCTACGTGGCGCAGCGCAAGGTGCAGCTGGCCGACGTGAAGGCCAGCACCGAGCAGGATCGCCAGTCGATCGCCGCGGCCTCCAAGGCGGGCGTGGTGGCGCGTGATGACCAGGCGGCCTCCAGCCGGGCGGCCCTCTCGTCGACGCGGCAGCAGCTGAGCAACGAGCGCCGCGACAACGTGGCCTCGACCAACGACCTGCTGGCGGCCAACGACGCCAAGGGCAAGGAGCTGGCGGCGACCACCGCGCAGCTCGAAGCCGAGAAGCTCGCGCGCCAGTCGGCCGAAGCGAAGCTCGCCGGCGCGATGAAGGACCTCGCGACCATCGCGGCGGTCAAAGAAGAAGCACGCGGCGTGGTCATCACGCTCTCGGGCTCCGTCTTGTTCGCTTCGGGCAAGTACGCGCTGCTGAACACCGCGATGACCAAGCTCGACCAGGTCGCCGAAGCGCTCAAGGCGCAGGACTCCACCAAGAAGATGGTCGTCGAGGGCCACACCGACACCATGGGCTCGGACAGCACCAACCAGCCGCTCTCGCTCAACCGGGCGAACGCGGTGCGCAACTACCTCGTCTCGCGCGGGGTGGGCGCTGAGAAGATCTCCGCCGTGGGCATGGGCTCGAAGAAGGCCGTGGCCGACAACGCCACCGCTGAGAACCGCGCGAACAACCGCCGCGTCGAGATCGTCATCGGCAACGCGGGCTGAAACATCAGCCTGCGCTGAACCCGGCCGCCGTGCCCCTTACTTCAGTGAGCGGGTGCGGCGGCCTTTCTTCGTCTCGGCAGGGCCTACCGCCGCGCCGGTCTGCAGCCCGACGCGGAACTGCAGCTGGTAGCTGCTGCGCGCGTTGAAGCTCTCCACCGCGGCCTTCAGGTCGACGGCCTTCTGCGCCGCGCGCACCGTGTGGGCCGCCACGGCGTCGGGCAGGCCGACCGCCGCCAGCCAGGCACCGCCGATGGGGTCTGCCCCTCCGTCGACGCGGTCGGCCAGTGACTCGAGCACGCCGGTCAGCACCTGGGCGCCCGCGCCTTCGGAGAAGCGGGTGAACTCGGCCAGCTGCGAGAACAACATGGTCAGCTCGGCATAGCTGCCCGTCACCACCTCGTCGCTCTTGCTCGCGAGCTTCTCTGCCGTCCTGGGGGGCAGGGTCTCGAGCAGCAGGCGGGCCGACACGTTCTTCTCGGCGAGCAGCGCTTCGTAGAGCTTGCGCGTCTCGAGGTGCAGCAGGCGCACCTCGATCATGTTGCGCACCCGCAGCAACACCTCGGGGAGATCGAAGGGTTTGCTCACGAAGTCGCGCGCGCCCACCTGCAGCGCGCGCAGCTTGTGCTGGGGCTGCGCGGTGATCACCAGCACCGGCAGGTAGCCGCCGGTCTCGATCTCCTTCAAGTTCTCCATCACCTGAAAACCATCCATGCCCGGCATCTGCAGGTCGAGCAGGATGAGGTCATAGCGGTTGACGAGGTGGCGCTCGCAGACCTCGGTCGGGTCGCTGGTCGCGTCGACCTGGTCGTAACCGGCGCTCTTCAGCATCTGCTGAAGGAGCATCACGTTCGCCTCGAGGTCGTCGACGATCAGGATCTTCGCGTGGAGGATGTCGGCCGAAGTCACCATTTCAATTCACGCTTCCTTGTCTGTGCGCCGCCGCGTGTTCCAGCGCCACGTTCAATGCATCCATGAATTCGTTCACCTTGATGGGCTTGGTGAGGTACCCGAAAAACCCTGCCTCCATGCCCCTTTTTACGTCGGCCAGCATCGCGTTCGCGCTGATCGCCAGCACCGGAATGTGCGCGGTCGAACGATCGTCCTGGAGAATCTTCAGCGCCTGAATGCCGCTGATCCCGGGCAGGTTGATGTCCATCAGGATGACGTCGGGGTTCCTGGCGCGCGCCAGCTCGACGCCCAACGAACCGTTCACGGCAGTGAGCAGGCGCAGGTCGGGGCGGCGGCTCACCAGCTGCTCGACCAGCTTCAGGTTGGCCGCGTTGTCTTCCACGTAGAGCACGGTGCGCCGGACCGAAGCGGAGGCCGCCCGGGGCAGGGGCGATGCTTCGATGATCGCGCCGATCTCCAGCGACGGCGCCTGCGCCGAGTTGAGCTCGAACCAGAAGGTGCTGCCCTGGTCGACGATGCTGTCGACCCCGATGACGCCTCCCATCAGCTCGACCAGCAGCTTGCTCATCACCAGGCCGATGCCCGTGCCTTCTTCTCCGGTGGTCTCCTGGCCCAGGCGGTTGAAGGGCTGAAAGAGCTGCTCCAGCTTCTCGGGGTTCAAGCCGAAGCCCGAGTCCTCCACGCTGATGCGGGTGCGCTCGCCGATGACGCGGCAGCTGACCACGATCGAGCCGCCCGGCCGGTTGTACTTGATGGCGTTCGAGAGCAGGTTGATCAGCACCTGCTTGAGCCGCACGCGATCGCCCTGGATGAAGTGGGGCAGCGCGAAGTCGGGGAAGGTGAAGGTCAACCCGCGCTTCTCGGCCTGCTGCGCGACGATCGCCTGGCACTCCGGCATCACCTCGGCCAACGAGACCGGCTCGAGCGACAACGAGAGTTTTCCCGATTCGATCACCGCGAGATCGAGGATCTCGTTGATCAGCTCGAGCAGGTACCACCCCGCATGGAGGATCTGCCCGATGCTCGCCTTCTGCGAGGCGTTCGCCGGGGGGACATCGGAGTCCATCAACTGCGCGAAGCCCAGGATGGCGTTGAGCGGTGAACGCAGCTCGTGGCTCATGCTGGAGAGGAACTCCGACTTGGCCTGGTTGGCCTTGTCGGCGGTGCGCCGGGCGCTCTCCAGCACCACGTCGAGGCGTTTGCGTTCGGTGACGTCGCGGGCCGCGGCGAACACGCCCTGAAGGGTGCGATCGCGGTCGTAGAAGGTGGTGGCGTTGTAGGAGACCACCGTCTCGCGGCCGTCACGCGCGCGGGCGGTCAGCTCGTAGTTGGTGACCTTCTTCTCACGCAGCACCCGCAAGATGCCCGCTTCCGCGAGCTCCGGGTCGGTGAAGCAGCCCTTGAACGGCGCGCCGATCAGCTCGTCGCGGGTGCAGCCGGTGAGCGCCTCCATCTGCGCGTTCACGTCGGTGATGATGCCCGAGGGATCCGTGGTCATCAGCGCGTCGATGTTCGATTCGAAGAGCGAGCGGGTATAGAACTGCTGATCGCGCAGCCGCTGGGCCAGCTGCTCCTGCTCTGCTTCGATCTGCTTGCGCGCGGTGTTGTCGGTGCCGATGAGCAGGTAGCCGATGATCTTCTCATCGGCGTCGCGCAGCGCGGTGACCGAGACCAGGGCGGGGAAGCGGCTCTCGTCTTTGCGGATGTACGTCAGCTCGTAGATGACTTCGATACCGCGCCAGGCCTTGAAGACCAGCGCTTCGACGCCCGGGCTGATGGGCGTGCCGAACTCCTCGCTGAGCGCGTTGCCCCGCAGGATCAACTCCCGGGGGTCCGAGATGTCGGCCGGGGTGATCATGTCGACCACGTCGGACGCGAGGTAGCCGAGCATCTGCTCCGCGCCCACGTTGAAGATCTGAATCACGCCGCGCGCATCGGTGGCGATGCTGGAGAAGTTCTTGCTGTTGAAGATGGCTTGCTGCAGCGCCCGGGTGTCGAGCACGGTCTTCAGCTTTTGGGGCACGGAAGCCTTGGTGCGATGGCATCACGAAGCGGCAGATCGCGCGGCCGGAGGTGCGGGCTGCACCTGGCGCTTCTTATACGCTCATTCTCCGAGCGAAATGCAGGTGCCTGCTCGGTCGGAATGACTGAGTGCTTCCGTTCAAGTTGATGGAGGCGCGTGCCGCTCCAGTGCGCCAAGCGGCCCACATTGCTCGCCTCTGCGGTGCGGCTCCGTTCGTGCTCACTCGCGCTGCATGAACGTCATCTTCACCGCGCCCCGCCCTCTCAAGAGTGTCCTCCCGTGGGTGCTCACCTGCGCCCTGCTGCTGGTGTGGAGCTTCGGCGCGATCACCGCCAACCCCATGGCCGGCTTCGTCAACGGCTTCCTCATCGCCGGCGCGGTGATGGTGATGGTCAGCCTCTTCCTCGGTCGCAAGATCATCACCCTCGAGGCATCGAATTGAAGCGGCGCTCCTTCAGCCTGATGGGCTCGCCCACCGCGCCGCCCCCGCAACCGGTCGCAAATGCTCGCATCGAAGGGTTGGCCCCGATGCTGCTCACTGAACAGACAGCGCGAATCAACGCGGAACACCTGGAGCTCACATGAACTGGACTCAATTCAAAGGCGACATCAAGCAGGTCGGCGGCAAGTTCAAGCAGCAATGGGCGAAGCTGACCGATGACGATCTGCTGCTCCTCGAGGGCAAAAAGGACGTGTTCCTCGGCAAGTTGCAGGAGCGCACGGGCCTGGCGAAGGACGAAGCGGAGAAGCAGCTCGACGCGTTCATCGCGAAGATCCACGAAGGTGCCGACGTGGTGAAGGAGAAGACGTCATGATCTACACCATCGCCGTCGTCTTGCTGATCCTCTGGGCGTTGGGCCTGGTCACCTCATTCTCGATGGGTGGCTTCATTCACATCTTGCTGGTGGTGGCCGTGGTGATGGTGCTGGTGCGGGTGATCACGGGCCGCAAGGTCGTCTAAGTCAGCCCCTCACCCGGCCTTCGGCCGACCTCTCCCCGCGTCGCAGGGAGAGGTTTTCTATTATGACGAGCCTTCTGCCGCGCCTTTGCGTTTGCCGATGAGCCCGTAGCTCTTGAGCTTGCGGTACAGCGTGGCCGAGCCGATCTTCAGCTGCTCCGCGGTGTGGGTCTGGTTGCCGCCGTTGAGGGCGAGCGCGGCCACGATGTAGTCCTTCTCCACGTCATCGAGCGCGCGTACGGCGCCGGTGGTGGCCACGGGAATGGGGAAGGCCTGCCGCACTTCTTCGGGCAGGTCTTCCAGCTCGACGCGCGTTCCCCGGGCGAGCGCGATGGCCCGCTCCATGGCGTTCTCCAGCTCGCGCACGTTGCCCGGCCACTCGTAGCGCAGCAGCTGATCGCTCGCGTCGGGCGCAATGCCAGTCATCTTGCGTTTCATGCGAACCGCCGCGTCGGCGAGCAGCAGGCGGGCCAATGGCAATACATCGTCGCGGCGTTCACGCAGCGAAGGCACCTTCAGGTCGACCACCTTGAGCCGGTAGTACAGGTCTTGCCGGAAGGAGCCCGCGGTGACGCCCTGGGCCAGGTCGCGGTTGGTGGCCGCCAGCACGCGCACGTCGACGCGCCGGTTCTTGTTCTCGCCCACGCGGCGAATCTCGCGCTCCTGCAGCGCACGCAGCAGCTTGACCTGCATGCCGGGTGAGACTTCGCCGATCTCGTCGAGCAGCAGCGTGCCGCTGTGCGCCGCTTCGAACAGGCCCGGGCGATCTTGCGTGGCCCCGGTGAAGGCGCCGCGGGCGTGGCCGAACAGCTCGCTCTCCAGCAGCGTCTCGGTGATGGCGCCGCAGTTCACCGCGATGAACGGGCCCGACGAGCGGGTCGACTCTTCGTGCACCAGGCGGGCGATGCGCTCCTTGCCCGAGCCGCTCTCGCCGGTGATCAACACGGTGGAGTCGACCTTCGCCACGCGGCGGGCCAGGTCGACCACCTTCCGCATGGAGGTGCTGCGCGAGATGAGGCCGCTGGGCTCTTCGACCTCGGGCACCACCTTGACCAGGGCGCGGCGCGTCTCACGCAACTTGCGCTCGGCGGCCTTGAGCGTCTCGGTCACCCGATGAAGAGACACGTCGAGCGTCTCGGCCAGCCGGCCCGCCTCGAAGAAGCCGATCTCGGCGGCGCGCTCTTCGCCCCACTCTTCGCGGGTTCGGGCCACCAGGTGGCAGGCCGGGTCGCCTTTGGCCACGCAGCGATCTTCCAGCACGAAGAGCTCTTTGCCTGAGCTGCGGCCCAGGTAGCCGCTGCGCAAGCCGCACAACGTCCAGCACACGGGCGCATCGGAGCGCCCGAAGTGCAGCAGGTGCTGCTCGGCTTCGTACGAAGAGAGCAGGGTGACCCCGGTGGTTGACAGCGCGCCCGCGCCGCCGGCCTCTTCGCAGCACAGGCCCTCGAGCTCTTGAATGCGCGCGCCGGCCTTGAGCCAGTCTTCTTCGCTGTCCCAGGTGAACTGGGCCTTGAGCGACTCGGCCATGCGCCAGCCATGCGCGAAGCCGAACTGGGTGAGCACCGCGCGGGAGGCCGTGAGGCCAAAGTTCTCCACCAGGTACTTGCGCAGCAGGCCCATGGCCACCGCGTCGATGAGGAGCGCGCGCTGACCCCCGAAGTGAATCAGCCCGGTTTCGGGGTTCAGCTCCAGCAGCTCTTTGTGATCCAAATCGCCGACACGCAACGTGACCTGCCCTTCCTTCGATTTGAAGGACCGCTATTTCAAATTGAAGGAAATAGCGAATGCCGTAAGGTGATGCCGGCCTCAAGTGGTCGGAATCGCTATCATTCTATTCGTGGCCCCGAACCTGCTCAGTCTGGCAGGCATGAACCCCAAATCCCTCCTCGGTTGTGTCCTCCTCCTTTCGTTCGCCATGGCGTGTGGCCCTGCTGGCAGCACCCCTGATGGCGGCAACACCGGCGGTGGGGGTGGATCCGCGACGGGCGGCGGCACGGCGACAGGCGGCGGCACGGCGACGGGCGGCGGCACGGCGACGGGCGGCGGCACGGCCACCGGCGGCGGCGGCGGTTCGGTCGCTTCGATTCCCACCGTGCAGAGCACCGTGCCCCTGATGGCCGCGATCAACGTCTCGGTGAACGGCAACGTGCAGGTGCGCTTCAGCGAGGCGATGAACCCCTCGACCCTCACCACCAGCACCTTCACGGTGACCAGCGGCATGCCGGCGGTCGCGGTGGTGGGCACCATCGTCTACGGCCAGCAGCGCGCCACCTTCCGCCCCGCGGCCAACTTCGCGGCGAACACGCTCTACACGGCGACCGTCACCACCGGAGCGCTGAGCAGCAACGCGGTCGCGCTGGCCACCAGCTACGTCTTCACCTTCACCACCGGCAGCAGCCTCGCGCCGTTGTCTCCGGTGAACCTGGGCACGGCAGGCAACTTCGTGATCCTCGCCAAGACCGCGATCTCGACCGTGCCGATGTCTGCGATCACCGGCGACGTGGGCGTCAGCCCGGCCGCGGCGAGCTTCATCACCGGCTTCTCGCTCACCGCTGACGCGACCAACGTCTTCTCGCTCTCGCCCCAGGTCACCGGGCAGATCTTCGCCGCCAACTTCGCCGTGCCCACCCCGTCGAACCTGACCACCGCGGTCGGCGACATGGAGCTGGCCTTCACCGACGCGGCCGGCCGCCCCGCGAGCGTGACGGAGCTGGGCGCCGGCAACATCAGCGGCATGACGTTGACCCCGGGCGTCTACCAGTGGGGCACGGGCCTGCTGCTCACGAGCGACGTGACCCTCAATGGCAACGCGACCGACGTCTTCATCTTCCAGATCGCCCAGGACCTCACCATCAACAACGGCGTGCGCATTGCGCTGACCGGTGGGGCGCTGGCGAAGAACGTGTTCTGGCAGGTGGCTGGCCGGATCTCGATGGGCACCACCTCGCATGCCGAAGGCGTGATGCTCTCGCAGACCGCCATCGTGCTGGCCACGGGCGCTTCGATCAACGGCCGGCTGCTCGCTCAGAGCGCGGTCAACCTCGACGCCAGTACCGTCGTTCAGCCCGCGCCGTAATCACTCACGCTCTCAACGCTCGCAAGAAGACCGTCATGAAGAAACTGCTTCGAGTGTTGAGTGTGTTGGTCTTGTCGGTGGTGGCGCTCTACTACGTGGGCGTCAACGCGCTGCTCGCCTCTCCGTGGGGCGAGCTGGCGCTGAACAACAGCCCTCAGCTGGTGCAGATTCACTACACCCGGGCGTGGACCCTCATCCCGCTGCAGTTCGAGGTGCGTGACTTTCAGCTGTCCATGCAAGACCGCACGGTGCAGGTGATGATCACCGCCGACGAAGTGCACGGCAACCTGCACCCGTGGACCCTGCTGCACCAGCGCTTCATGGCCACCCAGGTCAAGGCGAGCGGCGTGGTGATGCACATTCGCCCGCGCATGAAGAAGGGTGATCCGCTCGAGGCGCACCTCGCCGAGCTGCCCCCGATCCTCGGTTACGAGACGGCGCTGCTCGACCAGGCGGAGAACCCGAACGAGGTGCAGGCCCAGGAGATCCAGCTGCTCTCGCTCGAGTTCATCGACCTCGAGGTCAGTCACCTGCGCGAGCTGTGGATCGATCGCATGCGCTACACCGGCGACGCGACCGTCACCGGCGGCATGTTGTACGAGCCGTTTCGCAGGTTGGCCATCGACGACGGACACCTCGTCGACGCGAAGTCGAAGCTGGTCGCCGTCGAGCCGAACGAAGTGAGCATCGAGAGTCTCGACCTGCGCGTCACGCTGCCCGAGGTGAACACTTCGAAGCTCGACTTCGACTCGTTCCGCGGGCTGATGGCCGACGTGAAGCTGTCTGCCTCTGCGCAGCCCCGTTTCTTGAACGACTACCTCACCAACGTCAGTGGTCTGTCGACGGTGAGCGTCAGCGGCAACCCCGGCCAGCTCGAGGTCGACCTGCAGGTGGTCGGCGGCGTGGTGACCGACGGCGCGAAGCTCTCGTATCGCTCTTCGCGCATCGCGGTGAAGCTGCCGCTGGTCGAGGTGTGGGGCGCCGCGGCGGTGACCGGGCGCACCGCGAAGGGCCGCCTGGCGTTGTCCGTCGACATCTCGAACGCCGCGCTCAAGCAGCGCGACGGAGAGCAGTTGGTCGACGCGGATCTCTTCGAGCTCGACGCGGTGGGCCCGGCCGATCTCACCCGCGCCATCGACATCGACGCGGTGATCAAGCTCCAGGGCGGCCACCTGAAGACGCTCACCTCGCTCAACCAGTTCATCCCGGGTGGCGCAGGCGTTCACTTCGGTGGCGGCACCGGCCTGGTCGAAGCGACCGTGAAGCTCGACTCGGCGCCGGCGCGCACCAGCGGCGAGCTTCAGCTCACCGCGAGCGACGTGACGGTGAAGAACCGCAGCGCCACCATCACCGGCAAGCTGCTCGTGCACGGCAAGCTCCACTCGCTCAACGCCAACACCGGCGCGATGGACCTGTCGGGCAGCACCGTGTCGATCGAAGGCGCGACGCTCGTCGCCCAGGGCCGCAGCTGGCAGAACCTCTGGCTTCGCGCGGTGGCTGACCCCTGCCTGCTCTCACCCAACGCCGACATTCTCTGGTCGACGAAGCTCGCGGTCGGTTCGTCGAACCTGCAGCCGCTGCTGGCGATCGTCTCGGCCAACGCGCCGCTGCCGGGTGTGCTGGGCATGTTCACCGACTCGCCCAACGTGAAGCTCGAGGCGACGATGATGGTGCGCGCCGATCGCATCGACTTGCCGAAGTTCAGCCTCACCTCTCAGAACGTGCGCGTCGAAGGTGTGCTCACGCTTCGTGAAGCGTCGCCGACCGACCCGAAGCTCGAGCCGTGGGGCAACGTGGTGGCGCACGCCGGAGCCTTGAGTGCGGGCGTGCAGTTGGATGGGCCGAAGATCTCGGTGGTGCTGGGCGATCTGCAGCGGTGGACGGCTGAGCGGAAGCTCGTGCCGACGAAGACGCTGGCTCGCTAAAGCGGCCGCTCGGATGGAAGGTGGTGTGGTTCGTGTCTGGCTCAGGGGCCAATCGAGCGCGCCTCTCGCTGCGAGCATTTTGTGACGCAGTGCGCGTGGCTTCGAGCTCGTGGGTCAGGGGCCCGGTCCTCTTCAAGCCATCACAACCCTGTTGCTTCGCGTAGCAACAGGGTTGTCACGGCCGTGAAAGTCGCCCCGCCCTGACCTCCTCACATGAGCCTCCTCGCCCGTGGCCAGGAGGCCTGCTCGCAATGAGCAGCGCACGAACACCTCGAACGCCCCGGACTCCAGGGCGCTTTTCGCTTTTTCATGCGCCTTCGTACGAGCTCGCGTTGACCGCCGACGTCACGCCTTCCGGGCCAGCTCCATCAGGCGCAGCTCGATCATCTTGCACACCCGAATGAGCACCTCATCTATCTGCACGGGCTTGGCGACGAAGTCGCCGGCACCTGCGTCGAGTGGGTCTTGAGGCCGTCCATCACCATGAAGCCATCCATCGGAAACATCTTCAGGTCGAGGAGGATGAGGTCGAACTGATGAAGCCGGTGGAGCGCGTAGACCTCGGCCGGGTCAGACGTGGAGAGCACCGACTTGTAGCCGGCGCTGTGCAGAATCTGCTCCATCAGGTCGAGGCTCGCTTCCTGGTCGTCGACCACCAGGATCTTCGCTGCCAGCACCCGCGCCGAGGGCGTCATTTCGGCCGCGCGGGGCCTGGGTGGGCGGCGGCGTACTCGAGCGCGATGTGGACCGCCTCCATGAACTCGCTGACCCGAATGGGCTTGGTGATGTACCGGTAGAAGCCCGCCTTCAGCCCGCGCTCCACGTCGAGCGGCATGGCGTTGGCGCTCACCGCGACGATGGGAATGTGCGCGGTCGTCGGGCCTGCCTTGATGATCTTCATCGCGTCGAACCCGCTGATGCCCGGCAGGTTGATGTCCATCAAGATGAGGTCGGGCAGGGTGGAGCGCGCGAGCTCCACGCCGAGATCTCCGTTGACCGCCGTGAGCAGGCGCAGCTGCGGGTGCCGGCCGACGATCTGCTCGACCAGCTTCAAGTTGGCCGGGTTGTCCTCGACGTAGAGCAGCAGCTGCCGCCGCGCGCCCGATGAGGTGACGAGCACGGTGGGGGCGATCTCATCGTGTGAAGGCATGCGCGGTTCTGCCACCGAGAGCAGCTCGAACCAGAACGTCGAGCCTTCTCCCACCGTGCTCTCCACCCCGATGGTGCCGCCCATCAGCTCGACCAGGCGCTTGGCCACCACCAGGCCGATGCCCGTGCCTTCTTCCCCGCCTGCTTCCTGCCCCAAGCGGTTGAAGGCCTGAAAGAGCTGCGCGAGCTGATCAGGGAGCAGCCCTGCCCCGGTGTCCCGAATGTTCAAGCGGGTGCGGCCTTCGTTGACCGTGGTGCAGGTCACCTCGACGGTGCCCGCCCGCTGGTTGTACTTCACGGCGTTCGACAGGAGGTTGATCAACACCTGCTTGAGCCGGGTGCGATCGGCCTTCACGAAACACGGCACGTCGAAGTGGGGGAACTTCAGCGCCAGCCCCCGCTGCTGCGCTTGGGGCTCGATCATGCCCTGGCACTCGACGAGCACCTCGGCCAGCGAGACGGGCTCTTCCGACAGCGGCACCTGCCGCGACTCCACCTTCGCGAGATCGAGGATCTCGTTGATCAACTTGAGCAGGTGCCAGCCCGCCTGGAGGATCTGCGCGATGCTCTCCTTCTGGCCCGGCGCCTGCTTCTTGTCGGTGTCCATCAACTGGGCGAACCCCAGGATGGCGTTGAGCGGCGATCGCAGCTCGTGGCTCATGCTGGAGAGGAAGTCAGACTTGGCGAGGTTGGCCTTCTCGGCCAGCGAACGGGCGGCTTCCAGCTCGACGTTCTTTTCCTGCAGAGACTGGTGGAGCCGGTTGCGATCGGTCACGTCGCGCGCCGAAGCGAAGACGCCCTGCAGCTTGCGATCACGATCGTAGAAGGTGGTGGCGTTGACGGAGACCACCGTCTGCTCGCCGTTACGGGCGCGCGCGGTGAGCTCGTAGTCGGTGACCTTCTTCTCGCGCAGCACCCGCTTGATGCCCGCTTCGGCCCGCTCCGGGTCGGTGAAGTAGTTCTTGAAGGGCGCGCCGATCAGCTCGTCTCGGGTGCAGCCGGTGAGCGCCTCCATCTGCTTGTTGACGTCGGTGATAACGCCGGAGGGGTCGGTGGTCATGATCGCGTCGGTGTTGGATTCGATCAGCGAGCGGGTGTAGAATTGCTGGTCGCGCAGGCGCTGATCGGACTTCTTTTGCTCTTCTTCGACCTGCTTGCGCGCGGTGTTGTCAGTGCCGATGAGCAGGTAGCCGATGATGGCGTCCTGCGCGTCGCGCAGGGCGGTGACGTTCACGACGGCGGGGAACCGGGTGCCGTCCTTGCGGATATAGGTCAGCTCGTAGATGTCCTCGATCCCGCGCGAGGCCTTGAACACCAGGGCCTCGAAGCCGGGCGTGATCGGCGTTCCGAGTTCGACGCTCAATGCCTTGGCACGTGCTATCACTTCCTGCGGATCGGAAATGTCGGCCGGCGTGATCTTGTTCATCACATCGGCGGCCGTGTAGCCCAGCATGCGCTCAGCGCCAACGTTGAAGATCTGGATGACGCCC
>JAUYRZ010000084.1 GCA_030695565.1 Archangium sp.
GCGCGGGGTGGGATGACGACTACCTCGCCTTGGTCCTCACGCGAGGACTCACCGAAGACTCGTGATTCCGATCACCTAAGATGCGCTCGCCCTGCCCGACGGGAGAGGGGAACCCGTCAACCTGGCTCGCCCCGGGCGGACTTTTCAACCGCTTCCCGATTGGCCGCGATGAACTCGTCGACCTCTTTGTCCTCGAGGCCGAGGTCACGCAGCACGCCCGGGTAGACCAGCTTGAACGCAGGCGAGTCGGACGCGTCGCGAAGGAGAAAGCTCACCTTCAGCACCGCCGCTCCATACAATTTCTGCTCGCGCGTCTTGGCCATGGTCACTCGTCTTCTTCGTCGTCGTAGTCCGGCATCACCTGCTTCTTGGCGATGACCGCGAGCTTCTCCGGCACCATCACCAACCGCCGCCAGTGGCCTTCACCTTCGGCCTTACCCGTGACGCCCTTCACCTCGTCAGCGGCCTTCAACATCTGCGCGCGCGCTTCGGGCGTCAGCAACATCACCCCGTACACCCGGCCATGTTTCGCCGACTTCTCCGCCAGCAGCGTGCCGGCCGCGAGCAACGCCGGATCAGCCGCGGGGGTCAGCGTGCGTTCGTCGATCTCCCGGCCCCGGCCGCGCGCAGGCGGCGGCGGCGCGGGGGTGGTGGTCGAACGCGGGGCTTCGGGCTTCTTCTCACCCCGCTCCGGGCGCTCGGGCCGCCTGGGGGCTTCCGCGCGCTTCTGCGGGGCCACGGGAGCCGCGACAGGAGCCGCCATCGGCGCCGCGGGCTCTTTGGGCTCGCGCGGTTCTCTCGGCTGGCCAGGCATGCGCGGCTCGGGGAACGAGTCGACGGCCAGGTTCACCCAGCGGCGCGGCACGTTGGGCCGGTTGACCACCTTGTTCAGCCAGAACTGCACCGAGTCGATGAGGTAGCTGCGTTTGCCCGCGGTGATGCCGGGCAGCTCGCCGCCTTCGAAGTGCACCGACACACCCAGGCTGCCGTCAGGCATGTCCTTGAAGTCGAGCTTCGCCGGGTAGTCCATCAGGCGAAACACGTCGTTCAACAACGTCTCGACCTGGGGCCGCTTGTCCGGGCCGGTGAGCACTGCAGCCGCTTCGCTCATGCCTTCAAACCTCCTGCGGGGGGCTCGTTGCGCGCCAACCACTTCCTCAACGCGTACTGCTGGATGATGGAGAGCAGGTTGTTGGTGAAGATGTAGAGGGCCAGGCCCGCCGGGTAGTTCATCATGATGGCGGTGAAGAACACCGGCATGATCCAGGTCATCAAGAACGCCTGGCTCTTGTCCATCATCTGCGGCTGCAGGCGCTGGGTGATGATCATGGTGATGCCGAGCGCGAGCGGCATCAGGTAGGTCGGATCCTTCGAGGTGAGGTTGCTCCACACGCCGTAGAAGGGTTCGCCGTAGAGCTCGTAGCTGGTGCGCAGGGTGGTGAAGAGCGCGGCCCAGATGGGCAGCTGCAGCAGCAACGGCAGACAGCCACCGAGCGGGTTCACCTTGCCCTCGCTGTAGAGCTTCATCGTCTCGACGTTCTGCTTCTCGCGATCGTCGGGGTACTTCTTCTTGATCTCCTCCATCTTGGGCTGGAGCTTCTTCATCGACTCCGCGCTCACCATCGCGCGGTGAGTCAACGGGAGCAGCAGCAGCTTCACCATCACGGTGAGCAGGATGATGGCGAGGCCCCAGTTGCCCACCACGCCGTGGAAGAAGCGCAGCAACGAGATGAGCACCTTGCAGATGACCGCCCACAACCCGAAGTCGACGCTCTTCTCGAGCTCGGGGTCGAAGGTCCCGGGCGCGGCCGACGAGCCGATGGCCTGGAGCAGGTTGAGCTCCTTGGGGCCGAGGAACACGCCGAAGTTCCGGGTGACCGATTCACCCGGCTGCAGGGTGACCGGCATGAACAACGCGGCCTGGCGCTCGGCGGGTTTGGCGGTGATGAGACACCGGCCCTCGACGGCCCCGTCTTTGGGCCAGATGGCGGTGAGGAAGTACTGCTGATCGATGCCCACGAACTGCAGCAGGCCCTTCTTCTCCTCGTCGTACACCGCCGCAGAGCCGCAGCTGAACAAGCCACCACCTTCACCGGGCGGCACCTTGCGGGTCACGTCGTCGGCCGCGCGGCAGAGCACGGAGGCCTGGTTGCCGATGCCTCCGAACATCGAAGGCGCTTCTTCCGCCCCCGGCACGATGGCGCGAATCGCGTGCACGCCCAGCTCGCCGTTCTGCGCGGTGGTGCTGACGTTCTTCACGCTGACCGCCAGGGTGGAGAGGTAGCCGGCGGGATCCGTGTCGGAGCGTTCGGCCTGCGTCCAGGTGAAGGTCTTGGTCACTTCCCAGGGGCCGGAGGTGGTGGTGAACACCGCCTTGCCCGGGCTCTCTTCCACCACCGCGTAGCGCGCCGTCGCGGCGACCGGGGAAGCGCCCAGCAGCGAGACCGCCACGTTGGGCCCCACGCCGGGCACTGCGCGCGCGAGGTTCATGTGCGGCGCCGGCTCGTATTGGGCGCCGAACATCTTCTTCCAGCCCTCCACGATGCTCAGCGACTTCTCTTCGCGTTCGCGATCACCGGTCAGCTCGGCGCTGACCAACCCGGCGCCTTCGGTGGTGAAGGTGAGTTTGGTGGTGGGGCGGTCGATGCTCACTTCCCGCATGGGCAACGCCACCGGAGCGGCCGCGATCAACACGATGCCGCCGTCTTCCAGCAGGCCACCGTCGATCATCACCGGCTCGACGGGAGGCGGGGCGATCTCCACCTGGGCCACTGCGCCCGCGTCGAGGGTCACGCCGGCATCCATCGCGGCGATGCGCGCGGCTTCTGCTTCGGCCTCGGGCTTCCAGACGAACTGCGTCCAGATCAAGGTGAGCCCGAACATGAGCGAGATGGCGAGGAGGAGGCGCTTCTGTTGATCCATGACCTATCTGTCTCCCTTGCCCGGTGAAGCAGGGGAAGGGTCTTGGTGAGGGGCCGGCTGCAGGCCCAGCATTGGGTGAGGCGGAGCGTTCAGACGCGCGGCAATTTCGGGCTCGTCGTGCGCCAGAACGTCGTGCGCGGCAACACCCTTGCGCGGCGGCACGGGGTCAAGACCGCCCGGGTTGAACGGATGACACCGCGTCAGGCGGCGCGCGGCGAGCCAGGTGCCCTTGAAGGGGCCATGCACCGCCAGCGCGCCCATCGCGTAGACGCTGCACGACGGGTGAAAACGGCACATCGGGGGTAGCAGCGGCGAGATCGCCCACTTGTAGAAGCGCAGTGGCAACAGCAGCAGCTGCACCACGAGGGCTCTCATACCCGTTTGAACTTCTGCCCGAGCTCGCGCTCGATGCGCTCGTAGGCTCGGACCATGCGGGGCCAGTCGGCCTCTCGTGCACTGCTTCTGGCGATGAAGACCATGTCGAGCCCCTGAGGAAGGCTGGCTTTGCGCACCCGAAACAGCTCTCGGAGCCGGCGTCGGATGCGGTTGCGAACCACCGATGGCCCCACCTTGGTGGAGACCGTGAGCCCCAACCGCGTCACCCGGTCTGGTGTTCCATTGGGGAGCACCAGACACAGAAGACAGTCAGCCGTGATCTTGTGCCCCTTGTCCTGCACCCGCAGGAACTCACTGCGCCGGCGAAGGCGCAGCTCCTTGGGGAAGGAGAAGGGGTGTTGCTTCGGCTGGTCCGCCTCGGCGGGCACGACTTACTTCGAGTACGCCTTGCCGGCGAGGCGCTTCCGGCCCTTCGCGCGGCGCTTCTTCAAGATCGCCTGACCGGCCTTGGTCTTGTTGCGCTTGCGGAAACCCACCGCGCGGGCCTGCTTCACCTTGGACGGCTGGTACGTCGGAATTCGCTTGGCCACGGAGTGGCTCCTTCCAGAATCAAATGACGGGAAACGCGGGAACGAGACAACTGCACCCGAGAGGGGGTGGCCCTTATTCCCCCCCCTCGCGGCTCGTCAAGAACTGAACGATCAGAGCCCCTCCAGTGAAACGGTGAGTCGCTGCTCGAAACCCCTCCACACAGCCTGTGGAGAACGCTGTGGAGTCTGTGGGAAACCCCGCAATTCACCCTGTGGAGAATGTGGGAAACGGCCCAGGGCCCGGTCTGCCCCCCACTTTTGCGGAGCACGTACACCCAGTCACGTCACCGAGGCGTGACGCGACTTTCGGGCAAAGGGGATGCTGATCGGCTTCCACAGGCCGGCTCAGCCTGCGCAACCCCCCGCGACGCTTTGCCTTTCGAGAAGTTCTTGATCACGAAAAAGGCCCGTGTGTATGAGGCTGCCCCTCCCGCCTCGCTCCGTCGTTCCGCTGCAAAACTCTTCTTCGTTCCTGGTGTCGTCGACATGGCCGATTCGACGGTAAGTGCGCGCAACCTCTGGCAGAACGCACTTGAACAGCTGCGCAATGATGGGCAGCCCTATGTGGTCTCGCAGCTCCTGCAGCTGCAGCCGATGTCCTACGAGGGCGGCGCCCTCACGTTGGGCGTCGAGGATCTGTTTTTCCGCGATTGGGTAGACGATCACTACTCAGAGTTGATGGGCGGCGCGTTGACCCGGGTGATCGGCCACGCGGTCAAAGTGCTCTGGCAGAAGGTCGAGAAGGGAGAAGTCAGCGCCCCTTTGCCTGCCGCACCGCCAGTCTCACAGCTGCGCCGGCCGGCCCGCCTCAACGAGCGGTTCACCTTCGAGACCTACGTGGTCTCCGATTCGAACCAGCTGCCGGCCGCGGCGGCCTACGCGGTGGCCGAATCGCCGGGCCGGGCCTACAACCCGCTGTTCATCTACGGCGGAACGGGCCTGGGCAAGACGCACCTGCTGCACGCCATCGGCAACCGCATCGTCACGCGCACGCCCAGCGCGCGGGTGATGTACCTGTCGAGCGAAGAGTTCACCAACCAGTTCATCGAGTCGGTGCGCGACCAGCGCATGACCGAGTTCCGCCGCCGCTTCCGCGAGGAGTGCGACGTGCTCCTCATCGACGACATCCAGTTCCTCGGGAAGAAGCAGGAGACGCAGAACGAGTTCTTCTACACGTTCAACGCGCTCCACCAGATGAGCAAGGCCGTGGTGATGACCTCTGACACCGTGCCTTCCGAGATCCCCGGGCTGGAAGATCGCCTGCGCTCGCGGTTCGCGATGGGGCTCATCACCGACGTGCACGAGCCGAACTTCGAAGCGCGCGTGGCCATCTTGAAGAAGAAGGCGGCGGCCGACGGGGTGAACCTCACCGACAAGGTGACCCACTTCATCGCAAGGCACGTGGCGCGGAACGTTCGGGAGCTCGAAGGCGCGTTGATCAAAGTGACCGCGGTGCATGCGCTCACCGGGCAGCCGCTGACCGAAGAGCTGTGCGCGCAGGTGCTGGCCGACATGATCCCCGCGCAGAAGGCGCTCGATACCGAGTCGATCCAGCGGGAAGTGGCGCGCTACTACAAGCTGGCGGTCGACGAGCTGCGGGGCGAACGCCGGGTCAAACACGTGGCGCATGCGCGGCAGGTGGCGATGTACCTGTGCCGCACGTTGACCGCCGCGTCGTTGCCGGAGATCGGCAAACGTTTCAACAAGGACCACTCGACGGTGCTCACCTCGGTGCGCAAGATCGAGAACCTCAAAGAGTCCGACGAGCAGCTGCGGCTCGAGCTGGGTGAGCTGAACCAGAAGCTCGCGACGGTCTGAGTCCGCCCTTCGGGCGGGCCAATTCGTGACTTTCAGGCGAGGTGGAGCAGACTCGTCTTTGGCGACGTCATGATCACCAAGCTCTCGGTCAAAGGCTTCAAGACGCTCAAGGACTTCAGCGTTCCGCTGACGCGGGTCTCGGTGCTCGTCGGGCCGAACAACTGCGGGAAGTCGAACGTGCTCAGAGCGCTCACGTTTCTGAGCACCATCGTGCGTGAGGGCTTTGCGACAGCGATTGAGAATGCTGGTGGAACCGCCGAGGTCTTCAGTCGCTCAAGCGATCAGCGACTCGAGATCAGCGTCGAAGCGTTGTTCGGATCAACGACGGTCCACTACAGAGTCGGTGGTCCAGGATTTGGCGTCGAAGAACTCTCGAGTCACGGCGAGGTTGAGCTTGGCACTCAACGGACCCCCACGCGCACGTTCGTTCATATCCAGGGGTCACCCGTTGCATTCAGTACGGAGGAGCCAGGCGGCGTCCTCCGCTCCATCGTTCAATTGCCGCTCTGCCCAGAGCCGATCCGACAGTTCGGCCAGCACCTCGCACAGTTGGTGGTCGCCGACTTCTCGATGGACCGCCTTCGCGCCAAGTCCCTTCCCGTTCCTGGGGTACAGCTCAAGCCGAGCGGCGAGAACCTGGCGGCCACGCTCGACCGTCTTCACGGTGAACAGCCCGCCGTGCGGAGGCGCATCGAGCAGGAGGTGTCAGCCGTGGTGCCCTCCATCACCGGGATCGTCACTCCGACGGTCGATGCAGAAGGAAACAAGGTCGTGGGCATTCTCGAGGGGGATCAGGTCTTCAAGGCCGATGCCGTCTCAGATGGCATTCTTCTGTTCCTCGCGCTCTCAACCGTCTCTCAAATGAGCGGTGGTCGAGCGTTCGTCTGCCTGGAGGAGCCCGACAGGGGCATCCATCCCCGGCGCATCAAAGAGATCCTCGAGCAGATCAACCGGGTGGCTGCGACCGGCTCGCAGTTCCTGCTGACGACCCACTCGCCCGTGCTGCTCAACGAGTTCCGCGACTATCCAGAGTCCGTGCTCATTCTCGATCGAACTGACGAGCAAGGCACACGAGCCACTCAACTCAGCTCACTCCCCGACGTGCAGCAGCAGCTTCGAGACGTCTCGCTTGGAGAGCTCTGGTACTCGGGCGTCTTGGGGGGAGTGCCTTCCAAGTGAAGTTCGCCTTTTGCTCCGAGGACCGTTCGGACGACGAGATCCTCCGAGCCTTCGCGGAGCGAGTTCTGGGCGAAAGCATCGAGGCGCTCCCCACCAACCTGCTGCTGGGACGCTCGGGGGGCTGGCAGGACGCCCTCAAGCTCGCGCCGTTCATCGCGAAAGCGATCTTCCCAACCGAAGCGCACGGCGCCGTCTTCGTCATCGACAATGATGGAGCGCCGCTTCATGAACCCGGACACGAGCAAGAGCCTTCGGCCGCCTGCAGACTGTGCGCGCTGCGATTGGCGGCAGCCGTGCGAGAAGTCGCGAGCTGGCCGCGGCCACAGCTCCCACCTCTGCAGTTCGTGTTCGCGGTTCCCGTTCAGGTTCTCGAAACGTGGCTCCTTCTCGCTGACCGACGCTTCCCTCACAACAAGCAACCGCACGCCTTCGGCACCACTGGGCAGGAGCGACGGGAGTTGAAAAGAATCCTGTACGGGGACGAGCGCGCGACACGCGATCAGCGCCTCGCGATCGGCCTCCCGATCGCTCGAAGCTTCGATGTTGCGGCGACATCCGCTTTGAGTGCGAGCCTTGCCGACTTTGGTCAGCAGCTCCGCGTCGCGAGCGATGCAGTCCGTGGAGCGACAGGTAACTGAATCATCAAAGGGCTGTCCCATCACTCCACCGTCGAGTGGTGATTGCACGACCGTGGTGCCGAGCGCATGTCGTGATGGCGGCTGAGGGTGGTCAGTCGTCCGCCACGGCATGGAGCGCCACGCAGCGGATCGCGCGGTCGACCACCCAGCTGAAGAAACCTTCTACGGTGGTTGCGCGGAGTTGGTGCTCGTAGCCGTCGTCATGCGGCATCTCCCACACGCCTTCGGGAGCGGCAGGGCCGGAGGCGCGGTTCACCACGATGAGGCCGACATCGCCGTCCTCATGGTGGTCATCGTCGTCGAACACGTACGAGGTGAGCGCGAGGCGCGCGAAGTTCTTCTCCACCGTCTTCGCGTTGAACCTGGCCTTGGAGAAACCGTAGAGGTTCGCGTAGTCCGGCGAGTCGTGCACCCGTCCGACTTCGGTGTCGTAGTCGAGCTCGTCGGGTGACGCGGCGACCCTCAGGCTCAGGTAATTCGACGAGAGGACGAGCGCGCCCGCCTCTTTCAGGGCCCCCTGGACGCCGGCGGGGAGCGTGACCCCCAGCGCCTTCTTCGCCTTGGCCATGGCGCTCGGCGTCCACGGCTTGGGCCCCGTGAGCTTGGGCAGCTTCGACCACCCCGCCGACTTCGCCGCCGCGAGAAACCGCTTCAGCCGCTTGACGGTGGCCGCAGGTTTCTCTTTCCGGGTGCCGACAGTGTGCTTCTCAGCGAGGGCCTCGAGCTCGCTGCGGGCCACGGGGTCGTGCTTGGCTTCAGCTTCAGCCTCGTCGGAGAACCCGAGCTCGGCCGCTGCGGCCTGCGCCTTCAGCATGCCCTTCTGCGCAAAAGACGCATTCTCGTACTCGGTCCGAAGCTCGTTGGCGACGACGTCGATCTCGCCGCTCCTCACCACCAACGTCACGCTGTCTTCCAACCACGCTTGCCAGAAGTGCCGTGCGCCGCCTTCGGTTCGGGCGTGGCTCACCTCCCCGGAAATGAACGGGGCTCGAGAGAGCTGCCCATCGGAGACGAGGCGCGAGCCGACGTGCTTCCCATGGTGGTACCGGTCGAGCTGGTGCACGGTCCCATTGGCCTCGAACGTCTCGACATCACCATGCAGCGCGCCCGGGAAGCGCGGACTGTAGGGAGCGCGGTACAGCGGCGTGCCGTCAGCTCGCCAGGCGGACCAGACTCCGACGTGCGCACCGTTCAGCATCGCGCCCTGGACCCAGGTCTGCTCCTTCTCCTGCCATTGGGCGTCCCCGGGGACTGTGGGGGGTCTGGTGGGTTGCATGTTCGGATTCCTTCGGTACCGACGCTGATTAGTTGGCGATCATCTGAAGCAGACGCTGCGTGGTCGCTTCGACGTCTTCCAGCGTGCCTGACGACTCGGTCACTTCTGCATCGACGATGGCCGTGGCGAGCTGATCAGCCAGCTGCTTCGCGTCGGTCTGCTCCGGGTCTGCCGCCAACACCTGCATCTCGCGGTGCACCTTGCGCACCGACACCAACGCCCCATGCAGGGCCCGCCGCGCGTGCCGGTTCTTCCGCCGCTCTTGCGCGTCGACCGACAGCTGCTCCGCCCGGTGTGCTTCTTCCTGCGCGGCCAGGGCGTCGGCTTCTTTCTTCGGCAGATCCATGCGGGCATCGACCTTCACCACTTCGCTCTGCCCCGACAGCCGATCCACCGCGCTGACCGAGAGCATGCCTTCGGTGTCCATCGCGAAGGTGACCTCGATCGCGTGCTCCTTGCGCAAGGTGCCGAGCAGATTGCCCAGCTTCACTTCGCCCAGGCGCGTGTTCTCTTCCGCGCGTTTGCCGTCACCTTGCAGCACCGGCACCCGCACCACCGTCTGCCCATCGTGGCCCGGGTAGAACACCTCGGTGGCGTGACAGGGCAGCATGGTGTTGCGCAGCAGCAGCGGCTTGACCAGCCCGCCGGCGATCTGCACGCCCAACGACGCGCCCACCACGTCGAGCAACAGCGTCTTGCCTTTCTTCTCCACCAGCTCGGCCGCGTGTACCGCCGCACCGAGCGCGACCGCTTCATCGGGGTCGACGCGTGAATCGGGTTCTTTGCCGAAGTGTTTCGAGACCAACGAGCGCAACAACGGCACCCGGGTCATGCCACCGACCAACAGCACGGTGTCGATGTCACTGGCCGAGACGTTGGCTTCCAGCAGCGCCTTCTCCACGATGGCCAGGGCGTGTTCGGTCTTCGGGCGCACCAGCTTCTCGAAGAACGTGCGGGTGAGCATCGACTCGAGCACGATGCCCCGGCCGCGGGTATCGGGCAGCAACACCGCCGAGATGCGCGACAACTCGGCGGTGGACACTTCACGTTTGGCCCGCTCGGCCAGCTGCTTCAAGTGCTGCACCGCCAACCGATCGTGGGTCACCCGCTCGCGGGAAGGCGCGTCTTGCACGTGCGAGAGCAGCCACTGCACCAACACGTTGTCGAAGTCGTCACCGCCGAAGTACGGATCACCCGCGGTGGCGCGCACCTCGAACACGCCGTCTTTCACCTCGAGCACCGAGACGTCGAAGGTGCCACCGCCCAGGTCGAACACCACGCAGGTGCCGGCAAACCCGCTGCTCAGCCCGTAGGCCATGGCGGCCGCGGTGGGCTCGTTGAGCAGGCGCAAGGGCTCGATGCCGGCGATCTCCGCGGCCTCGCGGGTGGCCTGCCGCTGCGCGTCGGTGAAGTTCGCGGGCACGGTGATCACCGCCTTGCGCACTTCGGTACCGAAGAGATCCTCGGCGTCGGCGCGCAGCTCGGACAACAACATGCCGGCGATCTGCACGATGGGCAGCGTCTGCGCACCCAGCTTCACCCGCACGTCTTCGCCGGAGCCCGCCACCAGCGTGTACGGGTAGAGCAGGCGTGATCGCGCGGCGAGCTCAGGCGTCCACCGCTGGCCGATGAAGCGTTTGGTGGCCGAGGCGACCATGTCGGGAGAAATCTGCGAGAGCAGGCGCGCCTCTTCACCCACCACCCGTCGGCCGTCTTCGGTGATGCCCACCAACGAGGGCAACAGCCGCTGCCCGGTGGCGCGTTCGATGATGCGCGGCTCACCCAGCGAACAGGTCGCGACCGCGCTGTTCGTAGTGCCGAGATCGATGCCGAGGGATGGCTTCACGGAGGAGCTTCAGAGGCTACGCCCGAACGGCCAGCGCGGGAATTTGTCGGCCGCGCTGATCAGCCGGTGAACTTTTCTTGCGCGGAATCGGAGCCGGGTGGATACTGAACACCCTTTCAGGAGCCACCATGAACGATCTCGAACTTCTCCCGGCTGATCTGCAGCAACTCCTTCAACTCTTCTCGTCGTTGCCCGACGTGCGTTTCCCCGAGCTGGATGCCACGGGGTTGCAGGTCGCCGTGGCCCGGGTCAAGGAGCGCCAGCTCGAGCTGCTCCACATCGAAGCGCAGCGTGACGCGGTGCGGGTGGCGCTCGACGAAGAGCAGGAGGCGTTGCTGCGCAAGGGCCACCGGCTGCACGCCTACTTGAAGGTGTTCGCCGAGCACGACGAAGCGCTGGCGGTGAAGGTCAACGCGCTCGCCCTGCCCCGCTTGCGCAAGCAGCCGGTGAGCGTGCCGGTCGAAGGGGCCGAGCTGGCGGCAACGCCCAGGAAGCGCGGCCGCCCGCGGAAGACCTCGGCGACCGACGCGCTGTTCACCGAAGAGACCGGCGCCTCGGCGAGCCCGTAGTAGGAGTGGCCGTCATGGCCACGAAGAAGACGAAGGCGGAGCTGCCCACCGCACCGTTCGCCGGTTTTCCCAAAGCCGGCATCAGCTGGTTTCAGAGCCTGGCGATGGCGCAGAACCGAGAGTGGTTCCAGGCGCACAAGCTGGCTTACGAGCAGCTGTGGTTGCAGCCGATGCGCTCGTTGCTCGCCGAGCTGCGCGCGCCCCTGGAGAAGATCTACGGGCGGAAGCTGGGGCCCACCAAGGTCTTCCGCCTGAACCGCGACGTGCGGTTCGCCAAGGACAAGAGCCCCTACAAGACGAACATCGCCGGCATGTTGCCCTTCGAGGGCTTCAAGCCGATGGAAGGCCCGGCCGCGCTCTACCTGCACCTGGGGTTGGAGGAGGTGGTGGCCTTCGGCTTCTACATGCTGGAGCCGGCGAGTTTGCAGAAGCTGCGCAAGTTGCTCGTCGAGGAGAAGACTGGCGCGCCGCTGGCGAAGTTGATCGCCGCCGCGGGCAAAGGGGGGCTGGTGCCGGATTCGATGGAGCGGCTCAAGCGGCCGCCTCCGGGCGTCAGCGCTGATCACCCGCGGGTGGAGTTGCTCAAGAACAAGGCGCTCGCGCTCAGCTGCCAGAAGGTGCCCAGGAGCGTGCGCTTCGGGGCGGAGTTCAAGGGCTGGGTGCTGGAGCAGGCGAAGGCTGCGGCGCCGGTGGTGAAGTGGGGCCTCGCGCAGAAGTTGTGACGACGTGCTCCCTCTCCCTGCGAAGCGGGGAGAGGGTCGGGGTGAGGGGCGTTCAGGGCAACGGAGCCGGGCCCCTCACCCGGCCGATGGCCGAAGCTTCAGCGCTTCAACACCACGTGCACCACCAGCTCGACCTCGTCCTTGTTCCTGATCAACCCCAGCGCCGCGCTGTAGGGCTTCACGCCGAAGTCGCTGGTCTTGAACTTCACCTGTGCATCACCTTCGACCTGCCGATCGCCCGTCTTCACCTTGATGGGAAACCTCAGCTCCTTCGTCACCCCGTGCAGGGTCAACTTGCCCGCGCACTGCAGCGCGCCGCTCTCGTCGCGGGTCACCTTCGAGACCACGAAGCCGATGGTGGGAAACTTCGCCGCGTCGAGCTGCTCGTCGCTGAGCATGTTCTCCAGCACCTTCTGGCGATCCTTCTCGGGTACCGGGGTGTTCGGCAGGTAGTACTTCCGGCGCGCCTCGGGCTCGTCGGGAATGAGCCCGGCCACGTCCACCGTCAGCTCGAGCTGGAGCGACTCGGGGTTGCCCGAATCATTGAGCGAGGCCTTTCCGGAAAACTTCGTCGCGCGCGCCACGTGGTCGTGCGCCAACGACGCGCCCGCCCCGGTCTTCCACGTCTTCACCGCCAGCTCGGTGGAAGGAACATCGAGGCTCCACCCAGCAGGTTGAGCCTGGGCGGAGAGGGCAACGAGCGCGAGAGCGAGCGGCAGACGGGTCATGTGCGTGAGGTATAGCCGGGGCCTCTTCTGTGCCGCCATTCCTGACATGTGGCACGCGAGGAATAGGCGGGCAAGGGACCGCGTGCGAGAGTGCGCTCGCGTCTCGCGGCTGGCGAGACGGTTCGACGCTTCAAGGGGGCCCGACCATGGAGCACGACATGC
The DNA here is from genome assembly GCA_030695565.1 of Archangium sp. Taxonomy (GTDB): domain Bacteria; phylum Myxococcota; class Myxococcia; order Myxococcales; family Myxococcaceae; genus Archangium_A. The sequence continues at coordinate 12,787 of JAUYRZ010000084.1, forward strand.
TGCACACCTCCCGGTGGTTCTCTGTTCTCGCTTTCGCCGCGGCGCTCACCCTGGCCGGCTGTACCTGCGCGGGGGCCATCGGCGCTCCTTGTCAATCAGGCGTCGATTGTTCACCCACGCTGACCTGTCTGGACACCCAGACCTGCGCCACCAGGTGCGCGGACGACTCGAACTGCGCCAGCGACGAAAAGTGCTCCGCGTCGAAAGGCTGCGTGCCCCGGACCGGGTGTGGAGCGGACACCGACTGTCTCTCCGGCCAGGCCTGCACCAGCGCGGGCACCTGTGCGCAAAGCTGCCAGGGCCCGGGCAGCTGCGGCAGCACCGCGGTCTGCCTGCAGAGCGGCACCTGCACCGCGAAGTGCACCACCCCCGCCGATTGTGCGGCCGGGGAACGATGTTCGACCACGGGCGGCTGCGTACCGGGCACCGGCTGCGGCGCGAAAGAAGACTGCGCGGGCGCTCAGCTGTGTGACTCGTTGGGCCGCTGCGTGAACGACTGCCGCACCTCGGGCTGCAACCCCGGGGCGAGCTGCGGCGCCAACGGCCAGTGCCTGCCGGCCAGCCCCGACGGCGGCGCGAGCACCTGTGGTGGTGAGCTGTTCCAGGCCCAGAAGGTGAACTCGAACATGTACATCGCGTTCGACAAGTCGGGCTCGATGAACGACCCCATCGTGAACAACGGCCCCTCGAAGTGGGACATCGCCACCGCGGCCATCAAGCAGGTCACCCAGCAGTACGACGCGCAGATTCAGTTCGGGCTGGGGCTCTTCCCCGCGGGCGGCACCACGGCGCTGCGCTGCGAGGCGGCGCCCACGGCGGTGACGGTGGGTGACCGGCGGGGCGCGCAGATCGCCACCGCGCTCGACGCCGTGGCGCCCGGGGGAAGCACGCCCATCGGCGCGGTGTTGATCTCTGCCGGCAACGTGCCCGAGCTGGTCGACGCCACCCGCGCGAACTACGTGATGCTGGTCACCGACGGCACCGAGACCTGCAACGGCAACGGCGTGCAGGCCGCCACCAACAACCTCGCCATGAAGGGCATCAAGACCTTCGTCATCGGCTTCGGTGGACAGGTCGATCGAACGAACCTGGCCGACATCGCCACCGCGGGTGGCACGCCGCGCGCAGGCACGCCGAAGTACTACCAGGCCGATGATGCGCCGGGCCTGCTGGCCGCCTTCAACCTCATCGCGCAGGGTGCGTTGGGCTGTGAGTACCGGCTCGCGTCGGCGCCGCCTGATCCGTCGAAGGTGTTCGTGTACGTCAACGGCGTGCTGCAGAACCGCGACGTGTCGCACGCGAACGGGTGGGACTATTCGCCGGCGACGGTGCGCATCACGTTCTACGGCGGGTTGTGCAATCTGGTGGCGACCGATGCGAGCGCGAAGGTGAGCATCGTGTACGGCTGCCGCGATGATTCGCTGACCGAGGTCGACCGGCGCGATGGTGGTGCGCGGTTGCCCAATGGCTCGGCGTGCACCGTCAATGGCGATTGCGCGAACAACCTGTGCTCGGTGGGCGCGTGTGGTCTGCCGGTCGGCTCGAACTGCACCAACAACGACGTGTGCTCGACGGGCGTTTGTACGAACGGCAAGTGTGAGGCGGGGATCAACTGAGTTGTCTCCCTCTCCCTTTGGGCCCTTTGGGAGAGGGGATTTACGCCTTCACCTTCTTCATCTCGGGATCGTAGAGCGGCTTGATCGACGGCATGCAGGGGTAGCGTTTGCCGTTGATCTCCGCTTCCCAGGTACCTGCGTCGAGGTACTTCTGATCGACCACCTCGCTGCCGCCTTCGATCATCGCCAGGCCCACCGCACCACCGACCGTGTGGCCGTACGAGGCGGCGCGCACGTAGCCCGCGCGCGTGCCGTTTCGCCAGATGGGCTCGGCGTGGAACATGAGCGGCTCGGGATCCTTCACCAGCACCTGCAGGATGCGGCGCTTGAGGGGCCCTTCGGCCTTCTTCTTGAGCACCGCGTCTTTGCCGATGAAGCCGTCGGGCTTCTTCAGGTCGACCGCGAAGCCCAGGCCCGCCTCGAGCACCGAGTCGGTGTTGTCGATGTCGTGGCCGTAGTCGCGGTAGCCCTTCTCCATGCGCAGTGACGCGAGCGCCTTGAGGCCGGCGTGCTGCAGCCCCAGGGGAGCGCCCGCTTCCAGCAGGCGGTCGTACACGTGCACGGCCTGCTCCGCGGGGATGTAGAGCTCGTAGCCCAGCTCGCCCAGGTAGGTGATGCGCACGCAGAGCACGCGGGCAAACCCGATGTCGAGCTCGGTCACCGCGCGGAAGGGAAAGGCCTCGTTCGAGAGATTGGCCGAGGTGATCGACTGCATCAGCTCGCGCGAACGCGGGCCCTGGATGTTGATCTGCGCGTAGGCCGAGGTCACGTCGGAGCAGAACGCGTGACCGGTGTCGAACAACCGCTTCATCTTCGTCTCGACGTGGCGGTGCGCCGTGTCGGAGGCGACCACGAAGAAGTGCCGGTCGTCGAACCGGGTCACCGTGAGGTCGGCCTCCAGCGTGCCGCCTTCGTTGAGCCACTGGGTGTAGGTGATGCGGCCGTTCTCCGCGTCGACGTTGTTCGCCGAGAGCTGGTTGAGCAGCCGGCCCGCGTCGCGGCCCTCCACCCGGAACTTCGACATGAACGACATGTCCATCAAGATGACGCCTTCGCGGGCGGCGCGGTGTTCGGCTTCCCAGTTCTTCCACCAGGTGGGCCGGGTGAAACCGAGCGGCCCGGCATCGGGCGTCTTGCCCGCCCCGGCGTACCAATCAGCGCCTTCCCAGCCGCTGACGTCCTTGAAGTACGCGCCTTGCGCCGCGAGCCGGTCGTGAATCGCCGAGCGCTTCGCGTCACGCGCGGTGGTGAGCGACTTGAAGGGGTAGTGGCAGGCGTAGACCATGCCCAGTGACTCGACGGTGCGCTTGCGGCGGTACTCGGGGTTGCTCTGGTAGGTGTGCAGGCGATCGATGTTCATGCCCGTGATGTCGACGTCGGGCTGGCCGTTGATGATCCAGTGCGCCATCACCCGGCCCAGGCCACCGCCGGTGAGAATACCGATGGAGTTGAGGCCCGCGGCGACGAAGTAGTTCTTCACCTCGGGTGCTTCGCCGACCACGGGGCGCAAGTCAGGCGTGAAGCTCTCCGGGCCGCAGAAGAACTTCTTGAGGCCGGCTTCTTGAGAGACGGGCACCCGCGCCATCGCCTTCTCGAGGTACGGCGTCATGCGATCCCAGTCGGGGGGAATCTCACCGAAGCTGAAGTCTTCGGGCACGCCGCCGATCTTCCACGGCGCACAGACCGGCTCGAACATGCCCACCATCAGCCCGCCGCCCTCTTCGCGGAAGTAGCCGTAGGAGCCCGGGTCTTCCAGCACCGGCCAGTTGCGGTCGATGCCGGGGATCTTCTCGGTGATCAGGTAGTAGTGCTCGGCGGACTGCAGGGGAATGTTCACCCCGTTCTTCGCGCCCAGCTGGCGGGCCCACATGCCGGCGCAGTTCACGACGAACTCGCAGTGGATGGTACCCAGCGGCGTGTCGACGCCAGTGACCGCGCCGTTCTTCGTCACCACGCCGAGTGCGGGCACGCCTTCGAGCAACGTGGCGCCCTGCATGCGCGCGCCCTTCGCCAGCGCCATGGTGACGTCGACCGGATCGACGCGGCCGTCTTCCTTCACGTAGAAGCCGGCGAGGAGGTCGTCGACTTTGGCGATGGGGAAGAGCTCCTTCACCTGGCCGGGGGAGATCTCCTGCACGTCGATGCCGCAGTAGCGGTTGAAGGCGGAGACGCGGCGGTACTCTTCGAGGCGATCCACGTCGGCGGCGACCTCGATGAAGCCACACCCGCGGAAGCCGGTGGCCTGGCCCGTCTCCTTTTCGAGGCGGGCGTAGAGATCGCGCGTGTACTTGCGCATCTCGGTGGAGGTCTCCGAGGTCGAGCCGAAGGTGACCATCAAGCCGGCCGCGTGCCAGGTGGTGCCGGAGGTCAGCTTGTCGCGCTCGAGCAGCACCACGTCTTTCCAGCCCATGTGGGCCAGGTGGTAGGCGACGGAGGTACCAATCACGCCGCCGCCGATGACGACGACGCGGGCATGCTTCGGAAGGACGGGCTGAGACATGGCGCGTGCTTACCACGTCACGACGAGCTCCCTGATCGTGACGCGCTTGTTCGGAAGAACAGCGAGAACGCCGAAGCCCAGCCTCGCCGCCGGTGCTTTCGTCAACGGTTTCTCCCCGGAAGAAGTGCGGAGGAGGCGCGGCCCCTCCCCCCAACCCTCTCCCCGCGTTCGCAGGGAGAGGGAGCGACTATTTTGAATTCACGACGGACACCGCGTCGAGATCGAAGCCGCCACCCGGAGGCCCGTAGAACCGATTCGCACCGCTGTCAGAGATGCGCACGAACCGCGCGCTGCTCAGCCCCACGTCGGCCAGATCAAACCCATCTCCCCCCGCGACTGACGGATCCGTTCCCGAGATGCCCTGATCAGGGTTCGCGAACACCGGCTTCGTCCCCGCACAACCCGCAACGCCGCCATCCAGCTGCGCCGCGCAGGGAAACTTCCGCCACTCCACCCCGTCTTCGCTGACCTCGACCACGCCCGTTTCCAAGAACCCCGTGAAGGGGTTCTCGAAGACGAGCAGGTCGACGCCCGGCCCATCGATGGCGATGAGGTCGACGAACTCCAGCTCGATGACGCCGTCCTTTCCGAGCGACAACACGTTCAATGACCCGGTGGTCTCCCCCTGCCCCGACGGAGCACCCAGCACCACGCCGGGAAACAGGTCTTGCCCGAAGCCCGCGCCCGGGCCCGGAGCAAATCGCACCACGCGATCGGCCCACGGGTCGCCCGCGTCGGCCTCGAGACCCGCGTCGACGTCGACGCCGGCATCGATCTCCGGCGGAGCGACGCCACAACCCGCAAGCAGGAGGGGGAGAATCAACCTCACGGCTGGATGTCGAGCAGCCGGCGGCCGTTCTTGTCTTCGATGCCGACCAGCAGCCGCGGGCCGTTGCTCTGAATGAAGAGCACGTTGCTGCAGGTGCTGCTCGTGCTGAGCAGGGGCACCTTCGTGCCCACGGTGATGGTCTGCACGCCCGAGCCGCTCAAGGTCAGGGGAACGCGATCGACGTGACGGATCCGCGCGGTGAAGTTCATGTCGAACGAGCCCATCGCCACGAAGGCGTCGTTGCCCGCGGCAGCGAGATCCATCACGTCATCGGTGGTGTCGGGCGAGGCGACGAGCACCTCGGGGGCCAGCGCGAAGGGCACCGTGCCGAGGTACGTCGACGGAGCCACGCCGCGCACGTAGTTCCCCTGCATCGGCATGCCCTTGTAGTAGCCGATGAGCGCGACGCCGTTGGTGGTCGCCGCGGCGAAGCTCGAGCCGAGCCAGGCAGCGTCGAAGGTCGCGAACGCGGTGCCAGCCTGCGTGCTCGCGTTCAACGCGTACGCCCCTGCGCCCGTGGCGGTGCCCAGCGCAATGCCATTGACGAGGAATCCAAGCGAGGACGCACCGGTCGCGTCGTAGTTGCCCGGTGCATTGATGAACGAGACGCCCGCATCGGTGGTCTCGATGAGCGCCACATTCGCTGAGACGCCGGTCGTCGTGTAGCCGGCGAGCAGCTTGTCGCCGCTGGCCGCGAGGAACGCACCGGCGAAGATGGTGGCGGTCGCATCACCCGGGGCGCGGATGCTGGAGACCGTCGTCCCCGCGGTGAGCATGGGGAAGGTGCCGAGCCGCTTCACGGTGTCGTCGGACGAGAGCCCGAAGACCGTGTCGCCGATGGCCGCGACCTGCGTGATGCCCGCCGGCAGCGTCGCGGTCTGCTGCACGACGGCGCCCGCGGCCAGCACGTACGTTCCCAGGCGGACATCGTGCGCGATGGCGTCGCACGGATTGCCAGCGTCGACACCCGCGTCGGTCCCTGCGTCCATGCCTGCATCTGCGAGACCACCACCCGTGCCGCCGCCCATCGCACCGCCGCCACTCCCGCCACCCGTCACCGCGCCGCCTCCGGTTCCACCACCAGCGCCGCCGTCCACTTCAGGACCGGGGCCCGGGCAACCGAGGAGCACCACTGCGCACACCACTGCCAACGACACTTGAATGGTCTTCACGTTCATCTCCAACGCGATCCCCTCGGATCACGTCTCTGGCCGAACGAGCAAACGCGTGGACGGAGCAATGCCGAAAAGACGCAGCCTGACCCGCCAACGCGCTCCCCTCGGAGCCGGTGGACACTTCATCGCTGGCAGGTTTTCGGACTTGCAGGCGCGCGCTTCGAAAACTCCGAAGTGCTCCTACTCGCCGTCGCTTCCCAGGAGCCCCCATGGCGCCCAGTGCTTCGAGTTGACGGCTTTCGTTCCTGCTTACCGCTGCGGGGCAGTCCCGGAGTTACACCGGTGTTCCCTTACCGACGACGCGGCGCGTGTACGGCGCGGCCGGGGAAGGGTCAATGATTTCAGTCGACGATGAAGAGCTTCGCGCCCTTCTCCGTGGTGGAGGAGCGGTGCGCCGCGTCGCCGTCGTCAGAGACCGCGGGGAGAGGGGGACATGGGTATAGTGCGGCTGGTGCGGGCACTCTTCGCGGCGGGCCTTCTCGTCTTCCTGGGCTGCCCGCTGCCCAGCAATGTCCTCTACCGATGCGAGTCGAACGGCTCGTGCACGCAACCCGGGCTCGTCTGCGCGCTCGATGGCTTCTGCCGTGAACCGGTGGATGCCGGGCCTTTCGACGCAGGGCTTTGCGTTCCGCGTGATCGCGCCGCGGCGTGTCTCTCGGTGGAGTGCGGCTTCGTCAGTGACGGCTGCGACGCAGAGCTCGAGTGTGAGCGCCCGTGCCCCGCCCCTCAGGAGTGCGGCGCCGCGCAGCCCAACCGGTGTTCGATGCCTTCTCTGTGCACGGGTGAAGGCTGGTGCTGGGAAAATCCGTTTCCGCAAGGCCTCACCCTGAACGCGTCGGCGCGCATCGATGCGCGGCACACCTGGTTCGTCGGCGAGAACCGGGTGATCGTCTTCTTCGACGGTGAACGTTCGCGGCTGCAAGACGCGCCTGCTCCCCCGGGTGTGGAGCTGCTCGGTATTCACGGCACCGCTGGCAATGACGTCTTCGCGGTGGGCAACAGCGGCGTGACGTTGCACTTCGATGGAACCCGCTGGGAACGCGAAGGCACGTTGTCTGGCTTCAACAACCCGCTGCGCACCGTGTGGAGCTTCGGTGATGGCGGCGCGATGGCCGCGGGTCCGGGGGGCCGCTTGCTCACCCGCGCAGCCCTGGTGGATCCGTTCTCGCGGTGGACGCTGGAGTCCTTCCCCTCGACTGAAGAGATCAGTGAAGTGTTCGCAGACTCCGCGGGCGATGCGTACGCGGTCACCCGGCGCAACGAGCTGTTCATCAGGCCCGCAGGCACCAGCACCTGGACACGCCTCGACACCGTGCCGTTGAACGAGACGCTCTGTGCCATCGCGCGCAATGACGGCCTCACCTTCGGCGGCACCAACCCCAACCGCGCGAACCTGATGCACCGCGACTTCGACGGCGGCTGGCGGCAGCTCACCGATGCGGGCTTCGCCACCAGCGGCTTCTCGCGGGGTGACGGCGGCGTGTTCGTGCTCGGCACGGGCAGCGAGTTTGCCTGGCTCGATGACGCTGATCAGCTCACCCGTTTCCAGGTGCAGCCCGGCGCGTGGAACACCGGGGTCGCGTTGCCCGGCCCGAAGCTGCTGCTCGCTGGCCTCGGTGGATCGACCGCGGTGGTGGAGCTCGATGGCGGCCTCACCTGGCGCAGCACGCCCCGGGTGACCCGCGGGCTCTCGCTCAACGCCGTCTGTGGGTACGCGCCCGGGGCGATGTTCGCGGTGGGCGGTACGGACACCAATGCGGGCCCGGTGCGCTGGCTCGAGCGGCAGCTCACCACCAGCGGCGCGCAGTGGGTCGCGCAGACGCTCTCGCTGGGCAACACCACACAGCTGCTCGCCTGCTACGCGGAAGGGCCCGACCGGGTGTGGCTCACCGGAGATGATTCGAAGTTCGTCCACCAGTCAGCGGGTGCGCCCACGCCCGGCGACTTCGGGGGCTCGGTGGCGGGCCGGTACTCGGGCGCGTGGGGCAGCGCGGATGCGGGGTATTTCTTCGCTCGGCGGCAGAGCTCGGAGCTGACCTCGTCGGCGGATGGGGTCAGTGGGTTCGGGACCCTCAACGTGAGCGCGCCTTCGAGCTTGTTGTCGGTCTGGGGTCTGAACCGCGACGACATGCTGGTGGTCGGACTCAATGGATCGATCAGCCACTTCGATGGCACGTCGTGGATCTCCGCGAGCGGGATCGCGCAGACCGAGTTCGCGGGCGTGCATGGTGCGCGGCTGGCGGATGGGGGTCAGCGGTACGTGGCGGCCGGGAGCTCGGGCGTTTTGTATTCGCTGGAGGGTGATGCGGGGATGGTGACGCAGATCAGTCCCGCGGTGGATTTCAAGGCCGCGTGGGTGTCACGGCGCGGCACCGCGTGGGCCGGCGGCAGTGCAGCGGATGGAGGCGCGTTCGTGATGCGCGGTGGGGCGGCGTGGAGCGTGTTGCCGCTCACGTCGCCGCGCCCGGTGACCGGCGTGTTCGGGTTGGATTTGATTGATGGTGGCGTGGAGATCTGGGTGAGCGGCCCACTGGGCATGGTGTTGCGGCGCTCGGAGTAGGTCAGCGACAGCCCTCTCCCCGACCCTCTCCCCCTCGGGGAGAGGGAGCCACGGGAGCCACGTTTCAGTGTCAGTTGGTTTCGATCTTCTGCTTCTTCTTCTTCGACTCGTCTGCGTGGCAGATCATGTCGATCACCACCGTGCTCGCGAGGATCAACACGGGGTCTTCGCCCGGTTCGATGTCCACGCCGTACGTGTCGGTGAACGAGAACCACCGCTTCGAGACCGTGGCCACCGTGCGGCTGCCGCGCGTGAAGGTGTACTCGTGGTCGAGCAGGCTGCCTTGCGCTTCGAGATCATCCGGTCCCGGTACGTCGACGGTGAACCCGCAGCGGAAGAGGTTGATCAGATCCTTCTTCACCACCGCCGCCACTTCCCCGTTGCGCAGAATCTCGTACGACGGCGTCAACGCGATGATTCGCTCACGAATGAAGGCGAGCTCCTGGCCCTGCATGTCTTCGAACGCCAGCTTCTCCCGCACCAGCGTGAAGGCCTTGCCGTCGACCTGAAAGACGGGCTCACCCGCTTCATTCTTGATGGTGAAGTCGTCACCGAAAGAGAGGAGGTCCTGCCGAAGCAAGTAGCGCATGCCCCCCTTCTAGCTCGACTCCACTCGCTCCCCACGGGCAGAGGGGCTCAGGCGCGCACGCAGGCCTCCAGCTTCGGGAATGCTCCGTAGAGCTGCTCCACCGAATCGAGCAGGAACAAGCGCGGCTGCAGCTGGTCGATCCTGAACTCCTGCGCGCAGATGTGCTCCACGTCGAAGCGGAGCACCTCAGGCTTTTCCGACAGGGCGTAGACGCACTCCCCCACGCTCGAGGCGATGCCAGCCCCGAAGATGCGCCGGCCGTCGGGCGTCTGCACCAGGCCGAACTCGTTGGTGAACCAGAAGTAGCGCTCCAGCCGGCGCAGGCGCACCGGGTCGCCCAGGAACCCGCACGCGAGCGCGCCGAACCGTTGGCAGTAGTCCGCGTACTCCTCGTCGGCGTGGAACGGCAGGTGGCCGTAGAGGTCGTGCAGCACATCGGGCGCGGGCGTGTAGTCGAGGTCGCGGCGGTCGCGCATGAAGTTGCCGATGGGAAAGCAGCGGTCGCGAAGCAGGCGATAGAAACCCGCGCTGTCTTCCAGCCCTTTGACGAACACGCCGCGCCAGCCGGTGAGGAACTCGAGCCTTCCGTTCACCTCGTCGAGCAGCGGGATGAAGTCGGTGTCGAGCCCCAGGGTGTGCAACCCGCGCAGGAACATCGGCACCATCTGAGCGCCCCGGTTCTCCCGGTGAATCGCGGCGATGGCGCCCCACGTCGCGTGGGCTTCGTCGCTGAACTGACCGCGCTGGGGCTGGAGCATGCAACGAGGCTACGAGCCGCCCGCTTCACGCAGATAGTGACAAAGATGATTCAGTCTTTGTCGAAACGCCTGACACTCACGCCACCCGGGCGAAGTGGTGCGCGAGGCGCTCGAGCAGCAGGGCGTTCTCTGCCTCCGCCGCTTTCAACTTCGGCAGGCCCGCCCGCAGCTCGGCCGGATCTTTTTCGTAGAGCTCGAGCAGCTCTGCGTCGCGGCTGAGCCACTCGCCGTACGCCTCCGCGGTCAGCTCGGGGTGGAACTGCAGGCCGAAGCTGTTGCCCAGCCGGAACGCCTGCTGGGTGTAACGATCCGTCGAAGCGAGCAACGTGGCGTTGGGCACCGCCGTCCAGGTGTCTTCGTGCCAGTGGGCCACCACCGACTTCGCCCCCACGCCCTTGATGACCGGGTCTTCCAGCGCCGCTTTGGTCCACCGCACCGGGTGTACGCCGAGCTCCAGGCCGTTCTTGCCCGCACTCACTTGCGCGCCCGCGGCCTGGGCGAGCAGCTGCGCCCCGAGGCAGAGCCCCAGCACGGGCTTGCCACTGGCCAGCCGCTCCACCAGCAGGCCCAGCTCGTCACGCAAGAATGGGTGTTGGTCGGTGGCCCACACGCTCATCGACCCGCCCAGAATGACCAGCAGCTCGGCGTCGAGGTCTTTGTGCTCCACCCCTCGGAAACGTTTCGTCAAAGTGAAGCCGGCGTCGAGGAGCGGCCGCTCCAGCAGCCCCAGCCCCTCGTGGGTCTCGTGTTGAAGCACCACTGCGCGCATGAAAACTCCTCCGGAAATGGGGCCCGAAAAGAGGGCCAAAACGTCAACGCCGCTGGCACTTCTCTCACGAAAGGAGATGTCGCCTTCGCGTGACAATCCGACATGTCGCCTCTCAACGCTCTCTCTACCGTCTGGCGTCAGTACCGCCCCCGGCCGAGCCCGCACACCGGGAGCCGCCAGCTCGTCGCCGCGCTGCAAGACGGCGCTTCCCTGGGTGAAGCGCTCCAGCACACCGCGGCCATGCTCGCCAGGGTCTCGGTGCACGAAGCCGCGTCGCGTTTCGAAGGCGGCGTGCTCGCGCTGTTCATCGTCGAAGTCAGAGACTCCCTCCGCCGCCAGTTGCTCGAGGCGTGCGCGGGCGTGAAAGACGCGGCCATGGCCTCGGCGCTTCGTTCGGCGGCCAACGCGGTGCACGACGACACCTTCGTGCAGCACTTGATCAACTCGCTGCTCACCGCCACCGACCTCTACGTGGAGTCGATGCCGGTGGTGTCTTTGAACGAGTCGCGCTGCAGCCGGGAAGTGACGGCGTTGTTCCAGCGCTCGTTGTGCGTGCTCATCTCGCGCAGCGATGCCGCGCGCCGCTGTGGCGAACGCACCCGCCGGGTGGAGTTCGTGCCCATGCCGCAGCCTTCGCGGCCCTGAACCCAGGGGAACACACCGGTCAGCTCGGGGTGAACGGGGTTGGTAATCCTCGAGTGACCGGTGATCATCTGCCGGGTGACCAGCAGAACTCCCGGTGATGGAAAGAACGGCGCCGTCGAGGCCACCCTCGATGATCTGCCCACCGTCGATACCCGCCCCATTCTCAAGCCGGTCGGCGCCACCATCACGCTCGACGAAGAGCCTCTGCCTGTCTCCGCGACGCAGTTGCTCGAGCCCGTCGCTGAGCATCAGGCGCCTGCTGCGCCCGGTCAGGTGATCGGCGTCTCCGAGGCGATGACCACCCGCCGCAAGGGGCCGCTCAAGGCCGATGCGTTCGAGTCGGCGCCTTCACTGCCCCCCGCCCGAAAAGAAGAGGGTCCCGTGCGGCGGGGTGCTCCGGCGCCGTGGGAGAAGGCCCGGGTGTGGACGCCGGGGCTCATCGTGCTCACCGTGGTCGGCGTGGGGATGTTGCTCCTCGGCTTGTACGTGTTGCTGCAAGGGTGACCATGAAGTGGCTTCCGCTCGCGCTGCTGTTGATCGGTTGTCCCGAACGCCGCGAACCTGAACGCGGGTTGCAGCTCGTCTACAAGAAGCCCAACGCGGTGCCCTTGCGCGCCGCCGTCGACCGCCGCCTCGCGCAGTTGAAGCTGAGGGCGAACCTGAGCGAAGACGACCACACGCTCACCGTGCGCGTGCCCGAAGGTGGTGACCTCAGCCGCATCAAGGCGCTCTTCGCGCAGCGCGGGCATCTCGAGTTCTGCCCCGAGAACGCCACCGTCGCAGGCAAGTGGTGTGACGAGCAGTGGCCCGCGGGTGTGGTGGTCGATTCGGTGGGCAAGACGTGTTCGTTGCTCGCGGCCGATCGCTCGGCGCTCGAGGCCGCGTTGCCGGACGCGGGCGCTGAGTTCGCCTGGGGCACGTCAGGTGGTCAGGCTTCGGCGTTCTCCATCACCAGCTGCTTGTCGCCTCGCATCGTCGCGGCAGAGGTGGCGAAGGGCCAGCCGGGGTTGATGCTCGACTTCGACCGTGCGGGCGCTCGCGATTTTGCGGCGCTCACCAGCACCACGGTGGGTCGGCGGTTGATCGTCCGGTTGGATGGCGTGGTGGCATCAGCTCCCGTGGTGATGGAGGCGATTACCGGCGGCCGCGCGGTGCTCACCACCGGGGAGCAACAGAGGGAGGATTGGGAGGTGTTGGCGGCGGCGCTCGTCGGCGGTGCGCTGCCTGAGCTGGAGCTGCTGCGGGAGGAGCGGTGGGGGCCTCCTTCACTCAGGAAGTGACGGCCCCTCACCCTGACCCTCTCCCCGGAGGGGAGAGGGGAACAGCTGATTCGACTCAGGCGACGTCGACGAAACCGTCTGCCAGCTGCTCGTTGATCATCGTCTGCACTTCCTGCTCAGCGCGTGACGCGGTGGCCAGCTGGCGGGTGCGGGTGATGCTGGTGCCGTCTTCGAGCACGATCTCGATCTCGATCGATGCGCCGCTGGTGCGCACGCGCCACTTGCGGCCGTCTTCGCGGTGCTGCAGCTCGCGGAAGAGCGGGTCGAACAGCTGCGGCGCCGACTCGATGAGCGTCGCGAACGACTCGAACAGGTCACCCGAGAGGCTGAAGTACGACTTGTCGAGCACCGGCAACAACCGCGGCGCCTCGGTGGCCGTCAACACGGGCTCGGTGGTGAGCGCAGGCGCCAGCAGGTGGCGGTGGTGTTCACGCGCGGTGCCCAACGACTCCTCGAGCAACGCGGCGAGATCGCCACGGCCCATCGCCTTGAGCGCGGTGATGGCCAGGGGCACTTCGACGCCGCCGCTGTTCTTGTAGTACTGCGCGAAGCCGCCGTTACGGACCTCGGAGTCGACCCAGCCGGCCGCGTGAATGAAGCCGTGACCCGGAGGAAGCTGCGAGAGCGCCTCGAGCCACGACTTGTTGCTGCGGTGACCGTGCAGGCACGCCTCGATGCGCTCCTTGGCGCGCGCGACCAGGGCGGCCCGCTTGGAGCGCGAGAGATCGCGGCCCGCGAACAGCTGGAGCAGACGCGGCTCGTCACCGTGCTGCGGCACCCACTCCGGGCGCGCTTCGAGCTCGGCCACCACGGCGGCCCACACTTCTTCGGCCGCCGCGCGCTGGTCGGGATCGAAGATGAGCATCCACACCGAGAACCCCGAAGCGAGCGCCGACTGCGCGTCTTCCGGGCTCACCTGGCCGATGCCGCGGGGAAAATCACGCAGGAGCACCCGCACGAGCAACGCCCGCGCGAGCGCCGGGAAGGTGCCGCGCTCACGCGCTTCCTTCACCATCGCCTGCTGCAACGAGATCGGCGCGATGCGACCCGAGAGCTGCTTCGCGAGCTCGACCACCGAGAGGCGGGGGAACTGCGAGGCCCACTCGAGGACACTGGACTGATTCAAACCACTGAGGGCTTCTTGAATGGGAGGGTGCACATCATGCCCATACCTCGAATGACCTCTTCTGGTCGAGGTGGGTCACTGCCCAGACGACTTGAACGTCCTTCCGCCGCCATCGCGCCGCAGGTATTTCACCTCATGACTGAACGAGCGGGGCCCTGGCAGGCGGGTTAGAGGGTCGCGCCATGAAGACCATTCTCGTCACCGGCGCCACCAGCGGTATCGGCCTCGAAGCGTCCGTCACGTTGGCCCGCGAAGGCCACAAGGTGGTGCTGGTCGGCCGCGATGAAGCGAAGACGCGCAGGACGGTCGATGAAGTCAAGCAGCGCTCGGGTTCTTCCAACGTGGAGTCGATGTTGTGTGACTTCTCTTCGCAGGCCTCGATTCGCGCCTTCGCCGAGGGGTATCGCGCGAAGTACGACCGGCTCGACGTGCTGGTGAACAACGCGGGCACCGTGAACGAACACCGCACGCTGACCAAAGACGGCATCGAGAGCACCTTCGCGGTCAATCACCTGGGGTACTTCCTGCTCACCAACCTGCTGCTCGACTTGATCGTCAAGAGCGCGCCCGCACGCATCGTGGTGGTGTCGTCGGCCGGGCACTACCGCGGCACGATGGACCTCGACGACCTCGGCTTCGAGAAGGGCGGCTACGGCATCATGAAGGCGTACACGCGCTCGAAGCTGGCCAACGTGATGATGACCCGCTCGCTCGCCAAACGGCTCGAGGGCAAGGGCGTGACGGTCAACGCGCTGCATCCCGGCGGCGTGGCGACGAGCATCTGGGATGGTGCGCCGAAGTGGTCGCAGCCGATTCTCTCGGTGGTGAAGAAGCTCGTGCTGATCACGCCGGAACAAGGCGGCAAGACGTTGAGCTATCTCGCCACCTCACCCGAGGTCGAAGGCACCACCGGGAAGTACTTCGAGAAGAACAAGCAGAAGGGCTGCGCTCCGCTGGCGCGTGATGAGGCGCTCGCGGAGAAGGTGTGGGTGAAGAGCGCTGAGCTGGTGAAGCTCTGAGCGCTCTCTTTGCTTCGTTCGGGGCGAGGGGTCGACCGAACCCAGGTGCATGAGGCCTGGCCGCCCCGCACGCGTCAGGGGGGCAGGCTGCGCACCGCCGCTGCGATGTCAGCCCGCCAGGTGCCGAGCCCGGCAGACGCGCGGCGGTAGAGCACCACCTGCCCCTGCGCGTTGAACACCACCGTGTCGTGTTTCACCGCGGCCGGGTCGAGCGCCTTCCACGCAACACGTTGCGCCGATGCATCTTTCAAGATGGGCGCAGACAACCGCCCCACGAAGTCACTCGCGTTCGAATCACTCAACGCCACGAACTGCACAGCGCGGTTTTCTGCTTTCAGCTCCGTCCACAACGACTCGGCGGTCCCAGCCTGGGACCGGCAGACGGTTCAAAAACCTTCTAACAACACCACCACGAGGGGTCGGCCGGCGAACGCCGACAGCCCATAGGTCTGCGAGAACCGCGGCGACTGCGGCTGCACATCTTCCAACTGCCAGGTCGGGTACATCGCCATCGCGCCGACGCCCGCATCGTCATTCGCTCCCGCGTCAGTGCCCGCGTCAACGTCGCGAGTGCCGGCGTCGCTTCGGGTGAAGCCGGCGCCTGCGTCGAGTTCACCTGCGCTGGGTACGCCGCAAGCAGCCACCAGCGCCACCGCGGCGGTCAACACCACGCGGTGGGTCCAACCCATCTGGTTCTTCATCGGAGCTCCTCTGTGAGTACGTCGTTGAACTTGAACACGTCTTCACCGACCAGCCGGACCAGCTTGCTGCCGTCGGCGCGGAAAATTTCCACCACCGGCAGACCCGCGGCGCCCGGCAACGCGGCTTCCATCGCCTCGGCGCTCCAGTCAGACGCGTCGATCCGTTTGATGAGCACCCGTCGCTCCGCGCGTTCGAACTCGGCGAGCAGCGGTTCCAGCTTCTGGCAGGGCGCGCACCAGCTCGCGCCGTATTCCACCAGCGTGAGCTGACCCGCAGCGCCAGCGGTGGCCCGCGGCGCAGGCGGCGCGATGACCTCGAACGCGCCACCGATGCCGACGAAGAGACCCGGCCCGGGGATGAACTGGTAGCCCGAAAGCGCCTGGGTCAGCGGCAGCCTGGCCGCGACGAAAGCCCGCACCGGCCCGGCGATCTGCACCTGCGCGGTGGGCGTCAGGGTGAGCCACACGCCGCCGGTGTTGGTGCTGTCGAGCCGGCCACCCGAGAGCGGGTCCACCTCCGAGCTCTGCGCGCGCCACTGCGTTTCCAGACCCAACGAGAATGACAAACGCCCCGACACCACCGGGCCGAACGCGAGCCCGCCGGTGCCACGCAGCTCCGGGCCCCAGCGGAAACCGTCGGCTGTGTCGTTGAGGCCCACCCGCAAGGTGCCCGAGGCGAACAACGAGAACAAGGCAGGCAACGTCAGGCGCACGTCGAGATCGGCCAGGCCCCAGAACACCCCGCGGCCGAGCGTGAGGTAGCGCGCCGTCTCGAGCACCGCGGCCTCACCGCTGCGCGCGATGGACGGGCCCGTGGGAAACGCGCTGCCCAACGCGCCCGAGAGCCGCACCTTGCCGAAACGCCACGCATACCGGGCCCGCGCTTCCAGGTCGCCCAGCCCCACTTCACCGCGGCTGCCGGCCACCACGTCGGTGACGGTGATGGCCCCGAAGGGCAACTGGAGATCCACCCCGAAGCCGCGGCCCTGCCCAAAACCCACCTGCAGCGTCGAGAGAATGAGATCCAACCGGGCGCCGGTGGGGTCGACCACCTGCTGTCCATCAGCCAAGCGCGACGGGAAAGGCACGTAGCCGCCCAACACCTGCGCAGACACCAGCCAGGCCGCGTCGCGACCGCTGTCCAACCCGGTCTCCACCGCTCCCGACGGGAGCGCGGGGTTGACTCAGGTCGTGCACTGGGCGCTGGCGCGGGTCGCCGCCAACACCCCGAGGAGCAGGAAGGTTCGCATGCGCGTCTTACGCACCGGGCCCGGGCGGCGTTACCGAGCCCGAATTCATTTCCAGTGACGCGCTCTTCCGCGAGCTGCCGTGCGGGAAAACGATGCACACGCGGCGAGTGCGTCGGCACCCTGCCCGCTTTCCAGCGCTGACGTCTGCTCGATCAACAACATCGGCGAACGAGATGTCGCTGCCGGAAAACCCTCTCCCCGACCCTCTCCCCCGCGGGGAGAGGGAGCTCAGCGGAGGGCGAGCCAGACGCCCAGGAACCCCAGGCCGGTCGCGAAGAGGAAGATGCCCGACAGCAGCACCACCAGCTTCCACTTCCCCTCCTGGTAATTCGCGCGCGTGTCGGCTTCGGGATCCGACTGCTCCTCGATGAAGTCTTCCGACGCCTCGATCTCCTGAATGAGCGAGTGCTCGACGACCGGCTCTTCCGCTTCCGCGAACGTCACCCCGAAACCCGTGCGCCGCGAGGTGCCGTGAACGATCGGCTGCGCGAAGCGCGGATCTTTCACGGGTGACGGCGTGCCGTCTTCGTTCACCACCGGCGGTCCATCCTCCCGGCCCGGATCAGTGATGTCCTGATCATCCCTCGGCACGTAGTCGCTCGAAGCGAGCACCGCGGTGTGCTCGAAGGCCAACGCGGTGGGCGGCACGAACTGAATGCGGCGCGTCTTCTCGGACGCCGGCAGGTTCACTGTCTGCCCGTACACCGCCTCGTGCAGCACCGCGTCTTCGCCCGTCTTCTCCTTGGCGAACACCCTCGCGAGCAGCTCACCCACGTCGGCGTCACGAACGTCGGGCGCGTACTTCGTGCGCAGTTTCTTGAGCGCCTCGCCGAACTCCGTCGCAGTGCCGTAGCGATCCTTCGGCTCCTTGCGCAGCGCCTTCAAGATGACGTCGTCCACATCCTTCGGGATCGAAGGCATGGTGGCCGAGGGCGCTTCCCACACGGGGTTGGCGGCCTTGCGCCAGCGCTCGATGGGGTCACCCTTCTGCGGCAGCGCGTGCCACGAGAGCAGCTCCCAGAGCATCACGCCGCACGAGTAGATGTCGGCGCGGCCGTCGACGATCTGCTTCTTGGCCTGCTCCGGCGCCATGTACGTGAGGTTGCCGATCACCACGCGCGGCGCGGTCTGCTCTTCCTTCAGCGTCGACTGCGCAGCGCCGAAGTCGATGATCTTGATGTCGCCGCGATAGCTGATGCACACGTTCGCCGGAGAGAGATCGCGATGCACCAGGTGCAGCGGGTTGCCGTTCTCGTCCTTCGAGTCGTGCGCGTACTGCAGGCCCTGGCACACCCGCTCACCGATGAGCAGCGCGATGCCCAGCGGCATGTCGACCTTGCGATCGCGCAGGCGCTTGGTCATGCGGCTGACCGTCTTGCCCTGCACGTACTCCATCGAGAGGAAGTACTCCCCGTCGACGTCGCCCATCGCGTACACGCGCGCGATGTTGTGGTGACTCAGGCGCACCACCACCTTCGCCTCGTCGAGGAACCGCCCGACGAACGCGCGGTTGGCCACCAGGTTGGGCAACACCTTCTTCACCACCACCGCGCGCGGAGCAGCGCCGCCTTCACGCGCGAGGAAGACTTCGCCCATGCCCCCGGCACCGATGCGGCGGATCAGCTGGTAGCGGCCAAAAGGCAGCGGCGCTTCCGGCGTGGGATCCTGCAACATGAGGGCGGAAGTGTGGGGGCGGCGCTCAGAAGGAGCAAGCGATTGACCGGGTTGTCGGCGCGTCGAGTCCGAGCTGTCCGGTCGTGAAGCCATGCGCCCACCAGGTAAGCCGAAAGGTACGACTGGTTATCGACACGATGCGTCAGGGGTTGCGGATTCTGTCAATCCCCATTGTTTGCAGCTGGTTACTTGCGCACGACCCGCACAAATCCCGGTCCTTCATCGGTGAGCAGCACGTGTTCCCGCCCCACCCGCAGCACCTCGGAGCGCCGCCACCCGGTGAAGTGAAGGCCGGCGTCGGTGACCGAGACCAGCACGCTGCGGTCATCAGACTGGGTGCGCAGCCACAGCGGGAGCCGCTCGAAGGCCGCCGGTGGCGAGCTCAAAGCCTCGGGGGTGTGCGCCAGTTGAAGCGGCGGTTCCTGAAAGCTCGTGGTCCGCGAGGCGCCCGTGAGGCCTGTCAGCGGCGAGTGCCGCCACACGAACTGCGCATCAACAGCCGCGAGGTCTTCGATGTTCGAGCAGGGGAAGGGGCACTCTTCCAGGCTCCAGCGCGTCACCGAACCGTTGGGGGTACCGAAGTACGCGAGGGGTGGATCGACCGGCGCGTAGAACGAATGATCATTCACCCGGAAGCCCCCGTCGGCCCAGATGCTCACCGTCGAAAGCTGGCCACTGGTGCGATAGCGCAGCGCGAAGTCTTCGTCGTGCAGCGCGGGCGTGGGGAGCGCTGGAAAGTCGGGGAACGAATGCGTCAGGCGAACGCCGCCGTCTTCGAACACCCGCCGCTCGAGCATGTGGGTGAGCGGATCGATCGACCAGAGCACCTGGCCCGCCACCACCAGCTGGGCGCCGCGAAAGTGGGTGAGCATGCCCGCGGGCGAGCTGATGGTGATGTCGTCGACGCTGCGCAGCTCGCTGGCCACCGTGTCGTCGGTGAGGGGCCAGAGGCCCGCCGAGGCGGTGGCCCCCGCGGGAATCGGCACTCGAATCACCTGGCCGCTCAGCCCATCGGCGGCGACCTCCACGAACCGCGAACGCGCGCCCAACGAAGGCTCGAAGGCGACCTTGAGGGTGTGCAGCCCGGGCCGGGTGGGCGTGAAGGTGACGTTCGCTTTGACCGCCGAGAAGACGGTCTGCTCCAGCGCGCCGACTTGCATCGCCGGGGTGCTGCGCCCATCGGGGTCGATGGCCACCGCATCGATGCGCAGGGTGTCAGACACGCAGCTGGTCAACGGGGCGAAGAACGTGAGGGTGATCGGCGCGCCCACGGCCGCGAGCACCGCACCGTGGCCCGTGCCGCCCCCCGTCCCGCCCCCGACGCCGCGGTTGAGGCTGCCGTTCACGTCGGCCAGTTGGCGCACGCAGTCGTCCTGGGGCGGTGAACACCCGCAGAGCACCGCGAGCAGCAGGCTCAGCCGTCTCATCGTTTGCTCACCCGCACGGTGAGCGGGTCGCGGTCGGCGAGCACCACGTGATGCCGCCCCACCCGCAACACCTCGGCGCGCGGCCAGGCGGTCAGCACGAGGTCCGCATCGGTGATCGACACCAACACCTTCTGCGCGCCCGGGCCCGGCTCGAGCCACAGCGGCAGTTGCTCGAAAGGGGCTTCCGGCGAGACCAGCGCTTCAGGTTCGTACTCGAGACCGAAACGCGGGTTGGCAGGCGGCTCACTGAGCGGGCGGGCGAGGGCCCGCAGAGGCCCGAGCCCGAAGACGTTCTCTCTCGGAGCGTTGTGCCAGACATGACCCGCTTCGAGCGCCACCAGGTTCTTCATCTCGAAGCAGGCCCCGGCGGAACAGCTCGAGCGGCTCCAGCGCCAGGGCACGCCGCCGTCTTCTTCAACGAAATAGACCAGCGGCGAAGGCGCCTGGCTCAGGGCGTACTGCAGGAAGTCGGCGCCCCCATCGGGCCAGACGCGCACCCGGCTCAACCTGCCGTTGGTGCGGTAGCGCAGGGCCACGTCGAGGTCGTGCATGCCCGGCGTGGGTGCGGGTGGAAAGTCGGGGAAGCTGTGGGTCAGCAGGAGGCCACCGCCGGCCCACTCGCGGCGCTCCAGCCGCTCGGTCGCGTTGACCGACCAGAGCACGTTGTCCACCACCACCAGCGTCGCGCCCGGGAAGCTCGTGCTGCCGCCATCCGCCGAGGTGACGGTGACGACGGCACCCGCTTCACAGGCGACGGTGTCGTCGGCCAGCGGCCAGACCCGGTTGAGAGAACACCCGCTGCCATTGGGAATCGGCACCCGCGTGACGGGGTGGTCGAGCCCCTGCTCGGCGACTTCGATGATGAGCTCGCGCGCACCCAGGGACGGCTCGAAGGCGACGCGCAGGGTGTATCGCCCAGGCGCCGTGGGCAGCACGCTCACGGTGGAGCTGATCGCCCCGACGCCGACCCCGACGAACGGCACGCTGCTCGTGGGGGTGGGACCCAGCTGGTTGCGAGCGTCGACCAGGGTGGCGTTGACCACCGGCTGTTCACCCTGGCACCCGGAGACGGGCGCGAACACCGTGAGGGTCAACGTGGTGTTCACGATGCCCAGCGGAGAAACGGTGCCGGCCAGGCCGGTGCCACCCCCACTGCCCCCGGCAAAACTCCCCGCCAGATTGCCTCTGGGGTCGATGGGGAGCCGCCGGCAGGTGGTTCCCGGAGGTGGCGAGCAGCCCTCGAGCGCAGCGAACACGGCGATGAGGCAGCACAGGAAGTTTCGCATCGCGGCAGTCATCTCCGGATGACGCGCACGAAATCGGCCTGCGCATCGGTGAGTACCAGGTGATGCCGCCCCACCCGCAAGACCTCCGAACGGGGCCACGCGGAGAGCTCGAAACCACCATCGCGGGCAGTGACCAGCAGGCGCCGGTTGCCCACGCCCTGCTCGAGCCACAGCGGCACGCGCTCGAAACTTTCGGTCACGAAGCGGGGCGCCTCGGGCCGGTGCGTCAGGGTCATCACGAACGTCGAGGCCGCCGGGGAGGTGGGGCGGGCCGAGGCGGTGACGCGCGAGGCGAGGCCATCGAACGCGAGCTCGGCTCGCCAGACCAGGCCCGGCTCGACGGCCACCAGGTCGCTGAAGGCATTGCTGCAGTTGAAGCTGTCGAAACACGGCCCCTCGCTCCAGCGAAAGAGCTCGTCACCGGGCTCGACGAAGAACGCTTCGGGCGGGTTCCCCAACGCATCGGCCCTGAACTCCTCCACGCTGAAGCCGCCGTCGCGCTGCACCTTCACGCGCGCCAGCTCGCCCGCTGGCCGGTAGCGCAACGCCACGTCGACGTCGTGCATGCCCGGGGTCAGGGTGGCCGCGAAGTTGGCGAAGACGTGCGTGACCCGAACGCCGCCGTCTTCCCACACCCGCCGCTCGAGCTGCCGCAGGGCCGGGTGAATCGACCAGAGCACCGTGTCGGCCACCACCAGGTGGGAGCCAGGAAAGGTCTGCACCCCGCCGTCGGCCGAGCTGATGCTCACCGTGCCGGGGCCGCGCGCTTCACACGCGACGGTGTCGTCGGAGAGTGGCCAGAGCGCGTTGGTGTAGCAGTTGGCCCCGTTGGGAATCGGCACCCGCACCACCGGCGCCTCGCGCAGCGGGTCGGCGGCGACGTCGATGAAGAGGGAGCGCACACCCAGGGAAGGCTCGAAAGAAACCCTCAGGGCGTACAGCCCTGTTTTCCCGGGCGTGAAGTTCACCGTCGTGCCCACCCCGCTGCTGATGTTCAGCCGCGGCGCGGTGACGGTGAGGTCCGTCACCGGGAGGTTGTCGGGGTCGATCAACGTGACGTCGGTGCGCAAGCTGTCGCCCTGGCAACCCGAGAGCGGCGCGAAGAGGGTCACCGAGACCGGCAAACCCACCACCGCCAGCGGGGCGCTCGCGCCACCGGAACCGCCCACGCCGCCCGCGAAACCGCCGTTGGGTGCGCCGGTGACGTCGATCAACTGACGGGGACAGCCGGGCGGCGGTGGCGAACACGCGGGGAGCAACGCGAGGACGATGAAGAGCCAGGGGGCGCGACGCATCGGGCGACACCATAGGCACAAGGTGTGGCGGGGATCAGCTCAGCGTGGCGCTCACCGCACGCAGCGCCGCGGCCGCGTCGCCTTCGATGATCGTTCCGTGAGACGGGATGATCCGCGTCACCCCGTCGAGGGAGGCCAGCTGGTTCATCAACGCGGCGACGGCCTTCAGATCGCGACCCACCCGCATCCGCACCGGTCCCGGCAACTTCGGTGAAGGCCCGCTGAAGCCCACCGCACGCATGATCAGGCCGGCCAGCCCACCGGCGTGCGGGGCGTTGGTGAGCAGATCAGCCACCAGGAGCGTCGCGCCGAAGACCAGCACCACCTCGTGCGTGCTGAAGCCTTCGACGGCGAACACCCGGAGCGAAGCGTCGAGCGGCAACGTGGTGATGGGCTGACAGGTGAGGCGCTCGGCCAACACGGGCAGCGCGACCAGCGGCGCGTGGGCGGTGAGCCCCAGCCGATGCGCGAAAGCGGCGGCGTCGAGCGCGTGGAATTGATTGGGCACGATCAACTGAGCGGGGGTGCCCAGCGCACGCAGTTGGTCGAGCGTGGCGTCGTCGACGGGGATGGCGTTGTAGAAGAGCAGGCTGCCGTCGAGCCGCTTCATCACGGTCATGCGGCGGGTGGCGCCGGGCAAGCCAGGCACGAGGTCGTCGACGGTCCACAACCGGTCGTCTCGCTGCGTGAGCGGGCCGGGCTTGTGCAGGGTCCACGGGCGAGTGCGTGCCATCAAGAATTCCTAACCGAATCGGGTCGCGGGCGCGTGCGACTTCTGAGACCGTCCGACATGGCCATCAGCATTCTCGAAGAGTGCCCGGAGTTCAGGTTGGGGCACTCGGGTTCGGTCTACGTGACCGTCTGGTTCAGCGAGCTCAACGACAAGGCGCTCGATTCGTTGGCCAAACACCATCAGGCGCTGGTGACGAAGTACGGGAAGATCACGCTGGTGTCGGTGATCGTCAGCGCGACCACGGCGCCAGGGTCGGAGCTGAGAGAACGGCTGCGCGCGCAGAGCGTGGAGCTGGCCCAGCACCGGCACGGCAACGTCATCGTGGTGCTGGCGCGCGGCATGTCGGCGATCATCGCGCGGACGTTTCTGGCGATGTTGAGCTTGATCAGCAGCGAGAACATGAAGGTGCCGGCGTCGCTCGAGGCCGCGGCGGATGAGGTGCGGCAGATCGTGGGGCAGGATGCGATGACGGTCGCGAATGCGTCGCTGGGGGATGACCTGGTCGCGTTTGCGGCTCTGCCCCGCCCGAAGTGAGGGTGAGGTTGAGAGGCGTCACACCGCCCTCACCCTGACCCTCTCCCAGAGGGCCCAGAGGGAGAGGGGAACAAGCTCACCTGACTACTTCACACAAACTCGGCAACGCCTTCGCCAACGCCGGGCCGGGATGCAGCAAGGCCTTGGTGGGCACCGTCACCCACTTCGCCTTCTTCATCGCGCCCAGCTTCTCCACGGCGTCGCGCCCGTCCTTCACATCCGACGCGTCGATCACCACATCAGGCGCGAGCGTGACGGCCTTCTCCATCGAGTACAGGGGGAACGCGGTGGGCGCCTTCTCCGCCGCGTTCTTCGCCCCACAATCCTCCAGCAGCTCGTGCGCAAAGCTGCCCGGCCCGGCCACCACCAGGGGCGCAAACCCCACCACGAACAACACCCGCTTCGGCTGCTTCACCACCACCGAACGCGCCTTGAGCCGCGCGGCGGCGAGCTCCTCCACCATCACCTTCGCCGCGGCATCTTTGCCCAGCGCCCGGCCCAGCTCGGTCATCGAGGTGGCCACGTCTTCCACCGTGGTGAGCGGCAACGCGAGCACCGGAATGCCCAGGCGGGCGATGGTCTCCACAGCTTTCTGATTGCCCGGTGACTTCGCCACCACCAGCAGCTGCGGCTTCAAGGCGACGATGGTCTCCACCGAGATGTCGTTGAACCCGCCCGCCTTCGGCAGCTTCGCCACCTCGGGAAATTCGCAGAACCGCGACACGCCGATGAGCGCGTCTTTCGCACCGAGCGCGAGCACCGTCTCGGTGATGCTGGGCGCCAGCGAGATGACCCGCGTGGCCGGCACCGGCGGGGGCGGGCCCAGCCACTGGGCCGGCGAAGCCGCCAGGATGACGAGGAGGAGACTCACCGCGAAAGAATGTCCGCGACGTTCGCCACGCCGGTGGTCGCGCTGACCGGGCACACGGCGAGCGCCGAAGCCCCGCCCCGCACCTCGACCACGCCTGCGTCGGTCACCTCGAGCACCACCACCCGGCCGCCGTTCTGATCAGCCAGCAGCACCTGCTGGCCCGACACGGCGAAGCGGCCCGGCATCATCAGCAGGCACGCACCCGCATCGGCCCCGCATGACCCCCCTGAGCTCCACACCGTGGGCAGCCGTGCGTCGAGCGCATCGAGCACCACCACGCCGGCCGCGCTCACCGACTCCACCGCGAAGGTGGGTGAATACGTGATGCGGCCACCACACGAGACGGCGAGCGACGTGCCCACCGCACCGAGCCACTGGGGATTCAGACAATCCGCCGCGCCGAGATCGATCACCGTCACCACGCCGGAGACCGCGTCGACCCGCGCCACCAGGCCCGGACCTTCGGGCGCGTAGGTGTCGGGGTTCAGGTTGTTGAGCGCGACGTACACCGCGCCATTGCGCGCCACCGCGGCCCACGGGCGCGCCACCGGAGTGCCGCCATCGAAGGCCTTCAGGTCGAGGTCCTTGAACGAGATGCGGCCCGCGAGCGTGGGCGCGGCGGGGTTGGTGACGTCGATCTGCGCCAGCGCCTGGCCGGCGTCGGCGGCTTCTGCGCCGTACCCACCGTAGAGCGGCACGAAGAGCTTCGAGCCGACCTTCACCACGCCCTGCGGGAAGGTGTTCATGCCCAGGGGAAGCTCGGCCACCGCGCCCAGCACCAGGGTGCCCTCCACGCCGGCGTCGAGCTGCAGCAGGCCGGCATCGCTGCCTTCACGCAGCACGGTGAGCGTGCCCGAGCCCGCGTTGACCACGTAGACGAAGGGGCGATCGACCAGCACCTGGTTGGGCACGGCGCCGGTCTGCGAGGCGACGTTGGTCTTCGCGTAGGTGCCGCTCGCGGTGGGCAGCGCCGAGTACAACCGGCGATCGGTGCCATCGGCGGCGAGCACCGTGGTGCCGAGGCGCGCGAGGGCGGCGGGGTTGCTGCCGAGATCCGACAGGGGGCCCTTCACGCCGGTGGTGGGATCGAAGCCGACGATCTGTCCGCTCCAGTAGCAGGCGGCCACGGCGGCGTAGTCACACACCCCGGCGACACACTGCTGGCCCTGCGCGCAGGCCACGTCGCAGCCGCCGCAGTTCGCTTCGTCACTGGCCGAGTCGACGCACGAAGAGCCGCAGCGCAGCAGGCCGAGCGTGCAGCTCTCCTTGCACGTGCTGGCCTCGCACACCTGGCCGGTCGCGCACGCGTTGCCGCAGCCGCCGCAGTTCTTCGCGTCGAACTCGGTGGCCGAGCAGGTGCCGGCGCACAACGAGGTGCCCGCGCGGCAGGCACAGGCCGAGCCCTCACCCGACGCAGTGCAATCCTGCTGCGGCCCGCAGATGTTTCCGCAGGTGCCGCAGTTGCGGCGATCCGACGCGGGGTCGACGCAGCCGGTGCCGCAGGGCACCGTGCCCGGCTTGCACACCACGCCGGTGGGAGGACAGGCCATCAACGACAGGGCTGCGCACACAGACATCAGGCTGAGCTGCTTCATGGGTCTGCTCCTACACGGGTCATCGAGATCATCGAACTGCCAAAGTATTTTGCGGAGCCGTGACCCGCGCATCCCAGGCCACGCCGACGGTCACGAACACCGCGCGCGGAGGCAGCGGGTAGCCGTCGAGATCCTGCGTCTGCACGTCGAGCAGGTTCTTCAGCTCGACGCTCACCGTCACCAGCGGGTCTTTCCACGGGCGGGCGGTGAGCCCCACGTTCACGAACGCGCGCGCAGGTAACGAGAGCGTCTCGGTGCGGTTGGTGAACTGCGCGGTCTGAAAGAGCACCTCGACGCGGCCCTTGAGCCAGTCGGGCCCGCCCGAGACCCGCGCGTGCAGGCGGTGCGCAGGGCGGAAAGGCAACGCCTTCAAGTAGTAGCGCGGGTCGTCTTTCTGATTCTGCGTGTCGAGGAAGGTGTAGCTGGCGGTCAGCTCCAACCAGCGCCACGGAGTCGCTGCCGCTTCGAGCTCGAGCCCCGCGACCCGCGCCGCCTGGAAGTTGTACGGGCGGGCGAGGTTGGGTGGGTAGTACTCGTAGCTGATCAGATCTTCGTACAACGAGAGGAAGCCGGTGGCCGACACGTGCCCCCGCTCGTGTTTCCACGCAGCGCCGACGTCGCCGGTGAGCGCACGTTCGGGGCGCAGGTCGGGGTTGGGCAACAGGGTGCCCTGCATCACGTAGAGCTCGGTGAAGGCGGGCGGGCGGCTGGCCTGGCCTGCGTTCGCGCGCACTGAAAAGCCCCTGGGCAGCTCGGCCACCACGCCCACCTTGGGGGAGAAGACGACGAAGCGGCCGGCCACGTCGACGCGCGCGCTGGCACTGAGGGACAGTGCGCCGTCGAAGAACAACTCTTCGTCGCCCAGCATCGCGGCGAAGCGGCCCCAGGAAGGATTGACGCCGTTGGCCGCGGTGAGCCAATCGCCGCCGCCTGAGATCAACGCGGTGACGCCGTGCCGCCCCGCGAAGAGCCGCGAGTACACCGCCTCGGCGCCGAGGGAGGTCTCGCGCTGGTGATACGTGCCCGCGCCGAAGAAGGTGCCGTTGAGCGTGGTGTCGTCGAGCCGGCCCCAGCCGAGGGTGGACAACGAGCCGCCCGCTTCGAAGCGGGTGGTGGTGCGCGCCGAGAACGTGCCGCGGCCCGTGAGTTGGCTTGCCGAGTCGGAAGGGTTCTGCACCGGCCCCGCGAGGCCCCGTGATTCCACGCTGCCTTCTCCGAGGAGATCGACCTGCGTCGCGCCGATGCGCCGGCGAAACCGGATCAGCCCGCCGCCTTGCAGCGCGCCGTTGTTCGTTCGGGTCAGGGTGGTGAGCGGATTGCCGGGCAACGAGGGCAGCTCGTCGTAGCTGAACGCATACGTGCCTTCGCTGCGCAGGCCGTGCAGCAGCACGAGGCCATCACCGCCGAGCAGACTCGTGGCGCCGCCCGCGGAGAGTTGCGTGGTGACGAAGCTGCCCTGGGTCACGTCGGCGAAGAGCCGGGTGCTGCCGTCGGGTGAGCGGGTGACCAGGTTCACCACGCCGCCCATCGCGCCGGGGCCGTAGCGGGCCGAGCCGCCACCGCGCAGCACTTCGATGCGCTCGAGCGCGGAGACGGGAATGCGGGAGAGATCCATCGCGGCGCCGGGGCCTGCCAGGGGCACGCCGTCGAGCAGCACCAGCACCGCGTTGGGCGCCGCGCCTCGCAACGAGAGCGTCTTGCGTTGGCCTGCGCCGCCCGAGTCCTGCACCACGGCGCCGGGGGTGGTGGTGAGCAACTCCGAGGCGTCTTTGGCTTCGGCGCGCGCGTTCGTCGCGTCGCGGATGGTGAGGGTGGCCGAGGGGTCTCTGACGACGGGTGAGGTGGGCAGCGGCTCGTTCACCACCGGTGGCAGCGCGACGTCGACCGGTGGGAGCGCGAGTACACCGCCGTCCACGGGGGTCGTTGCGAGCGCGATGAGACACACCACGGACGTGAACACGTCAGGCCCTCGTCTCTCTTTTCGCGAAGAGAGAGGACTGGCGGAGTTTTCACCCCGCACCGACGAGCAGGTCTCTGGCTTCCGGTCTCCCG
This sequence comes from Archangium sp., assembly GCA_030695565.1. Taxonomy (GTDB): domain Bacteria; phylum Myxococcota; class Myxococcia; order Myxococcales; family Myxococcaceae; genus Archangium_A. The sequence continues at coordinate 41,071 of JAUYRZ010000084.1, forward strand.
GTTACAGTGGCGCGACCGCGCCGGATTTTCACCGGCTTCCCTCAGTGCTGCACTCGAAGGCGTTTCGCTTCTACGCCAATCCGAGTTCAGCACAAGCCTCCCTCTCCCTTTGAGAGAGGGTCGAGGTGAGGGCCGAATCCGAGCGGCCTGTGCCGGATTGAGCATGGACAACCAGGCCAGCCGCCCGGTGAGAGATGCCTTCTGCTCGAGCGTCGACCCCTTCGTCTTCTCGCGATGCGCCTCGGCCCGCAATTTCCGCCGCTGCTCGCGCGAAAGCCCCACCACCGAATTCACCGTCACCCCGGCGATGCGCTGCGCCCCACCCTTCCGCATCACGCGCGTCTTCTCGCCGTTCACCACGAACCCCTCGGTGGCGATCACCCGGCGAGCGCGCTGAATCAGCACGTCGATCTGCTTCACGTCATCGCCGGAGAACGCGAGGTCATCGGCGTACCGCGAGTAGGTGAAGCCCAGCTTCTTCGCGAGACCGGTGAGGCGAGCATCCATCCGTCGGACCATCGCGTTGCACAGACCCGGGCTGGTCGGAGCACCCTGCACGCACACCCGCGGCCCCACCGGTACATGGAAGATGGTTCCCTCGATGTCCACCCGCTGACGCTCTGACTCGGTCACCAGCGCCGCCAACGTCGCTGCGACCGGATACCCGTGCCCGAGCGCGATGAGCATTCCCCGCACGCGCGCGAAGGTCACGGTGGGAAAATAGTCTTTCAGGTCGAGCTTCACCACCACCGCGCGGCCGACATGCAACTCAGCGTTGGTCTTCACGCTGCGGCCTTTCACGAAGCCGTGCGCCGCTGGATGAAGGGGCAGCTTGTTGATCAGCAGTGCGTTGAGCGAACGAAGCACGCGCTTGAGCCGCTTCTTGGGCGCGTGAATGATCCGCTCGCCGCCGCTGCGCTTGGGAATGGCGAAGGCGAGGTAATGCGGCACCTTTTCGCGCAGCCGGTGCGTGGAGAGGTGGCGCAGTTGATTGACGGTGAGGCCGAGGGCGGTGGCGAGTTCTTCTTCGCTTCGCCAGAGCGGCAGGCCGTAGCGCGCGAGCTGATCAGCATCGAAGGAGAGCGTGCGCAGTTCGCGGTTTCGCGGGCGCAGGGCAAGGCTGCGCGAGTGGTGCTGTTACAGAACTCACAATCAGCGTCGTTTTTCTGCACGCTCCGTTTCCGTTCTCGAGGAGCTCTGACGGCGCCCCCAATCAGAGGTCCGCGAGACGCTTCTTCATCAGCTCTTCGAGTTGCTTCGTGAGCCGCTCCTCGTAGCCGATCTCCTTGAGCCGCGGGATGAACGGTGCAGCGCGCATCGTGAGGTGATCGAGCCGCTTCTCGACAGCGCGCGCGGCCACACCGAAACGTCGCCCGAACTCCACGAAGTCGACGCGCGTGAGGTTGTCGTCGCGGCCTTCGAACTTCAGCGCGAGCTTCAAGTCCTTGTAGGGCCTCGTGGAGAGTTGGTCGTACGCCGGGCTCAACTGCAGTGAGCCCCGCTGGCTGCTCAGGCTGATGTTCTTGCCGTGCAGATCGCCGTTGCCGATGAGGTAGCTGAAGGCGACGAGCTCGATCAACCGCGCGCACTCGACCACCGGCGAATCGCACCAACTGCCGAAGCCGCGCGCGATGTCGGAGATGCCCAGCCGGTATTTGTCCGCCGGAAAAGTGTTGAGGAGCTGACAGGCATCCTCCTGGTGCACGCCTCGCCAGCGGCGGCCTTCTCGTCGGCGATCGAAACGCTCCACCAGCAACCCCGCTGCACCGTCGCGATCGTGCACCAGCCGCGTGGGGGCTGCGTCGAGGCCGCAGGCGCGCGCCATGGTCATGAAGAAGTGCTCGTTCTCCACCAGCAGCTCACGCTCGGGCGGGTTGAGCTTGAGGATCCACCGCTTGCCGGCGCTCGCGAAGGGGAAGGAAATGGTCGAAGGCGAGAGCTTCTCCTGCACTCCGGCCACCGCCGGCTCGAACTCTGACTCGAGGCTCTTCTTCAGTTGATCAGCGAACGAGATGCGATCGAGCTCGGCTAGCGCTTCGGGCCGAGGTTCGAGCGGCGGGACCTTCGAGCCAGGCAGCATGGGGAACAGATCACCCACGCAGTCCGCACCCGCGGCGACGAGCAGCGTGAAGTGATCATCTTCTGAGGTCTTGGCGCGCGTCACCAGCGCACGAAGTCGAAGCCCCTCGGGGATCAGGCCGGCGAAGTAGGGGTGAAGGTTGCCTTCCCGCGCGGCGATGGTTCGTTGCGCGTAGGGCAGATGAACCGCGATGCCACCGGGCAACGCCTTGTGGGCTTCGTAGAAGTCAGCCGCGTACTCGAACACCGCGCCGCCTTCAGGCGTGCGACGCAGTTCACCCACGCGCACCGTGTTGCGGAAGACGTCGAGCGTCTCCACGCTGCGCGCGTCGGTCACTGCGCCTCCACGTCGATCGCCGCCGGATTTCTCGCCTCGAGCTTGAGCCGGAGCCCCAGCACCTCGAGCACCGGCATCAGCTTGTCGAGACGGATGCTGGGTTTGCCGCGCTCGAGGTCGTAGAGAAAGTCGGGCCCACACTGCGCGAGGTCGGCCAGTTGAGCCTGGGTGAGGCCGAGCAGCTTCCTCTTCTGGCGCACCCCGGCGCCGAGTTCACGCGCCCACTCTGGAGATCCCGGCGATAGGCTGGATTTCGGCGCCATGGCGGTGATCTAGAGGCTCAGAGCGGCCAGAATCAAGGCGGTAGGCCTGATTTTTCGTTTTAGGCCGTTCGCATTGAATCCGTCTTCTAATTCCGACCGGACGGTATGAATCGGGGGTAGCAATGCGATCGCATGGATTCTGACAGGCTGCGGCCCCTCGCAGCGCTGAATTGGAGCGCTACTTCAAGCTGTGGCACTCGCGGCTGGGGCTCAGTCAGGCTCGGGTGACTGAGTTGATCAAAGGCCTCAGCTAACCTCGCCCTGCGAAGCGGGGTTCGCAGGGCGAGGGAGATCAGTGGGCGAAGTAGCGCGGCGGTTTGCGCGCGTGTGTTGCTTCTTCGTAGGCGTGGCCCAGGGCAAGCACGCGGCCGTCACTCCACGCAGCGCCCACGAAGCTCAGGCCGACCGGCAGCTCGCCCACGAAGCCCATCGGCACGGTCAAGTGTGGACACCCTGCCACCGCCGCCGGCGTCGAGAACGACATGGTGAAGTGATCACCCAGCGCGAAGTCGGTGTGCCACGCCGGTGCATCGGTCGGCGCGACCAGCGCTTCGAGCTTGTTCTTCTCGAGCACCGCGTGCAGTGAAGTCCTCGCCTGCGCGCACACCGCCAACGCCTTCTTGTACGCCGGGCTCGAGAGCGGACCCTTCTTCGCCGCCGCCAGGAAGTGCTGCTGACCGAAGAACGCCAGCTCGCTGCCCGCGTGCGCCTCGTTGAACGCGATGAGGTCGGTCAGCTGCTTCATCGGCCCACCCCGCGCCGCAAGGTACGCCTCGAGATCCGCCTTCATTTCGAAGAGCAACACCTCGAGCTCCGCCTCCTCGTAGGCCGACGGTGACAGCTCCACGTCGACCAGCACCGCACCGGCTGCGGTGAGCGCCGCGAGCGCTTCTTTCGCCACCACCGCGACGTTCCAGCTCGCGTCGACCATGCGCCGCACCACCCCGAGCCGCACACCTTGGAGCGACGCACCGTTCAGCCCGGCAGCGAACCCGCGGGCCGATTTCGGAATCTTCGAAGTGGCCGCATCCCGAACATCCACACCCGAAATCGCATCGAGCATCACCGCGGCGTCGAACACCGAACGCGTCATCGGCCCCGCGGTGTCCTGGCTGTGCGCCAGCGGCAAGATGCCCGCGCGCGACACGAGGCCCAACGTCGGCTTGAAGCCCACCACCCCGCAGACCGAAGCCGGCGAGACGATCGATCCATCCGTCTCGGTGCCGATGGCCGCCGCGCACAAACTCGCTGCCACCGCCGCCGCCGAACCCGAAGACGAGCCCGAGGTGTTGCGGTTCAGCACGTAGGGATTCTTGGTCAGCCCACCGCGTGCACTCCAACCCGACGTCGAGGCGTGGCCCCGCAGGTTCGCCCACTCCGACAGGTTGGTCTTGCCCAACAACACCGCGCCCGCGTCTCGGAGCTTCTGCACCACGAACGCATCACGAACCGGCGTGGGCGCGTCGAGCAACGCCAACGAGCCCGCCGTGGTCTTCATCGTGTCGGCCGAATCGAGGTTGTCCTTCACCAGCACCGGCAGCCCATGCAGCGGGCCGCGCGGGCCTTTGCGGGCACGCTCTTCATCGAGCGCATCGGCGATGCGCAGTGCCTCGGAGTTGAGCTCGAGCACGCTGCGCAGCCCCGGGCCCTTCACGTCGACCGCGTCGATGCGCGCCAGAAATCGCTCCACCAACACCCGGCTGCTCGGCGCTTCGGCCAGCTGACGCAGCGACTTCTCTTCGATCTCGAACGGGCCTGAAGGCAGCGCCGCGAAGGCCGCGCTCGCAGCGCCCCCCAGCAGCAGCGTGCGCCGGTGAATCAACCCGGCCGGCTCCCCTGGGTGGCGACGAGCGCACCCACCTTCCGCCCGCCGCCCGGCAAGCGAGGCAGCGGCACGATGTCGAGCAGCACCAGCAGGCCACCGACCGCGAGCATCGCCAACACCAGCAGCGCCAGGATGAGCCCGGTGCGTCTCGGCCGCACCCTGGCCACCTCGTCGAACGAATCGACCTGAGGCAACGAGGGTGACGACATCGGCTGCTCCACTGACGCAGCCGAGAACGGTACGGGTGACGGCGGAGGCCTGCGGGCGCCCCGCAACACGCCGGGCAACTCTCCGGGCTTGGCGATGGCGGTCTTCGCGCCGTCGTCATCGTCCTCCCAATCCATCGGGTTGCCTTTGTGGGTGATGGAGACGGTCTCGCCCGTGATGGTGCGCGGCGGCAACACGGGGTTCGCGATGGGCGCGGGCGGGTTGTTCGCGGCGGGCGTCAGCTCGGGATCGCGGACCGGGGGCGAGAGCGCGGGCGACTTGTCGGAGGCAGGCTTCCGGTTGGCGGCGAACTGCGCGCGCAGGTTGCGAATCTCGTCGGGCAACGCCGCAGCTGGAATCGTCTTGTCGCCCGCGTCATCGTCGTCTTCGTCGTACGAAAAGGGCCGGGCGATCGCCGGCGACGCCGCGGTCACCACCGAAGGACTCGAGGTGGGCCCCCGCAACGCCCGCGGCCGTGCGGGCGAGGTGCCTTCTGACGTGCTGGAAGGCGGCGGCGGATTCTTGAGCTCGGAGGGCATCACCCCGGGCCGGGTCATCTCGGGCTCATCGCGCGGCATCACCGCCCGCGGTGCGCTGATGAGAGAAGGTTTGCGCGCGGGCTCGGCCGCGGGGTTGGCGGTGGTCAACGCTCCAGCCCGCACCTTCGCCAGCACGTTCTCCACCCGCACTTCACCGGTGGTCTCCGCGCCGAACTCTGCCGACTCGAGCAGCCGGCGGGTCTCCGCGCGACGCTCGGAGAAGTGCCGGGTGACCACTTCACCCAGCTGCTCGGGGTGCCAGATGAGGCCGGGCGCCGCCTTCTCGATGGCGCGGGCGAACTCGAGCGCGGTGTTGAACCGTTTCTCGCGGTCTCGTTGCAGCGCCTTGAGCACCACCGCGTCGAGCTCGGCGTTCACTTCTTTGTTCCACTTCGAGGGCGGCTGCACCTCTTCACGCAGCGCGGCCATCATGCCTTCTTCAGGCGTCTTGCCGTGGAAGAGGCGCAGGCCGGTGAGGCACTCGTGCATCACCACGCCCAACGCGAAGATGTCGCTGCGCGGGTCGAGCGGCTCACCGCGAATCTGCTCGGGCGACATGTACCCCGAGGTGCCCTTCACCATGCCGATGCTGGTGCGGCCGCTGCGGCCGAGCGCCTTGGCGATGCCGAAGTCGAGCAGCTTGGTGACGCCTTCGTACGTCACCATGATGTTCTTCTCGGCGACGTCGCGGTGAATCACGATCTGCTTACGGCCCCGCGCGTCGGTGAAGTTGTGCGCGTAGTGCAGCGCCAGCGCCGTATCGCGGGTGGCGGCCAGGGTGAGCCCCAGGGGGATGGCTTCTTTGGCCTGGCGGCAGGCGCGGGCCATCTCCACCAGGGTGCAGCCCTGGACGAACTCCATGGCCATGAACAGCTGGCCTTCGTCGGTGTCGAGCTCGAAGACCTGGGCGATGTTCGGGTGGTTGAAGACGGCGGTGATGCGCGCCTCCTCCAGGAACATGCCGACGAAGTCTTCTTCGCCGCCGATGTCGGGAAGAATCGTCTTGAGCACCACCAGCTTCTTGAAGCCGGCGAGGCCGGTTTGATGGGCCAGATAGATGGCGCTCATCCCGCCCGTCGAAAGGCGACAGAGCACCTCGTACTTGCCCAGGTGCCGGCGATCGAGCGGCGTGCTCGGCGCGATGAAAGAGTTGTTGCCCACCGGGTAGACCCGGGGACGGAGTGTACCCCTTTGGGGAGGAACGTCGCTCTTTGTTCAAGCTGGAAAATTCTGGTGCAACCGCTCGAAGCCCTCCAGCAGCAGCTCCAGCCCGAACTCCAGGTGCTGAATGCCGTCGTGCCGCCCGGCGATCACCTCTTGCGACATGCCGTTGAGCCCGGGGAACTGCTCCGGCGGAATCAGGTGAATGAACTGCTTGGCCGCTGAAGCGTATTCGCCGGGCACCAGGGGGAAGTTCCGCTTCTGCAGGGTGAAGCCGTAGATGAACGCGTCGAGGGTGTTCCACACGTGGTCGGCCTGGGGGAACGAGAAGCCCTCGGCGTGCAGGCAGGCGATGGTCGCGTCGACGTAGCGCAGCATGTTCGGCCCGATGTTCAGGCGCGAGACGAACAGCATGGTGGCCCAGGGGTGTTTCGTGAGCACCCGATGCGCCGAGTGCGCGCGGCGGCGCAGCTCTTCTTTCCAGTTGCCGCCCACCACCGGCACGTCGATCTCCCCTGCCACCATCTCCACCAGGCCCGAGAGCAGCTCTTCTTTGCTGGCCACGTGGTTGTAGAGCGACATCGCCTCGACCTTGAGCACCTGGGCGAGGTTGCGCATCGAGAGCGCCTCCAACCCCTTCTCATCGGCCAGCTGCAGCGCTGCCGACAGCACCTTCTCCGGCGTGAGGGGCTGCCTGACCTTCTTCCTCGTCTTCTTCATCTCGACATACAGCGTAAGCCCGGCTTGACAAACACGCAATCGACTACTACCTTACGGCGTAAGCCAATCACAGGAGCCGTCCATGAACGCAATGATGAGCGCAGTGGCAACCCCCTCGAAGGTCGTCAGCCAGGTCATGCAGGCCGCGGTGTTCCGCGCGTACGGAGAGCCTGAAGTGCTGGTGGTGGAAGAGCGCGCTCGGCCGGTTCCGGCGGCGGGTGAAGTCTTGGTGCGGGTGCACGCGGCGCTGGCCAGCATCGGCGATCACCACGTCATCACCGGAAAGCCGTATGCCATTCGACTTACGCCGTATGGCGGGCTCCCGGGGCCGAAGAACGTGGTGCCGGGCCAGTGCTTTTCGGGCGTGGTGGAGGCACTGGGCGCCAAGGTGAACACGGTGAAGGTGGGTGAGGCGGTGTTCGGCCAGAAAAGCCACGGGGCCTTCGCGGAGTACGTGGTGATTCGTGCGGAGCTGGTGGTCGAGAAGCCGAAGAACGCCTCGTTCGAAGAGGCGGCGGCGTTGCCCTGGGGCGCGACGGCGTTGGATGGCTTTCGGGTGGCGGGGCTCAAGCCCGGTCAGCGCGTGTTGGTCAACGGCGCGTCGGGAGCCGTGGGCACCTGGGCCGTGCAGGTCGCCAAAGCGAAGGGCGCGCACGTCACGGCGGTGTGCAGCGCTCGCAACCAGGCGCTGGTGCGCTCCTTGGGCGCGGATGAGGTGCTCGACTACGCGGTCGAGGACTTCGTGAAAGGCGGCGCGCGCTTCGACGTGGTGTTCGACCTCGTCGGTAATCGCACGAACGCGGAGTGCAAGAGTGTGTTGCTGCCCAAGGGCACCTGGATTCCCTGCTTCGGTGGCGGGAATGACTGGGTGGGCCCGATGGGGCGGATCATCGGGGCGTTCATCTCGTTCATGTTCAGCGGGAAGAAGGTCGGGCAGTTCGTCACCAGTCCCAATCGGGAGAACTTCGTGCAGCTGAAGGAACTGGTGGAAGCGGGCAAGGCGAAGCCGGTGATTGAGCGGGTGTATTCGCTCGGTGAAGTGGTGCAGGCGCTCACTCACGTGGGTGAAGGGCACGTGCGCGGTCAGCAGGTGGTGCGGATCGCAGGGTAAGCCCTCTCCCCGACCCTCTCCCCCTCGGGGAGAGGGAGAGTTTGGGTTGATTGAATTGGAGTAGAGGAAGCGGGTGAGTAGCGCTCGTCAGGTCGCAGGCTTCCTCCTGGCGGTGGAATGGAGAGACGCCCCTCGCGGCCTCGAGCTCACCTTGTGGGCGGCCTCTGCTTCCGACGGTCCCCTTCGCGCCACCATCACCGGCCAGGAAGCGGTGATGTTCGTGCCCCGCTACGCCGAGACGAAGTCGGGCCGCCGGGTGCCGCGTGCGCTCAAGTCACGCGAAGGCGCCGACGTCGACGCGGTGTACTTCACCTCGCAACGTGCCCTCGTGCAGGAGCGTGAGCGCATTCAAGCCGCCGGCGGCCTCACCCTCGAGTCCGACCTCAAGGCGACCAACCGCTTCCTGATGGAGCGCTTCATCAACGGCGGCCTCACCCTCACCGGCAAGGCGGCGCCGGAGAACGGCGTGCTCCACTTCCACAACCCGCAGGTGCACGCGGCCGATGTGACGCCGAAGCTGCGCACGCTCTCGCTCGACATCGAGACCGATGGTTGGGAAGGGCCCGTGCTCTCGATTGCGCTGGCCGGCTGCGGGCTCGAGCACGTGTTCATGGTGCGCGACGGAGCGGACACGCAGGGCCTCACCTTCCACCCGGATGAACGCGCGGCCTTCGAGGCGGCGTTCGAGGCCATTCGCACGACCGACCCCGACGCGATCCTCGGGTGGAACGTGGTCGACTTCGACTTACGCGTGCTCGATGCGCGCTGCCTGGCGCTGGGCATTCCGTTCGCCATCGGCCGCGCGGGTGAGAAGGCGCGCGTGCTGCTGGGAGAAACGGCGCAGAGCGTCTCCATCGCGCGGGTGCCCGGCCGGGTGGTGCTCGACGGCGTGGCGACGTTGCGAAACGCGTCGTGGGCCTTCGAGCGCTACACCCTGGAGCACGTCGCCCGGCAGTTGCTGGGCCGCGGCAAGAAACGCGACGAAGGGCTCGATGCGCTCGCCGAGATTCGCCGCATGTACCGCGATGATCCGGCTGCGCTCGCTGCGTACAACCTCGAAGACGCACGCCTGGCGCTGGAGATCTTCGAGAGGGCCGAGTTGGTGGAGTTCACCATCGCGCGCGCGAAGCTCACCGGCCTTCCGCTCGATCGCCAGGGCGGTTCGGTGGCCGCCTTCGATTATCTCTACCTGCCGAGGCTCCATCGCCGCGGCTACGTCGCGCCCGACGTGGGGAGCAACTCGCCCGTCGCTTCACCCGGCGGACACGTGCTCGACAGCGTGCCCGGGCTCTACACCCACGTTGCGTCGTTCGATTATCGCTCGCTGTATCCGAGCATCATCCGCACGTTTCAGATCGACCCGCTGGGGTTGTGGTTCCCAGGCCAGGCGCCGGTGCAGGGACCGCCCGAGGTCGGCGCTCAGTTCATGCGGGTGGGCGCGATTCTCCCCGAGCTCATTTCGCACCTGCACGAGGAACGCACCAAGGCGCGTGACGCGGGCAATGAGACGCTCTCGCGGGCCATCAAGATCTTGATGAACTCGTTCTACGGCGTGCTGGGGACGCCGGGGTGCCGCTTCTTCGACCCCCGCCTCGCGTCTTCCATCACCTTGCGCGGTCGGGAGATCATCGAACGTTCACAGGCCTTCCTCGAGGCGCGCGGGCAGCAGGTCATCTACGGCGACACCGACTCGTTGTTCGTGAAGCTCGACCCGAAGCTCGATGAAGCGGGGGCGCAGGCGGAAGGTCAGCGGCTGACCGAGAGTCTCAACACCTTCTGGCGCGAGCGCGTGCAGGAGGAACACGGCCTGACCAGCTTCCTCGAGCTGCGTTTCGATGCGCTGTTCTTGAAGTTCTTGATGCCCACCATGCGGGGCTCGGAGAAGGGCTCGAAGAAACGCTACGCGGGCACCACGCGCGCGAAAGATGGCTCGACCCAGCTGATCATTCGGGGGCTCGAGGCGATTCGCACGGACTGGACTCCACTCGCCCGTGAGGCGCAGCGGGAGTTGCTCGAGAAGGTCTTCGCGGGACTTCCGTGGGAGGCGTGGTTGCTCTCGCTGCGCGAACGGCTCATGCGCGGTGAGCTCGATCAGCAGTTGATCTACCGGAAGCGGCTGCGGCGGGGCGTGAACGACTACGCCTCGGTACCGCCTCATGTGAAGGCCGCGCGGTTGATGGAGTCGGACGCGGCCGACGACGCGCCGGCCAGTGACGTGGAATATGTGATCAGCACGCGCGGGCCAGAGCCGATGTCGATGCGGAGCGCGCCGATTGACTATTCGCACTACCTCGAGAAGCAGCTCGCGCCCGCGGTGGACGTGGTGCTCGGGCTCCTTGGCACTTCGTTCGAGCGCGTCGCGGGGACGCAGCTCTCCCTCTTCGACTGAGAGGTCTCCCTCTCCCTTCGGGAGAGGGTCGGGGTGAGGGGCCCACGTGCTATGGCACCGCACGTGCGCGCCTTGATCTCGACCCTCGCCGTGCTGCTCACCCTCACCAACTGCGCGAAGAAGGCCGCCCCGCGCGCGTGCTTCGACGTCACCACGAGGACCACGAGTCAGACCACGCGCGAAGTCTTCACCCGCCGCGGCTGTCAGGGCGGCGGCGTGACCTGGGCTGGGATTCTGAGAGTGCTGGTGAACCGAGAAGGCTCACCTCAGCCCGCGATGGAGTCCGGATGGACCGGCGATGTGAAGGCCATGAACGGCGGCCTGCTGTCCATCGACGAAGAAGGCGACGGCGCACGCTTCTGCACCACCCTTCCCGCGCTGCTCGACCGCGTGCGAGGAGAGGTCGATCGACTCAACGCCGACCCCAAAGCGCTCGAGAAGGCGATGGGCGAGACGACCGCGCTCGAGCTCGAATGCGAAGGGGCCGACGATGAAGCGCTCGCCCAGCTCAATCAGCCGAACCCAGTGCCGACGCCAGGCGACGAGGAGCTCGCGTATCGCGCCCTCCAACAGCAGCGTTTCGAGGCAGCGCTGCGCGGTCAACCCGCATGGTGCTGGCCAACCCCGTCACGCGAGGGCTCGTCAGGCATGCTGCGCTTCGAGCCCGACGGTGGCCTGACGCACCGCGAGTTCGATGGGGGCGCCTCGAACGGACGCTGGCGTCTCGCGACGGACGGCAGGGTCGAGGCGATGCTGCCCCGCTCACTTCATCACTTCGACGTCGAAGCCTCGGGCGCTCTCAGCACGCACTTCATCCCCGCCATGGGAGCGGATGGCACCGTGAAGGTCATCGTCGAAGAGCTCGTGCCGGGCGACCGCTGCCTCCGCAAATAACCTCGCTGCGAAGCGGGGAGAGGTCGGCCCGCAGGACCGGGCCAATCGAGCAACGCAGTGGGCCCTTAGACCCTGACTTCATGACGACTTGAGTTGTTTCACGAGCCACGCGCCGGTCGCGGCATCGATGCCCAGGTGCAGGAACGCTTGGTCGAGCCGGTGCTTTTGCGAGGACAAGATCGTCTCGAGCGCATCGATGCGCACCGCGACCGGGCCCACCCACTCGTACGCCCAGGCCACGGAGTCACGCACCTTCATCACGTCGCGGCGAATGACGGCCGCGCCCGGAGCCCCCGCGGGGCGTGCCCGCTCTTCGAACAACGCCGTCAGCATCGCGCGCCGCTCGAGGGCACTCGCAGTCGCTGCCTTGTCGACGATGAAGAACCGCGCGCCTTGCCGCACCCCCAGCTCATCGAGCCTGCGGTGCGAGTCGCGATCGAGCAGGCGCACCTGCTCGAGCAACGCCGCGTCGCTGCGCACGATGCCCAGCCCCCGCGCGAAGCGCCACGCGATGGCCCGCAACGGCGGCGCACGTCCCGCCGCGGTCAGCGCCTGCGCCGGGAAACCACCCATCGCCTCGGCCACCACGTCGCGCGCACACGCCGCCAGCCGGCGCTCCAGCTGCACACGCTGGCCACCGTTCCACGCATCAGCGTCGACCAGCGCCACGCCGGGGGTCAGCAGGTCGCTGCCCCGCACCAGCTTGCCCAGCACTTCACCTTCGAACGAGATGCTGCCCCACCCGTCGATGACGAGCTCATCGCCCCGTGCGCGCACGAGCCGCTGCACGAAGTCTTCCTGGCTCGGCCCGGTGTCCATCAGCCGCGCGAGCTGTGCGAACGGGCCACCGACCGCCGAAGCCGTCGCCGCGACACGCCGGCGTCGCACCACCAGCGCCGACTTCTGCACGAAGCGTTCGACCAGCCGCTGATGGAGCGCGTCACCCAGCGCGTCTTCGATGGCCCGCGTCGTCTGCTGCCAGGACGCCGCGTCGTTCACCCAACCCGACCGATGCGAGATGTACGTCCACGTTCGGATCGCTTCCAGCCGCGCGGTGAGCGTGTGCAGATCGCCCTTCAGGTCGTCGAGCGGAGCCACCTGCCAGCGCAGCCAGTCGTCGCGCAGCCGCCCGTTGCCTTTCCCCAACTGCAGGAAGAGCTCTTTGATCAAGCGCGGGTGCTCGCCCAACATGCCCTTGCGAAAGTCTGGAATGCGGCAGACGTCCCAGAGCAGCTCGACGACCGCGGGGTCGGTGGTGAGCCCGAGCACTTCAGGATCCTGCGCGACCGCTTTGAGCGCATCGAAGTCATCGGCGCGCTCGACGCGGTTGAACAGCTCGCGCGAAGGCGCCACCGAGAGCGAGTCGAGCAGGGCGCGCGGGCTCTCGAAGTCGAGCTCGACGCTGCGCCACACCAACCGCTGCACCGCGGGGAAACGGTGCCCTTCAATGGCGGAGACCACCCGTGGGGCGAGCTCGGGCGCCACGGTGAGCGTGCCGAACTCACCATCTTGCACGTGCCGGCCCGCGCGGCCGGCGACTTGCCCGAGCTCGTCGAGCGTGAGGTCGCGTTGTTCGAAGCCGTCGAACTTGGAGAGCCCCGCGAAGGCGACGCGCTCGAGGTCGAGGTTCAGCCCCATGCCGATGGCGTCGGTGGCCACCAGGTACTGCACCTCGCCCGACTGGTACATCGCGACCTGCGCGTTGCGCGTGCGGGGCGAGAGCGCGCCGAGCACCACGGCGACGCCACCGCGCAGCTGCCGCAGCGACTGGGCGAGTTCGTAGACACGCTCGGTGGAAAACGCGACCACGGCCGAACGCGGCGGGAGGCTCTTGAGCGACTTGGTGCCGAAGCTCGTGAGCGACGAGAGCCGCTCGCTGCGACGAAACGTCACCCCGGGGAGCAGCTCGCGCAGCAGCGGCCGCATCGCTTCGGCGCCGAGGAACCAGGTCTCGCGCCGCCCCCGCGCGTGCAGCAGGCGATCGGTGAAGACGTGGCCTCGCTCCCGGTGCGCGCAGAGCTGGATTTCATCGACCGCGAGGAAGTCGACCGGCTCGTCCACCGGCATCGCCTCGACGGTGCAGATCCAATACGACGGGTAAGCCGGTACGCGTTTCTCTTCGCCGGTGACCAGGGCCACTCGCGCTTCGCCGACACGAGCCGTGACCCGGTCGTAGACCTCTCGCGCGAGGAGTCGCAGCGGCAGACCCATCATGCCGGTGTCGTGCTCCAGCATGCGTTCGATCGCGCGCCACGTCTTGCCCGTGTTCGTGGGGCCGAGCTCTGCGACGAGAAGTGAGGGGGGCTCCATGACGCCGCGTGGAGATAACACCGGCGGGCATATTTGCCCCTCACCCTGACCCTCTCCCACAAGGGAGAGGGGACACCTTGATTACTGGTGGAACGCTCGAATCTCTTCGGGCGTGTACGGCGCCACCTCGATCACCTTCGCTTTTTCCCGCAGGAACTCGGGCACCATCAAACGCGCTTCCCGCTCGGTCTCGACACTCACCAGCGCGTAGCCCGTGTGATCGCCCTTGGTGCAGCCGAACTCGTATTTGGCCAACACCCCAGGCCCTGCGGCCAGGGTCTCATCCAACGCGTGCAGGCATTCTTCCTTCGTATGCGGCGACTCGATCATGAAGTCACTCATGGGGTTCTCCTCCAGCAGATCACTAACGGGAGGAACGGCCCTCACCACGCCAGTTCGGCCGGCACGTCTTCCAACTCGGCCGTCGTCACGGGCTGCTTGAAACGCCGCGCGAGCTGCTCGAGCTCCTTCACGCCAGAGTCATCGACCTCGCAACGCACCGAGAGCCGCACGCTGGCCGGCTGCAGCCACGTCAGCTCCAGCAGGATCTCTTTCCAGCGGTGAGCCACGGGACCGTTCGTGTCGAGCTCCACCAGCTCGAGCCGCCACTGCTTGCGTTCCCGTTCCAGGATGACCAGCCGTTCATCGTCACGCAGCTCCACCCGCGTCAGGTGGGATGGCAACCAGCTCAGGCCCATCTGACCGAGCAGCGCGGGCATCACCGTCTCCGACTCGGCGCTGAAACGGAGCCGCTCCAAGCCTGGCAGATCTGCCAGCCGCGGGAGGGAATCGCGCAGCTCCCGGGTCGGCTCGAACTGACCGAAGTGCAGCCCGAGCCATTTCGGCGGTGCGGCGAGTCGTTCCAGCACGTCGACGGCCTGATCAGGCAACGCGGCCACCACCACCGAGCGGAGCGTGAGGGGCAGTGCTTCACGCGCGGCTGCCTTGAGGGCCTCCAGCTTCACCAACCCCGCATCTTCCAGGCCCGTCATGGTCTTGCTGAAACGTTGCAGTCCACGGCGCACCCGGCGCACGGTGGCCCACTCCGGCGCTTCGCTCGCGAGGAGGAACTGCGCCGATTTCACCGCGCGCACCGAGACCTCGGCCACGAAGCCTTGCTGGAAAAGGGGCGGTTGATCCTTGAGATCGATCACCTCGGCCAGCGTTCCCAACCACTGCCGCCCGTGCGCCTTGAGCAACGCGCGTTGCCGCTTGAGTGACGCGCCCGCGAGTTGGAGCGCGATGAACTCGCCGCGGGGATCGCCCTGCTCCAATAAGCGATCGGCCAGCACCTGCCGCAACGAAAGGTCGCGCGGGGCAGCCCAGATGGGGGCGTAGAGCGACTCGGTGGCAGGGGGGAGCGCGGTGGGGACCTCCCAGGTCGTTTCCGCGAGCCGTTTTCGTTCGGCCTGGGGCAACTCGGGGCCCACGGGCCGTTGAGCCAGGCCCCGTTGCAGCATGCGCACGGTGCGCGCGGCGAGGCCGTCTTCCAGCAGGTTCAAGGGGAAGCCCAGCTCGAGCACGCGGTGGTGCGAGTCGTCGCCGTGCGTCTCCACGCAGTCGAGCAGGCGGCGGGTGAGCTTCGAGGTGAGCGGCACGTCGACGTCGCCCACCAGCAGCCGGGTGGCCAGGGTGGCGATACGGGGATCGGCCGGGAGTTTGGCCAACGCTTCGAAGAGCGGCCAGGCGAGGGAAGCCGTGGTGGTGCGGGTGAAGGCTTCGAGCTGTTTGAGCCGGGCGGAGAGCAGCACGGCGGGTTCGCTCTTCACGCCCGCCAGCAACATCTTCGCCGCGTCCGTCTTCTTGGCCGGGAGGCGGGGCAGCTCGACCTGGAGGCCGTCTCCGAGGTGCTGGATGAGCTCGGAGGTGGAAGGGTGGCGAGCGGTCCGCCAATGGGCCAACAAGGTGTCGAGCGGGACTTCGGTGCTCACGCTCGCTTCCGTAGCATGTCCTCCCTCTCCCCAACCCTCTCCCCCTCGGGGAGAGGGAGATGGTGTAGAGCGTCGCGATGCAGCTCGATCTTCATCGACACCTCGAGGGCTCTCACAGTCCACGCGCTTTGCTCGAGGTCGCGCAGACGTTCGATCTCCGTCATCCGCTCTTCTTCGATGCTGCGGCGAAGACGTTTCGCACACCCGAAGCCCTCAGCACCCAACTGACCATGGCCGCGCCCTCGGATGACGCGACCCTCTTCTACCAGTGCATCGTGAAGGCCCGCGCCGCCTACGTCAGCGTGGAGGCCATTCGTGCGCTCTCCGTGCTCGCCTTCCGGGAAGCGGCCAACGACACCGATGGTTTCGAGATGCGGCTCTCGCTCTTCTCGATGGCCCGCACGCTGCTCGAGAACCAGCAGCGGCCCTGGCGCGAGGTGAAGCCCGTCGACTTTGCCGAGCAGTACGCCCGGCCGATCCTCCTCTCCGTCATCTCCGCGCGCGACGAGGTGCAGAAGGCCACCGGCAAGCCGATGCTGCTGCGCCTGGGGCTCTCGCGCACCTTCGAGAGTGAGCCGCACTACCGCGCGCTGGCCGCCATGGTGGTGGAGCACGCCCGCGCGTTGGTCGGGCTCGACGTGCTGGGCATCGTCACCGGCGTCGACAAGGAGCCGCTCCCCGCCCCGCTGGTCGACATCCTGGAAAAGCTGCGCCCTCACCTGCCCGACCTCACCATTCACGCAGGCGAGTTCGAAGGGCACGCGTCGGTCGATCGCACCCTCGAGCTCTCTCCCCGCGGCATCGGTCACGGCGTGCACTCGTTGCAGAGCCCCGCCACCCTGGAGCGCCTCGCCAGAGAGGGCGTCACCCTCGAGGTGTGCCCCACCAGCAACCGCCTGCTCATCCCCACCGCGCTCGAGCAGCTCCAGCGCGCGCACGGCGGCGCCACGCCGCTCAAGGCGCTGCAACACGCGCAGGTGCACTGCGTGCTGGGCAGCGATGACCCCACGCCCATGGGCACTTCCTTCCGTCGCGAAATTGAAGTGGCAGGAGAACTCGGGGTCGATCTGAAACGCCTCGAGGCCGACACGCTCCGGCGATGGCAGCAGCTGACGGGTTCGTATTAGCCAGCCGCGGGTGCGAGCCCTCATCGCTGCGTTCTTCGGTGCACTCGACCATGTGGACTCACGCCGCGCTGAGTCGTGAACTTCCGCTGGCGGGGCTGAGATCGATTGACGTAGGAGGCCGCTCTCACTCGGTTGGGGGCCTTCACCATGCGCGCGATCTCTTGTCTGGTCTTCCTTGCACTCGTTTCCTGCGCTCGCGAGAGCATCTCCACCACCGAGCCGAACATCGAAGTGCAGCCGCTCGCGCTCGACTTCGGGCCGATCCCCGTGGGCCTCCAGGTGAGCTTGCCGGTGCAGGTGCGAAACCTCGGCAAGAGCGCGCTCGTGCTCTCGCCGGTGACCGTGGAAGGTGCTGACTTCGCCGGGCCCACCACCGAGACCACCATCGGCGCGGGTGAACGTCAGACCATCGAGCTGTCGTTTCTCCCCACGGCCGAAGGCCTGCGCAACGGCGTGGTGCATTTGATCAACAACTCGGTGAACGACACCGACGTGGCCCTCGTGGTGACCGGCCAGGGCATTCCCCGCCTGGTGTGCGCCGAGTGCAACGCGCCTCCGGCCGCGTACTGCGCGTCGGGTTCGGTGCTGATCAACTACCAGCCGCACGGCAGCTGCGTGAACAACCGCTGCGAGTACCAGGCGAACACCACCATCTGCGGAGGCATGTGCGTCGCGGCCACCATGTCGTGCAGCGCGCCGATGGTGATGGATGCGGGCGTCGATGCAGGGAGCGACGCAGGCTTCGATGCGGGTGTGGACGCTGGGGTCGATGCGGGCCTCGTCGATGCCGGGATGCCGGGCGGCGAGTTCACCGTGCCGGGCGTGATGATGTGGACGGTGCCCGCGGGCGTCACCTCGGTCACCATCAACGCGTGGGGTGGTGGTGGGGCGGGCGGCGTGCAGCTCGGGTCGACCGGCGGTGGTGGGGCGTTCGCGCGGGCGACGTTCGGGGTGACTCCGGGCGAGCTGCTGGAGGTGCAGGTCGCGGAAGGCGGCGTGGCGCCCGGCAATGGCGCGGGGGCGAGCGCGGTGCTGCGGGGCACCACTCCGTTGATCATCGTTGCGGGTGGTGGTGGTGGCGGCAGCGATGGCAACAGCGGCAACTCGGGGCAGAACGGCCGCGGTGGTGCCGGTGGTGCGCTCACGGGTCAAGATGGGCAGAACCTGGTGGGCCAGATTGCGCCGTACTGCACGGGCGCGACGGGCGGGCGTGGTGGCACCGCGACGGCCGGCGGCCTGGGTGGCAGCGCCAGTGGAACGGCCTTCAAGTGTCTGGGTCAGCCGGGTGCGATGGGCGCCGGCGGGCGGGCCTCGGGCGTGAACAGCATGTGCGACATGGGCGTGGGCGCGGTGGCCTGGCAGCAGGGTGGCGGCCAGGGGAACGGCGGCGGTGGTGCGGGTGGCTCGGGTCTGTTCGGTGGTGGTGGCGCCGGGTTCATCTGGACGTACTGCGCGGGTGGTGGTGGAGGTGGCTCGAGCTTCGTCGCTCCGGGCGCGACGATGGCCAGCATGATCGGCGGCATGGATCAGGCGCAGGGCAACGCGGCGGCCAGCATGGGCGCGGGTGCCGGCGGAACGGACGACGTCGGTGGCCGAAGCAACCCCAACAGCAACGGCAAGCATGGGCGGGTGGTGATCACCTACTGATCCCCTTGTCTCCCTCTCCCTGCGAAGCGGGGAGAGGGTCGGGGTGAGGGGCCTTTCGGAGTGCGGAGCCGAGCCCCTCACCCGGCCTGCGGCCGACCTCTCCCCGCGTCGCAGGGAGAGGTTTTTCAGTCGAGAAACTTCACCACCTCGGCCACCGTCGCAGCTGGATCCTCTTCCTGAGGAACGTGGCCCAGCGCCTCGAACATGATCAACGTGCTGTGCGGCAGGTCTGCATGAAACCGCTGCGCATTCTCGGGTGGGATCAGCCGATCCTGGCCGCCCCAGAGAATCAGCGTCGGAGTGCTCAACGCCTCGAGCTTCGCGGTCTCTCCCTCCCGCTGCTGCGCGATGCGCCGGCCCAGGGCCGCACGATTGCCCGCGCGTAAAGTCAGCTCGAAGTAACGATCCACCAGACCGGGAGTCACCTTCGAAGGATCTCCGTACACGTTCTGCACGCTGCGCTCGATCAACGCGCGGGGCAGCAACACCTCAGCCAACCGGCGAAGCCCCGGGGTCGCTGCGATGCGAAACCCGAGCGGAACTGAGGTCGAGTTGCGCGGATACCCGGCGGCATCCACCAGCACCAACCGGTGCACCAGCTCGGGCCGCGCCACGGCGAGCTCCCACGCGAGGCGGCCCCCGTAGGAATTGCCCGCAAGCACGCACCGCTCGACCTTCAACTGCGCGAGCAACGAGGTCAGCAACTGCAACGTACGCTGGATGCTCTCGTCGCCGTCAGCGAAGGGCCCGGTCAGGCCGAAGCCCGGCAGGTCGAGCGAGATGACCCGGTGTTTTGATTCCAGCGCGGCCACCCAGCCTTCCCAGGTGTGAAGGCTGGCCGAGGTGCCGTGCAGCAACACGATGGGCAGCGCGTCGTCACGTGGGCCGACGTCACGCAAGTGCACGCGCAGGCCGTTCACTTCGACGAACTGCGAAGGCGGTGGCGCCCAACGGGCGGTGAGAGACTCGACGGGACGATCCGGCTCCCAGACCAACGCGATGAGGGCGATCAACAGCACGAACGTCACCAACGCGACACGCTTCATGGGCGTCAGCGTGCCACATCCTCAAATCCAGAGGCCCTCACCCCGACCCTCTCCCAGAGGGAGAGGGAGCCTCTTGGTGTACGTTGTGCCCATGGCGAACCCGGTTCCACTGAGCGATGACGACGTGAAGAAGTTCCTCGCTGCGCACCCCCTGTGGGCGGTCGATCATGACGCGTTGGTGCGCACCTATGAAGCGCCGCGGTTCCTGCGCGGCATCGACTTCGTGGAGCGCGTGGCCAAGGTCGCCGACGTTGCCGACCACCATCCCGACATCGACATCCGCTGGAAGAAGGTGACGCTGCGTTTCGTCACCCACGACGCCGGCAACAAGATCACCGCCCTCGATACCCGCCTCGCCGCGGAGTGCGACCTGATCTTCGCAGCGCTCGGATGAACACGGTTCCTCCCGAGACGCGCACCTTCCCCGTCACGCTCCAGCGCAACGCCTTCAGCCCTCGGCTGGTCGCGCGCGCCGGCGACGTGTGGCGCGCGATGCAAGACGTGGTGGTGGATCAATCGTCCTCCGCAGGGTGGACCCCCGAGCGGTACGTGCAGGAGAACTGCATGTTCGTGGTGCGCACCATGACCGTGCGCCATCACCGCGAGTTGAAGATCGCCGAGCCCATACACGGTCGCACGTGGCCTTCGCGCGCTCGCAGGGAGATGTTGTTCACCCGGCAGGTGCGACTGTTCTCGGGAGAAGACCTGGTGGCGGGCGCCTCGCAGGAGTGGGCGTTCCTCACCCGCGATCTCCAGCCCACCCGCGCGGGGAAGAACATCTTCGACGCGTTTCAGTTGATCGAGGGCTACCCCGAGGTCGAGCTGCCTTCGTTCGTCTCGCAGGCTGATCAGCCCACTCACGTGTTCGACTTCACCGTGTGGCACGGGTGGATGGATCCCCAAGGCCACGCGAACCACGCGGCGTACGTCGACTATTGCGACGAAGGCGTGGCCCGGCTGGTGGCGGAAGAAGGCGGCGACCCTCAGCGCATCGTGCCGGTGGCCGAGTCGGTGCACTTTCGCGCGGCGATCGGCGCGGGTGAGCTGATTACCGTCGAGACCGCGGTGGCCGGGCACTCCCAAGGGGCGCGAGTGTTCAAACACCGGGTGCTCTCGGGCGACCGGGTGTGTGCGACGGCCACCACTGTGCGGGCTTTGGTTGAGGGGAAGTAGGGCCCTCACCCTGACCCCTCCCAGAGGGAGAGGGGACTTTCTTCGCTGTTGAAGAAATCTGGGCCAGTCTCAGGGCCCATGCGCCGCTCCAGTGAAGACTTCCGCCGCCCGCCAGTCGAGGGACCCCGGACCCCCGAAGCGCGCCGCACGATGTCGTTGCACTTCAAGATCCTCGTCGGCTACGTCGCCCTCGCCGCCGCCATCGTGGGCGTCTTCTACGTCGGCCAGGCGTGGGACTGGTCGCTCAAGGTCTCCGCCGCGTTCGGCGTCACCCTGGTGCTGGCCATCGTGCTGCCCACCGTGTTGCTGCGCGTCGAGCGCGTGAAGGTGCTCTCGCGCACCGCCCTGGAAATCTCCGGCGGCGATATCAGCCGCGGCGTGGCCATCGCCGACTCTTCCGTGCGCGACGACCTCGATGAGCTCGCCGTGGCCATCGCCATGATGCAGGACAACCTGCGCGAGCTGGTCTCTTCCATCCAGCACACCGCCGAGTCGGTGGCCGACTCCGCCACCGCGCTCGAAGGCAACGCCGCCGGGGTCGACACCCGCGCCGCGCAGGTGGGCGAATCGATGAAGCGCATCGCCCAGGGCGCCGAGGTGCAGAGCGCGTTGGTGACCCGGGCTTCGCGTTCCATCACCGACATGGCCGCCGCGCTCCAGCGCACCACCGCCTCGGCCGAGGAGTCGACCAAGGCCACCGCCGCCACCTCGGCTGCCGCGCTCGAAGGCAGCACGGCTGCGAAGCTCGCTTCCGAGAAGCTGCGGAAGGTCTTCAGCCGCGTCGAAGCCGCCAGCCACGAGGTGTTCAAGTTCGGCGAGAAGACGCAGGAGATCAGCAAGATCGTCGATGCCATCACCTCCGTCGCTGCGCAGACCAACCTGCTCGCGCTCAACGCCACCATCGAAGCGGCCCGCGCCGGTGAATACGGCCGCGGCTTCGCGGTGGTCGCCGATGAAGTGCGCAAGCTGGCCGAGTCGGCGGGCAAGTCGGCCGAGGCCATCTCGCGCCTGGCCCGCGACATCTCTCAGCAGTCGACCCACGTGCTCGGCGCGATGAAGGAGGGCATCGAAGAGCTCGCCCAGTCGCGCGAAGACGTCACCACCATCGTGCGCAGCATGGGTCACATCAGCGACTCGGTGCGCAGCGGGGTGGAGAAGGTCTCTCAGATTCACGCGTCGGCGCGCGAGCAGCAGCAGGGCAGCGAGGCGATGGTGCAGGCGGTCAATGAGATCTCGGAGGTGGCTCGCACCAACCTGCAGGCGACCGAGGCGGTGAAGCGGGTGATCGAGGAGCAGACCACTGCGGTGCGCCAGATGAAGAACGCCACCGAGGAGCTGACCAATTTGTCGCTGCAACTGCAGTCGGTGATTCGCCGGTTCCGCGTTGGAACGTGATGATTCAAGCGCCCTCCATGAGAGGCAGTCCGGCGGTTGATCAGTACGACGCTCATCCCCAGCAAGCCTCTTGGCACGGCGCGAAGACGCGAAGCTCGTCTGAAGTCGACGCAAGTCACCTTCGTACAGCCCTGTACGCCCGTCGCGCCCGTCGCCGTCACGATGAGCGCGTGCACCCGCCGAGGTCGAAGTGAGGGCCTGATCAGCCGAGCACCGCAGCCAGACCGGCATTCACGCCGCTTCCTCAAAGCCGACTTGATCAATATCGCCGCAGCGCAGCGGCAGTCCTTCGCGCTCGGGCAATGAAGCGCCACTCCGAGGAGACCAGATGTGCCACCAGTCGACGGGCTGGGGCGAGCAGGGTGCCGGTGATCAGGAGCACTCCGAGCGCCAGCATGCCCACCGCTGCTTCCGCCTGGTGCCGGAAGAACTTGGAGGCCGACACGCCGATCATCGCCACCATCGGCGTGACGAACAGCAGCGCGAAGCCGAAGGTCATCAAACGTGCTGCAGGGCCCGTCGACTCGCGAGCGAGGGCGCGACGTTCACCTCGCGTCAGCACCTGCTCGTAGGTGTCGGCTTCCTTCTCCAGGGACACCGCGAGGAGGAGCAGTTGATCATCCGTCACCGAGGTCGACTCGAGCTGCTTGAGCCTGCCTTGCGCGGTCTCCAGCGCGTCGCGTTCTTCGCTCATCGCATGCCCTCGAGCACCAACAGGCCCAGCGAGGTGACGATCGCCACGCCGCCGAGGGTTTCGTCGAGCGCGGTGGCTCCGGTGATCAGCGCGACGCAACCCGCCGCGAGGACCACCATGCGCAGGGCGCCTCGTTGGGCGCCTTCCCACATCGGCACGCCGCGTTGTTGGACGCGCTGACGGCGTTTGGTGAGCTGGCCCAGCAGGCGGCGGGCTTCGGCTTCGGCGTCTTGACGGGGGGCGAGCTCGGCCTCGAGCGCGGCGACACGAGATTCGGTGGCTCGAAGGGTTTCTTCGAGGCCCTCACCCCGAACTTCTCCCGAAGGGAGAGGGGGCTCATGGTCACTGCGCGGGGAGATCATCCAATCGGTACTTCTGCGCCTTGTTCTTCCCCGCCCCCACTTGAAGCGAGAGCACCCGCCGCACGCCGTCCTGCCCGGTCACCGTCACCAGGTGCGTGCCCACGTTGAGCGAGAACGACATCATCGTGCCCTTGCCCAACAGCGTCGAACCCTTCATCACCGTCGCTTCGGGGATCACCACCAGGGTCACTTCACCCTTCTCCTTCGGAGCACGAACCACCGGCGGCGGATCAGCCTTCACCGGCGGATCATTCTTCGGCGCCACGTCTGCCTGAATCGTGTCGGTGCCCGGCAGCTCAGCCCCGGGAATCACCACCGGCTCGACCACGTGCGGCCGCGACGACTCGGGGGGGCCCTGCATCGCCTTCCACACCAGCAGCCCCACGCCCAGCGCCACCACCACCGCCAACACCGGCCAGGCCATCGACGCCGAACGAGGTGCGGGGGCGACCGCCACCACCGCCTCGGTCGCCGCGTAGTCCTGTTCTTTCGGCAACGAAGCGGGCGTGGCCGACGCCGCCTCGAGCCGCTTGCTGGAGTGCTTCACCTTCTTGAGCTTCGCGGCCGAGTTGGCGGGCTTGAGCCTGGGCGCCGACCAGCCCGGCTTCTTCCGCGAGACCGAGAGCTCCTCGGCTTCATGGGCGGACGAGCGGCGGAACTCCTCGACCGCGGCGCCCACTTCGCGTTCATCTTTACTGGCCGCTTCGAACAGCCGGCGCGTCGAGGCGATCTTCTCCTCGAAACGTTCGTTCATGAAGCCGGCGCGTTCTTCGGCATCGAAGAGCAGGTGCCCACACGACGAAGAGAGCGCCCGGGCCAGGTCGCGCGCGGTGCGGTAGCGGAGATTCAAGTCGCGCTCGAGCGCCTTCATGGCCACCGCCGAGAGCTCGCGGGGTACCGACGACTCCACCTCGGAGGGCGCGATGATCGGCTCCGAGAGGATCATCTTCAGCTCGGCCAGCTCGGTCTCTGCGGAGAACAGCCGGCGGCCGGTCATCATCTCCCACAGCACCACGCCCAGGGAGAACACGTCGCTGCGCCCGTCGATGGCGTCACCGCGCACCTGCTCGGGTGACATGTAGCCGGCGGTGCCCTTCACCGTGCCTGCGCGGGTACGGGCGAGCGCGCCTTTGGCCTTGGCAATGCCGAAGTCGAGCAGCTTCACCTGCCCGTCGTAGGTCACCATGATGTTCTTCTGCGCCACGTCGCGATGGATGACGGGCGAGTCTTCACCGCTCTGCAGCTTGAAGGTGTGCGCGTAGTGGAGCGCGTGCGCGCAGTCGTGCACCACCGACGCGGAGAACCCCACCGGCAACACCGCCTGCTGCTTGGCGCACGCCGTCACCACCTGGTTCAGATCCTGGCCGGCGATGAACTCCATCGCGACGTACAGGCCGGTGCTGGTGTCTTCACCCATCTCGAACACCTGGCAGATGGCCGGGTGCGAGAACGCGCCGGTGACGCGCGCTTCATCGAGAAACATCTTCACGAAGTTCTCGTCGCCCGCGGCCTCGGGAAGGATCTGCTTGAGCACCGCGAACTTGCGAAAACCCCCGGGCCCCTGCGTGGAGGCGAGCGAAAGCTCAGCCATGCCCCCCTTCGCCAGGCGCGCCAGGACCTCGTATCTCCCTACACGCGAGCCCATTGATCCCCTTGAACGGACGCGCGACGTTACACGCTTGCTTCGGCGGGTGAGAGCACCTGTGCAAAACCCCTGTTGGCTGCCTGGGGACAACCGTCACTTTTTCGTCATCGGATGTGGGGAACCTGATCCACACCGCCCTACATGTGGGAGGCTGGGGACAACTGGTGTGGTTACCCACACCCATGGTTTCTAGAAGTCCATGACTTCATTCAGAGATTCGGCTTGTCCACAACCTGGTCGCCTCTACTGCTTCTACGGCTTGATCAGATGACAGATCCAACAAGCAGAAGCAGTGGCACAGCCTGAGCAGTGGGTTCTGTCTTGCCTCAAAAGAGCGAGACTCCCGCCACGTGACTGTCACCGCCCGCCTCAGCCTGGGAGTGCTCGTGCTGGCCGTCATGGCCGGCTGCAAACGCGATGGCCTCAGCGGGGTGACCAACGCCCTGCGCTTCGACCCGGCCTCGTTGGCGTTCGACCCGGCCTATGCCGATGGGGTCACCCGCAGCCGGGACGTGACGATCGTGAACGACGGGCGCGCCACGCTCGAAGTGAGCTGGGGCGGCATGGGGAAGCCTTTCGCGGTCGTTTTGCCCACCACGCTCCCCCCAGGGGCCACCACGCTCATCGTGGAGTGGACCCCCGAGGTGCCCGGCCGCTACACCCAGCTGCTCGAAGCGAGAGCCGAAGGCATGGACTCCCCCACCCTCGCGGTGGACGCCTCGGCGATGGAGATCCCCACCTGCGTGCCGAGCTCGCCGTGCGTGACCTCGACCTTCGACGTGGTGGCCCAGCGCTGCGTGGAAGCGCGGGAAGCCGACGGGGTGGCGTGCGAAGCGGGCACGAAGTGCCTCATCGATGCGCGGTGTGAAGCGGGCCGCTGCGTGGGCACCGCCAAAACCTGCGCCGACGAGAACGCCTGCACCATCGACGTCTGCTACCCGGAGACCGGCTGCGAGTTTCTCCCCGCGCCGCCCTGCCCCGGCGATGGTTCGTGCATGAAGGGCGTCTGCGATCCCGCCAGGGGCTGTGGCCTCGCGCCGCGGGACGACGGTGACTCGTGCGGGAATGCGGTGTCGTGCACCCGGGTGAGCGTGTGCATCGAAGGCAGCTGCGTGACCCGCGAGCCGCCCGATGGCTACGTCTGCTCCGAAGAGAGCCCGTGTTCTGCCGAAGGTCGCTGCGTGAACAGCACCTGTGTGCGCATGGTGCGGCCGGAAGACCCGCTGATCCTCTCGCCCAGCTGGAGCTACGACACCTTCTCGGGCGCCGACCCCGACGCGGGCATCAGCGCGCCGCAGCTGCACGACTTCGTGCTCGAGCCCACCGGCGAGCTCTCGTTGTCGGGCTTCTTCCAGACGCCCTCGGTGCTGCGCGCGAACACCGCTGGAGCGCTCACCGCGCCCCTGGGCAGCTCCCGGCGGTGCATTCTGTGGGGCACGAAGTACGTCTGCGCGGACTACCCGGCTTCGCCCAACGGCAAGGTCTCGGCGATGGATCTGGCCACCGGGGCCACCGCGTGGACCTTCGACATCCGCACCGCGCGGCCCGACTTCCTGATGACCGCGCCCACCATCTTTCTGGCGCGGCTGGTGGTGCAAGACAGCGATCGGCTGGCCGCTTTGTTCGAGGCGTACCCGCGCAACGCCGCCAATGACACCCAGTGTCGAAGGTATTTTCTGGCGGTGATCAACGCCTCGGGTCAATTGGTGCAAGCGCAGCAGGTGACGGATCCACTGCTCGATGCGTGCAATCACCCGCATGCGTACGGCGTGGCGGCCGACTCCATCGGCAACCTCTTCATCTCGTTCTCGCCCACCGTCTCTCAGCAGGCGCCGCTGGTGCCCGACGACACCACGTTGATCACCAGCTACTCGCGTGACGGGGTGTTCCGCTGGAAGCGCCTCAACGGCGGCATGCGCGGTGGCGAGTTGGCGGTCGCGCGCGGCCTGCTCTACCCCGAATACACGAGCGTGGTGCTCGACGCGACGAGCGGTCAGCCGACCTTCTCGTTGCCCTCGAACCTGGGCCGGGCGGTCGTCTCGCACACGCGGTTGATCCCCGCTCCAGAAGAAGGCGGTGTGGTGCTCAGCGGCTACGAAGCGGGGGTGTTGCAGCTGCGCTGGTCGGCCACCCTGCCGAGCTCGTGGGTGTTCTGGTCTGATCAGGTGCGCCTGGCGAAGTGGCAGACCTCGAAGGGTCCGCGCACGGTGGCGTTGACCTTCGTGCAGAATCAAGCACAGCAGCATGGGTTGTATGCCTTTGACGTGCAGGACGGTGCCGAGGCCTTCAATTGCCCGATTGATCTGCCGGCGCGCACGCCTCCGCAGCTCTTCGAGGTGGCCAACGGCTCGTTGGGCATCATGAGCGGCGCGCTCGACTTCGACGGGAATCCTGGCTGCAACAAGTGTGATCCCCCGCTGGCGGGGAGCTCGGGCGCGTTCTTCTCGGTGCCCACGAGAGGCCTGTCGGTCGCTGAGGAGCCGTGGGTGGGCACCTTCGGCGGCGCCGGTCACGATCACCGCGAGAACTGAATCGAACGGGTGACTGCTGTTCTCGTGGCCCTGGTGCTGCGGGTGGCCGAGCCCCGCATGGCCTCGGTGCGGAGCACGCTGCCTTCGCTCGGCGGCTACTTTTCCCGCGATGCGCTGGGGGCGTGTTCGGCCCCAGCGCGCGTGTACTGCGTCCCGAGGTAGTCGGTAGTAGAGGGCTCCCATGTCTCGCATCGCAGTCATCATGGGCAGCGCGTCGGATTGGGAGACGCTGCAGCACGCCGTCTCGACCCTCGAGGAGTTCAAGGTGCCTCACGAAGTGCGGGTGATCAGCGCGCACCGCACGCCCGAGCTCATGTTCGACTTCGCGAAGTCGGCCGCTGACGAAGGTTTCGCCGCCATCATCGCGGGCGCAGGCGGGGCGGCGCATCTGCCCGGCATGGTGGCCTCGCTCACTTCGCTTCCCGTGCTGGGCGTGCCCGTTCAATCGAAGGCCCTCGCGGGCGTCGACTCGTTGTTGTCCATCGTGCAGATGCCGGCGGGTGTTCCCACCGCCACGTTTGCCATCGGGACAGCGGGGGCCGTGAACGCGGCCCTGTTCGCGGTGCGCATGTTGGCGGTCAACGACGCGACGCTCCGGGTGAAGCTCGCCGCGTATCGGGAAGCGCAGGCGCAGAAGGCGCGCGCGTCGACCTCCGAGCTGGTTCCTGCCGCGGCGCCTCGTCAGGCGCGGAAGAAGCGCTGATGCCTGCGGTCGGAATCCTCGGTGGCGGTCAGCTGGGCCTGATGCTCGCGGAGTCTCTCGACCGGCTGGGCCATGAGGTGGTGGTGCTGGAGGCCGATCCGGATTCGCCGTGTGCGCAGCGGCGCTCCAACGTCATCGCCGCGGGGCCGGGCGATGCGAAGGCGCTGGCTGAGTTCTTCTCGCGCGTCGACATCGCCACCTTCGATTCGGAGAACACCCCGGCGGCGCCCCTGGTGCCCTACGCAGCCCAACTCGCCCCTTCTTTGCGGGTGCTGGAGATCACCCAGGATCGCGCGCAGGAGAAGTCGTTCCTGCGCGACGCGGGCTTTCGCACCGTGCAGTTCGAGCTGGTGGCTCCCGGCCAGGACGTGAAGGTGGCGGCGCACAAGTTCGGCCTGCCGTGCATCGCGAAGTCGGTGCTGGGTGGCTACGACGGCAAGGGTCAGTTCCGGCTCACCTCGGCGGCCGAGGTCGACGCGCTGCCTGCCGATGCGCCCGGTGGTTGGGTGCTGGAAGAGGTGCTGCAGCTGGCGCACGAGGTGTCGTGCCTGGTGGCGCGTGACGCGAAGAGCGCGGTGAGTTTTCCCATCTTCGAGAACCTGCACGCGCAGCACATTCTGGATCTCACCGTGTTGCCGGCGCGGGTCGCCTCGTCACTGCAAGACGAAGCGCGGCTGGTCGCCGATGGCATCGCGCGGGCGTTGGGGCTGGTCGGTTTGCTCACCGTGGAGTTCTTCATCGGCACCGGGCGTGACGGGGTGCAGCGGCTCTACGTCAACGAGCTCGCGCCGCGGGTGCACAACTCAGGGCACGTGACGCGGCAGGCGTGCACGGTCAGCCAGTTCGATGCGCTGGCGCGCATTCTGACCGGCGTTCCGGTGGTGCAGCCCCAGGTGCATCGCGGCGCGTGGTGCATGGGGCAGCTGCTGGGTGAAGTGTGGTTGGCCCAGGGGCGCACCGGCGGCGCGCTCGACCTCACCGCGTGGAAGGACTTTCCCGACGTGGTCGACGTGTACGTGTACGGCAAGCGGGAGGCGCGCGCGAAGCGGAAGATGGGTCACTTCGTGGTGCACGCGGACACTCCGGAGCGTGCGCTGGAGCGGGCAGCCCTGTTTCGTGAACGCCTCCGAGGGAGCTCACTGGCCAGTGGCTCCACCGTGAACGCTTCGGGGCGGCCCGGCAACGCGTCGATCAAGCTGATCACCTGATCAGACGACGACGGGTTGAAGAACGGCTTGGGCACGAAGCCCGTCGCACCCGCGGCCACCGCTTCATCTTCGCGAAGCAATTGCATCAGCAGGTCGAAGGCGTGCCGTGCTTCGTGGAGGCCGTCACCGGTGAACCCGTTCGCGGCAGCTGGTGGGGACACCCGCGCGGGCAGCTGATCTTCTCGCTCGCCGAAGGCCTGGAGGACTCTGATCAGGTGCTGGTGATCAAGCTGCTCGACGGCACGGCCACCTTCGTCGATCGCTCGGTGTGGCCGGAGTTGCTCGCGATGGTGCTCGACGAGACGTGGCGGAGTCGCGTCACCACGGGGTGATGACGCGAAGGTGGTCAAGGAGCTGGAGGCCTCGTTGCTCGTTCACTGCGCGTCGGAGCACACCGAGAAGGGGCGGCATGAGAAGCGGCTCACCTCGTGGTTGCGGTGGCTGCGAAGAGGGGGCTCACCAGACCACGACCGCGGTGATTCCGAGCGCCAGACCAACGGCTCCGGCCCCTGCGGCCAAACCGAGCTGCAGCGTCGCCGATTCATTGGCCGCGTTCGCTTGCGACCCGGTGAGCGTCGATCGAATGCGACCGTCTTCCCCCGGCGTGCCCTGGCTCAACTTCGCCTGCGTGTTGAGCCCGTTCACCAGCAAGCCCACCCCCGCCCCGATCGCCGCCAGCGCCACCGCGCCCAACACGATGCCGCCTGCATGGGAACGAGGAGGCGGCGGTGGAAGCACCGGCGGCTTCGTCTCGAGCGGCCGCAACAGGGTGGTCACCACCGGCACGTCGAGCTTCTTCGGCTCCACCAGGGCCGGCAGCACCCGCGCCGAGACCCGGGCCGCGAAACCATCGAGCATCGCCGTAGGTACCTCGCCCTTCTTCGGCAGCAGCAGCGATTCACGTTCGAGCACCTGCTCGCTTCCCACGTTGAACAGCTCGAGCGCCAGGCTCTGGTCTTGCGCAATCTGACTGACCGAGACCAGCACCAGCCAGCCCACCTGCAGCTGCCGCCCCAGCTCGGCGTGACAGTCGGGTTTCCCGCCGCAGGTGGTGCCGTCTTTCAGCGCGAAGGTGGAGAGCGTGCGCTGGGAGTCGGAGAACTCCAGCAGCCCCGGCACCGCGAGGCGCTGGGTGACCTTCTGCATGAGCGCGTTCGCTTCGGCCGGCGTGACGGCAGTGCGGCGCACCAGGATGGTGGCCGTGTTCGGCTCGGCCGTCAGCGCGAGAAGCAGGAGGAGCTGCGAAACCATCGGCGTGAGTGTGACAGAGCGTGGCCCTCACCCCAACCCTCTCCCAGAGGGAGAGGGAGGCTCATTTCGTGGCGTTGGTGCTCAGCACACCGCCGTTTTCGTTGCCAAAACCATCAAGCAGCGCGCCCGGTGCGAGCTCCAGCTGATAGCTGCCGGTGCCGGTCAACGGCGCGCTCACCCACGCTGACTCCGCCGCGCTCCAGGTCAACGCCACCGTGGACATCGTGAGGTCCGGTGCGCGCAGAGTGCCCATCGCGGTGCCGCCGCGAGCGAGCGCGCCCTGCTTCGGGCTCGAGTCCTGGTCGCGCACCCGGTACGCCCCGATGACGTCGTCCAGGCCCATCGCGTACTGCGTGGGGTTGGGTGGAAAGCGCGCCTCGACGGCGTACCGCCCGTCGGCCGTGATGCGCCCACTGACTCGCGCCCCCACGCTGGTGCTCCTGGTCACCTCGAACGCGCGGCTGACGAGCTCGTAGTTCGATTCGGCGCCCGCACGCTTGATCGCCCCCCGCGCCACCAGCCGGTAGGTGCCCAGCGCCGTCGACGGAATGGTCTCGAACGAAATGCGCCACGTGTGCACCCGCACACTCGCTTCAGGCTCCGCCCTGAACGTGGGCGTGGAGCGATAGCGCAGCATCAACTCGGGCCCGTTGATCACCAGCCGCGTGCTGCTCGCCTGCACGGGCACGAAGGCCGCACCTTCCTGCTTCTCCAGCGAGACGCGCGGCGTCCCCAGGGCGGGGTCGCCCCCTTCGAACTCGAAGACGTGCGTGGCGAGGCGCTCGGCATCCAGCGGCTCGGTCACCACCGACGCGGCCGCCATCGAATCGCTCACCGGGCGGGTGCTGGTCACCGCGGGCACCACCGCGAGATCCGGCGGCTCCTGCGGTTGGTCGATGGTGGCCACGAAATCTTCCATCTGCGCCAGCAGGTACGGGCCGAACTTCCACCCGTACGCCGACACGGTGGGCTCGTACCCACCCCGCAGCCAGTCGTCTTCTTCCAGCAGGTACCCGAGGTGATCCTGCGAGTAGCCCACCGGCAACACCGTGCTCGCGCCCAGCGGCGCCAGCGCCGCCACCAGCTTGCGCGACAGGCCCGTGCCCAGCTCACCGGGCTGCGAGAAGAACTGCACGTCACCCACGCGCACCAGGGAGAGCGCCGTCCTCGAGGGTTTGCGCGGCTCGAGCGGCAGGCAGACCACTTCATCCGGAGTCGACTTCACCGAACCACACGCCCCCATGGTGCTGCCGGCCGCGCATTGAAGCGCGCCCGACTCGGGGAACTCGCCCTTCTCGTAGCCGAAGGCCGCGCGGCTCAGCAGCACGCCCCGTTCGCGATAGTCGAGGCGCGCGCTCGTGACAGCCTGACCAGGAAGCGCCCGTTGAAACGCGTCTTGCGCGAGCAGCGCCAACGCGCGGCCCTGGCGCTCCAGCTGCTGCAGCTCGTCGTGCTCGTACGGCCCGCCCCGCGGCGAGACGTCTCCGGCGGCGCCCTGCACGTACACCACCGGAATGCCCAGCGTGTCTGACGCGTAGAGCTCGAAGGCACCCGGGGCCTCGGTCGACTGCAGCGTGTTCTGACTGCCCAGCACCGTGCCGTGCATCGCGTAGTGCATCAGCGCCGTGAGCGGCTTGACCGGAGCACCACGCTCGTCCACCTCGTCGATGCGGATGACGGTGAGCGCGGTGTCGCGGAAGTCGCGCCCGTAGAGGGGGTCATTCTCGCAGCGGCGATCCGAGTTGAAGTCGCCTGCCTCCAGCGTGGCCACCCCGATGCTCACCGGCTTGAGCGTGGCGAACGCTTCGGTGACGGCCTCCGTGATGGCCTTCGTCATCCGTTGCTCAATCTCTGCGTCGTAGTGATCCATCACCAGCGACACGAAGTCGGTGCCGGTGGCCGAGCCCAACCGCGCGGGCGGCATGATGCGCGCAGGCCCCGCGTGCGTGTGCGTGGCGAACAGGAGCAGGTTCGCTGTTTCACCGGTGGCCGCCAGCGTGCCCATGAGCCGGCTGCGCAGCGTGGGCGAGACGAGCGTGGTGTCGAGCCGCACGAGGGCCAGCCGGGTCAGCCCGTTGGTGAAGGCC
Organism: Archangium sp.; assembly: GCA_030695565.1. Lineage (GTDB taxonomy): Bacteria > Myxococcota > Myxococcia > Myxococcales > Myxococcaceae > Archangium_A. The sequence goes on from JAUYRZ010000084.1 coordinate 73,706, forward strand.
ACCACGCGCACGGTGGGATCGCTGTGAAGGCCCTGGCTCGCAGGGAGCTGCCTTGCCCAGGGAGAACCGGGGTCACTCGCGGGCCGCGTGCGCAGGTAGCCGCCCATCGCGATGCCCACGGGGAGGTCGAGGCGCCGAGTGGCCACGCCCGCCTGGAGCGGCCCGGGCTCAGGAGGGGGAGCCGGGACCTGAGGACAGGCCATGAAGACGAAGAACGAAGCGAGGGCGAACACGCGCAGCGACGACGACATGGCGCAGACCTACCGGAGCCCGGGCCGGGAAGGAAACGAGGTGAGTGGACACATTTGCGGCCGTTCGTTCTGGGGAAGATGATGCTCCTGCGCTGGGTCTCCGGCGCCACCCGAGCTGCTCCCCGCGCTGAGCCCCTCAGTCGGGCGCCTTCTCCTTCACGACCTTCGCGGCAGGGCTGCGCCGCCGATCATCGAGCAGCTTGTGGAACAACTCTCCGACCGGCACGGGGATGATCAACAACAACAGCACAAACCCCACACGCAGCAGGGTGAGCAGCACGCGCCCGCAGGCGCGCAAGCATCGGAACATGGAGGGCTCGAGACGAGAGAAGACCGCACGGCGAACACGTCGTCGTGTGGCGTCTCAGAGCAGCAGTGCACGGTGCCGCAACCAACGGGGCCCATCGGGGGCCTCCCGCTCGTGGGGCGGCGAGGCCCTGCTCTCCCTCTCCCCTCGGGCCCCTCGGGAGAGGGTCGGAGTCTGGGCGATGGCCGCGGGTGAAACGACGGCGGCCGTCGTACCGCCCGCCGTCTGCACCACCCCATCGGCTTCACGCTGCGCGAGCGGCGCGACGAAACCCGCCACCGCCAGGAGCGCGAGCCCCAGGCGGCACCACCCGGTGGAGCGGGTGCTCTTCACGCGTTCAGCTCAAGGCGTGGTGTCGCAGCCGGCGTCGGCGTGCCGGCAGTTGTGCAACGAGCGGGACACCGGCACCTCGTAGACGAACTGCAGCACGTCCTGGCCACCGGACACGTTGATCGACGTGGCCTGGCCTGCGCCCGGCTCGACGATCATCGCGGAGTACCGCACCTCGCCCGTCTTCGAGACCTGCACCACCGACGCCGGCTCAGGAGGCGGCGCCACGACCGTGCGGCCCTGCGAGCGGGCGTACGAGCCACCGTCCAGCGGCAGGAAGCCGAAGGCGCAGTTGGGCTGACCGGTGATGAAGTCAGACTGGTAGATGCGGCTGAGCGGCGTGACGGTGGTCGAACACACGCCGGCGTCGCCACCCGCCGGGGCGAGGTCGCTCCAGAGCACGCAGCTGGCGATGACCGCGCCGCCGCTGGCCGTCTTCTGGTCGAGCGCGGAGTAGTTGAAGAACCAGCCGAAGTCCGACGCCGTGGCGCCGCCGTCGCAGCTCTGATCAGCCGCGCAGCCGACGTTGGTCACGTTGATGAGCTCGCCACTGCCCGGGTTGCTCGTCGAACGATCCGAGACGCGGCGCGCGTCATACTGCTGCGGCGTGATGCCCGAGGTGCCACCCCAGCCGCGGAAACCACCGTCAGCCTGCGTGCCGCCGTAGGCCCAGACGCCCACGAAGCGGTTGCTGCCCAGGCCCGAGGTGTCGAGCAGCGAGTTGTCGAGCAGGTCGCTGAGCGACCGGGTCGAGCTGCCCTCCTGGGTGCAGGTGAAGGCCTCGCCCGTCGAGTCGAGGCCGCACTCGAACTTGACCTTGTTCACCTCGCCCGGGTTGGGGTTGGGGCCGCTGAGCAGGTTGCAGCTGCCGACCTTCGCCTCTTCGTTCGACGCCTCGACCCGCTTGCTGCCGTTGGTGCCGCACATCTGAACCGACGTGAGCGCGGTGGTGGGCCCGATGGAGACGTTCTCGTCCAACTTGCCGTGCTCGAAACGGCGGCTCTTCCAGTGCGTCTCCATCTTGCCGATGTCGACCACCGCGTCTTTGTGCTTGGAGACGAACTTCACGTCGTCGCACCTGGCTTTGGAGCAGGCGAGGGGGTTGTCGAACCGGCAGCTGCCAGGCCCCCGTTCGAGCAGCGCGTAGCGATTGCCCGTGCCGGCGAAGATGCGCAGCTTGTTGGTGCCCGGTTCGATGGCCGCGGAAGGCAGGTAGAAGAACGGCCCCTTGTTCGAGACCGACTTGGCGTTGGGGTCGGGCGTTTCGAAGCCGCCGTCGGGCTGCAACGAGGCGGTCGCGCCGCCCGGCACGCCGTCACGATCCATCTCGTAGGCGCGCCCCGTGTACCAGTTGCCGATGCGCTTGGTGGTGTTGTCGAAGGTGCCGGGGGTGTGCAGCCGGGACACCCACAGCTGGCCTGACGTGTCACCGAAGAGCGCGGTGTCGAAGAACCCGTCTTGCTGAGGCGACTCGTTGCTGCCGTAGTCGACCAGGGCCACCGGGGCGCTCACCGAGTGGGTCAGCTCCTTGGCGGGCGCGTTGAGCCCCGAGGCGCTCTCGTCGAACTCGAACTTCCACCAGAGGTTGTCGCGGCGGCCGTTGATCTGCCCATCCCACGCGTCGACGATGTACACGCCGCGCCCCTTCTCGAGCGCCGGCGACCAACCACCCGAGAGCGCCACCACCCATCGTTCATGCGTGTCGACGCCGTTGCGCACCACCGGCGTCGCGCTGGCGATGTTGCTGGCAGCCGGCAACGACGGGTCGTCGATCAACACCGGGCCGATGGCCGGAGGCTTGGGCGAGATGGAGAGGAAGGTCTTGCCGAAGGTGGCCGCCTCTTCGCTGCACGGCTGGGGGAACATCCAGCGGAAGCCGGGCTGATCGAGCACCACGCCCCCCGCGGTGTATTGCAGCTCGAGCGCGAGGTAGTGCTTGCCGCCGCGCCCTTCTGAGACGACCGCCAGGGTGTGGAACTCGTTCTTCTGCTTCACGCCATCGGCCGAGGTGTCGGCCCAGATGTCGCGCACCATGATGTCGCCATCGACCAGGTACTCGTGGCCGAGCACGCTGTCGGCCAGCTTGGGGAGGAGGTCTGGGGGAATGAAGGCCCACGCCTCGTTACCCGTGCCCTTGTTGAAGACCGGCGCCGGCTGGCCGCCCACGCAGCTCTCGCTCGTCAACGCGGCGCTCACGAACGCGTGCACCATGCCGTCGTTGGCCCCCACCAGCACCACCTGCTGCCGGCGGCGCTGCTCGAACACGTACGCCTCGTACGGAGGCAGGCTGGTGATGCCGCACACCGAGCCGGTGACCGTCTGGTTGGGCGAAGGCGTGGCAGGCACCGTCATGTCTTGCGCGAAGAGCGTGCGGGCACACTGGTTGGACAGACCCAGGTTGCACAAGAAGGGGTCGACCGGGGGGCCCACCACCACCGGCGACGAGTGGAAGATGTCGCCCAGCACGTTGGCCCGCACCTCGGCACGGTTGCCATCGCCGTCCTGGTCGAACATGTCGGCGCCGTTGACGTAAAGCATCAAGGCTCGCGCGCAGAGCCGGTCGTAGTCCTTCTGAGCGGGCGTGCTGGGCAGCGTGAAGCCCGTCGCGGTCTGCGCCTGAGACAGCGTCAGGTTCCATTTCTCGAACAGCTTGCCCAGGAGCGAGGGCGAGGTGGGGCAGTACATCGAGCGACGAATGCCCAGGTACTCCGCCATCTTCAGGTCGTCGGCCTCTGTGCTGCTGGGCAGAAAACGGGTGATGGTGTCGGTGCTGGTGAAGGCGCCATCGCCGTTGCTGTCGACCACCGTCCACACCTTGCGGTTGGTCACCCCGGCGGCGAGGTTGCTGACGAGCCGGCCGTTCGCCTCCCAGAAGGGCGCTGCCGGGCCCGAGGGCGTGGGCGAGCCCTTGACGAAGGCGCCATCGGACGCTTCGGTCACGATGTTGCCTGCGGTCGGCGCGGAGCCGCCGTTGTCATCGACGATGAAGACGTCTTCTTTGTCGGAGTCTCCGTTGAGGTCGGCGTCTTCGACGAACTCGTTGTACTGGTCGAAGCGCCACAGCTTGCCCTGCCAGGCCTCACCGGCCTTGGGCAACATGCGCGGGAGCAACGCGGGAGTGCTCGAGGAGCCCGTCTGCACCGCGGCCACGGCCGCCGAGCTGAACGAAGTGGCGCGATTCTGGATGTCGTTGACCGCGCTGGTGATGGCTTGCGAGAGCTCGGTGGCGTTGTCGGCGCGGAAGAACAGACCGTCGCCAGCGCGCGCGATGCTCTGGAGCATCGGGCTGTTGTCGCCGTACCCGATTGTATAGACGCGCACGTTCTGCTTGCCGACGTAGTCGGGCCGCAGGTCGGTGTTCGCGAGGAAGAACGCCACGTCATCCATGAAGTTCTTGTTCCCGTTGTCGGGGCCCTGCGGGTAGGCGCCCGTGTCGCACCCACACTTGGTCCCGCCGAACTGGTCGCAGTAGTTCACGCCGCCCGAGGGCGCGGTGTTGGGGCACGTACCGCCTGCGCCGGGCGCGAAGGTGAGCGCGGTGCCGTCGGGGTGTTTCACGCCGGCGTCGATGAGGATCTGCATCATGCGCGACTGGGGCACCGAGTTGTCCGCGAAGGGCGCGCCGTCGGTGAGCACCACCACCGCGGTCTGCTGGCAGGGCCAGCACACCGACAACTGCTGGCCACCCGACTCGAAGGTCATGCCGCTGAGCCACATGTTGACGCCGTCAGTCCAACCGCTGGAGCCCGGGTAGTTGGTGGGCACCGAGAACGAGTTGGTGAACCAGGTGTTCCACTGCGTCTGGGTGGAGAAGTAGGCCCCGATGCCGAAGAGCGCCTCGCCGATGGAGCGTTCGTTGTTGGTGAACTCCACCTGGTTGATCTGCGAGCGCAGGTCGTTGCGCAGGGTGCCGCCGCCCGCGCCCGAGCCGGCCCCTTCATCCCAGGGGAAGGCGCGGTTGCAGTTCGGCTTGATGGGGTGAATCTGGGTGGGCTCGTCGTAGAAGCCGGTGTTCGGCCCGAAGATGGTGATGCCCATGCGCACGTTGCCCACGTTGGAGATGGCGTCTTTGAGCACCTTGCGCGCGACCACGAACTTGGGCGGCTGCACGTTGAGCACCCGGCCGCTGAGCACCCAGCGATCGCTGCTGCCCTTGTACCAGCCCGTCGAGGCCAGGCACGCAACGCAGGTCGCCCCGAAGCCGTACTTGCCGCAGGCCGTGCTGGCGCTGCTGTCACTCTGGGTGGCCTTGAAGCTGCTGTCGAGCGACCAGGGGGTGTGCGTGCCTTTGATGGGCAGCTGTTTGCGCAACGAGACGTAGTACCTCGTGGGGTCGAAGAACTCCGTGCCCGAGCCCGAGAAGTTGGTGTCGGGGTCGACGGGGATGATGCCGTTGATCGCCGGGTCGGCGCTGAGCAGGTTGAAGAACGACATGCCGGCCGTCAGCGCCGGGTCGGTGCACCCATCGGCGCCAGTGGGCAGCTGCACCGGGTACTCCTGCATCGAGTCGTTGGTGCCCAGCAGGAACATCACGTTGGGCGGGCCCCCGGCGGCCGAGAAGAAGGTCTCGTCGCTGCCCTTGTTGGGGTTGAGCTGGGTCTCGAGCCGCGAGGTCGACTGCACGCAGCAGGCCCCGTTGTCGATGGCCAGCGCCCGGGTTGAGGCGGTGAGCGAGGCACAGGTGGCGAGGGCGAGCGCGAAGCGGAGTGGGGTTCTCATCGGTTAGATCCCATGACGGAAGGTGAACTCGACTTCGCTCTGAGCGTTCGAGACGGGGTGTCTGCAGGTGACGACCACGCGGTAGTACTCACCGCCCAGCGTGGTCTGCGAAATCGTGTTGGCCACGTCGCGCACCTGGTAGCGCGAAGAGCCCATCACCGTCGAATCGAGCTTCACGATCACCGGCTGCAACGCGAGGCTGTCGTAGTGCGCGGTGCGCAGCTGCTTGTTGGTGGCCGCGCTGTCGCTGTCGGGGATGATGACGGTGCTCAAGGTCAACCCGCCGGTGGGCGTGCCGAAGGTGCGCAGCTTGCTCAAGATGAGCTTGCGACCGGTGTTGGCGCAGGCCTGCAGCTCGTCGGCGCGCGCCTTCGACACGGCGGCTTCCCGGTTGGTGCCGGTGAACTGAATCGCAGCAGCGACGATCATCATCAACACGGCCAGCGCGATGAGCGTCATCAACAGCGCGTTTCCGCGCGTACGCAAGGTCACGGAGTTCACTTGGTTCAGCCTCCCCAGGAGTTCATGTCGTTGACGACCCCCGTGGCGCGCAGCGACGGCATGAAGTTGCTGCGCGACAGCAGGTTGGGCGTGTTGATCGTGGTGTGAAAGAGCGAGCGTTTGAAGCCGTCGCTGCCCGGCGTGTAGACGGGCGAGTTGAACAGGCTGCCCGTCTGAAACTCGGTGCGGCCGTTGGGCAGGTTGCGCGTCGAACGCAGCACCACCGCCACGTGCACCGAGCGGATGTTCGCCGGGTGCGCGGTGAAGCGGGGCAGCTGTTCGTAGCCGGTGCGGTAGTCGGGCCTGGTGCCCAGGACGCCGGTGGGCTGCGCGAAGAAGCTCTCGCCAGGCACATCACCCACGATGAAGTTCGAGTTGCCCGCGGCGTCGGGGGCGGCCTGGCAGCAGGTCAGGCCGGGCCGCGCGCGGTTCATGCCGAAAGCGACCTGGAAGTTCTCCACGTCGGGCGCGATGGGGTCGAAGTTGTCGAGGGTGAGGTCGGTCACGCTGGCCTCGAGGTTGCGGAAAGAGACCAGCCACGGGCGGCCCGCCAGGTTGACGACGCGCAGCCGGTGCTCCTGAATCAGGAAGACCCACGGCGAGCTGGCGCCGGTCTGGGTGAGGCAGGGCGCGCTGCTGGTGATGAAGGGGCCCGCCGCGTTGGTCACAGTGATGGTGGTGGCGGTGGGCCCAGGCGTGCCCACCACCCGCACCATGGTGTAGTCGGCGCCGCCGCGGCAGCCGACCATCAGCAGCTTGCCGGTGGGCAGTTGCATGCCGAGCGCCGCGTCGAGGGTGACCTGGGTGTTGCCCGAGTTGAGCCGCCCCGCGCGCAGGAACGCCGGGTCGCGAAAGCGGAAGGCGAGGTCGTCGGAGAGGGTGCGCGCGGCCGGGCCCGGCAGGGGCTTCTGGGTGAACGTGGTGGTGAAGGAGACCGCCTGCACGTCCTGGTTGTCGCGGCTCTGGGTGCCGGCCACGTCGAAGGCGACGCGCGGGTCGAGGCCGTAGCCCGCCAGCGGGAGCACCCGCTCGAGGAACAACATGGTGCCGCGGCCGTTCTCGGTGATGATCTTCACCTCGGTCTCGGCCTGGTAGCTGCGCTGCACGCCGATGAAGATGGCCACCACCGCGGTCATCACGATGCTGGTGACCACCAGGCCCACGAGGAGCTCGGCCAGGGTGAAGCCTCTGCTGCGATGCGAGGTGTTCATGGCTTTAGAAGTCCAGGTTCGTCTGGTTGGTGGTGGTGTCGTAGATGGCGGTGAAGCGCTTGACGACGCGCACCTGCCCGCCGTCTTTCCACCCGACGTTGACGGCGACGTACATCACCTCGGGGTTGGTGCTCCTGTAGACGGCGATCAACCGCTTGTACGTCGTTCCGTCGACGTTCAGCTTGTAGCCGGGCGTCATCGAGTGAAAGACCGAGTTCGCCGGGGCATCGAAGTCGACGTAGCAGGGGGTGTAACCCTGCAGCGCCAACGCCGAGGTGGTGTACGGCAGGTCACCCTGGAACGTCGGCAGCGGGTTGGTGGTCGGGCACTGGCCCCCCATGAACAGACCCGTCGAGGCCGTGAGCAGGCGTGCCCGGCCCTGCTGCTCGATGGAAGCCATCAGCTCCTGCGCGATGATGGAGGCGCGGGTGTGGCGGTTGGCCATCGAGTTCTGCACCGAGGCGATGGTGAGCCCCTGGAGCACGCCCACCATGCCCACCAGCAGAATCACCGTGGAGATGAGCCCTTCGATCAACGTGACGCCGCGGCGGGAGGTTCTCATTCACTTCACCAGGGTGACGAGACCGGTCGCGCCGACCAGTCCGAAGAGGAAGGAGTTGCTCGCATTGTCCACGCCCTGCACCGCGATGCCTGCGACCCGCTGGGCGACCGGCAGGCCCGTCTGATCGAGGAACCGCAGCTGCTGCTCACCGGTGAAGACCACCGCCCCGCGGATGGCGCCGCAGAAGCTGCAACCGTTGGTGTCGGCCGCGGTGCCGATCGCGGTGAAGGGCGGCGCGAAGGCGGTGGTGTCTTTGCCGAAGCGGGCGTTCTTCTTGGGGTAGTCGTCGAGGTAGATGGCCTGCACGAAGCGGTCGGTGCTGCCGGTGCGCGGGGTGAAGGCGGCGGGCGAGAAGTTGGCGAAGCCGCAGTCGAGCGTGCCCGAGCCGTTGCACACGCCGGTGCTGGTGAGGAAGTCGCCGTTGCCGTCTTCGTAGACGAACACGGCGCCCCGGCCGCCGGTGGTGGTGGTGGCCGCGGTCTTGTCCCAGCGGGGGTAGATGATGACGTACACGTCACTGCCGCGCTGCTCGGCGCGGGCCCGGGCGCCCTGGAGCAGGCTGCTCAGGTCGGAGGCCGCGTTCTGGGTGGCGTTGCGCGCGCCGATCTGCGTGGCCGTGACGGCGGCCATCGACGTCACGATGCCGATGATGGCAACCACCACCATGATCTCGAGGAGGGTGAAGCCGGAGCGGGAGGGACGGATCTTCATGGCGGGGCGCACCTGAGCAAGCGACGATCCCGTCTTCCGGCCCTCAGAATCCGTCCACTTGGCGCGCCCAAACCCCTCTGCTCGCAAAGAGGTCAGCAACATTTTGCATAGTGGCCGTGTCGGCCGGTGTGGGCCGCGGTCGGCAACTTGCGTGTGTGCAAGAGCAGGGAGACAGTCGGCGATCATGAGAACCCCTGTGGTCTTGTTGCTCTGCTTGGTGGCCGCTTTGTCGCTGACGGCGTGCCGGAAGAAGTCGAGCCCCGAGTTCTTCAAGTTGGAGTCTCAACAATCGATCCTCGTCTCGCGCGACGGCGACGAGGCCTGGTCGTCACCCGAGATGGACGCAGTGCTCAACGGCCTGCAGGCCATTCCTGAAGACGCGATGGAGAAGCCGCGCGCGCAGGCCCTCGCGGCGCGCATCGTGGCCGAACAGACCCGCTTGAAAGCCGAACAGAACCGGCCGCCGCCGCCGGCTCCGGTCAATCCCTTCGCGGACCGGGTGCCCATGGCCGAGCGGCCCGCGCCTGTGCCCGACCCGGAGACGCCGGAGGCGCTCGAAGGGGTGGATGCGGGCGAAGGGCCTGATCAGCCCTGGCCGGGCATGGCGGAGTCGCTCTTCGTCACCCGCTTCGGTTCGTGTTTCGCGCCGGGCCCCAAAGCGGTGTTGCCCGATGCGCGACCGGCGAGCGCGTACGTGCTGGCGGCGAGCCCTGCCTGCCAGAAGCAGTTTGGCCCCGGGAAGATCAGCTTCCTGTTCACTGACAAGGGCCTGTGGGGCAAAGCGACCGAGACGCTCGAGATCCGCGATGCGGGCATCATCGTGTTGCCGGCCACGCCTGCGCCGCCGCCGCCACCGCCCCTGCCGACCATCATCACCGTGCCGGGAGCGCCGTTACCGGAAGGCTACTGACGATCCTGACTCCGGGTGAGGGCCTATTTCATCCCGACGAACAGCGTCTGCACGTCGTCATCTTCATCGATCTCCGCGAGGAACTTCTCCACCTGGGCCAGGTGTTCGGGCGCCACGGTGACCGGGTTCTTCGCTCTCCACACCAGGGCTGCCGACTCGACCTTCCACCCCGCCGCCTCCAGGGCCTTGCGCACGGCGTCGAGATCAGTCGGCTCGGTGTAGAAGTGCGTCACGCCCTCTTCGCCCACCTCGAGATCCTGCGCGCCCGCTTCGATGGCCGCGGTCTCCGGGTCTGAGCCCGCCGGCCCCTTCGCGTCGATGGCGCCCAGCCGGCTGAAGTCCCACGAGATGGCGCCGGTGGCGGCGATCTGCCCGTTGCGGAAGTGCTGGCGGATGTTGCTGGCGGTGCGGGTGCGGTTGTCGGTGAGGCACTCCACGATGATCGGCACCTGGTGCGGCGCGAAGCCTTCGTAGGTGACCGTCTCGTAGTTCACTTCTTCGTCGAGCTGACCCGAGCCCTTCTTGATCACCCGCTCCAGGGTGTCTTTGGTCATGCTGACCTTCTTGGCGAACTCGATGGCGATGCGCAGGCGCGCGTTGGTCGACGGATCAGCCCCGGCCTTGGCGGCCATCAGGAGCTCCTTGGCGGCCTTGCTCAGGAGCTTGCCCTTGGCGGCCGAGTTCGCCTCTTTGCCCTTCAGCTTCCATTGTGCGCCCATGGCCGGGAGTTACCCGATTTGGGTGGGCTCCCGCCACGGCGATTCAAGGCGCCCGATTTAGAAGTTCAGAACGATGCCCAGCTTGATGCCCGGGTAACCGGCCTCGGCGCGCAGCCCGAAGCTCTTGCTGAGCATGAAGTTCAAACCCACCGCGGTGATGAAGTCGGGCCACACGACCTGTCCCAGTTCGCCGGGCCAGATGCGCAAGGCGACGCCGGCCTTCGCGTACACCAGGAGGTTGTCGAGGATGTGGAAGGTCCACAGCACAGACACCGGGATCCACAAGGCGAAGGGGTTCGAGTAGCCGAGGTAGAAGACGATGTCGGCGCCGAAGTCGATGCCGAACTCATCGTTGACCGGCGGGATGAAGCCGTCTTTCACCAGGGGAATGTAGAAGGTGCCGCCCACGCCGATGGGGAAGCTACCAAACCGGAAGTGGCCGTACGGCAACACCGCGAAGAGCGCCAGGCGGGTGGAGCGCTCCTGGGGAGCGCTGTCCAGCAGGTAGCCGGGGCGGTGCATGCCTTCCTGGGCAAAGGCAGCCGAAGAAGCGATCACGGCGGAGAGCAGCGCGAGTCGAGTGAGATTTTTCATGGTGGTGGTCATACCTCGCCCTGCAAACCAGGCACCGGATTTTGCCAATGGAAAACGTCTCGGAACGCGCAAATCGAGCGCCCGCGCCGTCATCCACCGCAAGAAAAGGAGCTCACACCCGGCTGATTTGAAACCGCGCTCACTTCTTGAGGAAAGTGCGTTCCCAGTCGAGCAGCGCCTTCTCGAGCTTGAGCCTTCGCGCGTTCGAGTCAGCCGCGGCCGCCTCGATGCGGTAGCGCCCCAGGAACTGCAACGCGGTGGGGTCGAGGTCTTTCTTCTTCTTGGCGCGCGCGGTGAGTTTGGCGATGCGCTCTTTGAGCTGCCTCGAGGTGAGCGGCGCCTTGCCTTTGACGGGCTTGACCTCGGCCAGCTCCATCACCTCGAGCAACATGCCCGCGTCGGCTTCTTCCCCGCCCGCATCCAGCGCCTCCACGGCCGCGAGCGCGCCTGCATCGAACAGCTCACCGGCGTCGGGCTCTTCCATCAACGTGGGTGGATCCACCAGGGCCACCAGCGGCGACATCTCGGGCTTCGGCTCAGGCCGGGTGAGCAGCCAGGTCGCACCCGCCCCCGCCAGACCCAGCAGCACCACGAGGCCAATCCACGCCCCCACCCGGGAGCGCGGCTGCACCCGCGGCTCGGCCGGCGGCGTGCGGGCCACCGGAGAAGCGGTGTTGGGGGTCTGCGAAAACATGGGCGGCAACGAAGGTGCGCCCGGCTCGGGCACGAAGGCGGGCATCTCGCGCGAGCTGCGCGGCCGTGGGTTGCCCAGGTTCACCACCGCGTCTTCCAACGCGATGCGCACCTCTTCCACCGTCTGGGGCCGGGCCTCGGGCGCCTTGGCCATCATGCGCAGCACCAGGGCGTCGAGCTCGGCGGGCAACGACGACTCGAGCGACTGCGGCGAAGGTGGGGCCGTGCCCACGTGCGCCACCATCACGTCCATCGGGGTGGCGCCCCGGAAAGGCACCCGGCCGGTGAAGAGCTCGAAGGCCATCACCCCCAGCGCGTAGAGGTCGCTGCGGGGGGAAATCGAGAGACCGCGCGCCTGCTCGGGGGCCATGTAATCGGGCGTGCCGGAGACCACCGACTGGCTGGTCTGCTTGGTATTGCCGTCGAGGCCCACGGCGCGTTTGGCGAGGCCGAAGTCGAGGATCTTGAGGAACCGGGTGCCGTCGGCCTGGCGGCACAAGAAGACGTTCGAAGGCTTCAGGTCGCGGTGAATGACGTTGGCCCGGTGCGCGGCCGAGAGCGGCGCGCAGACCTCGAGCAACAGCTCCAGCGCGGTGATCAACGGCACCCGCCCGCCCGGTTGTTTCTGCAACCACACGTCGAGCGCCTCACCTTCGAGGAACTCCATGACGATGTAGGGTCGGCCGTCGCCCAGGGTGCCCAGGCCGAAGATGTCGATGATGCCGCGGTGGCCGATGGCGTTGACCGACTCGGCCTCGGCGATCAGCCTTCGCACCTGCTGCTCGTCACCCGCCACCTGCGGCTTGAGCACCTTGATGGCCACCCGCTTCTTGATGACCGGTTGAATGCCCCGATACACGACCCCCATGCCGCCTTCGCCGACGGGCTCGATGATTTGGTAGTCGCCGACCTGCGCTCCGATGAGCGGATCGATCGGGGGAATGAGAGGGTCGTCGGACACGGGGGGGATGCCTGCCCCATATTCTCACGGGCCCGGGGTGTTGACTCCTTTTCCCAGCGACCGCACCCACCCTCTTCCCCGGAGTCGGATTCACCCGCGAGGCCCGTGGGACCTGCAGGAGGCGACATGAAGATCTAGAAGGGCTTGACGGCCCGTGGTTATCCTCTCGACTTCGATGCGTATTCTGGTGGTCGACGACAACGCCGATGTTCTCGAATCGATGGCGCTCATGCTTCAGAGCGCCGGGCACGAAACCGAGACCACCTGCGACGGGAAGAAGGCGTTGGCGATGCATGATCGGCAGCCAGCCGATCTGTTGATCACCGATCTCTTCATGCCCGGCACGGACGGTTTCGAGACGATCGCCCAGTTCCGCGCGCGGTGGCCCAGAATGAAGATCGTCGCGATGTCGGGTGGAGGGCAGGTGGTGCGCGGCAACTACCTCGGCCTGGCCACCAAGTTCGGCGCTGATGCCACCGTTCGGAAGCCGTTCGATGCCGTCGAGCTCCTCAAGACGCTCGAGGAGCTGAAGGCCCATGAGCCCTGAGCTCGACGCGATCCTCGGGCTGGTTCGGCAACGCACAGGCGTCGACTTTTCCCGGTACCGCGAGGCCACCGTCGAGCGCCGGGTGGCGAACCGGATGATCTCGGTCGGCGCGCGCAGCTTCGGCAGCTACCTCGTGAAGCTCGAGGCTGATCAAGACGAAGCACGGCACCTGCTCAGCCGCATTTCGATCAAGGTGAGCCGCTTCTACCGGCACACCCCCACCTTCGAAGCAGTGCGCCAGCGCGTGCTGCCGCTGCTCGCAGCACGACGCAAGCCGCTGCGCATCTGGTCTGCCGGCTGCGGCTGCGGCGAAGAGCCGTACACCCTGGCCCTCTTGCTCGAAGAAGCGAACGTGCCAGGCACGGTGCTGGCCACCGACATCGATCCCCAGGCGCTCGAGGCCGCGCAGCGGGGTCTCTATACCGCCGACGCCCTGGCCGAGCTGCCCGCCGCGTTGGCCGAACGCGCGTTGCTCGAGCTCGACGACGGCAAACGCCCCATGTTCGCTGTGCGTGACGAGGTGCGGGCGCGCGTGCGCTTCATGCGTCACGACCTGCTCTTCGCTTCGGCGCCAGGAGACGGAATGTTCGACCTGGTCTCCTGCCGCAACGTGCTCATCTATCTCCAGCGTGACGTGCGCGAAGAGGTGTTCGGAGCGCTGCGCCGCGCCGTGCGCCCCGGCGGTTTCTTGTGCCTGGGAGAAGCCGAGTGGCCTTCGACGCCGCTCGATCGCCAGCTGACCGCGTTGTCCCGTCAGAGCCGGGTCTTTCAGGTCGGTCTGGAGGGCTCGAATGAAGCCGGCCCGTGACGCGAGCATCGCGCAGCGCCTCGCGCTGGGCTTCACGTTGATCTTCGTGGTGATGGCCGGCCTGGGCGCTGCCATCGCGCGGTGGACTCTGCACAGCACGCACGGGCAGGAACAGCTGATGACCCGAGTCGCGCCGCTGGGCGACGCGGTCGGCCAGCTCGAGGCCCGGCTGCTCGAGGTGGCCATCGGGGTGCGCGCGCACCTGTTCAACCCCACCCCCGAGCGGCAGCGCCAGCACACCCTCAACGTAGAAGAGGCGCGGCAGGCGCTGCTCCGCCTGAACAGCCTGCCGATGGATGCCGACGTCGAGGCGCAGGTGATGACGCTGCGGCCCCAGGCGAGCAGCTACCTCGAAGACGCGAACCGGCTGGTGCACGACGCCGACCCCTCCGCCGTCGTGGAGAAGGAGTCGGCCCTGGTGGCGTCGCTCGAGCGCATGCTCGAGACCCTGCAGACGCTGGGCAAGCTGCAGCGTCAGAAACGCACCCAGACCTGGGAGGCGATGGAAGCCGCGCGCCGGCAAGCGGTGGAGGGCACCCTGGTGGGCGTGCTGGTGGCGGTGTTCACCGTGCGCTCGATTCGGGGCCCCGCGCGCGACCTGGTGGCGCTCTCCGAGCTGATGGAGAAGGGCGATTGGAAACCGGCGCTCGCCTGGGCCTCCAACGGTTCTGAGCGCGCGAAGCACGACGAGATGCTCAAGCTGGGGCACGCGTTCGGCTCGGCCGCGGTGGCGCTCGAGCGCCGCGAACAGCGCCTGCGCGCCGACGGCAAGGTCGCCGCGGCCACCGGCTCGAGCCTCTCGAAAGAGGTCATCTCTCACGCGGCGCTGGTGGCCATCTGCGAGCACGTGCACGCCGAAGTGGGAGCGCTCTATTGGCGGGATGATCAGCGCCTGGTGCCCATCGCCACCCGGGCCATCAGTGAAACGTCAGCCGCGGTCAGCCTGGGTGAAGGCATTCCCTGGCAGGCGGTGCGGGAGAAGCGGCCTATTTTGGTACGCGACATTCCGCCCGACAGCGCCTTCAGCGTGAGGTTCGGTTACGACCACGCACCGCCGCGCTGCGTGGCGGCCGTGCCCATCACCGTGCACGGCGAAGTGGTGGGCGTGTTGCTGGTGGCCTCGTTGCACGAGCTGGTCGCCGAGCAGCTGACCTTCCTGGAGTCGGCGAGTGCGCAGCTGGGCATCGGCCTGCAGAACGTCACCGCCTTCGAGAAGATCAAGAACCTGCTGGCCGAGCTCAACGGCAAGAGCGAGCAGATTCAGGCGCAGAACGAAGAGCTGCAGGCGCAAGGCGAAGAGATTCAGGCGCAGAACGAAGATCTCAAGTCGGCCACGGACCAGCTGCGCGAGCAGGCCGTCATCCTCACCGACGTCGATCGCCGCCGGGCCGAGTTCCTCGGGCTGCTGGCGCACGAGCTGCGCAACCCCCTCGCCGCGGTCTCGAACAGCTTGTTCGCGTTGTCCAACGCGGGGACCAACCTCGCCGTGCGCGCGCGCGCCGAGCAGGTGATCGCCCGGCAGACCCGTGTCCTCGCGCGGCTGGTGGAAGACCTGCTCGACGTGACGCGCATCTCCAGCGGCAAGATTCGCCTGGCCAGGGAGAAGATCGACCTGGTCGAGGTGGTGCGCGAGTGCGCTGACGATCACCGCGGCGCGGCTGAGAAGGCGGGCGTGATGCTCGAGGTGTCATTGCCCCCGGCGCCTCTCTGGGTGGAAGGCGATCGCAGTCGGCTGCAGCAGGTGATGGGCAACCTGCTCGACAACGCCTTCAAGTTCGCCGGCGAGAAGAAGCAGGTCTCCGTGACCCTGGCGCCCGGGGCGGCTGGTTGGGTGGAGCTCACCGTGGCTGATCAGGGCATCGGCATCGAACCTTCCGTGCTCGAGCGGTTGTTCAAGCCGTTCAGCCAGGCCGACTCCAGCGCGGCGCATCACAAGAGTGGGCTGGGGTTGGGGCTGGCGCTGGTGCGGTCCCTCATCGAGCTGCACGGTGGTTCGGTCACGGCGCACAGCGCGGGTCTGGGCCTGGGCGCGTCGTTCATCTTGCGATGGCCGCTGCTGGGCACGGTGGCGCCGGTGGCGACCTCGCCCCGCCGGCAGCCGCGCCGGGTGTTGATCATCGAAGACAACGTCGACGCAGCCACCACCCTCAAGCAGTCGATGGCCCTGCACGGTCATGAGGTGCGGGTCGCGCACGACGCGCCCGAAGGGCTGCTGGCGGCGCGCGAGTTTTCGCCCGACGTGCTGCTGTGCGACATCGGGTTGCCTTCGATGGATGGTTACCAGGTGGCGCGCCGGTTTCGCGAAGACGAGGCGCTCAAGTCGGTCTTCCTCATCGCGGTGAGCGGCCACGCGGCGCCGGAGGATCAACAGCGCGCGGCGCAGGCGGGTTTCGATCGGCACTTCGGCAAGCCGCCCGACATCGAGCGGCTGCAGAAGATCCTGGACGAACTTCAGGCAACCTGAAGCGGCTCTCCCCGAGGGGCAGAGGGCCGTCGCTAAACGCCCAGGACCTTCCGAATCCGCTCGGCCTTCTCGCTCATGCTGAGCCGATCATTCTCGAACACCTTCGCCACCGGCTGCAGCTCATCGGATTCCCCGACGAACCCGGCGAGGGGCCCCGAGAGCACGCGCAACAACACGTCCCCGAACACCACCTCAGGGTCTCTGGCGCCATCGATCTTCGCGACATGCGAATCGACGAGCGAAAGAAAGATCTCCCGCACCCTGGTGAGCGCCGAGAGCGTCTCGAAAAGATCAGTCCCCTCACCTCTCGACGCGATGCGCTCGAGCGCGGCCTTGGGCTCCACGTCGACGAGCACCACGAGATCCGGCACCGGCGCAAACGCCCGGTTCATCTCCAGCAGCGCCTTCGGCTCGAGGCCCCGCGCGCCCTGGTACGCGACGGTCGAATAGTAATACCGGTCGATCACCACCAGCGCGCCGCGAGCGAGCGCGGGTTTGATCAACGTCGCGACGTGCTCCTTGCGATCCGCGATGAAGGCGGCGAGCTCCTCTTCGGGAGACATGCGAGCGGTAAAACGCGCCTCACGGATCTTCTTCCCCCACGGACCATCGGTGGGTTCACGAGAGCTGATCACCTCGACGCCGAGGGTCCTGGCCCACGCGACGAACTTCTTGGCCTGGGTCGACTTGCCTGAGCCGTCGATGCCTTCGAACGCGACGAGCACGCCTCTGGGAAGCCGTTGAGTGAACACGCCAGAGCAGTACCAGATTGAAGAGTCGAGGTGAGGGCCAGGCCCCTGTAATCACGAAGTCCTTCCCACAAAACCGGGCTGAGGGAACTCACCTGTATGAACCGAGGTCCTGACGCCGTGCATCCGTCCCCGTTCGCGCTGGAGCAGCTCCTCGCAGGCCAGGCGAGCGGCGAGGTCACGAGCCACCTGCTCACCTGCGAAGCCTGCCGCGAGCAGCTCTCCGAGATGGAACGCACCGCCCAGACCTTCTCGGCCTCACCGCGCAGCCTGCGAGCGAAAGACGCTGCCGCCCGCGCAGATCGCCGCTGGAAACGCCGCGCCGCCGCGCTCACCCTGCTCCCCGCCGCGTTGATCGCGCTCCTCGTGGTGAGCACGGTGAAGCCCGCCGGACCTGATCAACTGGCAACCAAACCGCTCAAAGAGTCTTCGCGCCTGCGGCAAGGCCGCGAGCTGCTCGAGCCTCGCCAACAACCCTGGCGCGCCAACCTCCGCTCGTTGCCGATGCGGGGACACAACGTGGAGTTCGGCCAGGGCAGCCTGGAGGCAGCCCTCAACGACGGCCCCGCCCGCCCCTTCACGTTGCAGCACACGAAGGTCGACATCGAAGTGACCGGCTTCATGCAGGCGGTCACCGTGACGCAGACCTTCAACAACCCGTTCACCGCGCCGGTCGAAGCCATCTACGTCTTTCCGCTGCCCGACGACTCGGCGGTGCACGACATGACGATGACCGCGGGAAGCCGGGTGATCCGCGCGAACATTCAGAAACGGGCGGTGGCTCGGCAGCAATACGAGCAGGCGAAGGCGCAAGGGCGCCGCGCGGCGCTGCTCGATCAAGAGCGCCCGAACATCTTCACGCAGTCCGTGGCGAACCTGCTCCCGGGTGAGCAGGTGATCATCACGCTGCAATACGTGGCGCCGCTCCACTACGACGACGGCATCTACACGTTGAACTTCCCGATGGTGGTGGGGCCCCGCTACGTGCCGGGCGCCGCGTTGGTGGGTGAATCCCAGGGCAGTGGCAGCGCGAAGGACACCGAAGCGGTGCCCGACGCTTCGCGCATCACGCCGCCGGCGGCGCGCAGTGGCCGGGACATCGAAGTGGCCGTGCGCCTCAACGCCGGCACGGTGATCGAAGATCTCTGGAGCGTCTCCCATCGCCTCGAAGTCGACCGCCCCTCGTCTTCTCAAATGAGCCTCTCGCTCAACCCGATGGACACCTTGCCCAACAAGGATCTCATCGTGCGCTGGCGGGTGTCGGGCACCCTGGCGCGCGCCGCGGTGCTGGCCGCCGGTGGGGCCTTCGCGCTGATGCTCAACCCCGAGAGCAAGGAGATGAACCAGCCGCCCACCCCGAAGGAGATGGTGTTCGTCATCGACACCTCCTGCTCGATGAACGGCGCGCCGCTCACCGCCGCCAAGCGCGCGATGAGGCAGGCGCTGGAGCAGATGAACCCCGACGACTCCTTCATGCTGATCGACTTCGCCGACAGCGCGAGCTCGTTCCACGACGCGCCGCTCGCTGCGACGCCGAACGACGTGCGGCGGGCCATCACGTACCTGAACGCGCTGCCTTCGGGTGGTGGCACCAACCAGCTGGCGGGTATCCGCCGGGCGTTGGCGCGCGCTGAAGACCCGAAGCGGCTGCGCATGGTGCTCTTGATGACCGACGGCTTCATCGGCAACGAAGAGGAGATCCTCGCCGAGACGCGCAAGCTGCGCGGTGATGCGCGGGTGTTCGGCTTCGGCATCGGCAGCTCGGTGAATCACTTCCTGCTCTCGCGGCTGTCGGAAGAGGGCCGCGGTTTCTACCAATACCTGCGGCCCGATGAAGACGCGGTCGAGGCGGTCGACCGCTTCACCCGGCGGGTGGCGCGGCCGTTGATCACCGACCTCAGCATCGACTGGGGTGGACTGCCGGTGCTCGACCAGACGCCCGCCCAGGCGCCTGATCTGTTCGACGTGCAGCCGTTGATCATCAACGGCCGCTATCGCGCTGCAGGCTCGGGCACGGTGGTGCTGCGGGGAAGACGTGCGGGCCTGCCGGTGGTGTTCGAGGTGCCGGTGACGTTGCCGGAGCTCTCCACCGATGGCCATGCGCTGCAGATGGCGTGGGCGCGTCGGCGCATCGAGGCGCTCAGCGCGGTGCAGTACAACGAAGCGAAGCCCGAGGTGGTCGAGCAGATCACTTCGCTCGGCCTCGAGTTCCACCTGATCACGAAGTACACCTCACTCGTCGCGGTGGACGACGCGCAGGTGACCGGCCTTGCCGCCGTCACGGTGACCGAGCCCACGCTGCTGCCTGATCAGAACTCCGAACTCGACGGCCGCTTCAAGTCCAACCTGGGCTCGAAGGGGCTCCTCCAGGGAGTCCAACAGCTCGACGTGCACGGTTTCTCTGGAGAGATTCAGACGCGTGGGCAGGGCGGTCTGGGGCTGCGCGGCCCGGGCGCGGGTGGTGGCGGCCTCGGGTGGATCAATGGCCGGGGGCGCGGGCCGAACAACGCGCCCGTCACGCCCGACGTCAGCGAGCTACCGACGACGAAGGCGGGCGGTGAGGATGATTTCGACGACGCCTTTGGCAGCACGGTCACGAAGAAGCCGCCGACCAGGCCGCGCAACGCGGGCTACATCCCCCCCGCGCCTGGTGCCGGCGTTCAGGAGAAAATGACGCTCAGTACGGGCGACATCATGGAGGTGGTGTTGGCCAGGAAGGGTGCGCTCGCCAAGTGCGTCGAGGCTCAGCGAAGTCAGGATCTGAAGACGACGGGCACGCTGGTGATGAAGTGGATCATCATGAAGAACGGAACGACCCGCAGCGTGGAGGTCGCCTCCCTGGAGTTCCGCGGCACGTACATCGCGGCCTGCGTGAGCGGGGTGATCAAGGGCATGCAGTTCCCGCGGCACACGCAGCAAGGCGAAGCGGTCACCTTCCCGTTCAAGTTCTGACCGACCCATGGCCCTCGACATCGGCGAACTCTTCGAGCGGTACCACGGCGTCGTCTTTCGGCGTTGTCAGAACCTGCTGCGTGATCCACACGACGCGGAAGAAGCGGTGCAGGAAGTCTTCGTGGCGGCGATCTCCGGCTTCGGCCGCTTCCGGCTGCGCAGCGCTCCGTTGACCTGGCTGTACTCGGTGGCCACCAGGCATTGCCTGCAGCGGCTGCGCAACCAGAACACGCAGGCGCTCAAGCGGTCGTTGTTCCACGAAGAAGAGGCGGTGGAGGTCGATCTCGCCGCGAGGGCCGACCTGGAGAAGGTGCTCTCGAAGCTGTCGTTGGCAGACCTCGAGCTGATCACCCTCGCCTACCGCGATGGGCTGACGCACGAGGAGATCGCCCAGGTGACGCGGCAGTCTCGGAAGACCGTGGGCAAGAAGCTGGCCTCCCTCCTGATCCCCCTCTTCCCTCGGGAGCGGGTCGGGGTGAGGGCCAAGACGGCAGTGAACGCCGCCTGACGAACGCGCGGTCGTAATCGGTCTTCTCAAAGCTTCTCCGTGCTGGTCTGACTTCTGCGGAGCCGTCGTGCTCTCTCGATGGGCAGGCTCATGAACGAGCGCTTGAGCAGAAGGCATGCCACGCCCTCACCCCGACCCTCTTCCGAAGGGAGACACTTCAACTACACGCTGACGCTCTGCCCCGGCGCCGGCTCGAGCAACGTCGTCGTCGCACCTTCCCGCTGCAGCAGCGCCCGAAAATCCCCGACCTCGCCGCGGTAGAACAACATCGTCCGCGAGAACACCCCGTGGGCCGCGGCCGGATCATTCCCGGTGGGCACCCACTTCATCGGCGCCAGCACCTTCACCACCTCCAGCGCCCGCTCCGGCGACATCACCAATGGAATGCCCATCAACCGCACCGACTGCACCGGCGCCACGAGCAGCTCGACCTTCCCCAGCCGCGCCTTCGCGCGCTCCGGCTGCACCACGTGCGTCTCGAAGTACAACCGCTTCCCGCTCGCGGTGAACGCGACGCCGATCGAGTTGTGCGTGTACGGAAACCCCGGAGCAATCGCCTCGAGCTCGAGCCCATCCCACACCTGCGCCCGCTCACCATCCGCGAGCGCGGTGACCTGGGTGAACCCCAGCTTCCGCACCAACCGCGCCGCACCCGTGCTGGCGAACACCGGCGTGGTCTTCGGCAACATCGAGAGCGTGGCCGGGTGCAGATGATCAGAAAAGTGCGCCGTCAACACGAGCGCATCGACCGGCAGCCACTGCGTCACCGGAGCCGGCGCCACGCGCCTGCGCCCGAACAACCAATGCCCCGGAGGAAGACTCATCTCCTCGGTCAGCCACGGGTCGATCAACAACCGCTTGCCCCCGAGCTCCAGCGCCCAGGATTGATAATCGTCGAGACGCCGCAGCTCCATCGGCGCTGTGTATAGCGTGGAAGAAGTGCACTTCGCCGTTCGTACATTCCGCGCTGCACCTTCTCTCCAACCGCCGTGGTGCGCGCGGGCAGGCGGTTCGCGCACGGTTCACCGCGCTTGCAGCCGCGCTCCCGCACCCGTTTGATGCCGCGTCGATCGAAGTCCAACCACCAGGGGGCACCATGTCTGACGCAGCGGAGCAGGTCATCAAGCAGCACGTGGTCTGGGCCTGTGGAGCAGGTCTGGTTCCCGTGCCCATCATCGACTTCGTGGCGGTTACCGCCATCCAGGTCGATCTGATCCGCCAGCTCTGCACGCTGCACGGCGCGAGCTACGAAGAAGCGTCGGGCAAGATGTGGATCGGCGCGCTCACCGGCGGAGCGCTCGCGCGCATCGGTGCCTCGGCCATCAAGGCCATCCCGGGCATCGGCAGTCTCATCGGTGGGCTGTCGATGTCGATCGCGTCGGGTGCTTCGACCTGGGGCGTGGGCCAGGTGGTGAACAAACACCTCGCGGCGGGCGGCACGCTCACCGACTTGAACGTGGAGAAGGCGAAGCGGGCGTACGAAGCCGAGTACGAACGCGGCAAAGAGGTCGCGAAGGAGGCGAGCAAGAACAAGGGCTCGAAGGACGTGTTCGAGAAGCTCGACAAGCTCGGTGAGCTGAAGGCCAAAGGCGTGATCACCGAGGCCGAGTTCGAGGCGAAGAAGAAGGACCTGCTCGCTGAGCTCTGATCGTTCTTCTGCGCTGCGGCAACCAACCCCTGCCTGCGCGTGTGCTTGCCGCGTAGGTGATTGAAATCACTCAACAATGTTCTGAATCAGATGACGCGGGGCGCGTCGGTGAGGGCGATTCATCAACCCATCTCGAGGCCGCCCATCATGAAGTCACGTCTGCTCGTCGCGCTGTTGTCTGTCTCCTCCATTGCTGTGTTCGCCCAGGACCTCGAAGTCGAGACCACCGAAGTTCAGGTGCCGGGGATGACGGTGAAGCTGCGCGTGCAGCAGCCGATGCAGGAAGCGCCGCCGCCGCCGAACCAGGGGCCTCGTCAGCGGGGGCCGACGCCGCCTCCGGTGCAGGTGGTGGGGGGCGACACCTTCGACCTCGGCTTCGAGCTCGAGCCTCAAGAGACGCTGAGGCTGATCAGCCCCGAAGGCGCGCACGCGGACATCTGGGCCGATGACGGCACGTACCTCGGCGGCTACGACGTTCCGTGCGAAGTGCCGGCGAGAGCAGGTCAGTTCTACCGCGTGGTGATGTCGGACAGCAGCGGGCTCATCTTCGATCGCAAGGTCGAGCTGCGCCGGTACAACCGCACGAACGTGTCCTTTCGAGGTGGACGGCGCGAGCGTCGCGAGGGCCGGGTCGACTTCCCCGCGCTGCTCGAGGCCGTCAACGCAGAAGCGTTCGGCACCGCGAAGCTCGACGTGTTGCGCACCGCGGATGCGCGGCTCACCGTCGATCAGGTCGGCCAGCTGCTCGAGCTGTTCTCGTTCTCGTCCGAGAAGGTCACGGTGGTGGAGATTGCCGCGCCGCGCCTGCTCGACCGCCAGAACGCGTTCAAGATCTTGGGCCACTTCGACTTCGACTCCGACAAGAAGAAGGTGAAGGCGATTCTGGCACGGTGAGGGCCTAAGCGGCGTTCGACTGCACCAACCGCTTGAACGCCATGCGCGCCCTGTCCACGGCTTTCCGATCCTTCAGCAACCGCAGATACAAATTCATCACCATCATGATGCCCTCGAACTCGTAGGCGATCTGCCGGGCATCCGCGTTCTTCGCGAAGTGCCCTTCGGTGATGGCCAGCTGCACGGTCTTGGTGAGCGCCTCGACCAGGTTCTTCTGCGACTCGAGCAGCACGTCGTGCGGCCGGCCCTGGCGATCATCGAGCTCGGCGTTCGCCTGCTGAAAGATGCACCCGCCGGGCATCTTCGAATCGGTCATCCAGTCGATCCACCCTTCGAAGATGCGCTCCAGCCGGGGCAGGCCGCGGGGGGCCTTGAACGCCGGCAGCATCACCCGCTCGGTGAAGCGGCTGGAGGCCACGTCGAGCACGGCCACCTGCAGCTCTTCTTTGCTGCCGAAGTGCGAAAAGAGCCCACTCTTGGAGAGCTTGAGCTCCGTGGCGAGCGCCCCGATGGTGAGGCCCTCCAACCCGTCCCGTCCCGCAATCAGGAAGGCGCGATCGATGATGCGCTCCCGGGTGGCTTCGCCTTTCGACATGACCGGAAAATAAGAACGGTCGTTCGAAAGTGCAACCCCCTCTGCTCAAGTTCCTCCCTCTCCCCGGGGGGGAGAGGGCTTTCCAGAAGCTCATTTACCGATGCAGAACCGCGCAAAAATGGAGTCGAGCAGCGCCGTCGACGCATCTTCGCCGGTGATGACGGTCAACGCCTCCAGCGCGAGGCCCACTTCGCCTGAGACCACCTCGATGGTGGAAAGTTCGAGTGCTTCCTTCGCGCGACGCAAGGCGGCCTCCACCTGTTCCAACGCGGCGAGGTGACGTTCACTCGAAGCGAGCACCGCGGCGGATTGGCCTGCACCGAGACGGGCAGCCAGCGCGCTTCGAAGCCGCTCGAGACCCTGCCCGGTCTGACCGGAGACGCAGATCAGCTCATCCTCTGCCTGAAGCAGATCAGCCTTGCCGCGCACCTCGATCCGTCTCGCGTCGTCACACTCGGCTCGCCATGCCGCGCGTTGATCCGCCGTCGTTTCGGGTGGCAGCACCAGCACGCCGATGTCCGCGCCCGCGAGTGCGTCACGGGTGCGGCCGATGCCGAGCGCTTCGATGCGCGCGGTCGTCTCGCGCAGGCCCGCGGTGTCGATCAACGTGACGGCGAGCCCCGCCAACTCGAGTCGTGCTTCGAGGGTGTCGCGCGTGGTGCCGGGTTCGGCGTCGACCAACGCCCGGGAAGCACCGGCGAGCGCATTGAACAGCGTCGACTTGCCTGCATTGACGGGCCCGTAGAGCACCACCCGCGCACCGCGACGAATGAGCGCACCGCGGCGGGCATCGGCGAGCAGGGCCCCCACCGATGAGAGCGCGGCGTCGAGCCGGGGGCCTGCGTGTTGATCAGCACCTTCGGCTTCTTCGGGAAAATCGAGCGAGCCTTCGAGGTCGGCGTGCAGCTCGAGCAGCGGCGCGTGCACGGCTTCCAACCGGGCGGTGAGCTCGCCCGAGAGTTGAGCCGCGGCGGCGCGCACCTGGGCCTCCGATTCGGCGGCGACGAGATCAGCCACTGCTTCGGCGCGGGAGAGATCGATGCGCCCCGAGAGGTACGCGCGCCGGGTGAATTCACCGGGCGTGGCGGGCCGCACGTCGTCTTCTCGCAGCACTTCACTCAGCAACAACGAGAGCAGGCGCGGTGCACCGTGCGCGTGCAGCTCGACCACGTCTTCACCGGTGAAGCTGTGCGGCGCCTGGAAGTAGAGGAGCAGCCCTTCGTCGAGCACCGCGCCGTCGGCATCGGAGAACCGGGTGAAGTAGGCGTGTCTTGGCGTGAGTGAAGCAGGCAGCTGCCGCGCGACACGACGCGCCGCCGACAACGACGCCGGACCTGAAAGACGGATGATGCCGATGCCGCCCGCGGCCGGCCCCGTCGCGATGGCCGCGATGGTGGACATGCTCCTCAAGTAGCAGATTTGAGGTCCCCTCTCCCTTTGAGGGTCAGGGTGAGGGTCAAGAGCACGAGGAGGATCAGTTTGCGTGGAGCACCTACCTCCGCGTCGCCACCACCTGCACCCCACCCCGCGGCCGCAAGGTGATCACCGGCTCAGGCTCGAACGTCTGCCCCGGCACCAACGACACGTGCACCTTCTGCAGAATCGTCGTGAGGATCAGCTGCGCCTCGACGGTGGCGAACGTGTCCCCGATGCACTTGCGCTGACCCATGCTGAACGGGAGATACGAACCATGCGCCCGCCGCGGGTCTTCCGTCTTCCAACGATCCGGGTCGAACGCGAGGGGATCGCTCCAGAACTCCGGCAGCCGGTGAATCGCCCACGGGCAGATGAACACCAGCGCGTCTTTGGGCAGCAGGTACCCCTCGACCCGTTCGTCCTCCAGCACCCGGCGGCCCAGTGACCAGACAGGCGGGTAGAGGCGCAACGACTCCTTGATGACCGCCATCGCATAGGGGAGCCGGTGCACGTGCTCCATGCCGGGCGCCGCGCCGCCGAGCACCCCTTCCGCTTCCGCCATCATCTTGCGTTCCACCTCGGGCGAGCGGCCCAGCAGCACCATCGTCCACGCGAGGTTGTTCGCGGTGGTCTCGTGACCGGCGAGGAAGATGGTCATCACCTCGTCGCGCAGCTGCGCGTCGGTCATGCCTTCGCCCGTCTCCGGGTCGCGCGACTCCATCAACATCGCCAGCAGGTCGTTCTTCGGCCCGCCCCCCTGGCGCCGTTCGGAGATCAACCCCAGCACCACCCGGTCGAGCTTCTCGAGCGCGCGTTTGAAGCGCAGGTTGGTCGGCGTGGGCACCCACTCCGGCGCAGAGAGTGGATGCAGCGTGCGATGAATCAGATGTTCGAGCGCCACGGTGAGCGCCTGGCCCACGTGATCAGCCTGGCTGGTGACGTCGGCCGACAGCAGCGTCTCGCCCACCACCCGCAGGGTGCAGCGCATCATCTCGGCGGCGAAGTCGAAGGGTTTGCCCAGCTCCCAGCCGTCGACCATCTCGCTGGCGGCGCGCGTCATCACCTCGCCGAAACCCGCCAGGCGTTCGCGGTGAAAGGCCGGCTGCGCGATGCGGCGCTGGCGTTTCCAGAACGCGCCGTCGCTGGTGACCAGCCCGTTCCCCAGCACCATGCGCAACATGTCGTAGCCGCGCGTCTGCTTGACGTAGTTCTTCGCGTTGGTGACCAGCACGTGGTTCACCAGGCTGGGGTGGCCCAGCACGTAGCCCTCCATGGAGGGCAGCGGCAGGTGCGTCACCGGCCCGTACTGGAGCGTCGCGCGCTCCATCACCTCGAGCGGGTTGGCCTGCAGCTGCGGGAGCACCCCCACCAACGGTCGGGCACCGGGCAACGACGGAGGCGTGCGGAGGGGCATGGCGGCGGTCGCGTTCATGATGTCATGATGTGAGCAAAAGCTCAGCTCGACAACTCGCTTTGCCCGCAGCCCCAGGTGTCCATGCCGTCGATCCGCTCCGAATCCCCTCGAAAGAAGCCCACGCAAGCCCGCGCTCAACACACCGTCGAGTCAATTTTGCGAGCCACTGCTCACATTTTGAGGACCGCCGGGTGGGACGCGTGCAACACCAACGCCGTCGCCAAACGTGCGGGGGTGTCGATCGGCTCGCTCTACCAATACTTCCCCTCGAAGGAGTCGTTGGTCACCGCGCTGGCCGAAGAGCACGCGGCGCGGGGCCTGGGCGTGTTGATGGAGGCGGTGAGCGCGGCGTCGGGCGGCAAGCTCTCGTTCGAACAGACGGTGCGGCACTACATTCGGGCGATGGTGGCGTTGCACGCCGTCGACCCGAAACTGCACCGGGTGTTGATGGAGCAGGTGCCGCGCCTCAAGGGCGGGCTCGACGTGATGCGCCGGGTGTCGACCCCCGCGGCCGCCCTGGTGCGTTCGTGGCTGGAGACCCAACGCAAACACCTGCGCGCAGTGGATCTCGACGTGGCCACCTTCACCCTGGTGACCGCGGTCGAAGCCGTCTCCCACCTGCAGATGCTCGAGCGCCCCGCGAAGCTCGACCAGGAGTTGATGGTGGAAGAACTCAGCCAGCTGGTGCTGGGCTACCTCAAGATCCCCCCTCCCCCTGGGCCCCCTGGGAGGGCCTCGTGAGGCCTACTTGCGCCGAATCGTGATGCCCTGCGAGTACCTGAACAACCCCCACGCCACACAGCTCATCGAGATGAACCCGCCGATGCGCAGCGCATAGAACCCCACGTCCTCCGGCAGCTCGCGGCCGAGCGTCTCGGTCATGATGAAGCCCAGGCCCAGGGCCAGCAGAATCGCGGCGCCAAAGCCCATCCAATACAAGCCGACCGTCGCGGGCGGTCCGGTCAGGCCGATGTCAGAGAGCGTGAAGGTGGAAGGCGACAGCACGTTGGTGCCCGGCGAGAGCTGCGCGTTGGGGAGCTCGACCGGCATGCTGCCGCTGACGCTGTTGATCAGCACCTTGGCTGATTCGTCGTCGAGCCCGCGGGCCTTGAGCTTCTCCAGCATCTGCTCGCGGGTGGCGCTTTCAGCGTGGAGCTTCTTCACCAGGTCCCAGCTGGTGCCATCGGGCACGGCTTCGAGGGGGCCGGTGGCCAACACCCGCGGCTCGGGCTCGCTCGTCGGGGGGCTGGGGCTTTCCGGGGTCTCGCTCACCCGGCGCACGCTGCGGGAGCGCGGCGAACCTGTCAACGCATCTGCCTGTGGATTTCCTGTGGAGCGCTGTGGGGAGTCAGCCTGTTCTGCTCGGTGAGTCCTCTGGTACAGCGGGAACCGCATGGAGTCGTTCGACGTCATCGTGGTCGGTCTGGGGCACGCCGGGTGTGAGGCGGCGCTTGCGTGCGCGCGCATGGGTTTGTCCACCCTGGGTTTGACCCTGCGGGCCGATCGCATCGCGATGATGAGCTGCAACCCGGCCATCGGAGGTACGGCCAAGGGCCACCTCGTGCGCGAGCTCGACGCGCTCGGGGGCGAGATGGCCTTCGCGGCTGATCAGGCCGGCACGCACTTCGTGACCTTGAACGCGTCGAAGGGGCCCGCGGTGCGCGCCACCCGGGTGTTGTGCGAACGCGATGCGTACGCCGAGACGATGCAGCGCACGGTGGCCGCGCAGCCGGGGTTGCGCGTAGCGGAAGGTGAAGTGGCTTCGTTGGTGGCCGACGGGGGCCAGGTGCGCGGGGTGGTGCTGCAAGACGGCCGCGAGTTCTCCGCGCGCGCGGTGGTGATGACCACCGGCACCTTCCTGCAGGCGCTGATGCACGTGGGCGAGGAGAAGTCGGTGGGCGGCCGGCTGGGTGACGCCGCGGCCACCGGCATGTCGAAGAGCCTGCGCTCTTTGGGCTTTACCCTGGGGCGTTTCAAGACGGGCACGCCGGCGCGGTTGCTCAAGGACAGCATCGACTGGAGCCGCTGCGAGGTGCAGCCCGGTGAAGTGACGCCGCGGCCGTTTTCACTGCGTACGCCGCGTTCACCCTTCCCTCTTCGGGCGCAGCTGCACTGCGCCATCACCCACACCACGCCGGCCACGCACACGATTCTTCGGGACAACCTGCACGCGTCTCCGCTTTTTCAGGGGGAGATCGTGGGCCGGGGCCCGCGGTATTGCCCGTCACTGGAAGACAAGGTGGTGCGCTTCGCGCAGCGGCAGCGGCACACGGTCTTTTTGGAGCCCGAAGGAGAACGGTCTCCGTTGGTGTACCCGGCGGGGTTGTCCACCAGCATGCCGGCCGAGGTGCAGCTGCAGTTTCTCCGCAGCATTCCCGGGCTCGAGGCGGTGGAGGTGGCGCGGTACGGCTACGCGGTGGAGTACGACTACGCGCCGCCCACGCAGCTGCACGCCACGCTCGAGACGAAGGCCGTGCGTGGGCTCTATTTCGCGGGGCAGCTCAACGGCACCTCGGGGTACGAAGAGGCGGCATTTCAGGGGCTGCTCGCGGGCATCAATGCGGGGCTGCAGGTACAGGGTGCGCCGCCGCTCGTATTGGGCCGACACGAAGCCCACGGCGCGGTGTTGTTGGATGAGCTGGTCACCCGCGGGGTGGATGAGCCGTTTCGCATGTTGACCAGCCGCAGCGAACATCGGCTGACCCTGCGCGAGGGCAACGCGGAGTTCCGGTTGCGAGCGCACGGTGCGCGGGTGGGCCTGGTGTCTCCGGCGCAGGCGGCGGTGACGGCAGAGCGCGCGGCGCAGGTGCGGGGAGAACTGGCGCGGCTGGAAGCAGCGCGGCTGTTGACGAAGTTGAAGCGCACCGAGGTGACGTACGCGTCGTTGGCGGCGGAAGATCCGCAGCGCCCTGCCCTGCCCGCCGAGGTCTGCGCGGAGGTGGAGGTGGAGGTGAAGTACGCGGGGTACGTGCGCATGGCGCAGACTTCGTGGAACCGGCGGTCGGACACGCACGATGCGTGGAAGATCCCCAGCGGGTTTCGTTTTCGGGAGGTGCGGGGGTTGGGCGCGGAAGCGGTGGAGAAGCTCGAGCAGGCGCAGCCGGACACGGTTGGTCACGCGCGGCGCATCTCGGGGCTGACGCCAGCGGCGGTGAGTTTGCTGCTGATCGCGCTCCGACGTTCCACCTGACTCCCTCTCCCCTGCCCTGCGAGCCGCAATGAAGTCAGAAGCCCATCTGGTCGTGCGCACTGACGGCGAGGGCCTCCACCGTTCCACGTGGAACACGGTGCCCGCGCAACGACAGCAGTGAAAGCCGAATTCGCCACACGGAGCCAGGAGGCGCGGAAACGTTGAAGCCCACGCAGATGTTGAGACGCAGGGGACTGAGACGCGAGGAGCGGCGCTGAGACGCGCGAAGACGTTGAGAACTCGCGAAGAAGTTGAGACGCGCGAAGAAGTTGAGACGCGCGAAGACGTTGAGAACTCGCGAAGACGCTGAGACTCGCGAAGACGTTGAGACTCGCGAAGACGTTGAGACTCGAGAAGACGTTGAGAACTCGCGAAGACGGTTGAGAACTCGCGAAGACGCTGAGAACTCGCGAAGACGTTGAGAACTCGCGAAGACGTTGAGAACTCGCGAAGACGTTGAGAACTCGCGAAGACGTGGGACGCGCGAAGACGTGGGACGCGCGAAGACGTTGAGACCTCGCGAAGACGTTGAGACCTCGCGAAGACGTAGGACGCGAGAAGACGTGGGACGCAAGAAGACGTGGGACGCAAGAAGACGTGGGACGCAAGAAGACGTGGGACGCAAGAAGACGTGGGACGCAAGAAGACGTGGGACGCAAGAAGACGTGGGACG
>JAUYRZ010000103.1 GCA_030695565.1 Archangium sp.
GCAGGCGAAGCTCGCCTTCGCTGACCGCGCGTACCCCGAGAACCGCGACTCCACCTCGTCGCTCAAGCTCAACGCCTCGCCCGACGGGAAGAACGGCGCCCAGACCTGCAGCGCCATCCCGATGGATGCGTCGCTCGCCGCCCTCGGTCTGGGCCTGCTCGCGCTGGCCCGCCGCCGCCGCAGCTGAGCGGTGACGCTCTGACTTCAAGCCCGCCGGTTCCTTCGGGAGCCGGCGGGTTTTTTTATGGCGCGATGCGCGGGAACAGCTGGGGGCGGATCATGAAGACGTCGTCGCTCAGCCGCTTGCCGCCGAGGTTCACGGTGCGCTTGATGGCGAAGTCGAAGAGCAGCGGGTTGTGTTGGTCGATCTCGTTGAGCAGGCGCCGCTCGTCTTCGTTCAGAAAACCCGCCTGCACGATGGCGCCGGTCTGCATCAACGCGTTGATCGCGGGCAGCGGGTAATCACTGCCGTTGATCAACCGGCGGTGCAGCTCAGGGTGCTCGAGCAGGTAGCGCAGCGGCTTGCCGACGCGGTTGACCAGGGTGATGGCGGAGAGCTCTCCGAACAACAGGCCATCCCATTGCGCCTCGTTCATGAGCCGAACGAAGAGCTCGAAGTTGTCGACCCACGGCGCACCGGCCTGGGCATCGAGATCGGGGTTCATGCCCAGTGACGCGCAGTGCGCCACGATCACCTTGAGCCCCCGCTCGAGCGGCCGTCGCAGGTGGAGCGGATTTCCCAACCGCTGTGCGTCTTCCGCGTGCACCGCCTTCTCTTCGCCCGCGTGGGTGATCAACGGCACCTGCAGGCGCACCATCGCGTCGTAGAACGCGTCGCACATCGCGCTCGAGGGGTCGATGTTCATCGCGTTGGGCAACCACTTCACCGCGACCGCGCCGCCCGCGACTGCCTTCTCCAACACGGCCAGCGCGTCGGGCCGGTACGGGTGCACCGATGCACACGGCACGAACAGGTCGGGAGCCGCCCTGGCCAGCGAGAGCACGTAGTCGTTGGGCGTGTAGAACTCGGAGGCCTCGAGCTGGAGCTTCCCGTCATCGCCGTAGACGTGATCGAACGCGAAGAGCAGCGCGCGGCCATGCGGCGTCTGCGTCTCGATCAGGGATGACAGCCGCTCGATGTACTGCTGATCCGCCCGGCTCAGATCCGTCACGCCCGAGGCCTGGAGATAGATGCTGAACTTCATCGCCTCCACCGGGTTGAAGGCCGACTGCAGGCGTTCGCCGACCTCACACCCGGTGCCGCCGCAGCCATTGCCCACCACGTGCACATGCGTGTCGAGCACCCGTTTCGGATCGAGCCCGGCCCACGCGCGGGCAATCAAATCGAGCGCGTCTTGGGAGAGCGGTCCACTCGGCGCGGCCGGCCGGGCTGCGCGGGTGTGGCCGAAGCGGAAGCCTCCGTAGAGCGCGCCTGCCGTGGCGAGGGCGATGAGCTGTCGTCGGGTGACGCGGGCCATGGTGTGGAGCTGATTGTGTGCTCAGAAGGGCTCATGCGACACGCTCTCTTTCTGGCGTTGGCTCTGATGGGCTGTCCCAAACCGGTCGATCCGCCGTTGCCTGCCGCAGTGTGGCAGCCGGGCATGGCTCTTCGACTCGATCGCGCTCCCAACGCGCGCGGCTACGTGGAGCTGCGCGGCCTGGTGCACGTGCACTCGGTCTATTCGCACGACGCCTGCGACGGTCAGCCGCACGATGACGCCGGCGTGCGAAACCAGACCTGCCTCGAAGATTTCCGCCGCGGCGTCTGCCAGACGCAAGATGACTTCTTCTTCCTCACCGATCACGGCGACAGCTTCGCGGACAACGAGTTTCCCGAGGTCCTGCTCTTCGATGCCTCGCGCGGCGACGTGCTGGTGCAGCGTCCGAGTGGCCCCAGCGCGAACTGGCTCGCCTGCCCCGGTGCCAACCCCGCGTTGATCATGGCCGGCACCGAGACGGGCACCATGCCGGTCGGCCTCGAAGGTCACGCCGCGCAACGCAGTCTGTACGGCGACGTCGACAACACCGCGCTCGACACCTTTCACTCGATGGGCGGCATCACCCTGGTACCGCACGTCGAAGACTGGACGGTGGATCAGCTCAGCGAGCTGCACCTCGACGGCTTCGAGATGTTCAACCTGCACCGCAACGCGCTCAAGAATGCGGGCGTCGCGGCCGACCTGCTCCTCAACTACGTCGACAAGGGGTTGCTCGACGGCTTGATGCACCCCGACCTCTTCTTCGCGGCCTTCAACCTCGACGACGAGCTGTACATGAATCGCTGGGGCACGGTGCTCGCGCGCGGCCACCACCGCGTCACCACCATGGGCACCGACTGTCATCGCAATACCTTCCCCCAGCTGCTGCAAGACGGAGAACGCATCGACAGCTACCGCCGCATGATGAGCGCCTTCTCGAATCACCTGCTGATCAAACCGAAGAGCGACGGCACGTGGGACGACGTGGAGCTCAAAGAAGCGCTCAAGGCCGGCCGCAACTTCGGCGTCTTCGAGTTCCTCGGCTATGCCGAGGGCTTCGACTTCGTGGCGATGGAAGGGCAGACGCCGCGTGAGCTGGGTCAGACCGCGCTGCTGGCCAACGGCGTGACGCTCGAGGCGGTGATGCCCAAAGTCAAAGGCCTCGACCCAACGGTCGAGGCCCCGGCGCTGAAGCTTCAACTTCTCAAAGCGCGCGACGGCGGGTGGGACGAGGTGGCCTCCGTCACGGAGGGCACTCTCGAGTTTCCCGTCACCCAGCGCGGCGCCTACCGGGTCGAGGTGCGCATGGTGCCGCGCCACCTCAAGAACTTCGCCGGTACGCGCCGCGCCTTCTTCACCGCCGAACGCCCCTGGGTGATGAGCAGCGCCCTCTACGTGGAGTGAATCACGGCGAGTAGACCTTGGTGTGCGCGTTGCCCGAAGTGCTGCCCGGGTCTGACGACTGCGCGTGGATCACCGCCGATGACGAGCCGTTGTACATCGTGACCATGCCGCGGCTGCCGTCGGTGTTCGACACGGTGCCGTTCTTCTTGGGCGAGACCTTCCAGCCGACCTGCAGCGTGATGTCGAGCTCGATGGTGGTGGTGCCATCGGTGAAGGTGCCCGTGGCGGTGAGCTGAATGGGCACGCCGACCGCGCTGCTCTGATTCTCCGGCGTGACCGCGATGTTCACCAGTCGCAGGTTCATCACCGTCGCCGTGGCCGAGCCGCCCTGGCCACCGAACCGCGCCAACACGGTGGTGGTGCCGGCGCTCAGCCCCGTCACCCGGCCTCCGTAGAGCGCGCCATTACCCACGTTGGCGACGGCCGGGCTGCCGGTGGTCCAGGTGGCCTGGCGGGTGATGTCGATGGTGAGGCCGTCATCGAACAGCGCGCGCACGGTGTACGGGCGGAAGTACCCGAGCGGCACGATGCCGCTTGCGGGCAACACGGTCAGCCCCGTCAGCAACGCGCTGCTCACCGTCAGGGAGGCCGTGCCGCTCACCGTGCCGAACCGCGCGGTCAGGGTGGTGGCGCCCCCGCTGAGCGCGGTGACCAGGCCCACGCTGCCTGCCGCGCCGCTGACCGACGCGACGGCGGGAGAAGACGACGACCAGGCTGCGACGGTGGTGATGTCGAAGGTGGTGCCGTCGCTGAACGTGGCCAGCGCGCGGTACTGCACTTCGATGCCGATGGCCGTCAGGTGCACCGCAGGCGTCACGGTGATCGAACTCATCGCAGCGTTGGTGACGGTCAAGGTGGTGTCGTCATCCTGCCCGGCCCAGGCCACGTGGATGGTGGTGACGCCCTGGCCCCGCGTGGTGGCCAGGCCCTCGCTGCCCACCACGTTGCTGATCACCGCCACCGAGTTGAGTGACGAGGTCCACGTCGCGACGCGCGTCACGTCGGCCGTGGTGCCGTCTGACCAGAAGCCCGAGGCGTTGAACTGCACGTCGATGCCGATGCCGGTCCGCACCACCGCTGGAGAGATGTAGAGCGTGTTGAGCACCGCGTTGGTCACCGTCAACACCGCGCTCGCGCTCGTGCTGCCGAACGAAGCGGTGATGGTCGAGGTGCCCGCGTTCAGGCCCACCGTCACGCCGCGGAAGCCGGTGTCGTTGCGCACGCGCGCCACCGACGCGCTGCTCGAGGTCCACGCGGCCAGCTCGGTCACGTCGAGCGCCGTGCCATCGGTATAGATGGCCGTGGCGACCAACGACACCACGCCCTGCAGACCGATGCGCGGTGTAGGGGGCGAGACGGAGACGCCTTCGAGCGTGGCGTTGGTGACCCGGAGCTGCGCGGTTGCGACCTCCGTTCCCAGGGCGGCGGTCACCGTGGTGTTGCCGGTGCCGAGCGAGGTGAGCAGGCCATGGCTGGTCGCCGCGTTGCTGATCGACGCCACCGCCAGGTTGCCGGTGCGCCAACGAACCAGCGCCGTCACGTCGCGTGCGGTGCCGTCATCGAACACGCCGGTGGCCCGGTACTGGCGCGGCGCGCCGATGGGCAGGGTGAGCTGCGCCGGCGTGATGGACAACGAGGTGAGCCGCGCGTTGGTCACCCTCAGCGAGGTCGCCCCGCTCCGGCCGCTGAAGGCCGCTTCGATCTGCGTGGTGCCCGCAGTGAGCGTGCTGACCACGCCCTGCTGCGGGAAGGTGTTCGAGACACGGGCCACTGAAGGCGCGGTGCTGCTCCACGCCGCGGTGAGCGTGAGGTCGTAGGCGTTGCCATCGGAGTACAGCCCGACCGCGCCGTACTGAAGCGCGAAGCCGTGAGGCACCGTCTCGTCGGCCGGGAAGACCTGGATGGTGTTGAGCGTCGCGGTGTTCACCGTGAGCGTGCCGGCGCCCATGTTGCCGGCGAGCGCAGCGGTGATTTGCGTGTTGCCTGCGCCTTCGGCCGTGACCAGGCCACGCGTGGGCGTGCTGCTGCTCACCGTGGCGACGCTGGGGGCGGTGCTCCCCCAGGCCGACTCGTTGGTGACGTCGCGCGCCGTGCCGTCAGACAACATCGCCGTGGCCGTGAAGGCCGCGCGCACCCCACGAGGCAGGGTCGAGCTGGCGGGGCTCACGCTGATGGAGGTGACGTACACGCTGGTGACGATCAACGGCGTCGAGCCGGTGACGCCCGAGAGCGTGGCAGTGACCTGGGTGGTGCCCGCGGCGAGGCCGGTGGCGAGCCCCGTGCTGGAGACGCTGGCCACGGCAGGCGCCGAGCTCGACCAGGTGACGCTCGAGGTCAGATCTGCCAACGAGCCGTCACTGAAGGTGCCCGTCGCTTCGTACGCCTGCACCAGCCCCGTCGGCAGCTGCACGCCCAGCGGGGTGAGCTCGAGCCGGTCGAGTGCAGGCTCGGTGATGGTGACCTGCGCGCCGGTGGAGCTGAAGCCCGAGTAGAGGGCCTGCACGGTGGTGGTGCCCACCGCGAGCGACTGCAACCGGCCTTGCGTCGAGATGGTGGCCGCCGTGGTGTCAGAGCTCGTCCACGTCGCGGTGTTCGTCACATCGACGCCGCTGCCGTCGGAGAACTGCGCGGTCGCCACGAAGGACAACCCGCGGCCCAGGGGAACCGTGCCCGAGCCGGGCATCACGGAGACCCCGGTGAGAATCGCGGGGCCGCAGCTGCCGTTGGCGCAGTTGCCCGACGCGCAGTCGGTGTTGCGCTCGCAGAACAGACCCGAGCCGCAGCCGGGGCAGACGCCGCCACCGCAGTCGGTCGCGGTCTCCAGCCCGTTCCGCACCCTATCGGAGCAGCTCGCCGCCTGGCAGACGTTGCTTGTGCACACGCCCGAGCTGCAGTCGCTGTTGCCCGTGCACCCCTGGCCAGTGCTGCAGGGCGCGCAATCGGGCCCGCCGCAGTCGAGGCCGGTCTCTGCTCCGTTTCTCACGCCGTCGGTGCAGGCCGCGATGACGCAGACGCCGGCGCCGCACACCCCCGAGACGCAGTCAGCGCCCGTGGTGCACCCGCCGCCGTTGCCGCACACCGGGCAGGTGCCGCCGCCGCAGTCGACGTCGGTCTCCGCGCCGTTCGCGACGCCGTCGCTGCAGGTGGCGGTCTGGCAGACGCCCGCGGTGCACACGCCCGTCACGCAGTCACCGGGGATGACGCAGGTCTGCCCCGCGCCGCAGTTGCCGCAGACCGGACCACCGCAGTCGACGCCCGTCTCCATTCCGTTTCTCACCGCGTCGGTACAGGTGGCGGATTGGCAGACCCCGCCGGTGCAGACCTGGGAGAGGCAGTCCGTACCGCTGCCGCAGCCCTGGCCGGTGGTGCATTGCGCGCAGGTGGGCCCGCCGCAATCGAGGCCCGTCTCCTGGCCGTTGCGACGGCCATCGGAGCAGGTCGGCGCGAGGCAGACGTTCGCGCTGCACACGCCCGAAGCGCAGTCGGCGCCCGTGGTGCAACCGCCGCCCGTGGCGCAGCCCGCGCAAGTCAGGCCGCCGCAGTCGAGGTCGGTCTCGTCACCGTTGAGCACGCCGTCGGTGCAGCTCGAGGCCTGGCACACGCCGTTGATGCACACGCCTTGCGCGCAGTCGGCGGGGCTCGAGCAGCCTCCGCCCGTGCCGCAGGCGACGCAGGTGGGGCCACCGCAGTCGGTGCCGGTCTCCTGCCCGTTGCGAACGGCGTCGAAGCAGGTGGCGGCCTGGCACACGCCGTTGGTGCACACGTTCGAGGCGCAGTCGGGGTTCATGCTGCACTGGGCTCCCGGCCCGCAGCCCGCGCAGTCAGGCCCGCCGCAGTCGAGCGCGGTCTCGCGCCCGTTGCGGATGCCGTCGGTGCAGGTGGCCGCGCTGCACACGCCGTTCACGCACAGCTGCGAGGTGCAGTCCTGGTGGCCGCTGCAGGTTTGACCCGGCCCACACGCGGGGCAGAGGTGGCCGCCGCAGTCGATGCCCGACTCGGTGCCGTTCTTCTCGCCGTCATCGCAGGCCGCGGGCCGGGTGCAGAAGCCGCCCACACATCGGCCCGAGGTGCAGTCAGCGGCGGCGATACACGCCAGCCCTGCGCCACAACCGCCGCAGGTGGGCCCGCCACAATCCACGTCGCTCTCTTCTCCATTCCTCTGTCCATCCGTGCAGCTGGCGCCGCGTTCATTCACGGCGACGTCTGCGCCCGCATTGAAGGCGTCGAGTGACGCGGTGATCACCAGCGTGCCGGCGGCGAGGCCTTGCACCCGACCGCCCTCCACGCGCGCGAGGCTTTCATCGCCGCTCAGCCAGGTCACCTGCGTGGTGACGTCTTCGCCGTTGACCCGATGCACCGTCAGCGCGCCTGGATCTCCACCCGCCATCAGGGTGAGCACCGTGGGCTCGATGACCAGCGAGAGTGGATCGACGCTCGGGTTCACGCCGCACTGGCAGGCGGAGACCAGGGCCAACACTGCACACAACGGGAGGATGCGCTGAGAGCTATTCAAGGGAAGCCCCTTCGGAATCAGTGGAGTGAGGTGTGGGTGGCCCTGCGGGGGAACGGGCCAGGAAGTTCGCTGCTGACGGCGGGCGTCAGGTCAGCCGTGCTGTGCATCGGATACGCCACGAATTCTTCCGAGCAGGAACGCGTTCGCGAACGCGAGAAAGCTGCGTTGTCGTGCAGCGGGTCGTGCGCGTCAGCGGCGGAGGGCGAGTCTGGTGAGCAGCGCTGCGAAAGGCAGTGCTCGGCCCGTTCCTCGCTTCGGTACGACGGCTCCCACAAGTCGTGCTCCGGGCTCGGGCGCACACCTGCAAGCGGTCGCTGCCGCTCGGAGAACAGGCCTCCGAGGCGAGAGGGCAGGTGGCCCTTCTTCAGCGCGCAAAAAAGCCCGCCGGACCTTTCGGTGCGGCGGGCGAGAAGTTCTGGATGGTCAGATGTGCGCGGTGGCGCGACCTTCACTCCAACGGGAGCGCCGCGCTGATGCGCAAAGACGCGCGCGCGGTGGCCAGCTCGGTGCGAGCCTGAATCTGGCTCACCTCAGCGCCGAACACGTCGCGCTCGGCCTGAATCACGTCGACCTGGGTGGCCGCTCCGGCGGCGTAGCGATCTCTCGCCACCTGGGTCGCGCGGCGGGCTGCTTCGACTTGCGCGGTGGCCGCTTCGATCTTGATCAACGCCGCCTGCAAGCGCTGCCAGTCGGAGTTGATCTGATCTCTCGCCTGCAGCCGGGTGCGATCGCCCTGGAGCAGCGCTGCCTGCTCATTGGCCGACTGCGCCTGCATGCCCATGAACGTGGGCACATCGAGGCGCCAGGTCAGGTTGACGCCCGCGTTGTAGGTGCCTGCCTGGCCCTGGAACCCGGTGGCGTTGGTCAAACGCTGGGTGAACTGGGCCGACACCGAAGGCACCAGCGCGAGCTTCGAGGCGGTGGCGATGGTGCCCGCAGCCTGCGCGTCTTTGTCCGCGGCCTTCACGGCAGGCAGCTCTTCGATGCGCGCTTCCATCTCGGCCAACGAAGCAGACGGCGTGACGTCATCGACCGGAAGGGGGAGCGACTCGGGTGGCTCGAGACCGGTGAGGGTGCGCACGGTGCGGCGTGAGGTGGCCACCAGCGCCACCGTGTCGGCCACCACTTGTTTGGTGCGCGCGACCTCGGCGCGGGCGCGCAGCAGGTCGAGCTCGGTGACCGTGCCTACGCTGGCGCGGATCTCCGTCAGCTTGAGCTGCTCCGAGGCGACGGCAGACGACTTCTTCGCCGACTCCATCACCGCGAGCGACGCTGCGTAGCCATAGAACGAGCCCACCACCTGGCGGCGCACCGCGTCTCGGGTGACCAGCTCACGCAGCTCAGCCGAAGCCTCCGCCGCACCCGAGACCGACATGCGGAACCAGCGCTGCACGTCGATGAGGGGCAGGTCGAACCGGAAGGCCGCCTCGAACTGATTCTTGGGAATGATCACCACCTCGGCGCCCGTGGCCGGGTTTCCGAAGATCGCGGGGTACTGGTTGTGTGTCCACCCTGCGGAGGCGGAGATCGACGGAAACAACGACGTCCACGCCTGGCGGTACTCGGCGGCAGCCCGGTTGCGCTGCTCGATGGAGATGCGGCGGTCGACGTTGCCCTGCTCCGCTGCGTCGAGGAACGTCTTCACGTTCTCCGCCGACGCGCTCATCGACACGACGACCAGGCTCAAAACGAGACGACGGCTCACTTGCCCACCTCCGCCACCGAGATGTTCTGCGTGGTGGTCTCTTCCACTTCAGTTGAAGGTGCGTTCCGCTGCTTGCGGCGCTGCACCATCATCGAGAGGTCGTCGAAGAACGAATACGCCACGGGCACGGCGAGCAGGGTGAGCACCAGCGAGAGCGACTGACCGCCGACCACCACCCCCGCGGTGGCGCGGTTGAAGCCCGAGCCGATACCGCGCGCGGTGACGAGGGGAATCATGCCGGCCACGAAAGCCGCCGTGGTCATCAGAATCGGTCTGAGGCGGTCTTTGTTCGCCTGGAGGATCGCGCTGAGCCGCGCGGCCTTGCGGGTGTACTTCTCCACCGAGGCGAAGTTCGTGAAGTTCGCCTTGGCGAGCGCAGTCTCGAGGCGCTCCCGGCCGACGCTCTGGTCGAGCAGCTCGTGCAGGGTGTTGCGCCGCGCGGTCTCGGTCTTCTGCTTGAAGGCCTCATCGAGCGCGCGCTCCACCGCGTCGTGGTTCTTCTCGCGCACGCCGTTGGTGTGGTCGATCTGCAGAATCGCGTTCTTCTTCACGACGCCGAAGAGCACGAAGATGCCCAGGAAGCTGTACAGGTCGAGCGCCTGGTCGAACAGGATGACCGAGGCGATGGCGTAGGGCAGCGTCAGCGGCAGCGAGATGAGGATCGTGACCGGGTGCAGCCACGACTCGAACTGCGCCGCGAGGATGAGGTACATGAACACGAAGCTCGCCAGGAGCCCGAGGATGAAGCTGATGCCCGTCTCGCGCATCAGCTTGGTCTGGCCCTGGGCTTTGATCGCGTAGCCCTTGCCCAGCTTCGGCACCTCCTCGTCGAGCACCGCCTTGACCGCCTCACCGATGGTGCCATCAGAAGCCCCCGGGCCGGCGTTGGCCAGGAAGGTCACCTGCCGCTCGCGCTGGTAGCGGAGAATCGCCGAAGGGCTCGAGCCCGTCTTGATTTGCACCACGTCGGCCAGCGTGACCAGACCCACCTTCTTGCTCGGCACCGTGATCAACCGGAGCGCGTCTTCGCTGCTGCGGTACTCCGGGGTGGCGCGCAGGCGCACTTCGTACTGCTCGCCGTGCTCCGAGTAGGTCGACACCTTCTGGCCTGCCACCAGGTACTGGAGCGCCTGGGCCACGTCGACGATCTGCACGCCGAGGTCGGCCGCGCGGCTGCGATCGACGTACACGCCGAGCTCAGGCTTGCCGAGCACCAGCGTCGATTCGACGTCGACCGCACCGGGGATCTGCTTGATCCGATCGATGATGCGCGGCGCGGCCGCCGTGAGCACGTCGAGGTCGGGCCCCGCGAGAATGTACTGCACCCGCTGCGTGGCCTGGCCGCCGCCGAACTCGTTCACGTCGGCGATGGTGACCTTCAGCTCGGGCGGCAGCGTGGGGAGGATCTTGTTGCGCACCACGTTCTTCAGATCGTTCTGGGAGATCTCCCGCTTGTCGGGCGGCAGCAGCTTCACGTAGATGCGCGCCAGGTTCGGCGTCTTCGCGGCGTCGTCACCGATGGTGACCAGGGTCGCGGTCACCTCGGGCATGTCGCGAATGATGCGGGCCACGCGCTCGCCCACCAGCTCCGTGGCAGGCACCGAGCGGCCTTCAGGCAGGCGCACCACCACCTCGAACTGGGCGCGGTCGTCGACGGGCAGGAAGCCCTTCTTCGCCTTTGCGGCCAGGGGCACCATGGCCACCAGTGAGGCGACCGAGGCGAGCACGACGATCCACCGGTGCTTCATCACGTAGGTCAGCAGGTTCACGTAGGTGCGCTCCACCGGCTGGTAGAACGCGTCGGTGACGCGCTCGAGCAGCGAGCGGGAGTGATCGCCCGGCGCCTTCGCCTTGAGCCAGCGCGAAGCGAGGCTGGGCGTCAGCGTGAAGGAGACGAAGAGCGACACGGCGATCGCGAAGGACATCGTGATGCCGAAGCTGCCCAGGAAACGCCCGGGGATGCCGGCCACGAACGCGATGGGCAAGAACACCGCGATGAGCGAGAGCGTGGTCGCGATGACGGCGGTGCCGA
The DNA here is from genome assembly GCA_030695565.1 of Archangium sp. Lineage (GTDB taxonomy): Bacteria > Myxococcota > Myxococcia > Myxococcales > Myxococcaceae > Archangium_A. Next base: position 11,133 of record JAUYRZ010000103.1, read on the forward strand.
TCTCGCGGGTGCCTTCGATGGCGGCCTGCTTGGGGTCCATGCCCTTCTCTTCGATGAACCTGAAGATGTTCTCGAGCACCACGATGGCGTCGTCGATCACGATGCCCACCGCCAGGGCCAGCGCGAGCAGGGTGATCGAGTTGAGCGTGTAGCCCTGCAACTTCATCAGCGCGAAGGTGCCGATGATGGAGGTGGGAATGGCGAGCGCCGCGATGACGGTGCTGCGCAGGTTGCCCAGGAAGAGCAGCACGATGATGGCCGCGAAGATCGCGCCGAGGATCAAGTGTTCGGTGACCGCCTCGGTGCCGGTGCGCACCACGGCCGAGCCGTCACGCTGCACCTCGAGGGCGTAGCCGTTGGGCAGCTCCTTCTGTACGTCGACCATGCGCTCCCTGATGGCGTCGACCACCGCCACCGTGTTGGTGCCTGACTGCTTGCTCAACGACAGCAGCACGGTGCGCTCGCCGTTCCACAACGCGCCCGTGTCTGCGTCTTGAACGCCGTCGACCACCTCGGCCAGCTCGTCGAGGCGAATCGAGCGGCCGTTCATGTCGCGGATGATGATGGCCCGCAGCTCGTCGACCGACTCGACCCGGCCGTTGACGCGCAGGGTGAGGTAGTCGCGGCTGGTGTCGACCCGGCCACCGGGCAGCGTGATGTTCTGGGCGTTGATGGCCGCGCCCACCTCGAGCGGGGAGATGCCCAGCGCGCGCAGCTTCACCGGGTCGACCAACACGTCGATCTGGCGCTTGCGGCCACCGATGAGCACGGCCTTGCCGACGCCGTTGACCGACTCCAGGCGGCGGCGAACGATGCGGTCGGCCACGTCGGTCACTTCACGCACGGTCTTGCCGGGCGCACGCAGGGCGATGAACAACACCGGCTGCGCGTCGGGCTCGATCTTCTGCACCACCGGCGGGTCGATGCCGCGCGGCAGCTCGGCCAGCACGGTGTTCACCTTCTGCTGCACTTCTTGCGAAGCGACGTCGACGTTCTTCTCGAGCAGGAACTGAATGACGACCTGGCTGACGCCTTCGGCCGAGGTGCTGCGCAGCTCGTCGATGCCGCTGATGGTGTTGACCGCGCCTTCGATCTTGTCGGAGATCTCGCGCTCCATGTCGGCCGGCGAGGTGCCCGGCTGAATGGTGGTCACGACCACGACGGGGAAGTCGATCTTGGGAAACTGATCGACGCCCAGCTGCGTGTAGAAGACGCTGCCGACGACCAGGATGACCAGTGAAAGCACCGTCGCGAAGACGGGGCGCTTCACACACAACTCAGCGAGCCATTGCATGGGGTTGGTCTCGTTCTTTCTCGTTACTGAATCGAAGAGCCGTCACGCAGCCCCGGGGGCGGCGCGAGGATGACCTTCTCGCCGGCAGCCAGCGGCTCCATCACGGCGATGCGGCCGTCTTTCTCGACCCCCGTCTGCACCACCACCTCGAAGGCCTGGCCGTTGCGGGCCAGGAAGAGGCGGCGCACGGTGCCTTCGACCTTGATGGCCGAGACCGGCACGGTGGGCTGCTCGTCTTCTCCGACCGAAATCTTTCCGGTGGCGAACATGCCGGGGCGCAGCGAGCCGTCGTCATTCTTCGCCGAGGCCTCGATGATGAGGTCGCGGGTGTTGGGGCGCAGGGCAGGAGAGACGAAGCGCACCGTCGCAGGGAAGTCGCGGCCCGGGTACGACGAGACCTGCAGGAAGAGCGTCTGGCCTTCTTTGACCATCGAGACGGCGGGCTCCGGCACGCTCAAGCTGACGCGCACGGGGTTGACCGCGAAGACGCTGGCCACCCGGGTGGGCGGCTGCACGTACTCACCGACGTTCACGAAACGCTCGCCGATGACGCCGTCGAACGGCGCGCGGATGATGGTGTCGCCAGCGGCCTTGTTGGCCAGGTCGGCGTTCGCCTGCGCGGCGTTGGCCGTGTAGAGCTGCGAGGTGCACTGCGTCTTGAGGCGCTCGAACTCGGCCTTGGCGATCGCGCCCTGGGAAAAGAGGGTGTCGGCGCGCTCGCAGTCTTGTTTGGCGAGGTTGACCTGCGTCTGGGCTGCCTGGCTCTGGGCCACGGCGGCGGCGACCTGGAAACCGGCGGCGCGCGAGTCGACCACCGCGATGACCTGGCCCTGCTTCACCGGCATGCCGCGCTCGACGTAGGTGTTGGTCACCCGGCCCGACACGTTGGCGGCGATGTCCGACTGGCGGTCGGCGCTGATGCTGCCGGTCAAGGTCAGGTACCGCGGCATCTGCCGGTGCTCGATGTCGCCGGTCTCCACCTTCACGGGCGGGAGCGCGACCAGCTGCGGCCTGGTCGAGCCCGCCTCGGGGGCGGCGTCGGGCTTCTTGGAGCAGGCGGTCAGCGCGAGTACGCCGAGCAGGATTGCGGTGCGGGTCATGGTTTTCTGCCTCAGGGTGAAAGCGAAAGAGTGGAGGTCATGCGACCTCCTGACGCCCGCGCCGCTTCGGTGCTTTGGGCGCGAGGGCGCGGGTGAAGAGTTGAACGAGGTCGTCGAGGTACTCGCGGTTGCTGCGCGTCGAGTAGTGCACCTTGGCCACGTGCGCGGTGAAGGCGCGGGTCTGAATCGCACCGAGGATCGCGGTGGCCACGCTCTCGGGTGCTTGGGCTTCGATGAGCCCGGCCTCATTCGCCTTCTCGAGCCACTTCGAGATGGCGCGAATGGCGTGCACGGGGGCGTTGCGTTTGCCTTCGAAGATCTTGTCGTGGGGCACGCCGCTCTCGCGGAGCGCCGACACGCACGGGATGATCTTCTCGAAGAACGTCCAGATGCGCTCGAAGTGGGCCGCGAGCTGGCGGTCGAGGGGCCGCTCGTCGGGGCCGAGGTCGAACTCCGTCATCCACGAGGGCGAGTCGGGGGGCTGGAGCGCCTTGAGCATCAAGTCGTGGCGGTTGCCGAACCGTTTGAGCAGGGCGGGCCCGGTCACCCCGAGCCGTTCGGCCACCACGTCGAGCGAGACCGCCGCGCCGCGCTCGAGCACGCAGGCTCGCATCGTGGTGAGGATCTGTTCGTCAGTGATCAGCCGCGGGCGCGCCATCGAGGTTGGTTAGTAAGTTCAAACTAACCTCCGCGCAATGATCACGTGCCGAGGTCTCCGCCGACCGCGGCCCCGGCACGCCGAGAACTTCAAGAATCCTGACCATTTGGACAGTCGCGGCGGCCAACGTGAAGAAGTGTTGGCTCACCGTGAAGCGGCGCTGCTTTCAGCGCGACTGTTCGCTGTCGGCGGGAAAAGGTTTGGCGGCGGTGAGGCTCAAGATGAGCTCGGTCACCGCGCGGCGGCCCAACGCGGTCGACTCCACCACCCGCACCAGCAGGGCCGAGAAGAATTCGCCCTGCTCGGCGCGGTCGATGAACTGGGCCGAACCGAGCAGCTTCTTCCAGCTGTCTTCCGGCATCACCGCGCGCGCGGTCAACGCCGCCTTCACGAAGGTGCTGGGGCAGGGGGTGGTGCTTCTCCACGCCGTGAAGCGGTTCACGAAGTCCGCGTGGTTCTCCGCGAGCAGCGGCCCCAGCTCCATCAGCAACAACGCCTCGCTCGCCGCCGCGCACCGCGAAGCGACGGGCAACTTCGGCACGAAACGATCGCGCTGGGCCTGCGGCACCCAGGGGTGCCAGAGCATCGCCGAAGCCAGGCGAGCCCCTCGCAGCGCCTGCACGGCCTGGCTCGGGGGACCCAGCTCCTTGCGGCCCAGCGCATCGAGCACGGCGCGCTGGCGATCGAGAATGCCCACGCCCACGAGTTGATCGAGCACGAAGGGCCGGCCCACGAGCGCTTTGGCCAGGGCGGTGACGTCGGTGACCGCGGCCTCGAGCGTGCCCGCCCGGTGACCCTGGAGCAGCCGGAGCAGCGCCAGCCCACGCACCTGACGGAGGGCGAGGGTGGGGGCCTCGACGATGGCGCTGTGCACTTCGAAGAACTCCAGCGGGGTGCCGGCGACCTCGCCCCAGTCGTCGCGGCCCTGCAGGTCAGCCATCCACCCGAAGTCGCGCTCCACCACCGGCGCGTCGGCCGCGCGCCAGAGGAGCTGCTCACCGAGCGTGTCGAGCGCAGCGAGGGTCTTCTCGTCGATGGGGCCGGGGGCGTCGGGGCATCGCTCGAGGTGCCGTTGCACCGCCGCTGATTCGCCCGTCCAGCGCAGCTGGCAACCGAGCGCCGGCGGGGTGGGCTCGCCCGGGGTGTTCCAGGCGGCGGCCGCTGCGAGCTGGGCCTCCAGCGTGGCTGCGTTCTTTTCCCAGTCGGCGGTCAGCTGACGGCGAACGGGCTCGGTATCGTCGGCGATGACGCGTTGAGCGACGACGCGCAGCGCGATGAACGCGAAGAGCACGAGGCCGATGGCGAAGACGGCGAAGGCGAGGCTGAGGCGCTTGAGCAGTCGAGGCACGGGTGAGGGCCTCGTATGACAAAACAGACCGACGCGCGCCCCTCACCCGAAGGGAGAGGGAGCTCAGGGGAACGCGCTGAGCGGCACCACCCTCACCACCGCCGCGGCGGGAATGGGGCCGTACACGTGAGGGAACACCCGGCCGTCGTGGTGCGCATGCACCGCCCCGTCGACCGACACCGGGGCCTCCCGCTTCACCTCGACCCCGAGCAGCGCCTCGTCGAGCTCGATGACCAACACCTCTTCGGCCGCGCCCGAGAAGGAGGCCGCCGCCACCTTCAGGGTGGTCTGCGCGTCATCACAACAGTGCACGAAACCATCGGTCTCGAAGCGTGCGGGCGTGTACTGGCCCGCGCGCCAACCGGCCTTCCACTCCGAGGCGAGCGCGAGGTGAAACATCACGGCGCGAGCGGGGCGAACACCTTGCTCAGGTCGGGTTTGGCGGTGCCGTGCACGAAGTCGCTCAGCTCACCCTTGCGCAGCGCCTCGAGTCTGGTGGCGCGCTCGAGGGAGGCCGGGTGATTGGCCTGCGCCCAGCCGGTGAGAAACTTCTCGTACTCCAGCGCGTCGTAGCCCGCGAACGACACCAGCTCGAGGGCGGCGCGGTCGGTCTGCAACTCGACGTCTTTGTCGTTGCCCAGCTGCACCAACATCATCATCACCTGCATGATGAACTGGGTGAACCCGGGGTCGGCTTTGCTGGCGTCGGACGCAGGGTCGAAGCTGCGCGCGAACCTGGCGGCCTCCGCGAGGGCGGCGTTCTTCGGGGTGCTACTCTCCATCAGCGCGGCGGCGTAGCGGGCGGCGATGCACTGCTTGAACTTCGCCTCGACATAGGTGAGCAGCATGTGTTTCTGAACCACGTGGCCGATCTCGTGAGCGAGCACGCCCGCGAGCTGCGCTTCGTTGGTCATCTTCTTGAGCAGCGCGGTGGTGACGAACACGTAGCCGCCCGGCGTGCTGAAGGCCTGGGGGCTCTCGCTCTCGAGCACCCCGAAGACCCACGGGAGATCGGGCCGGCTGGAGTAGTGCGCGAGGTTCTTGCCCACCACCGCCACGTGCGCGCTCACGGCATTCTTGCCGCCCTCGGGCAGGGTGACGGGCTTCTGGCTGGCGAGGGTGTCGATCAACTTCTGCGGATTCTTTTCGGTGGCGCCTTCGACGTAGAAGCGGCCGGCCCGGGCCGCCAGCGTGATGGCCAGCTCCTGGCCGATGACCCGCTCTTCTTCGAAGCCAGGGTCGTGCCTGAGCACCGGCTCACAGCTGACCTCGGCCGCGGCGCGGGCCACCTGGGCCTGGGCCATCAGCGCCTGGGTCTCCAACATCATCTTGCTCATGTCCGTCGGCGAGGGCTGTTGGATCAGCGGGGCACAACCGACGACGCAGCAGAGTGTGGCCAGACCGGCGATGCGCACGAAGACCTCCTGGCTACTGCAGGGAAAAGAAAAGGGGCCCGCGCGACCTGCACGGGCCCCTCGCAAGAATGGCTCGACTGATTACTTCGTGGCCAGCGGCGCGAACGCCTTGGCGGTGTCAGGCTTGGCCGTACCGGTGGCAAAGTCCTTCAGCTCACCCTCACGCAGGGCCTTCAGCTTGGCCACGCGCTCGTCGGTCGAAGGGTGGCTCGACAACACGCCGCCGCCCTGACCGCCCAACGAGACGAGGAACTTCTCGTACTCGGTCGGGTCGTAACCGGCGAAGGCCACCAGCTCGAGGCCCGTGGCGTCGGTCTGGAACTCCGACTCCTTGTCGTTGCCCGTCTGGAGAAGGCCGATCACCGCGCTCATGATGAACTTGATGAAGCCGCCCTCTTCCTTGTCGAGGTCGATGGTGCCGTCGAACTTCTTGGCGTACTTGGCCGCTTCGTCGGTGGCCGGGTTGCTCGGGCCGCCGTGCTCGATCAGGTAGCCCGCGTAGTTCGCCGCGATGCACTGCTTGTGCTTGGCATCCTTGTACTTGACCAGCGAGTGCTTGTGCACCACGTGGCCGATCTCGTGGCCGAGCACGCCGGCGAGCTGCGCCTCGTTGGTGATCTTCTTGAGCAACGCGGTGGTGACCACCACGTAGCCGCCCGGCGCGCTGAACGCGTTGACGGTGTCGTTCTTGATCACCGCGAACGTCCACGGCAGGTCGGGGCGAGCGGAGTAGCGCGCCAGGTTCTTGCCGACGATCGACACGTACGCGGTCAGATCGTTGATCGCGTTGTCGGGGAGCGTGACCGCTTTCTTCTCGGCCAGGTTCTTGTTCAGGGTCTCCGGGTTCTTCTCGGTGAGCCCGTCGAGGAACAGGTGGCCACTGCCCGAGATGAGCTCGACGCCCACCACGCCGCCGATGGCGCGCTCTTCGTTGAAGCCGACCTGGGTCTCGAGGACGGGCGCGCACTTCTTCTCGGCATAGGCCTTGGCGTCAGCGCCCAGCTTGGCGAGCTTGTCGCCTTCGGCCTTGGCAGCGTTGGCGGCGGCCATGGGGTCTCCACCCTTGATCGCGCCGAACAGGGCGCAGCCGGGGGAGAGGAGGACGACGAGCGACAGGGTCGCCAGTTGAAGGGCCTTCACTTGCCACCTCCCAGTTCCTTCGCCTTGGTGGCGATGGCCGCGGGCGTACCCTTGGCGAAGTTGTGCTGCTCGGCGTAGATGATTTCAGCGGCGGCTTCGGACTTGTTCACGTTGCCCTTGGCGTAGGTGACGCCGGCAGGGGTGAGCGCCTTGGTGGCCGCGCCCGACGAGGCGAAGGCCTGCGCCGACATCTCTTTGCCCGAGGAGGAGTCGAACTCCTTGGCGGGTGCCGCGGGGGAAAGGTTCGACATCAAGACGAAGCCCTTCTTCCCATCGACGGCGATCTCGTGGAACGCCTTGTCCTTCTCACTGGCGCCGTTCCAGATCACCTCTTTGCCCGGCTGCACGGTGGCGACTGCGGCCGCCCCGGCCTTGGGGTCCTTGAGCACCTTGGTGTCCTTCGACTTGATGTAGAGCTTGCCGCCTTTGGCGACTGCCCATGCTCCGCCTGCGCTGATCAGCGCGATGGCGGCCACTGCCCGAATGCTGCTTTTCATGTTGCCTCCCGATTGCTGCGTCATTTTTCCAACCCTGAGACCGCGTCCCAACCTTCGGGGGGCGGGTGAAGCTCGTATTCAGTGCAAAGCGAAAGCAGTCGCCTGCTGGGGCCGTCACTCTCGTCGACCTGCAGCGCTTGACCCAGCTTGATCTTCGCGTCGGTGAATCTTCGCGCGCGGTAGGCGAGCAGGGCCTGACCATACAGGTCAACCACTTTCAGCTTGTCGTGGTGCAGCTCGCCGCGCATGGCGAGCAGCTCGTAGACGGTGACCGCGTTCTGTTTGCCCGCCACGCGCACGTGATCGAGCTCGCGGGCCTCGACGTGCTCCTTGACGGCCTCGTAGGTGCCGGGGCCCATCATGATGAGCGTGCCGTAGTTCTTGTTGGCGCCCTCGAGCCGCGCGGCGAGGTTCATCTCGTCGCCGATGGCGGTGTAGTCGAGCAGCTGGGCCGAGCCGATGTTGCCCACCATCATGGTGCCGGTGTTGAGGCCGACGCGCGTGTACACGTCGGGCAGGCCTTCGCCGCGGAAGTCTTCGCGCAGCGCGGCGATCGCTTTCTGCACCTTGAGCGCGCCGCGGCAGGCCCGCAAGGCGTGATCGGAGTGGGTCACCGGCGCGCCGAAGAGCGCCACCACCGCGTCACCGATGTACTTGTCGATGCACGCGCCTTCGGCGGTCAGCTCGGGCGTGACCACCGAGAGGTAGCGGTTGAGCAGGCGCATGAGTGACCTGGGCTCGTCTTTGAGCTTCTCGGAGAAGGTGGAGAACCCCTTGATGTCGGAGAAGAACGCGGTGACATGCAGGTTCTCGCCCTCGAGCGAGGGGAGCTGCTTCTGCTCCACCATCAGCTCCACCAGGTCCGACTCCATGTAGTTCTGGAAGAGCTCCTTCAAGCGGTCGCGCTCCTTGCGCGCGAACAGCCGCTCCCACGAGGTGGCCAGGATCGAGGCGACCGTACCGGCGAGGCCGGGCAGGGCAGAGAGCACGTGAATGCGGGTGGCCACCAGGAAGCTGCCGGTGATGGTGAAGAACCCCACGTAGAGGAGCACCGGCCAGCCGATGTCCACGAAGGTGTTTCGCACCACCAGCACCAGGCCCACCGAGAACAGCGCGACCAGGAACGAGAACAGCAGCGAGACCCAGAAGGGCGCCGCGAGGATGAACTGATCCTTGATCATGTTGTCGATGGTGGCCGCGGTCTTCACCAGGCCGGGGGTCGCCTGCTCGAGCGGGGTGGCCTTGGAGTCGCCCGTGCCGACCGCCACGCCGCCCACCACCACGATCTTGTCCTTGAACACGCTGCCCTGGGGATCCTGCTCGATCACGCCGCCGGGGCAGTCTGCTTTCACCGCGTCGGTCTTGCCGATGCGCGCGTTGCAGAAGTGGAACCGGCTGACCACGTCGACCAGAGGGATCATGCGAAACCGATCGTGCAGCCGGCCGCCGTAGTGAATCTCGGCGGTGCCGTCGTTGTTGATGCGCACGGTGCGTGAGCCGATGGTCAGCTTGCCCGGCTCGACCTGCACCTCCGTGGCTTTTTCCAGCTGGGCCAGCACCACCACGGGCGAGGTGGCGTAGGTGTTGTTGCCGTCGCTGAAGACGAAGCCGGTGCGGCGCAGCTTGCCGTCTTCATCTTCTTCGCTGCTCACCGCGCCGAAGCCGTCGGTGGTCTCCAGCACGCGGGGCAACGAAGGCATGGGGTAGTTGGCGAACTCCTTGCCCGTGGGTTCACCGTCGGCGTTGCGCTCGATCTCCACGGGGAACCGCGGCATCTCGAGGTCCTTCAGGGTCACCGGCACCGAGTACGCCTTCGCTGCCCACAGAATCCGGTTCTCGCCGGCGGCCTTGGCCAGGGCGAGCTGCTCTTCGGGCGTGGGGTCTTCGGGGAACTCGCCTTCGGGCACCACCTTCTCGGGCGGCGTGGGCATGGGGCCCACCGGGCGCACCATGGTGGGTTCGACCCTGGGCAGCGGGTTGGCGGTGGGTGAGGTGTTGAAGCCCAGAATGACCGGCGTCTGGATTTCTTTGAGCGCGTTGGCGAAGGCGAGATCGCCGGTGCCGTCAGACGACTGCTCGTTCATCACCATGTCGAAGACGATCGCCTTGGCCCCCGCCCTGGAGAGATAGGTGACCAGGTCGGCCCACACCACGCGGTCGAAGGGCAAGTTGGCGCCGTACCGCTGGCGGAGAAACTCCTGCTCGGAGACCTGGGTCATCGTCACGTCGTCGAGCGCGACGACCACCACGTCTTCGGAGCGGCCCGACTTGCCGAGGCCTGTTTTCTCCTGCACGAACTTGATCGCGTCGCGTTTGGGGAGCGTGAAGGCCTTGAGGCCGTCGTCGTACGCACCCCGTTCGTCGTCGGAGATCTCCATCACGTCGAACTCCCACCAGAAAGCCGCGAAGCCGGTGGCGATGACGGACAGGAGCAGCATCACGAGCCACATGCGGCTCAGGCGCAGACGGATCAGCTCGAGCGCGCGTCTCATGGCGGCGGACCATACGCGGCGGGCCGCCGATCAGAACGAGAAACTCAGATCCGATGGCGGCGAAATGGGAGTGCGCTCACGGCCGGAGGGCGCGCAGGATCGTGGCGTTCTCACCGATCAGGTAGAGCTCGGTTTCGCCCGTGCCCAGCCGCCGCCCGCGTACCGAGCGCAGGGGCCAGCGGGTGCCGGTCTCGATGACCTCCCAGGTGCCCGTGCCGGTGAAATGAGAGAGCACCCCGTCTTCGCCTGAGGCGTAGATGTTGTTGGCCGCGGTGCCCCACACACTGTGGAACTCGGTGCGCCCCTTCGGGTCGGTGGCGCTCCAGGCGCCCGTGGTGGAGCGTTGCCAGGCGCGGTCGCCCCGGGTGCCGACGGCCATCAGCTCGAATGCGACGCCGTTGGGCGGCGCAGCCCACACGCCCTTGAGATCGTCGGTGCAGCCGGGGTCTTTGATGTTCAGCCAGCCGCCATCGGCCGTGGGATCGCGCCGGAGCACCACGCACCCCTGACCGACGATGTACGCGCTGCCATCGGAGCGGCCGTCGATGTCGAAGAGATCGGGCCCTCCGTCGGGGAAGAACAGGTTCCGCGACCAGCCGACCGCGTCGCGATGCCAGATCTCTCCTTCGTCGCCGACCGCCCAGAGATCGTTTCGTGAGGTGCCCCACACCGCGTTGAGGTTTCCCTGGAAGGTGTCGTCGACGGGCACGGAGATCGGCTGGGCCATCGAACCCCGGGCGCCTTCGAAAAGTCTCCGCCCATCGCCGACGTACACGCGGAAGGTGTCGTCCGGAGCGATCCAGAGATCCTTCAGGTTGACGTTCGATCCGTTGACGCCGCCGAAGATCCACTCGCCCAACGAGCGGTTGTAGGAGAGCGACCCATCGCCCACCACGACCTCACGTTGGCCATCGACCCACAGTCCCGAGAAGTTGGCTCCCACACCCTGCCGGCGCTGAACCCACTCTCCGTTCTGATGGCGCAGCATCCCCCCGTTGCCGCCCACCAACCATCCGCCCTCGTAGCTGTCAGCTGGTGTCCAGAGGCCGTTGTACGGCAGGTATTGATTCTGGAGCCCCTCGAGGGGGCCCGCCGTGGGAGGCGTTCCCTGCCACAGCTCGGTGATTCCACAGTACGCGACGCTGACCGGGCCCCGCGCGAAGCCCGCCGCGCAGCCCGTGCCTGCCGCGCGCTCCTGGGCCCAGCCGCCGTCGGCGCTGCGAAGCCAGAGCTGGCCCTCGGTTGCAGACGGTGAGACCTGCTTGATGATGCCCGCGTGAAAGATGCCCGGCCCCGTCGACCACAAGCCGTTGATGGCCACGTTAGAATCGGGGGCGAGCGTCAGCTCGAGCGCGCCACCGTCGCACGGCCCGATGCCGTGAAGATCGATGCTGACCGCCGCCAGACAGGTGCCTGCGTCATCGAAGGCGATCGAGGTGAGCGAGATGTTCGCCGAGGCGTCTGGCAGCTGCTCGAAGATGCGGGGTTGCCACACACCGGTGGGGCTTCGCCGGGCGATCACACCGCTGAGCCCCACGGCCTGAATGTCGAGACCGTTGCCTCGAATCGACAACAGCTCGGGCTGGGGGCCTGCGTTCCAGGTCTCCGCCACCCAACCACCATCGACGAGCAGCCTCATCGGCTTCATCGGCCCGGAATTCGAGCTCAGCTGAGTCTCGCCGACCACGAGCACGACATCGCCGTTGGACCAGACCGAGTTGAGCTGTGTCGACGAGGGGAACAGCGGCGAGTGGTTCTCCAGGCGCGTGCCGTTCCAGTGCAGCACCGTGCCGACGGACCCGACCATCCACACGTCGGAGGCGCTCTTGCCCCAGACGGCCTTCAGATCGTTGCCCTGCGGGAGTGGGTATTCCCAGCAGAAGCCGTTGCGGCAGATGGCTCCTTCCGAAGCGTTGCCACCGCCGGTGCCGCCGCCCGTGCCGCCGCCGATCGCGCCACCACCTCCGCCGATCAACCCGCCATCGAGCCGCCTCGCGAGTGCTTCATCGATGTCGGCACACGCGGCGAACAGGCTCACCAGCACCAACGCAGTCAGCTTCTTCATGGCAGCCGCCCTTCCACGCCCACGAACCCACCGGCGGGAGTCAACGCAACGATGGGCATCGCCTCGGGCGCCTTGCCGGTGAAGAAGAGGACCGCGGCGGTGGTCATGCCCGCCGCGCCCACGCCCAGGAAGAGGATGCCGAGCACTCGAGCGCTCCTGGCCTGATTGGCCATTGCCTCCGGTTCGGGCGAGATGGCGATCTGATCACGGCTGGTGATCGAACTCGCGATGTAGCCTCCGCCTGCGACCACGGAAAGGGCCCCGAGCGTGACGGGAATGAGCGCCAGCCAGCGCTTGTCGAAGGGGCGGGCGGGTGTTGCGACCTCGGCTGCTGCGATGCGAGCAGGTTCGATCTCGACGGGCTTCTCCACCACCGGTTTCTCGACGACCGGCGTGTCCTCCACCGGCGCGACGGCCACCGCCTTGCCTCGCTTGGCCGCGACCAACTTCGCGGTGAACTCATCGGCGCCGGCCTCGAGCGTGTCGAGCACCTTGCCTTCATCGGTCGCGCTCCCCGAGATGCTCCCGATCACGGCTGCGTTCGCCGGATCAATCAGCGTCAGGGTCAGCTCGAACCGTTGCCCGAAGCGGGCCACACGAGCGCGCACGATGGCGTCTGCACCGAGCGCCGCGGCGATCTCTGCCTGGCAGCTGCTGCTGTTTTCGGCACAGCCCAGCAACTGCTTCTGCCGCTCGAGCCCCAGCACCGTCTCGATCTCGGTGGCGGTGGTGACCGCGAGCCCGCGGCTGCGCAGCCGGTTGGCGAACCGATCCATGAAGAACGCCGCGGCCTCCGGCTGAATGTTGATCACGTTGAAGTTGGGAACGGCGACCCGCAGCGGCGCGGGCGTGGCCGCCAGCATCAGCAGGGAGAGCGCGAGCATGCTTACTCCGGCAGGGCCAACGTGAGGCCGCCACCCAGGGCGGGATTCTGGGGCGGGCGGAGATCGAGCAGGCCGCGATTGTAGCCTGCCACCGCGCTGAAGAACTTCGACTGCGCCGAGAGCGCGAACGGCAGCGCGATGAGCGAGAGCACCAGGCCGACGCCCGAAGCGGCCAGGCTGGCGATCAGCAGCGGCAACAACAGAGTCCGCACCAGGGTGGACACCACCGTCACCGCCAGCGCGGCGCCGACCACTGCGAGCCCGGCGATCTGCAAGCGCGAGGCGACCAGGAAGTCGGAGTGCGCCTGCTGCGCGCTCGCGAACGCCTCGGGCACCAGCTTGAAGGCGGTCTCGAAGTCGTCATCTTGAAGGCGGAACACGCGCTCGCGCTGACGCACTTCCATGCTCGAGCCGGAAGCGCCGATGGCCAGCAGGTGGCGATCGACGAACTCGGCGAAGAGCTTCACCTCGGGTGGCTCGGCTCCTGGAGAGACGGCTTCAGTGCTCGGCGGTGCGAGCGGCGGCGTGGTGAGGGGCGCGACTTCCGGAGTCTGAAAGAGCACGAGCGCGAGCAGGAGCGGTGACATGGACTTTCTTCTTAAGACAACCGGCTGAAGGTCGACGGGAAAGACCGCTTTTCAAGGTTCATGGCGTGAAAGTCCTCCGCCAGGTGCCCGGTGCGAGCAGGCCCCGCGACTTCGGGCGAAGATTCTCGAGTGACCAGGTCTGACTTTTCTCGCTGTGACAACCCTGTTGCTTCGCGTGACAACAGCGTTGTCACGGCTTGAGAAGAAGCACCGGCCCCCGCCTGCTCACGTACGCATCCTTGCACGAAGTCGAGAGGCCAGCCCGCTTCAGAACACGCGCCGGACACCATCAAAGACTGTCTCCCCTCAGGGCGAATTCGCTGACTACGGCAACGGTCGAACGAACAGCGACTTGCTCGCGAGGAACTCAGCGTTGAACACCTTCGACGCGTACCGGCTGCCGTGATCACACAGGAACGTCGCGATGCGCAGACCCTGCTGGGGCCGCGCCCTGGCGACCTCATACGCCGCCCGCACGTTGAGCGCCGCCGAGGTGCCCACCACCAACGCGTCTTCGCGGGCCAGGTGGTAGAGCATCTCGATCATCTCCTGATCAGTCACCCGCATCGCCGAGTCGATCTTCGCGCGCTTGAAGTTCTCGGTGAGCCGCATGATGCCGATGCCCTCGGTGATCGAGCCGCCGGTGGTCTCCATCTTTCCTTCGCGCACGTGGCAGTAGAGCCCCGAGCCGTACGGGTCGACGAGGATCACCTCGAGCTTCGGGTTCTTCGCCTTGAGCGCGCTCGACACCCCACCCAGCGTGCCGCCCGTGCCGCACGACGCGACCAGCACGTCGAGCTTGCCGTCGCACTGCGCCCAGATCTCCTCGGCGGTGGTCTGCGCGTGGAACTCGCCGTTGGCGGGGTTCTCGAACTGATTGGCCCAGAACCACCCGTGCTCTTCGGAGAGCTTTTTCGCCACGTGGAAGAAATGGTTCTCGTTGGCGAACGGCACCACCGGCACCTTGCGAACCTCCGCGCCCATCGCCTCGAGCAGTTCGTATTTTTCGCGGGCCTGGTTGTCCGGCATGGTGACCACCACGCGGTAGCCACGCTCGCGGCCCAACAACGCGAGCCCGATGCCGGTGTTGCCCGCGGTGCCTTCGACGATGGTCGCGCCCGGCTTCAAGAGCCCCCGCTTCTCCGCGTCGGCGATCATGCCCTTGGCCGCGCGATCCTTGATGCTGCCGCCGGGGTTCATGAACTCGGCCTTGCCGAGCACTTCATTGCCCGTGCGTTTGCTGAGCGTGCCGATGCGCAGGAGCGGGGTGTTGCCGACGGAATCCCAGAGCGTGGAGATCGAAGCCATTGAGGGCTCCGATCTACCTCACTTCGCCTTGAAGCCGAGCTTCGCGAGATCTTCCTGGAACTGCTCGACGGTGGTGAACACCCGCCCGTGCATGCCCACCTGCGTCGCCGCGATGGCGTAGCTCTTGATGTCGTCGAAGTACGCCGTCTTCCACGGTGAGGTGCCCGCCACCGCGAGCGCCTTCTCGTAGATGGCCTTCTCCGGCTTGATGAGGCCCACGTCGCAGGACAACACCAGGCCCTCGAACTGCTCCAGCACGGGGAGCTGCGGCCGCACGAACGCCACGTGTTGATCGTGCGTGTTCGACAGCAGCACCAGCTTCACCTGCCCTACGAGGAACTGCACCATCGCCACCATCGGCTCGTTGATGGAGAAGTGACAGGTCCACACGTCGACCCACTGTTGGGGCGTGAGCTCCTTGCCCAGGCGCTGCACCAGCTCCACGCGCAATGAGTCACCGGGCAGCTGACCGCGGTTGACCCGCTCCCACAGGCCGCCGTCGAGGCGCGCCTTCATGGCCTCGGGCGTGGTGTCGAACGCGCGGGCCATCTCAGCGAAGAGCCTGGTGTTGTCGTGAAACGCGAGGACGTTGCCGAGGTCGAGAATGAGGGCGTCGAGCGACATGTGCAATCGTCTAGCTCAGGGCTGGGCGATGCGCAGGTCCGTCGCGTCGAGATCTTCTGCCGTGCCTGTGCCGCACTCACACCCGCAGGCTGCGGTGCTGACGGCGCCGTTTGAGCAGCAGCAGGCCGAGCAGGGAGAGCTCGGGCATGGCGGAGCAGCCCCGCGCCTTCCCCAGCTCTCCGTCGTACGCGGGAAGCAAGCACGTGCGCGCGAGTTGGCCGGCCGGGTAGATCTCACAGACGAACTTCTTCGAGTCGGCGTCGAGGCTGCGTTTGCTCGTCTCACCAGGCAACGCGCTGGCGTTCATGGTGGAGCTCGCCGACGGGCTGTGACTCAAGCCGAGCACGTGGCCGAACTCGTGCGTCACCGTGTTCTGCACGTCGCTGGCGACGCAGCTGGTGTCGAAGGCCGGGGGAAAGCAGGGCGGCGCGTCGACGGTGGTGAAGATGAAGCGCGGCGTATTGAGCTCGATGTCGGAGTCGGAGATGCGCCCGCTGTTCTTCTCGTAGCTGGTGGTGGTGATGGCCAGCGCGCCGTTCGCGTGCTCCCAACAATCACGCTCGTTGCCGCAGGTCTCCGGGTCGTTGCAGGCGGGCATCAGCTCGTCGCAGTCGACCTGCCTGAAGAGCACGAGGGTGGTGCCGTCGTCTTCGATCTTCCGGGTGCTCACCCGCGGGCGTTCTTCGAAGCCGATGTTGCCGCAGAGGGCCAGCTGCTGGCCCCAGCTCTGGTACGAGGCGGTGATCGCGAAGAACTCGGTGTCGCCGGGCGTCTCGGGGTTGCCCACGTTGCTCTGCTCCACGCTGATGACGGTGCCTTCTTTCCACCACAGGCACTGCGAGCTGGGGTCATCGCGATCGACGCGACTGCGCACGTACTGAGAGAGCACCAACGTCGCGACCACTCCAGTGAGCATCGCGTCGAACCTACACGCCTCCCTCTCCCCGAGGGGGAGAGGGCAGACGGTCTAAGGTGCGCGAACCGTGCGAATCCCGTTCTTCATCTCCGCGCTGCTCCTGACGAGCTGCATCCATTTCCCCTCCTACCGGCCCCTGGTGTCCGCGGGCGCCACGGGAAGAATCGTCTTCCGGGACGCCGCAGTCTTCACTGCTACGTCGACCGAGCTGCTCGAGCACACCGATGTCTGGGTAGAGGACGGGCTGATCACGGGGATCGAGCCGACCGACCCCTCGAAGCCCGCGACGCTGGTCATCGACGGGCGGGGCAAGACGTTGATGCCCGGGCTGGTCGACGCGCACGTGCACACCACGATGAACTCGTTGCCGCCCTGGTACCCCTCGATCCCCAACCCGGGCCACAACCTGGAGGCGTTCCTCTACGCGGGCATCACCACGGTCAACGATCTGGGTGGCAGCCCCGACGAGATCCGCGGGCTGCGCAAGGAGATCGCCGAAGGCACCCGGTTGGGGCCCCGCATCTACTTCGCAGGTCAAATCATCACGCACCGCGATGGGTACCCCATCAGCATGGTGCGCGAGGCGTATGGGGCGCTCGCGTACGCAGCCATCGGCGACAAGCTGGCCACGCAGATTGCTTCACCGCAAGAAGGCGCGCTGGCGGTGCGCAAGCGGTTCGCCGCGGGTGCGACGATGATCAAGGTGGTGATCGCCGACATTCCGCGCGGCGCGCCGAGGCTCAGCGGCGAGGAACTCGATGCGATCGTTCGGCAGGCGCACCAGCTCGGCCTGCAGGTGATCGCGCACATCGATACGAGCGAAGACGCGTTGATGGCGGCGCGGCACGAGGTCGATGCGCTGGCGCACGGCGTGGAGACCACGGTGCTCACGCCCGAGCAGGCCGCCGAGCTGAAGGCGTCGGGCATCGTGATGGTGCCCACGCTCGTGAACTACGAGCGGTTCTGTCAGATCGCGCAGAAGCGCTATCGCCCGCTGGCCCTCACGGTGGAGTCGGAGCCGAGCGAAGTCCTCGCGCAGTTCGCGCCCTCGTTCGTGGACTCGGCGAAACTGCCCAAGGGCTTCTACGCGTGGGGTGATGAGCTCGAGGCGAACGTGAAGGTGCGCTCGGACAACGTGCGCACGGCGTGGGAAGCGGGCGTGCCGTTGGTGGCGGGCGCGGATGCGATGGGCTCCGTCGGGACGTTCGCGGGCGACCTGCACCATGAGCTGGAGATGTGGGTTGCGGCGGGTATTCCGCCCGCGGAGGCGTTGTTGGCAGCGACGTCGAAGAGCGCGCGCTTCATCACGCCGCGGCCGAGCTTCGGGACGATCGAAGTGGGGAAGAGCGCTGACCTGCTGCTGATCGATGGTGATCCGCTGAAGGACATCAGTGTCACCCAGAAGATCCTGACGGTGATGGCGAGGGGGCAGCTGGTCGAGCGGCTCAAGTGATCCCCCTCTCCCTTCGGGAGAGGGTCGGGGTGAGGGCTTAGCGTCCGAACCGCTTCGAGTGACCCAGCACGACCCCGCCCTTCGACGCGCGTGACCGCCTCTTTGC
Source organism: Archangium sp. (assembly GCA_030695565.1). GTDB lineage: Bacteria > Myxococcota > Myxococcia > Myxococcales > Myxococcaceae > Archangium_A. The sequence continues at coordinate 29,020 of JAUYRZ010000103.1, forward strand.
CGGCCCCGGCCCAATCGGATCCGGACACAAATCATGCAGCCGGCACGTCTTGCACTCCGCGCCGCTCCACACCGCGTCGAACAGCGCCGACACCCGATCGATCGTATCGAAGTCTTCCGTGACCAGGCCCAGCTCGAAGTTCCGCCGTTGGCATGTTTCGCGCCCAGGCCCGCGCCGGTGAGATTGGCGCTCCCCAGGTACAGCCAGGCCCCGTCGATCAACACGGCCTTGAAGTGCACCCGCGGGCAGATCTTCAACCCCATGCCTCCGCTGGTGAGCCGCTCGTGTTTGTCGAACGCTTCGCGAAACGGGCGGCTGGGCAGCTCCGCGTGGAGCAACCGCACCGTCACGCCCTTCTTGCTGAGCTGCGCGAACAGATCGGCGATCGGCCTGAACTGCCCGGCCTTCAGCTCGACCAGCATCGCCTTCACGTTGGCGGTCGCGATGAGCACCGACTCGCGCGCCTGCGTCATTTTCTCCAGCACCACGCGCCGGTAGAGCGCTTCGCCCGAGAGCAGCTCCGCATCAATGGGGTGGGACGGCATTCCCCGAAGCTACAGGAGTACGCTCCCCCCGTGCGTCGCGCGCTCATGCTCATGGCGGGGTTGCTCGGGGGCTGCTCGTCGTCGAGCATGAACCCACCCGCGGCGATGCCGTGCCTGGTCGTCACACCTTCAGAGATCGACTTCGGTGAGGTCGAGAACCTGAACATGGGGTTCGAGCGCCTGCAGGTCAGCAACCCCGGCCGCTTCAACCGCACGGTGACGGCCTCGACGCCGCTGGCCTTCGGCATTTCGCCGGTGTCGGTGCAGCTCCCGGCCCACAGCACGCGCGCCTTCGTGGTGCAGTTTCAACCGGCGGATGCGCGGCTCCATCTCGGTGAGCTCGAGCTGAATGGCGGGCAGGGTTGCACGGCGACGGTGCGCCTGAGGGGCCTCGGTCAGGGCTCGCTCACGATGGTGCCTGCGCTGCTCGACTTCGGTTTCATGGAGCCCGGTGAACGCAAGACGCTCGAGCTGAGCGTGGTGAACACCCGCCGCACGCCCGTGCAGATTACCTCTGCCGGCTTCCTCCCCGGCTCGAGCGCCGCGTTCAGCATGGTGCTGCCGTCTCGATTCGAGCTGGCTCCCAGCAGCGCCATGTCGCTGGCGATCACTGCCTCCCCCTCGAGCGATGAGGCGTACCAGGCCCAGCTCCAGCTGGGTTCGGCTGAGGGCTTTCTGCGCTCGCGCTTCATCGTGGAAGGCGGCGCGCCGGTCGCCGAACTCTCGCCGCGCTCCGTGCACCTGCCGGTGGTCGGCTTCACGCTTCTTTCGTTTCCACGCTCCTTTGCCGACCGGGTGGTGTCCCTGCGCAACGCGAGCACGAGGGGCCGGTCGACCGGTGCACAGCTCCGCCTGGTGCCGCCGCTGTTCAAGGTCGAGCTGCTCGACGGAGGGACGGTGGATGAACTCACCGTCGTTCCGGCCAGCGAGCTCCTGCGAGGCCTCGGTCTCGGCGAGGCGGCGACTGTTTCGCTTCACTTCGAACCCAGGTCAGTCGGCAGCCGCGGCTATCGCGTCACGCTCTTCACCAATGATCCGGTGCAGCCCGAGCAGGTGTTCTCGTTCGAGACGAGCGTTCAGCAGTTGCCCGCGTGCACGCTCGACATTTCGCCGCCCATCGAGCTGGTGCTCGCGCCTCAGGCCGATGGCAGCTCGACCGGAGCGGTCACCTTCACCAACACGGGCCTCGACCCCTGTGTCGTCGACGACCTGCGGCTCGAGGGTCCGGTGCCGCCGGGCTTCCGCGTGGTGAACCCCGAGGCGCAGGTGACGATCGCGCCGGGCGAGAGTCACGCCGTGCAGCTCGCCGGCCCGCGCGCGCTCTTCGGTTCCACCACCGTGCTGGGCTTCCACGTGTTCAACCGCGACAGCGTGCGCGAGTACATCAACCTGCAAGCGCCGCCCTGACACGATGCCAGCCATTACTTGATGTCGCTGCACGCGCGACCGGACACCATCAAGATGGAGACCCATGGCTGACCCGCTCGCGTGGCACCGGCTGCAGTTCGCCTTCACCATCGTCTATCACTACCTCTTCCCTCAGCTGACGATGGGGCTGGCGTTGATCATCGTGCTGCTCAAAGCGCGCGCACTCCGGCCGGGCGGTGAGGCGTACGCGACGGCCGCGCGCTTCTGGGTGCGCATCTTCGGGCTCAACTTCGTGGTCGGCGTGGTCACCGGCATCCCCATGGAGTTCCAGTTCGGCACCAACTGGGCGCGTTTTTCAGCGGTCACCGGCGAAGTGGTGGGGCAACTGCTCGCCATCGAGGGGCTCTTCGCGTTCTTTCTCGAGTCGTCCTTCCTCGCGATGCTGGTGTGGGGAGAGAAGAAGCTGGGCCCGAAGAAACACTTCGCCGCCGCCCTCGCGCTCTTCGTGGGGAGCTGGATGTCGGGCGTGATCATCATCACCACCAACGCCTTCATGCAGAACCCGGTGGGCTACGGGCGCGGGCCCGACGGCGTGTTCGTCATTCAGGATCTCGGCGCGTACCTGTTCAACCCCTGGGCGCTCGCGCAGTTCGCGCACAACCAGATGGCCTCGTTGGTGACCGCGTCGTTCGTGGTGACCGCGGTCGGTGCGTTCTGGTTCCTGGGCGGCGCGCACCTCGAGCAGGCGCGGCTCAACTTGAAGGTGGGCACCGGGCTCGGGCTCCTCGCGTCGGTGCTCGTCGCGTTTCCCACCGGAGACCTGCAGGCGAAGCTCGTCGCCCATCACCAACCCGCTGCGCTCGCCGCGATGGAAGGCCGCTTCGAGTCAGGCACCCGCGCTGAGATTCACCTGCTCGGCCAGCCCAACGTGAAGGAGCGCAAGCTCGACAATCCCATCGGTGTGCCGATGGTGCTCTCCTTCCTCGCGTTCGGCCGCTTCAACGCAGAGGTGAAGGGGCTCAACGAGTTTCCTGAAGCCGACTGGCCCGACAACATCGAGCTGCTCTACTACTCGTTTCACGTGATGGTCGGCCTGGGCACCCTGTTCATCGGGCTGATGGGGCTGGCCGTTTTGTTTCGATGGAGAGGGTGGCTCGAGAAGACGCGGCCGCTGCTCTGGGCGCTGATGCTGGCCTTTCCGTTTCCGTACATCGCGAACACCGCGGGGTGGATGACGGCAGAGCTGGGTCGGCAACCGTGGCTCGTCTACGGGCTCTTGCGCACGGCGGATGGCGCGAGCCCCACGGTGCACGCGGGCAGCACGTTGTTCACCCTCATCGGGTTCTGTGGCCTGTACCTCGTGTTGGGGCTCGCGTTTCTGTTCCTCGTGGGGCGCGAAGTGACGCACGGGCCGGAGGCTGCACATGCATGAGCAGAACGGTCGGTCTGCTCGGGAGGAACGGTGATGCCTGAGATCTCCACCGTCTGGTTCTGGCTGGTCGCGCTCCTGTTGACCGCGTGGGCGGTGCTCGATGGCTTCGACTTCGGCGCCGGCATCCTGCACCGCTTCGTGGCGCGCACCGACTCCGAGCGCCGCGAAGTGCTCGGCGCGATCGGCCCGGTGTTCGACGGCAACGAGGTCTGGCTCATCGCCGCCGGGGGCTCGCTCTACTTCGCCTTCCCCCGCCTGATGGCGGCTGCCTTCTCGGGCTTCTACCTGCCGATGATCTTCGTCGTCTGGGCGCTGCTCCTGCGCGGCGTGTCGCTCGAGCTCCGCAGCCACGTCACCAACTCACTCTGGCGCAGCTTCTTCGACACCACCTTCGGGGTCTCTTCTTTCGCCGTGCCGCTGCTGATGGGCGCGCTGCTGGGCAACCTGGTGCGCGGCGTGCCGTTGCGTGAAGACGGCTACTTCGAGCTCGGCCTCTTCGCTGCCGGAGGCGACCTCGGCGTGCTCGACGGCTACACCTTCCTCTGCGCGCTCCTGGTTCTCACCACGCTCGCGGCCCACGGAGCGAACTGGCTCGTGTGGAAGACGCAGGGCCCGATGCACCAGCGCGTGCGCTCGTTGCGACTCCCGCTGTGGCTCGGTTCATGCTCACTGTGGCTGTTGACCACGTTCGTCACCTGGCGCGTGGCCCCCGACGTCATCGCCCGCTTCCCGCAGCGGCCGCTGGCGTGGCTCGGCCTGGTCCTGGTCCTGGGTGGACTCACGACGGTCTTCCTCAAACGAAAGGAAGAACTCGCTCCGTTCGCCGGCGGCGTGGCCTTCATCGTGGGGTGCCTGGTGATGACGGCCGCCTGTCTCTTTCCCGTCGCGTTGCGGGCGAACGAGGCCGCGCTCTCCCTGAGTGTGGCCAGCGCTGCGACCGGCGCGAGCGCGATGAAGGGCGCTTTGCTCTGGGCAGGCCCGGGCGTGTTGCTCGCCGCGGGCTACCTCTGGTGGGTGCTCCGCCATTTCCGCGGCAAGGTCACCGCGGCGCGCGATGGTGAAGGTTATTGAGCCGGGCTCGGCGGCTGCGAAAGGTTGCGATCCCGCCCGAACGGGTCACCCAGAATTGCCTCAGTGTGCAGGGCACACCGCCACTGGCCATCACGCCGAACCCAGGTCGAAGAATCGGTGGCCTCGAGGCTCACCGGTTTCCCCTCGACGACGAGGTCTTCGTGAACCCGGTAAGCGACCACCGCCACGTCGTCACCGATGAGCTGAACCTCGGGGTTCTTCGCGAAACGAAAGCTGCGCAGCTCGTAGCGCCCGTCGTTCATCATCGCGCCCACCTGTTTGGGGGTGTAGCTCCCAAAGCCCTGGGCCCCGGTCACCACGCAGGGGTCGTCGCTCAGGGCGGCCGCGGTCTTGCCGTCCCTGTTCTTGATGGCTTCCCAGAATTGCCTCTCCAGCTCCATCAGCTCTTCGGTCGCGTTTGCGTTGGCCATGAAAGCCTCCTTGGAAGCAGTGCAAAGAGCATCGGGTATGCCAGCCCTGTCTGAAGTAACGGGCGGTGGTGGCGACTGATCTCGACCAGCCTGCGGAGCGCCGCGCGCTCTACCTGACCGCCTTCTTCCGCGCGCTCACCACGAGCCTGCTGGGGGTGTTGCTCGGCGTGTTCCTCGCGCGGCAGCACATCACCGGCGCGGCCTTCGGCGCCATCGTCTCGTCGGGCCTGGTGGGCGCTGCGCTCGCCGCGATTTGCGCCACCTTCTTCGCGGATCGATGGGGCCGCCGCCGCTTCTTGATCGTGTTGTCCCTGCTGTCGGTGGGCGGCACCGTCGTCTTCGCGTTCAGCGCGAGCCCGCTCACGCTCGCCCTCGCTGCCTTCTTCGGCATGCTCAACGGCATGGGGAAGGATCGCGGCGCCGCGCTCATCCTCGAGCAGGCGGTGCTTCCCGGCACCACCTCGCCGGGCCAGCGCACGCAGGTGATCGCCTGGTACACGATGCTGCAGGACTTCGGTCACGCGGCCGGCGCGCTGCTGGCGGGGCTGCCCACGCTGCTCGAGGCCACCACGCCGTTGAACGGAGCGGAACCCCACCGGGTCACGCTGCTCGCCTGCGCCGCGCTGGGGTTGGTCTCCGTCGGGCTCTATTCGCGCCTGGGTTCGACCATCGAAGCGCCCACGCAACAGGCGGCCCTGGTGCTCACCGCGCACAGCCGCTCGGTGCTGCAAAAAATCTCTGCGCTCTTCGCCATCGATGCGCTCGCCGGAGGGTTCCTCACCACCGCGCTGCTCTCGTTCTTCTTCTTCGAGCGGTTCTCCGCCTCGGCAGGGGCCATCGGCGTGCTCTTCTTCTTCGCGCGCCTGATGAACGCGCTCTCTCATCTCGGAGCGGCCTGGCTCGCCAGGCGCATTGGGCTGGTGAACACGATGGTCTTCACCCACGTGCCCTCGAGCCTGCTGTTGGTCACCGTCGCGTTCGCGCCCAACTTCTTCGTGGCGGCCGCCCTGTTCCTTCTTCGGGAGGGGCTGGTGGAGATGGACGTGCCCACCCGGCAGTCCTACGTGATGGCCGTGGTGCAACCCGGCGAGCGCACGTTCGCCTCGGGCATCACCAACCTGGTGCGGCTCGCCTCGTGGGCCGTGGCGCCCGCGTTCGCGGGTGCGTTGATGGTCGGCGACTCGATGTACCTGCCGCTGGTCATCGGCGCGGCGATGAAGATCTCCTACGACGTGCTGCTCTGGCGTGCGTTTCGCGGGTTGCCCCCACCCGAAGAGGTCGCCGTCGAGGGCACGAACCCGGCCACGAACGTCTTGAGCTCTTCGAACGGGAGCGGCGGCGAGAAGAAGTAGCCCTGCACGGCGTCGCAGCCCGCGCGGCGCACGAACTCCAGCTCTTCGATGGTCTCCACGCCTTCGGCCGTGGTGGTCATCTTGAGCCTTCGGGCGAGCACCACGCTGCTCTCCACCACGGCGCGCGCGGCTTCTTCGCGGCACCCTTCGCGTACGAACTGACGGTCGATCTTCAGGTCGGAGAAGGGGATGTCGGCGATGCGTTGGTGCGTGGAGCGGCCGGTGCCGAAGTCGTCGATGGCGAGGTGGAAGCCGCGCAGGTGGAGGCGGGCGAGCATCTCCGCGACGCGCCGGGGATCTCCGTCGACGTCGGTCTCGGTGAGCTCGAATTGCAATCGTTCGGGCGCGATCTGGCGGGTCTGCACCAGCTTCATCAGCCGGCCGATCGCCGCGTCGTCACACGCGGTGGAGGCCTCGAGGTTGAGGGCCACGGAGAGCTGGGGGAACGCGTCGAGCACCTCGGTCGCGTGCTCCACGCCTCTGAGCAGCAGCGCTTCCATCAGCCCACCGCTGACCGCCATCGGGAGGAAGACTGCGGGCGAGATGACGCCGAACTCCGGGTGAATCCACCGTGCGAGGGCCTCGACGCCGGTGATGAGCCCGGTGCGCAGGGAGACCTTCGGTTGGTAGTACGGTCGAACGCCACCGTCGGCGATGGCCGCGCGCAGGTCTTCCATCGTCCAGCGGGGGGCGCGCAGCACGTGCGAAGGCGCAGCGCGGCTGCGGCTCTTTCGCAGGGCCTCCTGCACGCGGGAGAGCGCGGCGGCGAGCTGGCCACTCGAGGCGGGTTTGGCGAGCGAGGCGACCACCTGGAAACCCAGCGAACGCGCGAGGCGCTCCACGCTCTGGCGCAGCCGCACCTCGGCGACGCTCACCACGATCACCGCGCCGCGATAGTTCACCTCGGCGAGCTGGCGAATGAAGGTGACGCCGTCGACCTGGGGCATGCGCAGATCGCAGATGATCGCGTCGAGGGGGTCGGCCTCGGTGTAGTTGGCCAGCGCGCCCAGCGCTTCCCCGGCCGAGGCGCACGCCACCACCTGCCTCGAGGTGAGGTGACCGAGCATCACGGCCAGCGCCGAACGGGCGAATGGATCGTCGTCGACGATGAGCAGGTTGAGCGAGCTGGCCGGGGCGCGCTGCTTGTGATTGCCCTCCGGCTCCACGTCGCGCGCGAGGCGGATCTCCAGCCAGGCGACCTCTTTGCCGATGGCGGCGACCAGCGAAGGGAGCTCGGGGCTCTGGTTGTCACCGAGCTGATCTTCGAGCCGGGAGCACAGCTCTGCGAGCACGTCGGCGCCCAACATGGCTGCGGCGCCCTTGAGGGAGTGGGCCGACATCACGTCGACGCCCACCGGATTCGAGTCACCAAAACTCTGGCTGAGCCGCAGCGCGGTCTCGAGGAATGAAGTGCGCAGCCTGCGAACACCTTCATCTGGCAGGCCACCCAGCAAGCGTGAGAGCCGGCCTTCATCGAAGCGCGAGTTGTCGTCCTGAAACCCCGAAGCCGATGAGGAGAACGGCACCGCTTCTTCTCGCGGCGCGTCGAACATCAACTCGACCCGCGATTCACCCGAGGGGCGCTCGACCAGGTGCCACGAGAGCCGGGAGGCCAGCGAGCTTATCAGCCAGAAGCGGCGATCTCCGGTCAGGTGCACCGCGCCCATGCTGACGCCGAGCTGGCCGAGCGAAGAGCGGCAGGTGAGGGTGATGGTGTCGCCGGGCGTGGATTGGTCGAGAACGATGCCCAGGAGAAGGATCAGCAGGGCGTGGGCCCGTTCACGATCTGCGAAGACCACGGGCTCGTGCAGGCAGAGCCGTTCGAGGGCGATCTTCACGGCGTGTTCTTCGAGCAGGGGGGCGAGCTGTTCGACGATCTCCGCGAGCAGGGTCTCGAGGTGCACCGGCGCCTGCTGCGGGAGCGGCGCCTGGGTGGCGAGATCTTCGATCAACCGGGTGAGCGCGCGCACGCTGGCGACGTGAGCGCGGGCCACCTCACTCCCCGATGATGAGGTGAGCACCTGCGTGACGCGGCGGAGTTCTGAGAACAGCTCAGCGAGCAAGGGGCCCCCCTCGGGCGAAGGTCGATTTTTAGCACGCGGAACGAGCGCGGTTACAAACGAGTGACACGCATGAACCCAGATGGGCGTTTGATGCGCACATGGCTGCAAGGCGCATCCTGGTGGTCGAAGACGACGCAGGCACTGTCCACCCGGGGCAAGGTGGATAAGGCCTCGCCACGGGGGGCAGATCGGGGTGGAGGACGAGAGCTGTCTGAACAACCGGAGCGTCGTGACGTGGGAGGTCACCCTGGCGCCCGGAAAGTCGCTCGACCTCTCGTACGACCTGACCTTCCATCATTGACTGTGGGCCCCGCTCCGGGTGAATCGGCGCCATGGCTTCATTTGAGAACCTGTCGTCGGAGGGGAGCTTCGCTGAGGACGAGCGCAAGCTCCTGGAGCTCTGGAAGAAGTTGGGCGCCTTCGAGCGCTCCGTGTCGCAGCGCAAAGACGCTCCGAACTTCATCTTCTACGACGGGCCTCCGTTCGCCACCGGCCTGCCGCACTACGGCCACCTGGTCGCCTCGACGCTCAAGGACATCGTGCCCCGCTACTGGACGATGCGCGGCTTCCGGGTGGAGCGCCGCTTCGGCTGGGACACGCACGGCCTGCCGATCGAGATGGAGATCGAGAAGCAGCTGGGTCTCTCGGGGCCCCAGTCGATCCGCGAGCTGGGCATCGAGAAGTTCAACGAGGCCTGCCGCGCGAGCGTGCTCAAGTACGTCGACGAGTGGCGCAAGACGGTCACCCGCGTCGGGCGTTGGGTCGACTTCGACGACGACTACAAGACGATGGATCTCCCGTTCATGGAGAGCGTCTGGTGGGTGTTCGGCGAGCTGTGGAAGAAGGGCCTGGTCACCAAGGGCCACCGGGTGATGCCCTATTCGTGGCGGCTCTCCACGGCGCTGTCGAACTTCGAGGCGGGCTTGGACTACCGCGACGTCGATGATCCGGCGCTGACGGTGCGCTTCAAGTTGAACGAGCCGCTCGCTGGCAAGCCGGCCTCGTTGCTGGTGTGGACGACGACTCCGTGGACCCTTCCATCGAACCTCGCCGTCGCCGTGAACGAAGCGCTCGACTACGTGATCGCGGATCACGAAGACGGCCAGCGGTACGTGGTGGCCGAGGCGCTCTTCGCGGCCGTGCTGGGTGAGCAGGCGAAGGTGGTGGGTACGCTCAAGGGCAGCGAGCTGCTGGGCAAGACCTACCAGCCGCTCTTCCCCTTCTTCTCAGGGCGCGCGGCGAGTGGTGCGTTCCGGGTGATCAACGCGGGCCACGTCACCACCACCGACGGCACGGGCCTGGTGCACATGGCGCCTGCGTTCGGTGAAGAAGACGCCGAGGCGTGCCGCAAGGCGAAGATCGAGCTGGTGGATCCGGTCGATGCGGGCGGCAACTTCACCAACGAGGTGCCGCCGTACCAGGGCCTCAACGTGAAGGAGGCCGACAAGCCGATCATTCACGACTTGAAGCAGCAGGGCTCGATCTTCAAGCACGCGCAGTTCCGGCACAGCTATCCGTTCTGTTACCGCTCGGGCACGCCGCTCATCTACAAGGCCACGCCCTCCTGGTACGTGAACGTGGAGACGTTGCGCGAGCGCATGGTGCAGAACAACCGCACCATTCATTGGGTGCCCGGCTTCGTCGGCGAGAAACGCTTCGAGAACTGGCTCAAGGAAGCGCGCGACTGGAGCATCAGCCGTTCGCGCTTCTGGGGCACGCCGATCCCTCTGTGGATCAGCGATGACGGCACCGAGACGCACTGCGTGTCGTCGGTGGAGGAGCTGCAGCAGCTCACCGGTCAGAAGGTGACCGACCTGCATCCCCACCGCATCGATCACCTCACCTTCGTGAAGAACGGGAAGACGCTGCGCCGCATCGGCGACGTGTTCGATTGTTGGTTCGAGTCGGGCTCGATGCCGTACGCGCAGCTGCACTATCCGTTCGAGAACAAGGCGCTGTTCGAGGGCGCTTTCCCCGCGCAGTTCATCGCGGAAGGGCTCGATCAGACGCGCGGGTGGTTCTACACGCTGCTGGTGTTGTCGACGGCGCTGTTCGACAAGGCGCCGTTCAAGAACGTGATCGTGAACGGGCTGGTGCTGGCGGAAGACGGCCAGAAGATGTCGAAGCGGCTGAAGAACTATCCTGACCCGAACGAGGTGATCGAGCGGCATGGAGCGGATGCGCTGCGGGCGTATCTGATCAGCTCGCCGCTGGTGCGCGCCGAGCCGCTGCGGTTCTCGGAAGCGGGCGTGAAGGAAGTGGTGCGCACGGTGTTGTTGCCGCTCCAGAACGCGTGGAGCTTCTTCACCACGTACGCGAACCTCGACGGGTGGGATCCGAAGAAGGATCTCTCGGCGGCGCCGAAGTTGAGCGACCGGCCGGAGTTGGATCGGTGGATCGTCTCGGTGCTGCAGACGCTGGTGCGCGAGGTGAACACGCAGATGGAGGGGTACTACCTCGACAAGGTGGTGCCTCCGATGCTCGCGTTCATCGACCATCTGACGAATTGGTACATCCGCCGTTCGCGGCGGCGTTTCTGGAAAAGCACGGACGCGGCAGACAAGGCGTCGGCGTACGCGACGCTGTACGAGGTGCTCGTCGAGTTCAGCAAGGTGCTCGCGCCGGTGTTGCCGTTCGTCTCGGAGAGCGTGTACCAGCACCTGGTGGTCGGCCCCGGCATGGCGGCGGCGAACGAAGACAGTGTGCATTTGTGCAGCTACCCGCAGCCCGATGCGGCGAAGACGGATGCGCATGTCGAGGCGCAGATGGCGGCGGTGCGGCAGGTGGTGACGCTCGGCCGCGCGATCCGTGAGAAGCACAAGCTCAAGACGCGCCAGCCGCTCGCGGCGGTGACGGTGGTGTCGACCGACGCGAAGGTCCGCGCGGCGATCGAGGCGCACTCCGAGCTGTTGGTCGAAGAGCTGAACGTGAAGAAGGTGGTCGCGCTCGGTGACGACGCCGCGCTGGCCACGCTCTCGTTCAAGCCGAACCTGAAGACGCTGGGCAAGCGCCTGGGGCCGAAGCTGAAGGCCGCGACGGGTGAGATCGCTGCGTTCGGCCGAGAGCAGTGGCACACGCTCGAGCAGGGCGGGTTGGTGCTGGTGCAGGGCGAGGAGCTCAAGAAGGACGACGTGCTGGTCTCGCGCACCGCGCGCGGCGAGGTGGTCATTCAGAGCGAGGGCGATCTGACGGTGGCGCTCGACACCACGATGACCGAGGTGCTCGCGCGTGAAGGGCTGATGCGCGAGTTGGTGTCGCGCGTGCAGCGGCAGCGCAAGGATCTGGGGCTCGAGGTGAGTGATCGCATTTCGATCCAGGTCGCTACGGCGAGTGAGCCGCTCAAGCTGATGCTGGTCGAGCACGACGCGAAGATTCGCGAAGAGGTGCTCGCGGTGGTGGTGACGCTGGTCGAGACGTCGTCAGGCGAGGTGATGGATCTCGATGGTCACGCGATCACGGTGCAGGTGGGCAAAGCGAGCTGATGGAAAGCCTGCTCTGGGGAAGGCGGCCGGTGTGGTCGCTCACTCCGGGTTCGGAAATGAACTGGCCTCTTGGCGCGTGGGTCGCGTGCGAGCACTGCACGCAGCGTTGAACAGGTGACTGCTCTCAGCGAGCTAACTCACGCTTTGTAAACAAAGTCCCCAAGGCGTGATCCCCCCGAGAGCAGCAGGGGCTCATGGATTTTGTTTACAAAGTGAAGGTTGGCTCTCTCGTCGACTCGCCGCTTTCTAACTCGCACTTTGTAAACAAAATCCCTGAGGGGCCAGACCCGCCGGTGGGGTCACGGCTTAGAGACTTTGTTTACAAAGTGAAGGTTGGCTCGCGCGCTCGCGCTCAATCCGCTCGCGTCGCTCCAGATCTCGGAGGACGCACAAGTCATCTGCATCGAGGAACACATTGATCCCGGTGGACTCGTGGGGCGCCGCCTCGAGGGGCACGTCCGATACAGGCTGAGGTGCTGGCTCCAACAGACCCTCCTCCATTTCGGCCCTCGCCCGCACCGGGTCGACTCGCAGGTCATGCGGAACCATCAGCCCGCGCCGCCACCCATCACCACCCGGCCGATTCACCGCGGTCATCACGAGCTTCTGGAGCATCCGCGTCAGCTCTGGGACCTCGAGCCACCGGGCCATCTCTTCCTCCCACGCGACGACCGACCGCTCGAGCAAGCCCCACATCCGCCACCCGCGCTCAGTGAGGGTCCAGGCCTGCGCCCGGCCACGCACTGACGTGACGGACGGCGCCACCAACCCCCGCTGCTGCATCATGCGCAACGATCGATGCACCTGCTGTCGCGCCCGGCCGCTGCGTAACGCCAGGTTGCACTCGGGATCGTGGCCCCGCTGCGCCAGCAGCATCAACACCATCACCCCGCACTCATCGAGATCCAGATCCCGAGCCCACCCGCGGGTGACCAGACTCATCGCCGTCAACGCCTGCATCATCGCCAACCAGGAGCCCATGCCGAACGTCATCGCATGTGGGTCCGACATCCCGATTGTGACTGCCGTTCGTTGTGAGACGCTCTCGCCCGCAACCCAACTCCCTCAACCCAAGGCAAACCGAATGAAACACGGACTCATTGGTGCAGCGTTGATCGTCGGCCTTCTCTCCGGCTGTGGCCCCGCGTGGAAGGTCGTGCGCGTCTCTGGCCCGCCGTCTGCGCTCGCCGCCGCGAACGACGTCGCGCTCTCGTTCGACTACACCCAGATGTACGTCGAAGGCCGCACCGAGAATGACTGGGTCGCCGCGAAGACCGCTGAAGACGCGAAGTACACGACGACCTGGGCTGACCTGAAGGGCAAGTTCGAAGCCGCCGTGCTGCAGGGCCTGCGCAACGAGTATCCCCAGGCTCACCCGCCCACGGGTTCTCCGACCGAAGTCGTGATGACCGTGCAGGTGCGCAGCTTCAAGCTCGGCAAGTTCATCCCGTTCGTGCTCCCGCCCACCGTGATGGACGCGGAGATCATCTTCTCGGTCAATGGCCAGGCCGGCGATGAGATCTCTCTGGTGCGCAGCTACCCGTCGTCGATCACCCAGCCTTCCGTCTTCAACCACATCGGCTCGGTCGGTCAGCAGATCGGCAACGCCGGCGGCAAGCTGATCGCTTCCAAGAAGGGCAAGTAAGCAAGTCAGCCCCTGACCTGAACCCTCTCCCGCTTCGCAGGGCGAGGGAGCAGCTCAGTCGAACTTGAGCCGCTTCGAATCTTCCGCCAGACCCTGCTGATCCGTCAGGTCCAGCCGCAGCGGGGTGATGGACACCAGGTCTTCACCCAGCGCCCACCGATCCGTGCCCGGCTCCACGCCTTCGATGGGCAGCGCCGCGAACCAATACACCAGCCGATCGTACGGATCCTTGTCGGGCACGATCTTGCCGTCGTAGTGCCGCACCGACTGCTTGGTCCACGTGATGCCCCGCGGCGTCAGCGGGAAGTTCACGTTGTGCAGCTGCGCCATCGGCTTCTGCGTGAGCAACGTGGTCAACACCCGCCGCGCGAAAGGCATCATCAGATCGTAGTCGCCGCTCTCTTCGATCGACGGCGCGCTCAGCGCGATGCCCCGCACGCCGAACAGGGCGGCCTGCTTCGCCGCGGCCAACGTGCCCGAGTGCCAGCACGCGTTGCCGACGTTGAGACCCTGGTTGATGCCGCTGAGCACCACGTCGACCCGCTCCCAGTGGTGAATGCCGAGCGCTACGCAATCGGAAGGTGTTCCGTTCACACGGAACGCCTCGAACGGCCCGATGCGCGCGCGCCGATACGACAGCGGCCTGCTCGGGCTGATGGCCTGCCCCATCGAGGATTGTTCGAAATCAGGGGCGACGATGCGTACTTCTCCGAACTCCGTCGCAAGTTTTGCGAGCGCTGCGATTCCGGGACTGAAGACGCCGTCGTCGTTGGAGATGAGGATGCGCATCTCGAGGAGGTAAGGGCGTCGGCGCGTGGCGGCAACCCCTCTGGCTCGCTACTACCTGCCATGGGCGGAGGGGCCAGACGGGTCACGTTGGTGCAGAACCCCAGCGCAGGAGCGGGGGCGGTCGCGCAGCGGCAACTCCTCACGGCACTCGAAGAGGCGGGCCACGAGGTCCGCAACGTCGAGCCAGACAAGGGTCTGGGAAAACATCTGGCCCACCGCGCCGACGTGGTCATCGCCGCCGGTGGTGACGGAACCGTGCTCGGCGTCGCGCGCAGACTGGTGCACAGCAAGGTGCCGCTGGCCATCCTCCCGCTGGGCACCGCCAACAACCTCGCCCGCTCCGTGGGCATGCCCAACGACATCGAGGTGCTGCTCCAGCTGCTCGATGATCCACGCGAGCGGCCGCTCGACATCGGCGTGGCCACCGGCAATTGGGGTGAACGGTACTTCTGCGAGAGCGCTGGCGTGGGCTGGTTCGCCGAAGCGCTCCAGGTCGAGGTCACCGAAGACGACAAGGAGCCCGAACGCGCCGTCACCGTGCTGCGCAAGGCGCTGCTGGCTTCCACGCCCAAACGGTGGACCATGACCATCGATGGTGAAGACGCTTCGGGCGAGTACCTGTCGGTCGACGTGATGAACGCGAAATACTTCGGGCCGAACCTCAAGCTGGGCAAACGCGCCGAGCCCTTCGACGGCGTACTCGACGTGGTGATGCTCAAGGCGAAAGACGCCAGGCGCATGGCGGCGTACCTGGCGGCCCTGGAGAAAAAGCATGATTCGCCCGCGCCCCCTTTCGAGACCCGCAAGGCGAAACACGTGCACATCGTGCTCGAGGAACACCGGCTGCGCATCGACGATGCCGTGCGCCCCAAACAGGGTGCGCTGCGCTCCCACTTCGCGGATCTGCGGCTGCTGGCCGGCGCGGTGCGCTTGTGGCTGCCTCAACGGCGCGCACCTCGCTAACACGCTGAAACAAAAGGCCCTTCGAAGAACTTTGCACCTGGATCGCCGGGGCGCGGTCAATCACCTCCTGTGCTCAAAACCACGACCTCGCTGGATTCAGGCACCCCCACCCACCTCCTCGCCGCCAGCCGGCTGCCCGCGCTGTACCGCAAGTACGGCCCCCTCATTTACTCCCGCTGCCGGCGCCTCCTTCAAGACGAGGCGCTCGCCCAGCAGGCCACCGAAGAAGTGTTCTTGCGCGTGCTGGCCGCCCTCGAAGGCGACGGCGCCCGGGCGGTCGAAGCCCTGGCCCAGGCCTGTGAAACCGTGTGCCGCGAATTGCGCCCTCCGCAATGACGAAGTGCGTCTGAATGTCAGCGCCACGGTACACGCGTGTGGATCTCCGAGCACACCGCTACGATGCGCGCCTCTTCGATGGCGAGCACAGGGGAACAGCTAGGTCGGTATCACCTCGTTCGCAAACTCGCGCAGGGCGGCATGGCAGAGGTGTTTCTCGCCAAGGTCATGGGCCCCGGCGGGTTCGAGAAGTCGCTCGTCATCAAGCGCATCCTCCCCAACCTCGCGAAGGATCCCGAGTTCGTCTCCATGTTCCTTCAGGAGGCGCGGTTGGCGGCCCAGTTCGGCCACCCCGCGGTGGTGCAGATCTTCGACTTCGGTGAAGTGAACGGCTCGTACTTCCTGGCGATGGAGTTCGTCGACGGCCCGAACCTCCGCAGCATTCTCCGCGCGGCCCCGGAGAAACGGATCAGCCCCGTCGTCGGCGCGCGGGTCATCGAAGAGGCCTGCGAAGGCCTCGCCTACGTGCACGAGTTCGCCGACGCATCGGGCGTGCCGATGGGGCTGATGCACTGCGACGTCAGCACCGACAACCTGCTGATCGCCAAGAACGGCGCCGTGAAGGTGGTCGACTTCGGCGTGGCCAAGGGCGCAGGCCAGGAGTCCAACGCGGCCCCCGGCACGGTGAAGGGCAAGATCGCCTACATGCCGCCGGAGCAGATCATCGGCGAGGCCGACCTGCGCGCCGACGTCTACGCGCTCGGCGTCATCCTCTACGAGCTCGCTTCGGGCACCCGGCCCTACGAGAGCCAGCCTGATCAGCAGCTGCTCGCCGCCATCATCACCACCGACCCCGTGCCGCTGCTCACGCGGCGCTCCGACATTCCGCGCGAGTACGCCCAGATCGTGCACAAGGCGATGGCCAAGAACCTCTCGCAGCGGTTCCAGAACTGCCGCGAGCTGGCCGCCGCGCTCGAAGAATTCGTGGCGAACTCCGGGCAACGCGTGGGCACCCGGCAACTCGCCGCGCTCGCCGCGCAGTTCCAGGAGGCGCCCGAAGGTCAGCCCTCCACGGGCACCCCGGTGCTGGCCACGCCCACGCCCGCGGCCCGGGTCAAGCAGCTCACGCCGGTGCCCACCTCGTCGCCGCGCATCGAGCTGAGGGCCGATCCCTTCGCAGCGTTCGGCGCCCCGCTGCCCAAGGCCCGGCCTTCCGCGCCGGCGCCCGCGCCCGCACCGCCCGTCTCCAGCTCACCCAGCCGCGCCGAGTCGCTCTTCAGCGACCTCTTCTCGGATCTCGATACGACGCCGCCCATTCCGCCCGGCGCTCCGGTGCCGCCCCCGCCTGCTCCGGCCGCGGCGGGAGACAGCTCGGAGATGAAGATCACCGTCGGCACCACGCGCGCGCCGCTGAGCATCGAGGCCTTCAACGCAGCCCGCGCGGCCGCCATCGCCGCTGCGGGGGGAGCGCCGCCGCCCGAGCCGCCTTCGCCACCGCCGCCTTCGGCCCCGCGGCCCGACACCGGGCGCATCGCCGGCGTGTTCACCTCGCCATCCCGGGTGCAGGAGCCGCCCAGACCTCCGGCGGTGGCCGTCGCCGTGGCGAAGCAGCCCACGCCGTTGCCGGTGGCCCGGGTGCAGGTGCTCAACACCCCCGAGGCGCGCGCGGCCCTGGTGATGGCCGATGCGTCGAACATGCGGCTGTACGAGCCGGGCGCGCCGCTGGCGTCGCTCGAGGTGCTCGAGTCGCTGCGGCGCCAGTTCGAGCTCGATGACACGTTGAACGTGATGGTGCGGTTCCCGCTGCACGCGCACCGCTTGCTGAGCGCGAAGGATGCCGAGGTGCTGGTCGCCGAGCGCATCACCGGCGCAGTCGAGGGCCTGCTGCTCGCCGAAGCGTGGGGCGCGTTGGCCACGTTGCTGGAAAAATTGCGGGCCGCTTCGAACGCCGACGGCCACCAACGCGCCCTCTACGAGCTCGCGCTGTCCACCCTGGCCACCGGTGATCAAGCGCGCCGCATCTCGCAGCGGCTGCGTGAGGCGCCGCCCTCCGACATGGAGGGGCTCGGCCGGCTGCTGCCTTTCTTCGGAGCGCCTTTCGCGCGGGTGTGGCTCACCTTGTTCGAGAACCTCGATCTCCCCGCCAGCCGCGACGCGGTGCTGCCGGGGCTCGCGGGTCTGGCAGGGCTGAACCCCGAACCGTTCCTCGAGAAGCTCGCGCCCAAACGCCCCCGCCGCCTGATGGAGCTGGCCTTCTGCGTGGAGACCGGCCGGGTGCCCGATCGCCAGCGCATCATCAAAGAGCTGCTCGCCCGGCTCGATGCAGGCCGCCGCCGCGACGTGTTGACCGGTGTCGCGCGCGCCGCGACGGAGGACGCCTTCCGGGTGATCACCCAGGCGATCACCGACGAGCCCCCGCGCGCCAGCGGGCAAGAAGCCGACGCCGCTGCCGACCTTCAGGAGACGCGGGTTCACGCGTTGCACCTGCTCGGCAAGTACTTCCCCGACCGCGTGTTGCCCGCGTTGCAGCCTCTCCTCACACCGCAACGTTCGAGCGAGTCGAGCGAGCCGATTCGCCGCGCGATGTGGGTGGCCGCGGGCGCATCGACTTCACCGGCGGCCTTCGACCTCGTGGTCAACGAGCTCAACCAGAAGCCGCCGCTGCTGGGCCGGGTCAAACACGACGCGCGCAAGGTCGAGGTGCTCGAGGCGTTGTCGGTGATGAAGACGCCCCAGGCCGCTGAGCTGATGCGGCGCATGGCCACCGACAAGGCGCTGAGCGACACCGTGCGGGCCGCGGCCGATCGTCACCTGCGCGCTGCCGAGTTGATCGAGCGCACCACCACCGCGACGGTCGAATCGCGCCGGTGGGATCGCAACCCGCCCACGTGGAAAGACGTGCTGCTCGATCTCGCGTCGCTTGCGGGTGGTTCGCGCCTGGTCGAGGTCGACAGCGCCACCTTCGACGTGGCGTTCGCGCGGATGTCGAAGTGTCTGGCCACGCTGTTGCCCGCCGGGACGCAGGCGGTCGTCAACTGCACCACCGGGCTCACCGTCAATGGCGAGCTCGTGCACGAAGGTTCGGATCCTTCCGTGGATCGCGTGGTCAAGGCGTTCCAGACCCGCGGCATCGGCGGCTTCACCTTCACCCGCCAACCCGCACGCGCCGAGCTGGAGCACCTGGTGCGCTGGCTGGCCGCAGGCGCTGCGGCGGAGAGCGTGGAGACGCCGTCCATCACGCTCTTGTCCACGGTGCCGAGCACGCCGAAGCCGCCGCCTCCCCCGGTGCGCGTGGCCGCGATGACCGACTTCTCGCGTGAGGCGATGATTCGGTACGTCGAGCTGGTGCTCTCGTTCCGCAGCTGGCTGTCGGCGCGGAAGACCAACCCGCGCGCCGAGATGCCGGTGGTCACGCAGTTGTTCCACGACCTGGCCGCGGCCGCGTCATCCCGGGCGCTGCGTTTTGCGGGCCTCACGCCGCGGGGCCGCAAGCGCGAGGCCGAGCTGTTTCATTCTGCCAACGTGCTGACGCTCTCGTTGCTGTTCGGTGGTGAGCTCGGGTTGCAGCAGCCGCAGCTGGTCGAGCTGGCGACGGCGGCGTTCTTCTCCGACGTGGGCAACCTGGAGCTGAAAGACGAGACGCTCGAGCGGGTGGGCCCGTTGACCGACGCGGATCACCAGGACATCACCACCGCGCGGCGTTGGTCGGCGCGGTTTCCCTTCGTGCGGTTCGGCGACAAGCCGCAGGCGGTGGCGTGGGCCTCGGTGGTGCTGGAGCAGGAGACCGAGCCGGGCAGCACGGGTGCGCAGGGGTTGACGGCGAGCGTGGTGGCGCTGGCGCGTGCGTACGAGACGCTCACGTCGCCGACGGCCAGCCGCGAGGCGATGGGCCGCGATGAGGCGATCGAGGTGCTGACGCAGAAGGCGGCGCACCGGTTCAGGCCTGAGTTGCTCCCGTTGTTCCGCAGCTTCTTGCAGCGGCTGTCGACGCGTCAGCTCAGCTGACCACGTGCCTCCCTCTCACCCCGGGGAGAGGGCCCGCGGAAGGCTCAGCGCAAGACCAGCCGCTGGCGCAGCTCGAGATCGAACAGCTCGTACTCGACCGCCGCGACCCGGTGCATCGCCCCATCGAGGAACAGCAGCCGATCTTCGTCGCGGCAGCCCAGGTGGTACTCCACGCGCGCGCCGATCTCGAGACCGCGCAGACACCCCAGCTCGGGGATCTGGGTGAACGCCCACGGGCCCATCAGCTCGCGGCACTTCTTGTCGTTGATGTGGCCGATCACCTGCGTGATGCCCGGCGGCAACGAGCGCGGATCGTACCGGCGGCTGGCCCTGTCGACCTGCTTGCTGGCGGGATTGGCCGGCCGGTGCGCGAGAATGCCGCGCGCTTCTCCGTCACGCGCCGAGCCGAGCTCATGGAGCGGGGCGAGATCGAGCGCGCCTTCACCTCTCCACTTCGTCACCCGCGCCTCGAGGAAACGGTTCAGCAGCTCGGCGATGGAGAGCGCGTCGAGCGCCACGGGCTCGAGCGGTTCGAGATCCGCCAGGGTGACGCCCGCGTGTACCAGCAACAGATCCGGCGCCGGGGCCAGGGCGAGTTTCACCCTGCGGGCCTTGAGCAACCGCGTCACCAGGGTGCGCTGCCGCACGCTGAAGCACGAGTAGTCGCGGGTGATGACGCCGGGGCTCGCCAGCATCGGGTAGCGCGCCAACAACGCGGCCTGCTGCTGCGGCTGCACGGCGAGGTCTGCCAACGCGCGTGCTTCGCTGAAGGTCGCGTCGGTAAAACCACTCAGCTCACCGACCCGAACCAGGTCGTGGTTACCCACCAGAATCTTCACCTGGTCGGGTGGATGCGCGGCGAGCCAGGAGAGCAGGGCCGTGCCTTCTTCCGTCGCCTTCTCGCGATCGTCGGGGCGGCCCCAGTCGAAGTGATCGCCCATCGAGACCAGCCCCACCTCGGGGCGCAGGCGGCCGTCGTCTGCGAGCAGGCCGTTCAGGTCGAGGATGCTGAAGAACTTCTCCAGCGGCGCCTGGGGGTCGCCCACCGCCACGTGGAGCTGCCGGGGCACTGCGTCCGGAGCGGAAAGCGTGAGCGCGTCGGCGTCTTCCTGGGCGCGCAGCTGGGCTTTGACGACGCGGCGATCGGGCGACACGGCTGCATCATCGCACGGCGCGCTTCGGCTACACTCGTCACAGTGAATGCAGGGGGCGACACCGTCGAACGCGCGATCCTCTTTGAAGACGCGTTCGGGTACCGCCGGCTCAGCGCCCGAAGGTGCCTCGAGACGTGGCTGTCGGAGTACGACTATTCGTTGCTCCAGGTCGACCTCGGGCTGCGCGAGACGGGCCCTGCGCTCTTCGTCATCTTGCGCTTTCGGGAAGACCGCTTCACCGAGACCACCCATGCCGCGCTCGTCGGTGGAGGTGAGCATGCGGGCGGGCGCGTGGTGGCCTTGAGCGAGCTCGAGTACCAGGAGCGGGGCCACTTCTTGTCCCGCTTCGCGGAGTGCGGGCTGCAGAAGCTGGGGCTCGCCCCGGACGAGGTGACCTCCGCGCTCGATGAGGTCTTCTCGAGGGTGGAGGAGCGGCGGGCTTCGGTGCGCCACCCCATCATCGCGCCCGTGGCGGTGCCTGAAGTGCGGCAGCGGCTCGCTTCGCAGCCGCCGGCCAAACTGGAGATCCCGGTGACCGCCGCGGCGTTGGTCACGGCGCCTGTGCCTTCGGCCGAGCTCGACCGGGTCGGCCCCTACGAGTTGCTCTCGCTGTTGGGGTCTGGTGGCACCAGCGACGTGCACTTCGCGCGAGTGACGGAAGGTCCCCGCGAGGGGGAGTACGTCGCGGTGAAGCGGCTGCACAAACGCCGCGCGCAGGATCCCTCGGCGGTGCGCGCCTTCGAGGCTGAAGCGAAGACGCTCTCGTTGTTGAAGCACCCGAACATCGTGCGCGCGCTCGACACGCTGGTGGTCGACGGCCACCACTGCCTGGTGATGGAGGTCATCGAAGGGCGTGACCTCGGCCAGATTCTTCGCCGCTGCCGCTCGCGCAAGAAGCAGCTGCCCATCGACGTGGCCTGCTTCATGGCGAAGGTGTTGCTCGATGCGCTCGGTGCGGTGCACGGCGCGAAGGATGAGACGGGCGCTGCGCTCGAGCTGGTGCACGGCGACGTGTCACCTCACAACCTGTTCGTCTCGAAGGTCGGCCTCGTCAAGCTGGGTGACTTCGGGCTCGCGAGACGTGCGGGTACCGAGGGCGCGCGCGCGGTGAAAGAGGGGCGGCCCAGCTATCTGTCGCCTGACGCGCTGTCGGGTGAAGTCGCGACCTCGAGCGATCTCTGGGCGGCGGCGGTGACGCTGTATGAGTTGCTCACGCTGGAGCAGCCGTTCGTGGGCAACACCCTCGACGAGTTGACGAGCGCCATTCGCAGCGCCCGTGAAGTGCCTTTGCGCGAGCGGCGTGACGAGTGTTCAGGACCGCTCGAAGCGGTGCTGCGACAAGCGCTCGAGAAGAACCGCGCGCTGCGATTTCAGAACGCCAAAGCCTTCGCCGATGCGGTCTCGGTGCACTTCCACCCCGTGCGCACCCCGATGCGGGTCGCCAGCGTGGTTCGCGACCTCTACGCCTGAGGGGCCGTCGAAGCTCCGGAGCAGTGGCATCTCGATGAGGTAGAAACCCGCATGCGTTTCGCCTGGCTCCTCCTCTTCGCCTCCACCACTGCCTCTGCCGCGTACATCGATTACGAGAAGAGGGAGATCAACCTCAAGGTCGTCTACGTCTCCGCCACCGACGGCGCGCACGCGAACCTCGAGTACGTCTTCTCGAAGACGAACCCGGAAGCGAAGGGCAAGGCCACCATCACCACGGTGCCGTCGCCCAAAGGCAGCGCGGTGAAGTACTTCGACTTCCTCCCGCTGGCGCTCGGTGAGATCCGCGGCTTCAAGGTTCGTTTTCACCTCTACGGCGTGCGCTCTGAGAAGCAGGACACCGCGGTGAAGCTCGTGCTCAAGGGCGCCGACGGCATCGTCTTCGTGGCCAGCGCCGCACCGCACGCGCAGAAGGACAACCGCGTGGTGTTCGACCGTCTCAAGTCAGACCTCGCCGCGCAGGGTTACGACCTCAAGTCGATGCCGTTCGTGCTGCAGCTCGACACGGATGGCGTGACGGACCCGGTGACCCTCGAGGCGCTGCGAAAGACACTGGGGCTCGGAGAAACGACGGCCTTCACCGCGACGCCGACGAGCGGGCAGGGCGTGTTCGATACGCTCAAAGGCATCGCCAAGCTGACGTTGATGGAGCTGAAGAAGGGCGCCGCGGACGCGGGTCGTTGATCGGTCCGCTCCTTTGGCGTCAGGGCAGCGAGCTCTGCAGCCAAGCCGATCGTTCTGACCCGCGCAGCTTTCCTTCGCTCTAGACGTCAGGCAACAGCCCGGAGCTGTCGTGGCGTACCGCAGGGACCCTGTTGACCGGATAGCAACGATGCCTTGTTAACACTTCGGCTGTTTGATCGTCTCTGAGGTCATGCGCACGACTTCGCTGCTGAAACTGGTGCTCGTCACTCTTGGTTCCACCGCAGCAGCGCAACCCTTGACGGGTGGAGCGGCCGTGCCTGTGAGGCTGCAGGTCACCTGGGCTTCGCCGCTCCCGGTGCCTGAGGGCGCCACCATCAGGCTCGAGGTCACCAGCCCGGGGATCAGCGTCACCACCATCACCAACCACTGGAGAGCCGTGGGACCCACCGACCGCAGCCTCGACGTGCCCTTGCCGGATCGTGAGGTGTTCGAATCGACGCTCCGCCGCGCCGGCGACTGCCAGCGGGTCACGCCGACGCAGGCGCGCCTGGGCTGGTTGTCGCTGGGGGTGTGGGTGGGAGGCGCTCGGCTTGGTCAACTCGATCTGTTCGATGGGAAGACGCCGTTGCTCGTGGGCTACGCCGACACCGACTCGCAGCAGCCCGCTTCTCCCCCTTGCAAGGTGATCGGCGCACCCGTGTTTTCCGCCGGGTGGAATGTGCTTCGAGTTCCAGAAGGAGCGAAGGGTACGGCCGAGCCTCTTCGGGGGCCGCTGACCGCTCGGTATGTCTCGGCACTGCCCACGCCGAAGGCAACCAGGGTGCGCTCACGCGCACCGTAGACGAACCGATTTTCGGAAGCGGATGTTGGCCGAGCACATGCGCAGCTCGCCCCTCTCAACTACGGCGCCAATCCCCGCGAGTCTGGAGCTCATCGACCAGCGGAGCACCGAGTCGATGTCTATTGGCTGCGCCACCGGGCACACCGAGCTTCGTGCGCTCGACGTCGCGCCCTCGCGTGCGAGCTCGAGCCGAAAAGTGCAGTCGGCCGACTCGAGCAGGTCTCGAAGCGGCGGGCGAGGTCCTTGTCGACGGCGCGTTTGCGGTGGAGACCGAGGATTTCGTCAGCGGAGACATCGAGAGCCGCGGCGAACTGAGCGAGCAACTCGGAAAAGATGCTCGGCCTTGGGCAGGAGCAGTGAGACGCTGTGGGAGCGACAGAGCCAAATCCTCAAGACTACCCCGCCCGGCTGCGCGCGCGCCCTGTGCATTGAAGTCCATGCAGAGTGATTCGGGGCCGGCCTCTGAAGTACCCGTCCGCCCCAAGGGGCTCCCCTGAAGTGCGTCGCGCTTGAGCGCGCGCCGCCAAAGCCCGCGGCCTGCGGGCAGCTCTCGTGAAGTCGGTGAGTCGCTCGCGCTGATCACCGCGGCGATCTCGATCGCATCGCGCGACGGTGAACGAGATCTCCGCGGTGCTCGCATCGCACGCGATCGTGAACACCTCGGCGGTCGTGTGCGCGCTTCAGAGAAACGACCAAGATGTATGGAAGGCCCTCTCGTTGACGCTGGCCTCATCGCGGGGCGGAGTCTGCTGGCACACTCGGGAGTGAAGGCGCCGCTCTACGCGGCGAGCGGCGCGCTCGCCCGCTTTGGTGACAACATCAACGGGCCGCTTCCGGGCCGACCTCTTCTCCCGGCTCAACATGTGCGGGGCTTGCCTCGTTTCACCAAAGCGACACGACGCGTCGACCAGTAGGCTGAGTTCCATGGCAGCTGGGCCACCCGCAGGTGAAACGACCGAAGCCGAGCTGAAGCGCCTGCGGGAGGAAGTGCAGCTCCTCCGGCAGATGGTGGAGACCGTACCGGCCGTGGTGTTGCGGCTCTCGGTCACCGGCACCATCGAGTACGTCAACAAGGTGTTGCCGGAGTTCGCCCACGTCCCCGTCGTGGGCATGGACATCTACTCCTTCGCCCCCGCCGATCAGCACACCGTGATGCGGGCGGCGATCGCCAAGGTCACCACCACCCAGGGGCCGGGCTCGTACGAGTCGATCGCCGTCGACCCCGAAGGCCGCCGCGAATGGTGGATCACCACCTTGAACCCGCTGCTCAGGGGTGACCGCCTGGTGGGCATCTTGTTGGCGACCACCCAGGCCACCCGCGTCAAGGAGGCCGAGGCCGCCCTCGTCGCCAGCCGCGCAGAGCTGAAGATGGCGCTGGCCGCCGGTAACGTGGGCGTCTGGAGCTGGGACAAAGCGAGCGACGCCGTGCGGTGGGACGACACGCTCACCGAGATGTACGGCCTGCGGCCGGAAGAGGCTCCGCGCACCGTGGCCCAGTACCTGGCGGTGATCCCCGAGAACCAGCGGGCGGCCATGGCAGCCCACATCGAGCGCGCCCTCGAGACGGGCCACTACCCCGACTTTCCCCTCACCGTGGGGCCCCGCTCCTTCATCATCAAGGGCGGGATCCAACGGGACCTCGCCGGGAACGTCAGCGGGCTGATGGGCGGGGTGATCGACGTCACCGACCGACGCCAGCTCGAAGAACGGCTCCAGCAGGCCCAGAAGCTGGAGGCCGTGGGCCAGCTGGCCGCCGGCGTGGCGCACAACTTCAACAACATGTTGGCGGTGATCATCCCCTCGTTGGAGCTCGTCCGGAAGCAGGTCGAAGATCAGTCGTTGCTGGAGGACGCCATCACCTCGGCCACCAACGCCGCGCAGCTGGTGCGCGAGCTGATGGTCTTCTCTCGCAGCGGCTCCCAGCACGACTTCAGACGCGAGACCCTGTCCGAGGCGGTGCGGCGGGCCGTGGAGCTGTGCCGGAAGACCTTCCCTCCGTCGGTGCGCCTCGAGCTGGGCGCCCTCGACGCGGGGCGCGACTGCGCGGTCAACGCCGGCGCTCTCGAGCAGGCCCTGGTCAACCTGCTCTTCAACGCGCGCGACGCCATCACCCGTGACGCCGGCGGCGCCGGCACCATCGAGCTGACGCTCCAGCGGCGACCCAACGCCGAGGTGCGGCGGCTCCACCCCCAGGCCTCCGGCGACTTCGTGGAGCTGCGGGTGCGCGATGAGGGCCACGGGATGGACGCAGCCACCCGCGCCCGCATGCTCGAGCCCTTCTTCTCCACCAAGCCGGTGGGCCGGGGCACCGGGCTGGGCCTGTCCACCGCCTGGGGCACCGTGCACGGCCACGGCGGCTTCCTGGACTGCCAGTCGGAGCCCGGGGCCGGCACCACCTTCACCCTGTTGATCCCCGCCACCGCAGTGAAGGCCCCGCACTCAGCGCCCGCCGCCCTGCTGCCCCGAGCCAGTGAAGGTCGGGTGGTGTTGCTGATCGACGACGACGCCGCCGTGCGTCGCGCGACCGGGGCGCTCCTGTCTGCGCTGGGCTTCAGCGTGCTGATGGCCACCGGTGGCGACGAGGGGCTGCGTATCGCCGCTGGCACACCCGTGGACGTGGTGCTGCTCGACTACTCCATGCCCGGCCGCTCGGCCGAGCTCACCCTCGCCGCCCTGCACGCGCACCAGCCAGCGCTCCCGGTGATCTGCCTCAGCGGCCTGGACGTGACCCTCGAAGGAGCGGCCGCACACCTCCTCAAGCCCGTCACCCATCAGGTCCTGGTCGAGGCACTGCAGCGGGTGTTGCCGCGCAGCCGATAGCTGCACGCGTTCCGAACGTTTCGCCCTGCTGTCGTGGGGTGTGACGCTCCCGGGACTGTCCCGCCCCCACTCGCGTTCCCCCACTTCGTCACGCGACGCTCAGCGTCCGAGCAGCGCGCCCAGGCTCTGCGCCAGGGTGTCCCGCCAGCACGTCCACGTGTGCCCGTCGCGCACGGTGTGCAGCTCGACCTGGTAGCCCTGGGCGCGAAGCACGCGCGCCATCGCCTGGTTGTTGGCGAGGTTCTCTTCAGCGCTGCCGCAGGTGAGCATCACGGGAATGGGGTGGCCGGGCGTGGTCGCCACCTCGCGAACGAAGGCGTCGATGCGCTCGAAGCGGCTGAAGCGGTGCTCGTGCACGTCGAGGTCGCGCTGAAAGAAGCTCCCTGACTGCAGCACCAGCGCGCTGAAGAGGTGAGGGTGACGTCGGTGCGCGTGCAGCATCGCCAGGCCCCCCAGACTCGCGCCCAGCCCGATGCGGGTGGTGATCGCGAACCGCTTCTCCAGCGCAGGCAGCAGCTCGTTCGCGAGCGACTCGGCCGCGGGCGGCGACGCCGAATACGCCTCATCGCGGGCGCGAGGCTGCAGCAAAACCGCGCGCACCGGGGGCACCCCTGCGGCCGCGAGGAAATCAGTGAGCCCCGCGAGCCGGGCGTACTCGGGGCCGTCGTGGGCGATGATGAGGGGCGCAGGCGTCTGGGGCGTGAGCCCGGGCGCGGTCCACAGCAGGCCCTCCGCGATGGGCTCGGTCGTGCCGGCGGGCCCCGCGTGGCAGACCCAGCTCGGGGCCCGGTAGTGCTCCGAGATGAAAACGCTCGTCGGCCCGAAGGGCGCGTCGACCGTGGGCGCATGGGGGTCGAGTCGGCGCTCGACCCGCCCGTCGGGGAACACCAGCTCGAGCGCATATTCGAGGCGATCCACGGGCAGCGCGCCGAGCTCGAGCTCCCACACGTCACCCACGCGGGTGAAGGCGCGCGGTGGCTCGCGTTTCCACAGCTCTGTCAGCAGGCGGACGTTCGAGAGCCCGGCCTGCTCGAAGCGGATCAGCGGCACGCTTCGACGCCTGACCTGGTGACGATGCGCGGGCCTCTCGAGGTCGGAGCGCCTGTGAGGTGACCTGTTTTGTTCATGGCAAGGGCATGGTCAGCCGAGCGTGGATTCAGTCAGTCATCAGCGACACTTCGTAGATTTCATCGGCGCGGCCTTCACGTGAACGCGGTTGACCGCCTCCCGGTCGGGTCCTTCGGCCGGCGAAACGCGCGCAGCTCTTGCCGAACCCCTGCGCGCGAAGTCGTCAGCGGCCCGACTGGCAGAGACAGGCGGTGTTCAACGAGAGGTCCGCCTTTTCCCAGATCCGGGTGAAGCGCTCCGTGGTGGCCCGGGCCTCCTCGCGCTGGCCCTGCGCCTCGAGGGCCTGGCTCAGGCCGAAGAGGGCCCACCCGTTGTCGGGCGTGCGGCGCAGATCCTCCCGGAACACCTTCTCGGCTTCGGCGTGTTTGCGGCTGCGATTGAGCGCCGCGCCCAGGGCGTGCCGAGTGGGCTGCAGCCAGTCCGGCGGCTCGTCGTACTTGAGGCGGTCTTCGGCCTCCACCGCTCCCCGCAGCGCCGCGAGCCCCGCGGCCTCCTTGCCTTCGGCGTAGAGGATCTCGCCTTCCAGCAGGCGGCCGGCCACCTCGTTGATCGCAGAGACCGGGTTTTGACCCATCACGTACTCGGCGGGAACAAGGCCGCGCGCCACCTCGAAGGCCTGCTGTGCTGCGCGGGCCTCGGTCAGCCGGCCGGTGGCGGCGAAGGCCACCCCCCGCGCTGCCTGCCGCAGGGCCCGGGAGGCCGGCAGGTCTTCCCCGAACTCCGGCGTCGCGAGGATCTCTTCCCACTTCCCGAAGCGCATCAGCACCTCGAGCGGGAGCGCGAAGTACGCATCGACGAAGGCCGGCGCCTGCGCCCGGAAGCCGGGGGGAATCTGCGCCACCATCTGGTTCATCGCCGCGATGGCCTCCTGGCTCCGCCCGGTCATCATCGCGGCGAAGGCCAACATCTGGTGATTGTGGGCCATGTACAGCGCGTAGAAGCCCTGCTCCGGAGCGCGGGCGCGGTAGGCCTCGTCGGCCTCGATGGCCCGGCGGTTGGCTTCGATGGCCGCCACCCACTGCCCGGTGCGCACGTCGATGTGCGAAGGCATGTGCACCATGTGCCCCAGGCCCGGCTGCAGCGTGCGGAGCAGGTCTGCTGCGCCCTGCGCCTGTTGGGGGTCGGCCGAGCCCTCCAGCGCGTGAATGAGCAGGTGGTTCGCCATGGGGTGCCTGGGGGCGAGGGCCAGGGCGGCCCGGGTGACCTCGACGATCTCCGCGGTCCACGGCTTTGCGGTGTTGTCGTTGAGGTACAGATCCCACGGGTGCAGATCCATCAGCGCCTCGGCGGTGAGCGCCACCACGTCAGCGTCAGTGGGGAAGGCGCGGTGCACTCCACGCATGGCCTCTGCGTAGGCCGCGTCGAGCCCCGCGCGATCGGCGGGAGGCGGATCCGCGTAGCGGGCGGCCAGCGCGGTGATCAACGCCTGCTCGACCGGCGTGGCGCCCGCCGCGCGCGCCTGGGCCTGTTTCAACGCCGCCCACGCCGCCTGCGCGTTCTCCGGTGAGAGCTGCGGGTTGTTGATGTGGGGACCGTTGGCGTAGGCCACGCCCCAGGCGCACAGGGCACAGTCCGGCGCCAGCTCCGCGGCCCAGGCGAAGGAGCGGATCGCTTCGTCGTGGTTGAAGCCGTACACGAGGTTCAGCCCCTGGTTGAACCAGCGTTGCGCCTCCTGCGAGGCGTGGCTCACCGGGCGGGCGTAGGTGCCCACGCCCTCCACCACCGGGGGCGGCTGCTTCCTGGGGGCCTCGGCCGCTGGCGGCGGGCGGGCGGCCTCCTTCGTGGTGACACATGAGGTAAACAAAGACAGCGCCACCGCGGCGGAGCGTGTGTTCATCGTGCTTCTTCCCCCTCGAAAGAATTTGGACGCCGCGCAGTATGCCCGCTCATCGAGCCTGCCGCCCGCGGACCACACCCCAGGCGACGACGTTGATTCTGGGTAGAGATGAATTCGGTTTCGGGGCGACGCTTTCAATCCATGCGATTTTCGCTAGGTTGCGCGACGAGGCCGCTGAGCAACGGGCCCCAGCAGCGAGCCGCTTGATCCACCCGAAGGTGGGTCAAGCCTTTCGTTCACCAGAGGCGCCTGCAGATGCCCCGTTCGTTCCAGGTCGAGAGTCACGACGGGCGAAAGGAGATGATTGCCCTCATCTACATCGTCATCGGGGTGCCGTTCATCGCGTGGCTGTGGATTCTTGGGGGCTTCACCGCGGCGTCGATCATCGGCTCACTGGTGCCGATCTCGGTGGTGGTGTTTCTGTTGCTGGTGCGACGCGAAGCACCGTGGATGTGGATCTACCCGCTGGGGGTCGCGCCGTTACTCACCTGTCTTGCCGGTGCGGAGGTCTCTGGTTCGCCCGCATTGTTCACCGGCTTGCTCATGGGCCCCGCGGGCCTCAGCGGGCTGCACGACGATCGCCGCTCCGTGATGATCTCGTGGGTCTGCTGCGCGCTCGGCTTCACGGTGCTCTCGTACGCCCAGAATCAAGGCCCGTGGGGTTTCGGCGCCGCGGCCATCACCAGCGCGATGCACCTCGTCATCTGCCTGCTGGTGTACTTCAAGGCAGAGCAACACCGCGCCGCCATCGCCGCTGCGACGAAGGCCACCCGGGAAGCGCAGACCGCGCTGGGGTTGGCGAACGAGGCGGTGAAGACGCGAGAACGGTTCCTGGCGAACATGACGCACGAGCTTCGCACTCCGCTGAGCGGAATCATCGGCATGGGCCAACTGCTGCCCGCGAGCCTCTCTCCGGAAGTCAGAGACATCATGGACACCATCAACAGCTCCGCGAAGAGCCTGCTGGAGATCGTCAACGACGTGTTGATGTTCTCCAAGGGCAAGTCGGGGACGATCGAGCTGAAGAAGGAGGTGTTTTCGCCGCTCGCGGCGATCCGCGACGCGGTGCGCAGCATCAGCGCACAGGGCCATCAGAAGGGGCTCGAGCTGCTGTTCGACTTCGAGCCCGACGTGCCCGACTCGATGCTGGGCGACGAGCTGCGCTTTCGGCAGGTGATGATCAACCTGTTCGGCAACGCGCTCAAGTTCACGCAACACGGCTCGGTGGTGGTGCGTGCGTCGTACCTCCCTGGGCCCGGCGCGTTGTGCGTGGAGATCGTCGACACCGGCATGGGCATTCCCAGGGAGCGGCTGGCCAGCGTGTTCGAGGCGTTCGTGCAGGTCGATGACTCTCACTCGCGAAGGTTCGGTGGCACCGGCCTGGGGCTGGCCATCACCTCGCACCTGGTCGGGCTGATGGGCGGCAAGCTCGAGGTCGAGAGCGAACAGGGCGTGGGCAGCACCTTCCGGTTCCTGGTTCCCGTCGGCGCGTCAGAGCAAAGGCCGCCGTCGATGCCGCTGGAGGGGTGGTTGAAGGACAGGCGCACGGCGTTCGTGGCGGGGTCCTCCCGGGGCTTCTTGAAGCGCATGCTCGAGACGGCGGGCGCGCAAAGCGTCGAGGTGCGTTCACTGCGCGACCTTTCGACGGGAGATTTCAGTCTGGCCGTGGTCGACGTCGCGCCCGATGTGAACTGGAGTGAGCTGCTCGAGGCCGCGGAGCGGGTGCAGGTGGTGGCGCTGCTCACCCCGGAGCAACGCGCGGCGCATGCCGGCGAGCAGGTCGACGGGCTGGTCATCGTCGAGAAGCCGTACGGCGCGCTGGAGCTCCAGGCAGCGGTCAACCGGTTGAAGCGGTGCTCGCTGGCGCGCGCGAGCGGGCCGGTGGTGCACGCAGCGCAGTGGGATGCGCTGGTGGTGGAGGACAACAGCATCAACGCGCGCGTGGCGGTCGGGCTGCTCGGCAAGTTGGGGCACCGCGCGGTGGTCGCGAAGAATGGCGTCGAGGCGCTGCGCGAGTTGGCCGTGGGGCGCTTCGACGTGGTGTTGATGGACATGCAGATGCCCGAGATGGATGGGCTCGAAGCGACGGCGCGCATCAGGCAGGACGAGGTGGGGACGCAGCGGCATCTGCCGATTCTGATGGTGTCGGCGAACACGTTGCCCGAGCACGAGGAAGCGAGTCTTCGTGCGGGGGCCGATGCGATGTTGGCCAAGCCCCTCAACCTCGAGAAGTTGGCGAGCATGTTGAGACTGTTGCTCGTGGAGGGCCGCCGGCCGGCGGCTTGATCATGGGGAAGGGCGCGGCCTCACAAGCTGCGCTAGACTTGGGTCATGTCGGCAGATCGCGCAGCGCACTTTCTCCAGCACCTCGCGGAGCGACGCAGCTCTCTGCGAGAGGAGATCGAGGACGACATCTCGGGCTTGCGGGGCATGAGCCTGGACGAACGAGGCAAACTCCTCGAATCCGTGTGTCGCGATGCCATGGCGATTCTCCACGGCAGGCCTGACTTCGAGCGGGCAATTCAACATCAGGACCAGCGGAGCGCCGAGTCGATGTCGACGTGGCTGCGCCTCGTCAGGCGGTACCGGGCCGATGGACGCCACTGAAGGGGCCGTTCATTTCGCGACTGCCCTCCAGCGTGCGGGTATTCCCCATGCCATCGGCGGCGCCATCGCCTACGGCTTCTTTGGTGCTGCCCGCGGCACGCACGACGTCGACATCAACCTCTTCGTCTCCGGAGACGCGGCGGGGCCAGCACTCGACGCGCTGATTGCCGCCGGCCTCGAGATCGATGCGCCGCTCGCGCTGACGACCGCTGCCGAGCGCGGCGATGCCCGCGGGAGTTTCAGAGGGCTGCCGATCGACTTGTTCTTCAACTCGATTCCCGTGCACGACCGCGCCGCCACGCGCACGAGGGAAGTCATGCTCCACGGCGTGCGCCTGCGGGTGCTCTCTCCGGAAGACACCGCGGTCTTCAAGATGCTCTTCTTCCGCGGGAAGGACCTCGTCGACGTCGAGCGACTGCTCGGCATCATGCAGGGTGCGCTCGATCTCGCTTACGTGCGCGCGGCCTTGCTCGAGGTGGTCGGTGAGGACGACTACCGAACGAAGAAGTGGGACGAGCTCGTCGCTCAGTTGGTCAGCGCGTAGCTTCATCGTCAGTCGCGATCTGGGGCGCTGAGAATCAGCGTGGCTTGATCAGCAGCCGCTTGAAGCGAAGTCCCTGCAGCGCCGGGAGCAGCGCGAGCGCGAAGCCCGGGCCTTCCTCGGTGAGCTCGGCCGAGGGCAGGTACCGCACGTCGAGCGCCGTGGGCAGGATCGCGTCGACCGTCTTCCATGTGCCGCGCGAGAAGGTCTCGACCCAGGCGTGCCCGAACGCGCTCGGCGTGCCATTCGTCGTCATCAGCACCGTGCCCAGCATCACCCGAGCCGGAAAGCCGTAGCGTCTCAGGATCGCGGCCAGCAGCACCGCGTGTTCAGAGCAATCACCCTCGCGCGTCGCTGCGACCTTCGAGGCGAGGTCGAAGTTCCGGCTCAACGACTTGTTCGAGACGTACGCGCCAGTGAAAGCGATCAGGTCGGCGACCGTGGGCTTGCTGCCGGCCTGCTTCTCCAGCTCAGCCCAGATCGGGTTGAACACCGGTTCCTTGAAGTCCATCACCCACGAATCGCCGCGGTGGCGAGGCGCGACGGGGTCTTTCATCACCGGCTCAATGAGCGAGCGCACCGTGACGGTTCCTTTGTCCGGGTGCAGCCCGCGGCGTTGCAGGAAGAGCGGCGCGTCAGGTTGATCCAGCTCCACCACGAGCTGCACCTGATCCCAGTGCACTTCGCCTTGCACCTCCGAGGTGACGGCGAGCTGGTGCAGGAACTTTTCCGCGGGTGGATTCGCAGCCATCGCCGCGGTGAGCAGCACCAGGCAGATCACTCGGGCTTCCCCTCGATGAACTTGCGCGCGGAGTGCAGCACGAAGGTGCCGAGCTGAACATCGGTCGCCTCGGAGTCTCCGTTCTCGTCGACCGTGGTGACGATCTTGAGCTGCGGAGTCGTGAGCTCGACCACCCTCGGTCCCGAGGCCGCCCTGCGCGCCACGAACATCGTCGGCGCGAGGGGCGTCAGATCAGGAAGGTACTGCTCGACCTCGAGCTGCTTGACCTTGTCGGTGAGCAGCTCGTTCTTGAGCGCACGGCCCAGCAGCACGTCAGACTCGAACCCGCGCGCGCCTTTCGTCTTGAAGGTGCCCGACAGCTCCTTGCCCGACGAGGTGCCCGCGTAGGTGTAGAGGCGGCCGCCGTTGTGCGTCGCGAGCATGTTGAGCTGAAGCTCTCCGTTCGTCGCAGCGATGACGCGGCGGGCGCTGATGATGCCGTCCGCGTCGAGGTCGCTGATGGCGGCCGAGTCTTGCGCCATCCACTCCGTGGCCGAGCGGGGGAGCAGCAGGGTGCTTACGGTCGCGATGTGTTTCACGCCATCGTCGGTCTTCGTGAAGCGCACGGTGTCGAAGCCGACGGGCACTCCGTTGAGCGTGTCGATGGAGACCGTTCGATACGTGGTGAGGGGGCCGGTCTCCGGCGCGGAGCGGGCGAGGATCGACGCGAGCCTCGTGGTGATGCGCTGGAACCCCTCCTGGTAGCCGGGCTCGTCGTGAAGGCAGAACACCGGGGAGCCCGTGTCGGGGAACACGGCGAGCTTGAGCAGGCCCGCCTGCTTTCCTGCGGGTGCGTCGACCAGGTACTTGAGCTCGACGAAGAGTGCGGGCGCGCGCTCCACCACCTCGACGGCCACCAGGCGAATGGAGGCGATGGTGAACCGTGACTTCACCTGCGCGATGGCGCGCGCGATCGTCGCGCCTGCGTCGATGGGCGCCGGGTAGAGGAAACACTGCACCGGCAGCTGGGTGCCGATGGGCAGCTTGAGCTCGATGAACTTCTTCTCGGCGTCCGGCTTGACCTCCACGGGGCCCGCGGCTTCGACCTTCACGCGCCGCGTGCCGAGGTCGACGAGCTCGTCACCGACGGAGTCCGCCAGCTCGCGCTCGATCAGCTGGTCGAGGGTCTGCGGCGCAGGAGCGGGCGGCTTCGGCGGCGCGACCTCGACGGGATCCTTCGTGCAACTGCAAACCAGCACCGCCACCGCCACCAGGATTCGTCGCATGACGCGAAGGCTCCCACGCTGGAGAGGGAATAGCTCGCAGCGACTCTGGCTCAACTCGTGGCGGCCGCCTCGAGCGTGGCGGGATCAGGGCGATCCAGGCTCGGATCGCGAACTCCTTCTGCGTCGCGGCAATGGCCTTCGCCGTCAGGCTGAGGGGCGGGCATCCAGAGCTGACCGATGGACCGTGTCAGCCCTGCGTCGCACTGGAGAAGAAGGTGGCGGCGGTGCTGACGGCCTACCCTTGAGTCAGCCAAGCGGTGTCTCACCTCCGCGCGCTACCGCGGTCTTCCCGAGGGCGTGCTGCCCCCGAGGCCCTCGCCGGAAGCGCGGTGCACTGAACGAGCGGTCGAAGCCCTTGGTATTTGGACGGTTCTTGTCTGCAAAGCTGTTCGCCCAAATCCGAGTCACCTGAGCGGTGAGCGCGGGGTCAGGCAGGCATGATCGAACGCACGCTGCAGAAGAATGGGAAGGACCTCGTTCTCGCCGCCAACGACTTCGCGACCGCGGAGACCTTCGTCGCCCAAAGCAAGGCGAAGCTGAAGCAAGGCTGGTCGCCAACCGGGAAGCCGGCCGACGCGGTGAAGCCCGCGAAGGCGTTGCTGCAGTTGGGTTTCGTGCCTGCGCAGTTCATCGCCGCGTTCACGCCCGAGGAGGTCGACGCCGTCTACAAGCAGCTCATTCGCGACGAGCATGAAGACCTCTCGGACTTCACGCTGCGCGCGAGGCCGACGCGTGCGCTGCTCGAGTACCTGCTGTCGAAGGACCACAACCTGCTCGGCTCAGACCTCTCGAAGGCCATCAAGTTCATCTGCAAGGACGAGGCGGTCGCGACGTGGGTGCGTGAGGTGATGAACGCGGTGCTCGCTGGCAAGCCGAGGCCTGAGCTGAAGAAGTTCGCCACGCAGCAGTTGCGAAACTTCGGGGCGCGCGCCGAGAAGCCTGAGGCGCCGAAGGTGGCGGCAGGCGATGAGACGAGCCTGTTGTTGCAGATTGCCGCCAACCCGAAAGACGACGCGCCGCGCCTGGTCTACGCCGACTTCCTCACCGAAAAGGGCATCGGGTGGGGTGAGGTCATTCCCCTGTTGCTCAAGCCTGAGCCTGAGTACGGCACGCCCGAGTACACGCCCCACGCCGCGCTCGTCGAGAAGCAGATCAAGAAGCACCTCAAGCCGTGGCTCGAGCCGATCCGGCCCTTTCTCACCGGGTGGTCGGTCAACGGAGGCCGGGGGCTCCTGAACTTCGTCGACACGCAGCCGGGCAAGTTCATCGAGGCGGCCGAGGCCATCTCGCTGCGCGCACCGCGAGGGCAGCTCAACCTCGGCGGCCTCAAGGCGAAGGACATGGCCGCGCTCGCCGCGACCCCGCTCGGTCGATTTGCGCAGGTCTCGCTTTCGCAGCAGCGCATCGACGACGCGCAGCTCAAGCTGCTCGCTGGCTCGCCCCGCATTCTCGGCGTCGAGAAGTGGAGTCTCGGCGAGAACCACTTCGGCGACGAGGGGTACGAGGCGCTCGCGGCCTCGCCGAACTTCGCGCGCTGCACCGAGCTGCATCTCGAGCACACCGTGAGCGAGCCGATCGCCGGCTCGGCCGGTCTGACTGCGCTGCTCTCGTCGAAGCACTGGCCCGATCTGCACTCGTTGACGACGAGCGTGCTGGAGATCGGCGCAGCGTTCGACACCTGCGTGCATGCGCTGCAATGGCTGCAGCTCAACACCACGGGCCGGCTCGACGACGGCACCCTTCGGTCCATCGCGAAGGCGACCTCGCTGCAGGGCCTGACGGCGTTGAGCCTGACCTGGAATACCCGCATGCCGGCCGAGCGCCGCAGGATGCCGTTCTCAGAGCCCGCGTTGCTGCAGCTGGTCGAGGCGTTGCCGAAGTTGCGGCACCTCGCGGTGCCGGGCGAGTTGCCCGCGAGTGTGGCCGCGGTGTTGAAGCCGCGCATTTGATGACGAGTCAGTGATGGTCTGAAGCCGCGGTCGCTGCTCAGAACGTCAGGCCACGCGCTGTTCGAGTTCGTCGAAGCGATCTTCAGTCGCCCCGAGCGCGGCGTCGCGCGGACTCACCTCGCTGTGGAGCCGCCGCGCCTCGTCAGGCGGTACCGGGCAGTGCATCATCGACGCCACCAACAGGCAGACAAGCAGTCAGTCGGCTGCGCTCATCGTGCTCAGTGGACTGGCGCTACCCTCGCGCTGCCGTGAGGCTCAGG
Organism: Archangium sp.; assembly: GCA_030695565.1. Classification (GTDB taxonomy): domain Bacteria; phylum Myxococcota; class Myxococcia; order Myxococcales; family Myxococcaceae; genus Archangium_A. The sequence goes on from JAUYRZ010000103.1 coordinate 65,719, forward strand.
TCAGGTTGGCCAGCGGCCCGGCAGCCTGACGCGCGATGACCGTTCCCCCCGCCGAGTCGTCGGAGAACGTGCCGCCGAAGCCGGTGTCCGGGAAGCCGCACAGATTCAGCACCGAGGTGAAGAGGTTCCCGAGCGTCGACTGCGTCGGGTACTGATTGGTGGCCGCGCGCTTCAGGTTGAAGTCGACGTGCCGGCCCGTGCGCAGCGCACCGCCCGCTTTCCCCGCCAGCATCACCGGAAGATCGGAAACGCTGTGCGCCTCGCCTCGTCGGAACTCGCTGGTCCTTGGCGTGATGTCCCGCGAGTTCGATTACTTCAACCGCGTCTTCATGGTGCAGGAGCCCGGCCTGGGCGTGGTGACTGCACGCAGACACGCGGTGCAGGGCAATGACAGACAAGGCCTGGCCGGACGGGCTGTCGAGGAAGTGCTGGCGTTCTTTCCCGGTGAGGGCGGGTCGCGCGGGTGCGCGCTCGTTGACCTCGCGCATACGCGATGAAACAGTTCAGTCGATGTCTGCGGACGACTCGACGCTGGCTTCCGAGCACCTCGCTGTCCTGCGCCGTGCAACGGGGCTGCTGGCGACGTCCACCAAACTCCAGTCGACGCTGGAGAGCACCATCGAGGCCTGTCTGCCGAGCGTGGGGGACTTCGGCTTCTTCGACTTGCGAGTCGATGACGACCTCGTCGTTCGCACCGCGCTTGCCTACGAGGACCCGCGCATCGCAGACATCCTCCGGCCGACGCAGTGGGTGCGATCCGAGAGCCGGGACCTGAACCTGTGCGCGCTCTCGACGGGTGAGGCGGGGTTCCACGCGAACATCGACGACGCCTGGTACCAGAAGATCGCGGTCAACGAAGGGCACCTCGAGGTCCTCCGTTCGCTCGCGTTCTGCTCGATGCTCACCGTGCCCATGCGCTTCGCCGGCGAGCTGCTCGGCGCGCTGACGCTGTTCTTCGGACGCTCGGGCCGGCACTACACCGCGGCGGATCAGGCGTTCGTCGAGGAGCTCGCGAACCTGGTCGTGCCCTTCGTGGTCAATGCGCGTCTCGTCGAGCGGCAGCGACGGACCGAGGAGGCGCTTCGCCAGAGTGAAGAACGACTGCGGCTCGCGATCGACGCCGGCAAGCTGGGGATCTGGGATTGGAACATCGTCACGAACCACGTCGTGTGGTCCGATCGCGTGTACGAGCTCCACGGTGTGGAGCGGGGGCAGTTCGGCGGTCGGGTGGAGGACTTCGGTTCGCTCGTGCATGTCGACGACCGCGCCGCGGTCACCGCCGCGATCCAGGCGGCGCTCGATCACGGCGATTCGTACGAAGTGGAGTTCCGGGTGCCCATCGGGTCAGGCGTGCGTTGGCTGTCCACGCGCGCCAACGTGATCCGCGACGCGGACGGTCGGCCGCAGCGCATGGTGGGAGCCACCTCAGACGTGACCGATCGTGTCGAGGGCCTCGCCGCTGAGCGCGCTGCCCGCGACCGGCTCCAGGTGCTCGCTCGCACCGGAGAATTGCTGGCGGGTTCGCTCGACCGCGAGACGACCCTCGGCGCGATCACGAGCGCGATCGCGCCCGCCCTCGCCGACTGGTGCCGGATCGACCTCGTCGACGACGACGGCAACCTCCAGCACGCGACCTCGCACCACGAGAACGCCGACCTCGCCCGCCGGGGGTCGGAGCTGGCGAGGACCTACCGGGTGCCCGCGACCACGCCGGGGTCCGTCGCGTGGGTGGCCGCGAGCGGGAAACCCTATACCGCCCTGTTCGACGAGCGCGCGTTCGACGGCATGCCGAGCTCTGCGATGATCACCTTCGTGATCGAGAGCCGGCTGCGGAGCGTGCTGAGCGTACCGCTGATCGCGCGCGGGCGGTCCCTGGGCGTGCTGACGGCGTTGCGAGATGACCGGCGCCCGCGGCAGCTGAGCGCGGAAGACATCCCGCTCTTCACCGAGCTCGCGGGTCGCGCGGCGCTCGCGCTCGACAATGCGCGGCTCTACGCCGAGGCAGAGCGGGCGCGCACGGAGGCCGAGGCGGCGAACCTCGCGAAAGACGAATTCCTCGCGATCCTCGGCCACGAGCTTCGCAATCCGCTCGCTCCGATCGTCTCTGCGCTCCACCTCATGGACGCGCGCGACCGCGGATCGCTGCGCCGTGAGCGCGACGTCATCGAGCGTCAGGTCGCGCACCTCTCGCGACTGGTCGACGATCTGCTCGACGTCTCGAGGATCGTCCGTGGCAAGGTCGAGATCTCCAGCGACTCCGTCGTGATGCAGACCGTTCTCGACAAGGCGGTCGAGATGACGCGGCCGCTGTTCTCGCAGCGCGGCGTCGAGCTCGTTCTCGAGCCCGCGGTTGAGCCGCTCCGCGTGAGCGGCGACGGCATCCGGCTCGCGCAGGTGGTGGGCAATCTCCTGACCAACGCCGCGAAGTTCTCGAAGCCCCGCGACGTGGTCACCGTCACGCTCCGGCGGCGGGACCGCATGGTCGAGCTCTCCGTGCGAGACCAGGGGATGGGGATCTCGCCACAGCTGCTACCGAACGTGTTCGGGTTGTTCGTACAGGGCCCCCAGTCGATCGATCGAGAGCGGGGCGGCCTCGGGCTGGGCCTCGCCATCGTCTCGAACCTGGTCCGCCTCCACGGAGGTCAGGTCACGGCGGCGAGTCCTGGTCTCCACCGGGGGGCGACCTTCACCGTGCTGCTGCCGGCCTCTGCCGAGCAGGCGCTCGAACCAGCGCCCTCGTCGCGAGCGCTGCCACATCGGAATGCAGGGCGCATCTTGCTGGTCGACGACAACGTCGACGCGGGGGAGCTCCTCGCGGACCTGCTGCGGGAGTCCGGGTACGAGGTGGCGGTCGCGACGAGCAGTGCCTCGGCGATCGAGGCCGCCGCCCAGCTCGTACCGGACGTGGCGATCCTCGACATCGGCCTGCCCGGCATGGACGGCTACGAGTTGGCGCGGCAGTTCCGCGCACGATCCCAGTTCGCTCACGTGCGGCTGATCGCCCTGACCGGGTATGGGCTCGCCTCCGATCGGATGAAGTCGTCGGCGGCGGGCTTCGACCATCACTTCGTCAAGCCGGTGATGCCAGACGAGCTGCTGGGTGCCCTGGTCTCCCTGGTGGCCGCTGGGGGCGACCGAGGGTCAGCAGGTGCAACGAGCGTCTGGGGAGGCAGTGATGGTGCGGGGTGATGAACCAAAGCTCCAGTGTCCTGCGCCTGAATGATGGGCGCCTCTCCGTGAGCGGCGATGACGCCAACCTGTACCCAGTGACGAAGCCGAGCGGTGATTCCACCGAGGGATGCAGAGCGACTGATGGGGGAAGGGCGTGGCCTCACAAGCTCCGCTAGACTTGGGGCATGTCGGCAGAGCGCGCAGCGCACTTTCTCCAGCACCTCGCGGAGCGACGCAGCTCACTGCGGGAGGAGATCGAGGACGACATCTCGGGCGTGCGGGGCCGTTCATTTCGCGACGCGGCGGGGCCAGCGCTCGATGCGCTGATTGCCGCCGGCCTGGAGATCGATGCGCCGCTCGCGCTGACGACCGCGCCGCCACGCGCACGAGGGAAGTTCAGGCTCCACGGCGTGCGCCTGCGGGTGCTCTCGCCGGAAGACACCGCGGTCTTCAAGATGCGCATCTTCCGCGGGAAGGATCTCGTCGCGCAGTTGGTCAGCGCGTAGCTTCATCGTCAGTCGCGACCTGGGGCGCTGAGAAGAAGTCGTCCATCGCAACGCCATCGACCGCGGTGATCAGATCGTTCGTCTCGACGACGCCCTCCGCGGCAGGTACCGCTGCTCGCGGCAGACGTGGCGCAAGTGGCCGCTCGACCGCGCTTGATGTCAACGGTGAAGACACCGCGTGTGTGTCTCGAAGGCCCGCCTTCCGACATCAGCCGCTTGTCGGAATGGCGGGGGGCGTATCAACTTCTGCCATGCGAGCGCTCATCTTCTCGGCCACCATCATCCTGTCTGCTTGCCAGTGTGGAACAGCCAACCCCGACACCGACGGAGGAGCAGGTGGAGGTGACGCGCAGGGTGGAGGAACCGCGACCGGGGGGGGCTCTGCGCTCGGTGGCGGATCAGGTGGTGGCGCCGCAGGTCCCTGCGTTGCCAACGCGACCGCGCTTTCGATCTCGCCCTCCAACGCCACCGTCGCAGCCGGAGCAAGTCAGCGGTTCACCGCGACGGCGACCGTGAACGGACAGCCCGTCGACGTCACCTCCAGCGTCACCTTCACGGTCAGACGCGACGATGACTCACCTGCGGGTACCATCGACGCGAGCGGCAACTTCATCGCTGCGGCCGGGGTCGGCGGAAGCGTGCACGTCGAGGCGACGGATGGCTGCGTGAGCGCCACGACCGACATCTCGGTGACGTTCGCGTCGAACATCACGGCCGGTGACGGCGGCGTCACCGGCAGCGAATTCGGCGGCACGGTCGACACCACCACCGCGGCGAGTTTGCCCAAGGTGGTCTACCCGCACAGCGGCACGCGTTTCCCGCGCAACATCTACAAGGTGCTCTTCCAGTGGCAGCGCGCAGGTCATGCGAAGTTCCGCCTCACGTTCACCGGGCCTGGCTCCACCGTTCAAGTCTTCACCGATGGTCGCAACGCCATCTGCGTCAACACCACGGATGGCTGCTGGGAAGCCGATGCGGCCGCGTGGTTGGCCATCGCAGGCTCGAATGCCGGCGGTGAAGTTCAGCTCGTCGTCGACGGCGTCGATGCCACTGGGGGCACGGTGTTCCGCGGCACAGCCATCACGCTCGGCTTCTCCCGGCGCGACGTGAAGGGCGCTATCTTCTATTGGTCGACCACGTCTGCCGGCATTCGCCGCGCGACGGTCTCGGACAACGCGCCCGAGCCGTACCTGGTGGGCAAGCCGATCCCCTCGGTGTTGTCCGATGGTTCGTCGGTGCAGTGCGTGGCCTGTCACACCGTTTCGCGCAGTGGCCGCAAGCTCTTCGCGGGAACCAAGACGAGCATCGACACCGGGCTGTTCGTCTACGACGTGACACTGGCTCCGCCGCCGAGCCCGGTCATCACCGATCAGATCGCCACCGCCAACAAGGGCTTCGGCACGTTCTCCCCTGATGACACGCGCGTGGTCGCCACCGTCGGCGACAAGCTGGTCGAGTTCGACAGCACCTCGGGGCAACGCTTCGTCGAGCTGCCCCTGCTGGCTGGCACCAACCCCGATTGGTCACCGCTGGGCCATGAGCTGGCGTACTCCACGAAGGGCGGCGACTCGCCGGGTGGGGCTGCCCTGGCGTCCATCGCGCGAGGTGCGGATGGCGGCTGGGGCAGCATCCGCACGTTGGTCGCGGCAGGAACGCAGACGGCGCTCTTCCCCAGCTTCGCCCCCGACGGACTGCACGTGGCCTACGCACGCGGTCGTGGCGGGCACGGCGACAAGACCTTCCAGCTCTGGCTGGTCGGAGCAGACGGAGGGATGAACACGGAGCTGCTGGCCGCGAACCGCAAGGTGAACAACTGCCTTGGCATCGCCTGCGACGTGCAGGGGAACACCAATGGCCAGTACGAGAACTCGATGCCCACCTGGGCGCCGCCGGGTGACCTCGACTGGGTGGCCTTCAACTCGCAGCGGCCGTACGGCGTGGTGTACCCCACGGGAGGCACTCAGCAGATCTGGGTGGCGGCGATCGATCGCTCGAAGCTCGGCCAGCGACTGCCCGATGGTGGCGTGGTGGACCCGAGCTATCCCGCCTTCCGCTTCAGCTTTCAGGATCTCGCGGAGAACAACCACCGCGCTTTCTGGACGCTCGACGTCCGCGTGGAACAAGACGCGGGCGTGATGTGTGTTGCGTCCGGTCAAGCGTGCACCGCCAACAGCACCTGTTGTGGAACGAACACCTGCCAGTCGCCTTCCGAGCTGGTCTTTCAGTGTCTGCCTCCGAACAGCGTCGATGCCGGAGCGTGTGTTCGCACGGGGGCGAGCTGCAGTCAGACCTCGGGTGGGCAGTGCTGCGACAGCCCGCTGGTGGCTTGCGACGTGCAATCCGACGGCGGGGCGGCGTGCATGTCGACCATCAACTGAGCGCCACTTTTCGAGCTCCCAGGCGCCGTCGTCAGCCACCTTCGCGATGCTCGTGTCGGTGTCCTACGAGCAGTTTGATCGGCTGGTCCAGGACGACGAGGCCATCCCCGCGCCAGGGCACACGCCGGCCTGCATGAGCTAGCAGGTGGGCGACGCCGTCTTCACCGGCCGGGAGATCCTCTTGAAGGTCGGCTTCACGCGCGTGCTCGACCTGGGTGCAGGTCGAATTGGAAGTGAGCGCCAGTTTACGGCGCGGAGCGGCGCAGCACCGCCACCCGGTGCAGGTGCGCGCGAACCCGCGCCAACAGATCTGCGGGCTCGAACGGTTTGCGGATGAAGTCGTCGCCGCCCACCGCCATGCCTTGCACACGCTCCTCCGGCAGGCACGACGCAGAGAGGAAGATGAAGGGGAGGTTGTGGAGCTCGGGCTGTTGCCGCACCCGCGCGCACAGCTCGAAGCCGTCGAGGCCGCCCATGCGCACGTCCGAGACGATCAGGTCGGGTTTCATCTCGGCCAACGTGGCCAGCGCTTCTTCGGCGGAGCTGCAGACCACCACCCGGAACCCCTCGGCCTCCAGGCGGTGAGAGACGAGCTTCTGCCCAAGGGACGAGTCGTCGACCACCAACACGGTGGCGCCGCGCGACGCGTCGAAGGCGATGGTCGCGTCGACCGAGCTCGCCGGCGCGCTCTGCGAACGCCCGGTCTGGGGGTCGACGTCGTTGGCGATGGAGCCCGCGATCGCCCTCACCGCTGAGTCTTCGCGGCGGTCGAGCGACTCCAGGAGGTTTCGGGTGCGCGCCAGCTGCTCCGGGAACTGCTCACACACCCAGGCCCCGATGGCGTACTCGTCGAAGAGCTCCGCGCCTGCCGCCGCTTCGATGGCCGCGGCCAGGTCGCGCGCGGTGGCGAAGCGGTCTTCCCGTTTTCGCTCGAGCGCCTTCATGGTGAGGGCCGACAGCGCAGGGGGCAGCTCCGGCACCAGGGAGATCGGTGTGGGCGGCGTTTCCAGCACCACCCGGCGCATCGCGCCCTTCGGCTCGCTCGCGGCGAACAGGCGCTGCCCGGTGAGCAGCTCGTGGAGAATGATGCCCACGCTGAAGACGTCGCACCGGGCATCGAGTGGTTCGCCCAACACCTGCTCGGGGGCCATGTAGCCGGCGCTGCCTTTGACGCTGCCCACGCTGGTCTGTTCGCCGGACCCGGCCACCTTGGCGATGCCGAAGTCGATGATCTTCACCGTGCCGCTGTGGCTCAACATGATGTTGCGCGGGGTGACGTCGCGGTGAATCACCGGCCGCGGCGTACCCGAGGGATCCACGAAGGTGTGCGCGTAGTGCAGGGCCCGGCTGACGTCCCGAATCACCCGCAGCGCCAGCCCCCGGGGCACCTTTCGCCCCTCTTTCTGGCAACGCTTCATCGCCTTCACCAGGTCGATGCCGTGGATGAACTCCATCGAGAGGAAGAGCTGCTCGTCGATCGAGCCGAACTCGTACACCTGCGCGATGTTGGAGTGCGAGAGCGAGGCGGTGACGTGCGCTTCCGTCGCGAACATCGCCGCGAAGTGCGGGTCGTCTTGCAGATCCGGGAGGATGCGTTTGACCACCACGAACTTCCGGAAGCCGCCGGGCCCGTTGATGCAGGCCAGGTGCACCTCCGCCATGCCTCCCACCGAGAGGAGCGTGATGAACTCGTACTTGCCGAACTGGTGGACGGCGCTCATGCGGCCCCCCGAAGTGCTGTGTGGGGCTGAGGTCTCACGGGCTCACGGGAGACAGCAGCTGCTGCACGGTCTCTCGTAGCACGGCCAGCGGCACGGGCTTGGTGAGGAACGCGTTGGCGCCGAGCGCCAGGGCTTCTTCTTTCAACCCGGGCTTCGCCTCCATCGTGAGGAGGATCACCGGCAATCGGCCGTGCGTGGCGTCGGCCCTCAGCTGCCGGATGAACTCGAACCCGTCCATGCCGGGCATGCGCAGATCGGCGATCACCAGCGAAACCCCTCCCTCGCGCACTTGACGCAGGCCGGCCTCCCCATCGTTGGCTTCCAACACGGTGACGGCCAGCCCGGCGAGGTAGACCTTGAGCAGGTAGCGGATGGTGGGGCTGTCGTCGATGATGAGTACGGTCTGCAGCGGATACGATCCTTTCGTCGACCTCGCGGGGAGGAGCCAAACCCCGGCGTCGGGGATTCTTCCACCATTTAAGGGCGCACATAGGGCACATCACACACTTCGCAGCCCCAGATGCGCGCGTGGAGCCAGCAGCCCACACAGAACCCCAGGGTCGCTTCCAACCAGGTGAGGGCGAAACACACCGCGACCACCACCGCCATCGCCCCCGGCGTGGCACCCAGCCCACGCATGCCCAAACACACTGCGGCCAACGTTGCCCCCAGGCCCCAGGCGAAACGTTTCGGTGTGGTGGCCTTCCAGGTGGGGCGCATTCGCATGGTCAACGCGGTGCCCAGCACGCCCGTCGGGCTCAGGGGCGTGAGGCCGGTGCTCGCCGCCAGCAGCATGTCCAGCAGCACGAAGGGGCCCACATAGAGCACCGGGTCCCACTCCGGCCGGGTCAGCAGCACCCCCAGGGTCATGGCCGAGATGACGTTGAGCAGGCCCGCCCGGGCGCGGGTCGCTGTCTCGTTGATGCGCAACCCGCCCTGGCCGTCGAGGGGCTGGCCCACCGCCCACCATGGCCGGTTGAAGAAGGTGTGTTGGGGCGAAGGGGGGCTGTGGAGTTCAGGGGGCAAGGGGGCCTCGTTTGGGGTGGTGCTCACGCAGGGGTTTGAGCCACGCGCGCAGTTGCTCCGCCAGCGAGAGCGGTGAGAGAGAAAACTCGGCCGCACCGAGGCGAAGCGCCTCGGCCGGCATGCCGAAGATGACGCAGCTCGCCTTGTCCTGAACGAGCGTGTAGCCGCCCGCCTTGCGGATCGCGAGCAGACCGCGGGCCCCGTCGGTGCCCATGCCGGTCATCACCAGCGCGCACACCTCGAAGTCGGGCAGCGCCGCCACGCTCTCGAAGAGGACGTCGGCCGAAGGGCAGGGGCCCGTGGGCGAGCGGGGCCGCGTCAGGAAGAAGCCCCCGTGGCCCAGCACCGTGTTGAAGCCGCTGCGCACCAGGTAGACCCGACCCGGCTGTGGCGTGGTGCCAGGCTGCGCCACCTCCACCGGCAGCGGCAGCTGGGCCCCCAACCAGGCGGCGAAGGTGGCGTCGTAGTCATCAGGCATGTGCTGAACGATCAGCACCGGCGCGGCGAAGTCGGGCCCCAGGGCGCCCACCAGTTGCACCAGCGCCGGCGGCCCGCCCGTCGACGCGGTCACCAGCACCAGCGGCCGCCGGTCCAGCTCGGCTCGCGGCCGGGTCGGCGGGGGCAGGGGCGGCTGTGAAAAAGGGAGCGGCGAGCGGCGCCGCGTCACGGTCTGCAACTCGGCCATCAGGCGCACCGCGGTGCCCACCTGGCCCGCGGCGGCGCTCGCGGGCAACGTCTCGGAGGCCCCAGCAGCCATCGCCTCCACCCCCAGCGTGGTGGTGCGGCTCAGCGCCACCACCGGCAAGTTTACCGCGCCCAGCACGGCGCGCAGCAGCTCCAGCTGCACTGTGCTGTCGACGAACAACAACGCGCAGCGCGGCTTCCGGTCGCGGCACATGCGGATCGCCGCCTGCGCCTCCGAGGCGCGGCCCAGCACCATCACCTCCCCGGCGCGCTCCAGCTGGGCCAGCAGCTCCGCGCCCGGCCCGGCGTCGCGACCCAGGCTGACGATGGTGACGGGCTCCTTAGCCACGGCGCCCCGCGAGGTGCTCGGCGATCGCTGCCAGCAGGGTGTCCTGGTCGAACTGCCCCTTCATCACGTACGCGTTGGCGCCAGCGGCCAGCGCCCGCCGGCGGGTCTCTTCCCCCACCACCGAGGTCACCAGGATCAACGGGAGCGCCTCCAGCCCCTCGTCGGCCCGCATGGCGCGCACCAGGCCGATGCCGTCGAGGTTGGGCATCTCGTAGTCGGAGACCACCAGATCGAAGCTGTTGGCGCGCAACGCCGCCAGCGCTTCCACCCCGTCACGCGCCAGCTCCACCTGGTACCCAGCCCGCTCGAGGATGTGGCGCTCCAACGTGCGCGTGGTGATCGAGTCGTCCACCACCAGCACCCGCGCCGGCCGCGCAGGCGCCGCGGCGAGGTCTTCGTTGGCGAAGGCGCCCAACCGCCCCAGCCCCCGCGGGTCGAGCACCAGCACCACCTCGCCCGACTCGGCCAGAGTGCTGCCGATCACCCCTTCGATGTGCCGCAGGGGTGGCCCCAACGGGCGCACCGAGACCTCTTCTTCGCCGACGATCTCGTCGACCAACAGCGCCAGCGGGCCGCCCGCGGCGCGCACCCGCACCGCCGTCCGCTTGCCTTCAGGCGCCGCGGCGGCCTGGCCCTGCTCCAGCTCATGCACGGGGACTCCCGCGCCTCCGAGGGTGACGAAGCGCCTGCCGCCCACCTCGTAGAACGCCTCGGGGCCCAGCCGCGCCGTGCCGTCGACCCCCGAGAGCGGCAGGGCGAGGGTCTCGCCGCGGAGGCGCACGAACAGCACCCGCGTCGACAACGCCGCCACCGGAATCGACAGTTGGAACGTGGTGCCCTGACCCAGCTCGGTGTGCAGGCTCACCTGGCCCCCCAGCCCCTTGACCGCCCCGGCCACCACGTCCATGCCCGTGCCACGCCCCGAGAGCTCGGTGACCTGCTCGCGGGTGGAAAACCCCGGCGTGGCCAGCACAGCGAACAGCTCCGCAGGCTGCAGCTTGGCGGCCGCTTCGGGCGCGAGCTGGCCCAGGGCCACGGCGCGCTGGCCCACCTTCGCGGCGTCGATGCCCCGGCCGTTGTCCTCCACCGAGACCTCGACGAGATCGCCCAGCGACACCACCCGCACCACCAGCCGGCCCGGCCCCTGTTTCCCCAGGCGCGCGCGCTCGGCGGCAGTCTCGAGGCCGTGATCGACGGCGTTGCGCACCAGGTGAACCAGTGGCCCGCGGAGCTCGTCGAGCACCCGGCGATCGACGAACACCCCGCCGCCCACCAGCGAGAACTGCACCTCCTTGCCGGTGCGCGCCGCGGCGTCCATCGACGAGAGGCGCAACGGCTCCTCGAGCGAGGCCACCGACACCAGGCGCATCTTCTGGAGCGTCTCTTCGGCCGCTGACACCGACCGGGTCATGGTGCGCGCCGACTCGCGGGCCGCGGCCGCCTCCCGCTCGAGGCCGGCCACCAGGGCCGACAGCTCTTCGAGCTCCGCGGGGCCCAGCGGCGCGGCGTTGGCGCGGCGCCACAGCCCGCGGGCCGATTCCGCCGAGCGACGCAACCGTTCCCGTCGGAAGCGGCTCTCGGCGCGTTCGCCGGCCAGGGCCGCCAGCGGGGCCACCAGGCTCTCCACCGTGCGCACCCGCACGCGGATCGACTCTCGGCCCGCGGCGTTCGCGGGCGGCGCCGAGGCGGGGGGCGGCGCGGAGGCCGTCGGTGGAGGCGCGCTGGGGTGCGGCGCCGACAGCGCGGCCTTTCGCAGCTCTTCCAGGATCGCCGTGGGGTCTTCGTGTTGATCGCGCACCGCGCCGTCGATCCACGCGGTGGCGCGCGCCACTTTGCGCACCCGCTCGGCCACCGGCGCGTCGCTGATCAACACGTTCTCGGCTTCGTGGGCGACCCGGGCGATCGGCTCGAACCCGATGCCGGCCGCGCCACCCTTGATGGTGTGCAGCCTGCGGGCGAGCTCGTGCACGATGGCCCCGGCGAGGGCATCGGGGGCCTGGGCGAGCTTCTCGAGGCCCTGCACCAGGCCATCGAGGTGCTCTTTGGCCTCGTCGCGGAAGAGGTCCAGGACCTCCAGGGGCAGGCCTTCGGCGAGCTTCACGTCACACCGTGTGCCGGGCCACCAGCGTCTTCATCTGGGCCGCGAGGGTGGTGAGATCACGCGCCGCACGCTCGGTGCTGCGGGTGGCGTCGACGCCGCTGCGCATCGTCTGTTCGATGTTCTTCATGGCCACCGACACCTGATCCACGCCCAGCGCCTGCTGGCGGGACAAGGCGGCGATCTGCCGGGCCGACTGCACCGACTCTTCGATGATCTGCGCCATCTGCTGCAACGTGCCGCCGGTCTGCTGGGCCATCTTCAGCCCGGCCTCGGCCTGCTTGGTGCCCTCCTCGGTCACCATCACCGCGGTGTTCGTCGCGCGTTGGATCTCCGCGATGATGGTGCGCACCTGCCGGGTGGCCTGCTTCGATTGTTCGGCCAGGCTGCGCACCTCGCCTGCCACCACCGCGAAGCCGCGGCCCTGCTCGCCGGCCTTGGCCGCTTCGATCGCCGCGTTGATGGCCAGCAGGTTCGACTGCTCGGCCAGCTCGCTGACGGTGCCGACGATCTCGCCGATCTGCTGCACGCGCTCAGAGAGCCCGAGGATGTTCCGGGCGATGCCGTCGACCCGGTCTTTGAGGTTGGTGATGCCCTCCACCGTGGCGCTCACCGCCGCCAGGCCCTGGTCGTACGAACGTTTCGACTGCTCGGTGGTGCCGATCACCGCTTGCGCGCGCTCGGCGGCCTGCTCCGCGGTCTGGCGCACCTCTTCCACGGTGGTGGTGATCTCCGAGACCGCCGACGCCTGCTCGGCCGCCGCGGTGCTCTGTTGGGCCGCTGCGGTGAGCAACAACGAGCTCGAGCCCGAGGTCTGCTCGGTGGCGCCCGCCACCTGCTTGCTCAGCGTGTGCAGGCTCTCGACCATGGCGTCGAGCTGCCGACCCAGGCGCGCCACCTCGCTGCCTTCGTCGTGGCCAGAGGCGTTGCCCAGGCGCACCACCAGGTTTCCCTGGGCGATCTTCTCGGCGAAGGTGGTGTACGTGTGCAGCGCTTCCTGGAGCGCCCGCCGCTTCTCGCGTTCCGTGCGCTCCTGATCTTCCAACCGGCGAATCACGGTCGACTTCACGGACACCGCGGCGACCGCGGCCATGATTTCTCCCGCGGCCACGCAGGCGACGACGAACCAGGGGAAGCGGCCGTCCATCCACTCCTTGACGAAGAGCGAGGCGACGGGCGGGAACATCAGGCCGATCACCAGGCCGGCGATGCCGAAGCCGAGGTACAGGCCCGACGCTGATGTGGTGTGTGTGGGGGGCGTGGCGGTCATGGCGTGGGAGTTCCTTGCGATGAGGAGAGGCGGGCCAACTCAGTCAGGAGGCGGGGCATCTGGAGCCGGCAGACGCCCCGGGCGTCGATGGCGTCGATGAAGGGGCGGGCGCGGGCAGGCACCCCGGCCGGAATCGTGTCGGCCGCGGCAGCCCACTGTTTGACCAGCCCCTCCAGCTCCGGCACTCCGAGGGCGAAGAGTTCACCCGCCACCTCGATCAGCAGACCGAAACGCAGTGGCTCGGCAGCGCGTTCGCCCGTCAGCGCCCCCAGATCGACGACGGTGAGGATCTGCCCGTGGTCGTGCGCCAGCCCGGCCACCCACGGGGGCGCGTTGGGGATGCGGGCCAGCCGCTGCAAAGGCACCACCGAGGCCAGCTCGTGGAGCGGCACCGCGTACCGCGCCGCGCCGACCCGGGCCACCAGCAGCTCCGCGGATGAGGCGAGCTCGTGGGCGTTCACCACCGGCCGCGCCAGGGTGCTCGCGCGGCGGCGCAGCAGCGCCACCTCGAGCGCGGTGAAGCTGTTGACCCGCGGCTGATCGTTCATCGGCGTTTCTCCGGTTGGCCGCGCAGCAGGTGCGCGAGGGTGGCCGAGAGGTCTGCCACCGTCAGCCCGCCCCCGCCGGCGACCGGCTCTTCGGGGGGCTTCTCGTCGAGCGCCAGGAGCGCCCGGCGGTACGACGACGCCGCTTCGTTGCGTGCGCCCCCGGTGTCGAGCGTCGAGCCGAGGAGGTAGTGGGCCATCGCCAGGTCCGGTCGCGCCGCCACCACCGCCTCCAGCTGGCTGGCTGCTTCATCGTGGCGATCTTCTTCGAGGAGGATCAGCGCGGTGAGGATCTGCAATTCCCCGCGATCGCCGAAGTCCCGCTGCAACGACTCGGCGGCGGCGCGTGCCTCCGCCAGCCGGCCTTGATCGGCCAGCCCACACGCCTGCGCGAGGCGCACCGTGAGCGCCTCGGCCTGTGGCGCGACGGCGGGCACTTCGGCTGGTGGGCGGAGGGGCGCCCTTGCAGGCGGGCGCGAGGCGGCGACCGGTGGCGGCAACGGCGGGGCCGACCGGGGGGCTTGCGCGCTGGCCCCATTCGCCGCGCTGGTGTTCCAGCCCCGTGGCACAGACGGCTCCAGGAAGGCGTGGCGCTTGCGGTAGACGATGCAGGCGCCGGGGTGGAGCACGTCGAAGTCCGGCAGGCTGGCCGCAGCAGACTCCACAGGCCCCAACACCAGGATCCCGCCCGGGGCCACGGCGAGGGCCAGCCGGTTGACCGCCCGCTCGAGCTGTTCGCCGTCGAAGTAGATGAGCACGTTGCGGCAGACCACCAGGTCGAAGGGCACCGGCTCGGGCGCCGGGTCCAGCAGGTTGTGCCTGCGGAAGGTGATTCTCTCGAGCAGTGCCCTGCGGGGCACGTAGTGGGTGCCCTCCTTCACGAAGTAACGCTCGCGCTGATCGGCCAGCACCCCGCGGAAGGACCACTCGGTGTACCGGGCGTTCTGGGCCTGGCGCAAAGCGCTGGGGTTGATGTCGGTGGCCAGCACGGTGGTCAGCGGTGACGGATCGTTCAGGCGCGAGACGTCATCGAGCACCGCGCTGACGGTCAGCGGCTCTTCGCCCGTGGAGCAGCCGGCGCACCAGGCCCGGTACGAGATGGGCGGGTGTTGGGCCCAGTGGCGCTCGATGAGCACCCTCAACGCAGAGAACTGCTCTGCGTGACGGAAGAAGTAGGTCTCGGTGTTGGTGATGGAGCCCACGAACTCGGCCAGCGCGTCGCGGTCGGCGCAGGCCAGCTGCGCGGCGGCCGCCTCGGCGTTGGGCGCGATGCGGGTGAGCCCTTCGAGCAGCACGTCGAGCCGCGAACCGCCGTAGTCGAGACCAAACCGCGAGCGGATCTTCTCAACCAGGTGGCCGAGCGCACCGGCGGCCTTCACGGAGCGCGGGCCTCGGCGGCCTGCCGCTCGACGAACGCGCGCACCGCAGGCAGCAGAAAGGCGTCGAGCGAGACCAGGGTCACCAGCCCCTCGCCGCGCAGCAGCCCGGTGACGAAAGGAGGGCCCTCGGCGGTCAAAGGCAGGGGCGTGCTCTCGCCGTCTTGCAGGCCCACGATGGCGTCCACCCGCAGGGCCACGCGGCCGGCGTCGCTGCGCGCGATCACCAACACGTCGCTGACCCGCGCTGGCCTGAGCTCCGCGCCGAGCCGATAGGCGGGGTCCACCACCGGCAGCACCGCGCCGCGCAGGTCGAACACGCCGCAGACGTCGCGCGGGCTCTCAGCGACCCGATCGATCCACGGCAAGTTCACGGCCTCTTCCACCACGCCGAGGGGCAGCCCGTAGTTCTGACCGTCGATGGTGAAGACGAAGTGAGCGCTCATGGGAAGTGGTGCGTTCTGCGGCGCGCACGTCGGCACCGATCGGCAGCGACGAAGCTAACACCTGGCTGGGCGCCAGCCCGGCCGATCTTCGAGACCGGCGCGTCGGTGCGCCTGCGACACGCAACTTCATGGGCCGCTCGGGCGAGCCCGGCGCGTCAGCGCACCTCGAAGCGCCGTCGTCGGCACGGAACGAAGCATCAACGGGCGGGGCATTTCTTTTCGGCGCGGCCAACTCGCCTCGAGTTCTGTGGGGCTCGGCTCGCAGTGTCGCCCGCGCGCGTCAGGTCGGTGGGCAGGTACGGGGTCCAGGGCGGCGGCGCGGTAGATCGGAACGCATGGGAGTGACCACTGTCGTCCACGCCGTCGACTCACGCTTCTTCGACGCCTTGGCTCGTCAGCCCGCGCTGATGGACTGGTGGCTCGGGTATGAAGAGATGGATCTCGGCCTCGATGCAGAGCGCTTCGCGGCCCACCCTCGTGTTTCGGCACTCGCGGGACCCGAGGGGCTGGGGAGCTCCGCCTCCACCGACGAAGGCCGACACCTCGAGCGCCACCTGGATGCCATCGTCTGCCTGTTGGCGAAGGCCTTCCCCGACGAGCGCACCGCCTGGGACGCGCTCGCTGGCACGAGCAGCGAGGAGTTCCAGGTGACGCCTCTGGGGGACCACTGGGGCCTCGGTACGGTGTGCACGCGCCGCATCGCGGGGCTCCTCGAGGTCATGGGGAGCTTTCGTGTGTCCGAGGCGTGGGATGCACAGTTCCTGACGGCGTTGAATGTCCCTCCAGGTTACTGGGATGAGCCCGAGGCTTCGGCCGAATTCGAGGCGTCGTGGAGGAACCTGGTGCGCACGCTCGACGACGCCGCCCGGTCGGAGCGCGCGGTGATCTTCGCGGTGCATCTGTGAGCACGCTGGTGCTGAAGCTTCAGGCGATCGATGCCGAGTTGGCAGCGAAGCTGAGTCTCGCCCCGACGCTCGAGGCCGGGCTCGCCTCTGAGCCCAGCCCGCTCCACCACTCGAATCCCTTCGAGCTCGAAGCTGTGTTCCTCAGCGCAGCGCTCGAGGCCCTGCGTCGCCTGCGCCCGGAAGAGACACACTTGATCAATCGTCTCGCCCTCGACGATGCGGGGCCCCGCTTGCTCGATCTGCGTGAAGCGCGGCGGATCGGCGGGCTGCTGCACTATGTCGACTCGAAGATCTGGAAAGAGACCATCCAGGGCGCCGATCCTTCGCTCGCCGACCCGAAGTGGCTCGGCACGCGGGTGGACAAGCTCAAGAGGCGCTTTGCGGAGTGTGGGCTCCAGAAATGGGCCATGCTGCTCGTCTGCACGGCTCCGGCCCAGGCGGCGCCGAAGAAGCCGAGCCGTCTGGCTGAGCTCGAAACAGAGAACGCGAGGCTTCGCGCGCTGTTGCTGGAACATGGCGTGAACCCTGACGAGGGTTGAAAGGGCGCTCTCGGACATCGTCGCACCGAAGCTGCTCGTCGCCATCAACCCTGCGACCGGCTCAGCCACGGCGGGCCTTCACTTCGCCACGACACGCAACCCGTTCTGGGAAGCTCGCCGCGCCGAGCGAGCGCGAGGATGGCCTCCATCTCGGTGGCGTCCGGCTCACTTCGTTTTGGCGGGGGATCCTTCATGAGTGGATCGAGGTCGGGATGAGCGATCTCGCGAAGGTGAGTGATCACCTCTCGGCACCAGGCACCGCGGGCGTCGTGGTGAAGGATGACCCAGCGGCGCACGCTCGATGTCGGCGATGTGGAGACAGCGCTGCAGCTCCTCGTCGAGATGGCGGAAGGTGTCGGCATCGGCGGCCTCTGTGAGCAGGGACATCCGCAGGGTGAGCTCGTCGCGAGGCGTATCGGGCTCGGGGTTTTCGCGGAGCCACTCACGGAGGACGCGCAGGCCTGCCTCGGAGATTCGGAGTGGAGTGCGCTCTCAGAGGTGCGCGAGCTTGCGGCGCAGGGTGGCCTTGAGGCTCCAGATAGATTCTGGAGATTGGCGTGGCTGCTTTTGGAGGGCGTGGTGTCTCTTGGGCTGCTGGTGTTGCCCAGCGCGAACAGGCCTCTCGGCGTCGGGCTTCCAGTGCTCGAGGGCCCGAACCTTCGACTCTTTTAGAAAACGAGAATCCGGAAGGTGCGTGTGTGCGCCAGTCTCGTGGATGTATTTGCTGAGGTTGCGCGCGCGGAAGGCGAGGTGCCCGGACGGAAAAGGGGCGCTGATAGCTCTGAAAGAGCGACTCTCTTTCAGAGTCGAAGAGGCCGCAATTCGCTGATCAACACCACGCAATCACATACCTGCGTTCTCCTCCATCGCTCTAGAAGAGAACCGCGTCGGCAGACTTCTCTTTTAGAGAACTGGTGTTCGCTCCAGCTCCGTTATTCAGGGTGCCTGCACGCGCGTTGCGCATACGTGTTGCGAAGCACGCTTGTTGAGGGCCGGCTGATCCGACTTGTTGATGGCCATCACGCAACGCGGAGGGGTGCGCACCACCGCGGTGATGGCCATCATCGAGGGTGGC